>CAYRUF010000014.1:0-81506 GCA_964427375.1 uncultured Desulfatibacillum sp. | reverse complement strand
GAGTCAAGCGAGCAGCCAACGAACTTCCAAACACCAAACACCAAACACCAAACACTAAACACCAAACCCTAAACCCTAAACCCTAAACATCATTCTTTACCCTTTAATCCGGAGCCAATCATGTCACGTGTCGCCATTATCGGTGTGGGTCAAAGCGAGTTTGTGCGGGCCTATCCCGGCTCGGTCCGCGAGCTGGCCTTCGAAGGCTTTAAGGATGCCATGCGCGATGCCCGCCTGACCGCCAGGGATATTCAGGCCTCGGTCATCTGTTCGGCGCCTGAATACGACAAGCAGCGCTCGCCGGCGGGGGTGTTCGCCGAGTACCTCGGATTGAATCCCCAGCCGACCTTTTACGTTGAAAGCCTTTGCTCCTCGAGCAGCATGGGGCTGCGTCTGGCCTATTCCTTGGTCAAATCGGGACTGCACGACGTGGTCGCGGTGATCGGGTTCCAGAAGATGTCGGAAATCTCCTCCGCCGAGTCCCAGGAGCGCATGGGCCGCGGCGCCGACATTCAGTGGGAAAGCCCCTTCGGCACCATGATGCCGGCCTATTACGCCCTGTATGCCCGCGCGCATATGGCGGCCTACGGAACCACGCTGGAGGACCTCGCCCTCATCCGGGTCAAGGCGTCCACGTACGGGCCGCTCAACGACAAGGCGGTTTACCGCAAGCCGGTCACGCTCGAAAACCTCAGCAACCCCGAAGACCGCATGGCCGGCCCGGTGGCCAGCCCGCTGCGCGTGGGGGATTGCTGCGCCAATGCCGACGGCAGTTCCTGCGTCATCGTCGCCAGCGAGGAAAAAGCCAGGGCCTTCTGCCCAAAACCGGTGTGGATCCTGGGCCTGGGAGCGGCCACCACCAGCGTCAATCTGGCCGGCCGCGATCTTTTCACCGGTCTGACGGTCGCGCGCGAAGCCTCGCGCCAGGCCTATCAGATGGCCGGTGTCGGCCCCCGGGACATCGACGTGGCCGAAGTCCACGACTGCTTCACCATCGCGGAGATGATGGCCTACGAGGATCTCGGCTTCGCCAAACCCGGCGAGGGCCGGGAGCTGATCCGCAGCCGGGCGACGTACAAGGAGGGAGCCATTCCGGTGAATGTCGACGGCGGACTCCTCTCCAAGGGGCATCCGATCGGCGCCACCGGCGGCAGCCAGATCCGCACCATCGTGCTGCAGCTGCGCGGAGAGGCCGGAGCCATCCAAGTCAAGGACCCGGAGATCGGATTGGTGCACAATATCGGCGGCGTCGGCCTGTACGGCAACGTCAGCATCTTCGGACGCTGATATTCGGCAAGCCCCCTCTCCCGAGCGGAAAAGGAGACGTTTCATGGCGGAAAAAGCAAAAATCGATGAGCGCTTCAAGAAATTCGGCACGGTCAGCTTCACCTCCCTGACCAAGACCAACGACTTCGTCGACTACCTCGAAAAAGGCAAGATCGCCGGCACCCGCTGCAAAGACTGCGGCAAAGTCTTTTTCCCGCCGCGCGCGGACTGCTTCCAGTGCCTGGCCAGCAACATGGAATGGTTCGAGGTGACCGGCCCAGGCAAGCTGGTTTCCTTCAGCAAGCTGGAATACGGCCCGGCCGGCTTCCAGGCCGACGTGCCCTACTGCATCGCGCTGCTCGACTACGGCGACTTCAAGGTCTTCGGCCGCATCGGCAAGGACGTGCCGGAAGCCGAGCTCGCCGTGGGCATGCCGATGAAGACGGTCGCCAACACGCTGCCGAACGGGCAGTTGAATTATGTGTTTGTGAAGGCTTAAGAATTTATTTTTTGTGTTTTGTGTTTGGTGTTTGGTGTTTGGTGTTTGGTGTTTGGTGCGAGGCGAAAACTGAGGGCGCTGCGAGGCGTTTCATATTTCCAACTGATCAACGAGAACCAAACACCAACAACTAAACACTAAACACCATACACTAAACACCATCATTTAAGGATTCGCGCCATGACCGACTTCAAATTCATCAAAATCGACTCGTCCGGGGGCGTCGCGCGCATCGCCCTCGCGCGGCCCAAACACAACGTCCTCAACATCGAGATGATGAGGGAGCTGATCGCCGGGCTTGAAGCTCTGAAGACCGATCAGGCGCTCAAGTGCGTGGTCATCTCCGGCGAAGGCCCCAGCTGGTGCGCCGGCGTGGAGGTCGCCGACCACAAGCCCGATCAGGTCGACGCCATGATCGCCACCTTCAACCGCATGCTGGAGTTGATCGAGGGCCAGGAGGTACCCACCATCGCCGCCGTGCACGGGGCCTGCCTCGGCGGCGGCATGGAAGCCGCCATCGCCTGCGACATGGTCGTCGCCGGCAAAAGCGCCGTCTTCGGACAGCCCGAAATCAAGCTGGGCTTCTTCCCCCCTTATGCCGCCATCCGTCTGCCGCAGCTCGTCGGGCCGGGCAAGGCCATCGAGATCTGCACCACCGGCAGACGGTACCTGGCCGAAGACGCAAAGGGCATGGGATTCATCGCCACCTGCGTCGAAGACGCCCAGCTGGCCGAAACCGTGGAAACCCTGGTCAAGGAAATCCAGTACAGCAGTCCGCTCGTCATCCGCCTGAACAAGCGTGCGGTCAAGCAGCACGTGGGGCTGCCCTTCCCGTCGGCGCTCGCGGGCGTGTCCGATCTTTTCCTGAACACCTTGATGAAAACCGCCGACACGCTCGAGGGCATCGCCAGCTTCGAGGAGAAGCGCAAACCGGTCTGGAAGAACAAGTAAAAACAACGATGTTCGATCCGGGATACCGGATACTGGATAAAGAATGATTCATCCCCGGCTCAATCGAGCATCCAGAATCGAGCATCCAGCATCTATCCCTTTAGGAGGATAAATGGCTCAGATCAAGTCTATCGGTGTGGTCGGTGCCGGCAACATGGGCAGCGGCATTGCCCAGAAAATCGCCCAAGAGGGCATCGCGGTGGTGATGGTCGATTTGAATGAGGAGTTCGTCCAGCGCGGCCTGGGCACCATCCGGCGGCTGCTGCAGGAAGGGGTCGAGCGCAAGCTGTTCAAACCGGAGCAGGTCGACCAGGTTCTCGCGCGGGTGACGGGCACGACCGACTTCCAGGCGCTGGCCGATGTCGACATCGTGATCGAGGCCGTCTTCGAAGACAAGCAGGTCAAGGCGGACCTTTTCAAAAAATTGGACCAGATCTGCTCGCCCGCCACCATCCTGGCCACCAATACATCGAGCTTCTATGTCCGGGAGTTCGCCGAAAAAACCTCGCGGCCGGACCGCTTCGTCGGCCTGCACTATTTCTACCACCCGGCCAAGAACCGGCTGCTCGAGGTGATCCCGCACAGCGGCACCAGCCGTGAGACCGTTGAAAAATCGCTGCTGGCGGCCAAGCTGCACGGCAAGACCGCGATCCTCGTCAAGGACGCCCCCGGCTTTGCCGTGAACCGCTTCTTCGTGCCGTTTCTGAACGAAGCCGCCCGCATGCTTGAAGAGGGACTGGCCGACCTCGCGACGATCGAGGAGGGCGGCAAGCGCGCCTTCAAAATCGGCATGGGGCCTTTCCAGCTCATGAACGTCACCGGAATCCCGATTGCCGTGCACGCCGCCACCACCCTGGGAAACGAGCTCGGGCCGTTTTACGCCCCGGCGCCGATCCTGAAAGCCCAGATGGAGAAGAAGGAAAACTGGAAGATCGAGGGGCCGGTGGATGAATCCAAGCTGGCGGCCGTCATCGACCGCTTTCAGGGCGTCTGCCTGGGAGTGGCCGCCGCCTTGGTGGACGAAGGGGTCGCCACCATCGAAGACACCGACCGCGGCGCCAAGATCGGCCTGCGCTGGATCCTCGGCCCCTTCGAGATCATGAATCAGATCGGCATCGCCAAGACCTACGAAGTGGTCCAAGCGGTCTGCCGCAAATACCCGGACTTCAAGATGCCGGCCCTGCTCGAAAGGCAGCATGCACTGGGAAAACCGTTTGAGTTCAGCTTCGTGGACCTCGAGGTCAAGAACGGCGTGGCTTTCATCACGCTCAACCGGCCGGAGGCTATGAATGCCCTCAACGAAGCGGTCGTCGCCCAGCTTGGCCGGCGGTTCGACGAAGCCGAGGCCGATCCGGGCGTCCAGGCCGTCGTCTTCCAGGGCGCCGGCAAGGCCTTCGTGGCCGGCGCCGACATCCGCTACTTCGTGGAAAAGATCAAGGCCGGCCGCATCCCGGACATCGTCGCGTTCACCCGCAAGGGGCACGAGCTCTTCCTGCGCATCGAAGAGTCCAAGAAACTCACCATCGCGCTGCTCGACGGGCTTTCGCTCGGCGGCGGCAGCGAATTGGCGCTGGCCTGCCAGGCGATCATCGCCACGCCGGCCGGCTCCATGGCCTTTCCGGAAACCGGCATCGGCATCTATCCGGGGCTCGGCGGCATGCTGCGCGCGGCGCGCCACGTCGGCCCGGAGCTGGCCAAGTATTTCGCCTTTACGGGTGCGGCCCTGAGCGCTGCGGACGCCCAGGCGCTCGGCATCGTCACGCGCCTGGTGCCGCCGGCCGAGGTGGACGCCGCCATCCAGGCCCTGGTCGCCGCTGGCCGACCGGACAAGTACCGCGCCCGGCCGATCCCGGAAAAATTCAAACCGTTCGCCCAGCTGTTCGAAAAGGCCCGCGTTCCGGACTTGCTCTCCGGCAAGATCCCGGACGGGGTGAACGCCGACTTGGCCGGCAAGATTTTGAAGATGCTTGGCTACAAGGCGCCGGTGGCCCTGCGCATCGCCGACGAAATCGTCGACCGCCAGGCGGGTCTGCCGATGCGGGAAGCGGTCGAGGTCGAGCTGGCGCGTTTGAAGGATATCTTCGCCACCGCCGACGCGCTCGAGGGCTTGTCCTCGGTCGGAAAGCGCCGGCCGGAATTCAAGGGGCGGTAAACAAGGGAGGGATCGTCATGAGCATGATTTCCTGGCAGATGGTGGAACCCAAGAAACCCCTGCAACGCGTGGAAGCCCCGCTGCCGGCGCCGGGCGCCGGCGAGGTCCGGCTGCGGGTGGTCGGCTGCGGCGTCTGCCACACCGATCTCGGATTTTACTACGACGGCGTGCGCACCAAATCGCCGCTGCCCCTGACGCTGGGGCATGAGATCAGCGGCATGGTCGATGCCGTGGGGCCGGGCGCGGAGCGCTGGTCCAACCAAGCGGTCATCGTTCCGGCGGTGATGCCCTGCGGGGAATGCGATGTCTGCCGGCGCCGCTTCGGCAACATCTGCGCCGCGCAGAAAATGCCCGGCAACGACATCCAGGGCGGGTTTGCCACGCACATCGTGGTGCCGGCCAAGCAGCTCTGCGAGGTGCCGCTGGGCAGCGACGGCAAGCCCGCCGGCGCTGCGGGCGTCAGCCTGGCTGAACTATCCGTGGTGGCCGACGCCCTGACGACCCCGTATCAGGCCATCCACGAATCGGGACTCACCGACCAGGACACCGCCATCTTCATCGGAGTCGGCGGGGTGGGCGGATTCGGCGTTCAGATCGCCAAGGCGCTGGGGGCGTTGGTCCTGGCCATCGATGTCGATGCGCAGAAGCTCGACGCCATCAGCGGCTACGCCGACCAGACCTTCAACGCCGCGCAGATGCCGTTCAAGGATCTGCGCAAGGCTGTTTCCGATGTGATCAAGTCAAAAGGCCGTCGGCGCACGGAGTGGAAGATCTTCGAAACCTCGGGCACGGCCGCCGGCCAGCAGACCGCCTTCGGCCTGCTTACCTACGGGGCCTCGCTGGCGGTGGTCGGGTTCACCATGGACTCGGTCAACCTCCGTTTCTCGAACCTGATGGCGTTTCATGCCACGGCCCGCGGCAACTGGGGCTGCATCCCCGAGCACTACCCGGCGGCCCTGGATCTCGTGCTCAGCGGCAAGGTCCGCCTCGGCCCGTTTGTGAAGACCTTCCCGCTGGATCAGATCAACGATGTCTTTGACATGGTTCACGGCCGCCGGATCCGCCAGCGGCCGATCATGGTGCCGTGACCCAGACCAGCCAGAAAGGAACTTGAAAGGAATCGCCCATGCACAAGCTGTTGACCGACCAACCCGGCGACCAGATGATGCTGCTCGGCAACGAGGCCATCGCCCGCGGGGCCATCGAGGCGGGCGTCGCCTTCACCAGCACCTATCCGGGCACGCCGTCCTCGGAGCTCTCGCTCAATTTCTTCCAGATGTCCCGTGAGAGCGACCTGCACTTCGAATACTGCACCAACGAGAAAGTGGCCGTGGAGGTTTCGGCCGGCGCCGCGGCCTGCGGCGTGCGCAGCATGGCCGTGATGAAGCACGTAGGCCTCAACGTGGCGGCCGACGCCCTGATGACGCTGGCCTACGTGGGGGTCAAGGGCGGCATGGTCATTCTGACCGCCGACGATCCCGCCATGTTCTCCAGCCAGAACGAACAGGACAACCGCTACTACGCCAAAATATCCGGCCTGCCCATGCTGGAGCCGTCCTCGGTCGAGGAAGCCCACCGCATGGTCGCGGACGCCTTCGAGCTCTCCGAACAGCTTCAGGAGCCGGTGCTGCTGCGCACCACCACGCGCATCAACCACTCTTCCGGCGTCGTCACTCTAGGCCCTATCCGGCCGCGCAAAACCCAGGGCAGCTTCACCAAGGACCCGCTCAACCTGGTAACGGTGCCGGCGGTTTCGCGCAAGCTGCACGTCAAGCTGCTCCAGAATTTCGAGAAGGCGCGCGAGCTGGCGGAGACCTCGCCCTGGAACCTGCGCGAAGGCGACGGCCCTTGGGGCATCCTGTGCAACGGGGTCAGCTACAACTACGTCAAGGACGCGGTGGCCGAGCTCGGCATCGCGGCCAAGGTCCGCGTGCTCCGGATCGGATTCTCGCATCCGCTCCCCCCGCGCCAGATCCGCGACTTTCTGCAGGGCTGCTCGAAAGTGCTCGTGGTCGAGGAGGGCGAGCCCTACCTGGAGGAAGGCGCCAAGGCCATCGCCCAGGAAGCCGGCCTCACGCTTCCCATCCGCGGCAAGGCGCCGGAGCTGTTCTCGCGGCTCTACGAATTCGATCCGGCCATGGTCCGGCGCGTCGTCGGCGACTACTTCGGGGTGCCCTGGAAAGCCCGGGTGCCGGTCGATGTTTCCGACCTCCCGCCCATCCCCCAGCGGCCGCCGACCCTCTGCGCCGGCTGCTCCCACCGCGCGACCTACTACGAGGTCCGCAAGGCCGCCGAAGAGCTGGGCATCGAGACCCTTTATCCGAGCGATATCGGCTGCTACACGCTGGGGCTGCTGCCGCCGCTATCGATGGCCGACTACCTGATCTGCATGGGGTCCTCCACCGGCACGGCCGGGGGATTCTCGAAGGCCAGCGGCCGCAAGGTCGTCTCGTTCATCGGCGACTCCACCTTCTTCCATTCGGGCATCCCCGGGCTGATCAACGCCGTTTTCAACCAGCACGACCTGACCCTCGTCATCCTGGACAACGGCACCACCGCCATGACCGGCCACCAGCCGAACCCCGGGGTGGACATGAGCCAGTTGAAGATGGAGGGCTTCGGCCGGGTGTCCATCGAGGCCGTCGTGCGCGCCCTGGGCGTGCCGCACGTGACGGTCGTCAAGCCGTATAAGGTGAAGAAGAGCATCGAGGCGATCAAGGAGGCGCTGCAGTTCAAAGGGGTCTCCGTGATCATCTCCCAGGAGCTGTGCGTGCTCTACGCCGCGAGCCTGAAGCTGCCCCGGCGCAAGCCGTTCCAGGTCAGCGACAAGTGCCGCAACCACCGCGTGTGCATGACGCGGCTGGCCTGCCCGGCCTTTTATGTCTGGAACGAGCGCATCAAGATCGACGCGAACCTCTGCACCGGCTGCGCCCTCTGCGCCCAGATCTGCCCGGAGAACGCGATCCTGCCGGTAAAGGAGGGGGGGAAGCAATAAGTGACGGGAGCACTGACGGGTGCAAAATAGGGTTCAGGGTTCGGGGTTCAGGAAAGACGAAACAGACACTTTCTCTTTTGCTGAACCCTCTATCCCAAAACACCAAACACCAAACACCAAACACTAAACACCCAACACTAAACACTAAACACCCAATATACCCAACCATCCAATAATTAAGGAATCTATGGAAACCAAACGACTTGTAATGGTAGCGGTCGGCGGACAGGGCAACCTGCTGGCATCGAGCGTCCTGGGGGAAGCGGCGCGGCTGGCGGGAGTGCCCATGCGCATGAGCGAAATCCACGGCATGGCCCAGCGCGGCGGGGTGGTCGAGTCCGCGCTCATTTTCGGCAGCGCCCACAGCACGATCATCTCCGACGGCGACGCCGACGTGCTGATGGGCTTCGAACCCGCGGAGACCCTGCGGGCGCTCGCCAAGTGCAACCGCAATTCGGTCGCCATCACCAACCTGGCGCCGCTGATGCCCTTCACGGTCAACATCGGCCAGGGCGTTTATCCGGATTTGAAGCAACTTCAGGAGTTGATCCGCTCCAAGGTCGCGCGGTTGATCGCCTTCAATGCCACCGCGCTGGCCCGCGAGGCCGGCAACGTCCTGTCGGTGAACATGGTCCTGCTGGGCGCGCTGACGCAGACCGCCGTGCTGCCGTTGAGCGTCGAAAACGTCAAGGCGGCCATGCAGCGCAAGACCAAGGCGGCTTTTCTGGAGGGCAACCTCAGGGCCTTCGACCTGGGGTTTGAAGCCGCCAAGAACGCTTGAGATACCGAGACTCAACCGCACCGCATCGCGGATAACCGAAAGCCCGTGCCGGAGCGCCGTGCACGGAGGAACCAACCGGGGGAGGATGAACCATTATGGCGACCCAATCGCGCGCAGTCAAAGAGGACAGCCGGAAATACTGGGATGAAAAGTTCGAGACGATGCCGACCGCCGAGCTTCAGAAGTTCCAGCTTCGCAAGCTCAAGGAAACCGTAGCCTGGGTGTACGAACGGGTGCCGTTCTACCGCCGCAAGCTGGACGAAGCCGGGATCAAGCCGAACGGCGTCAAATCCTTGGACGATCTGGCCAGGCTTCCTTTCACGGTCAAGAACGACCTGCGCGACAACTATCCCTTCGGCCTGTGCGCGGTGCCGCTGAAAGAGGTCGTCCGCGTGCACGCCTCCTCGGGCACCACCGGCAAGCCGATCACCGGCCCCTACACGGCCGAGGACCTGGACCAGTGGACCGAGTGCATGGCGCGCAATCTGTGGGCGGCCGGCGTGCGGCCCGACGACATCGCCCAGAACGCCTACGGTCATGGGCTTTTCACCGGCGGCCTGGGCTTCCACCAGGGCCTGAGCCGCATCGGCTGCGCGGTGGTGCCGACGAGCTCCGGCCTCACGGAGCGCCAGATCACCCTCATGAAGGACTTCGGCGCCACGGGGCTTTTTTCGACGCCCTCCTACGCGCTGACGATCGCCGAACGCGCGGCGGAGATGAAGGTGGACATCCGCGAGCTGCCCCTGCGCGTCGGCGTCTTCGGCGCGGAGCCCTGGTCCACGGCCATGCGCCAGGAGATCGAAGAGCGCATGGGGATCAAGGCCCACGAGGCCTATGGGCTGACCGAACAGGGCGGCCCCGGCGTCGGCTTCGACTGCGTGGCGCAGGACGGCATCCACCTCAACGAGGACCACTTCCTGGCCGAGATCGTCGACCCGGTCAGCCTCGAGCCCGTGCCCCTGGGGGAAAAGGGCGAACTGGTCTTCACCTCCCTGCAGCGGCGCGCCATGCCGCTGCTGCGCTACCGCACCAAGGACATCACGCGCCTGCGGCGCGAGCAGTGCCCCTGCGGCCGCACGTTCATCAAGATGGACAAGATTTTCGGGCGCTCGGACGACATGCTGATCATCAGCGGCGTCAATGTGTTCCCCTCCCAGATCGAATCCCTGCTGCTCGAGATCCCCGAGGTGGAACCCCAGTACCGCCTGGTGGTGCGCAAGAAAGGCTATCTCGATCAACTCATCGTCCAGGTGGAGGCGAAGAAAGAAGTCTACGACGCCGGCCCGGCCAAGCGTTTGGAAATCGCCGCCAAGGTCATGGCCCATATCAAGGGGATGATGGGCATCGGCGTCGACGTCGAGCTGGTGGAGGCCAAATTCATCAACCGCAGCGAAGGCAAGGCGCTGCGGGTCGTCGACGAACGCCCCAAGCAGCTGCGTTGAGGGCAAGGGTTCACGGTTCAACGTTCACGGTTCACGGTTGAAAAGGCATGGCCAAACCGCTGAACCGTGAACCCGGAACCTCATTGTTAGAACTTCCGCGGGTCCTCCACCCGAGGTGGACGATCCATAGAAGAGCCAAGGAGGACACGGCATGCCACAACCATCCGAATTCAAACCCACCCGCTTCGCGGTGGTCGGGGCCGGTCCGGTGGGCTGCATCGTCGCGGCCTTTCTCGCCAGGGGCGGCTTCGAGGTCACTCTGTGCGACGTGGTGCCGGCCCTGCTGGCCCCCGCGCTCGACCCCGGCATCCGGTTGGAGGGCGCCGAGGCCTTTCAGCATAAGGTCACCCGCACCTGTCTATCGATCGATGACCTGGCCGCCTACCGGCCGGAGGTGATCTTCATCACCGTCAAAGCCAATGCCCTGCCCCTGATCGCCTCCGCCATCGAGGGATTTTACAAACAGGGCATGTACGTCATCAGCTGGCAGAACGGCATCGACACGGAGCTGGAGCTCACCAAGGTCTTGGGGCGCGCTGGCGTCATGCGGGCAGTGGTCAATTACGGCTGCGGCCTGGTGGCGCCGGGCCACGTGCGCCTGCCGTTCCACCACCCGCCGCATTTCCTGCAGGAGCTCGACCCGGCATCCAAGGGCGCCACGGTGGCGATCGCCCGGGCGCTGTCCGACTGCGGCCTGACCACCGAGGCGACGCAGGAGATCATCTCCATGGTCTGGCGCAAGGGCGTGCTGAACGCCTGCATGAACCCGGTGTGCGCCGTGACCGGCCTCACCATGAACCGCGCCATGACCGATCCGATCGTCTTCCAGACCGTCAATGCCCTCGTGAAGGAATGCATCCGGGTGGCGCGCGCGAACGAAATCAACCTGGGCTGGGACTTCTACCCGCACGCGATCGAATACATGAGCAAGGCCGGCGATCACAAGCCGTCCATGCTGATGGACATCGAGGCCGGCCGGCGCACCGAGGTGGACTATATCAACGGCAAGTTCGTGGAGTACGGCGAGCGCGCGGGAATCGACACCCCGTTCAACAAGACCCTGCTGTCCCTGGTGAAGGGCCTGGAGTCCAGCATCGAGTCCAGGAAGAAGGCCTAGGAAATCCCTGCGGTGACGATCCGATGGTGAACAAGGCACCCCTTTATGTCGGCGCGGATGTCGGGGCTTCGCGCACCAAGGTGGCGATCCTGGACGCGGCCAAGACCCTGGTCGGCCACGCCGTTCAGAAATCGGGCACCGATTTCACGGCCACGGCCCGCCAATGCCTGATGCAGTCCCTGGAGATGGCCGGCGCCGCCGAAAGCGCCGTCGCCAACGCCATATCGACGGGCTACGGCCGCCACAACGTCGACTTCGCCCGCGACTCCCGCACCGAAATCGGCTGTCATGCCAGCGGCTGCTTCCACTACTTCCCGATGGCCATCTCCATCATCGACATCGGCGGCCAGGACAACAAGGTCATCAAGCTGGATGAGGCCGGACGCCGCATCAGCTTCAAGATGAACCGCAAGTGCGCCGCCGGCACCGGCGCCTTTTTAGAGGAGATGTCCGCACGGCTCGACATCCCCCTGGAGCGCATGAATGGATTGGCCGAGCGCTCGACGGACATGGTCAAGCTGGGCAGCTTCTGCACGGTCTTTTCGGCAACCGAAGTACTCGAGAACATCCGCCACGGCAAGAAGATCGAGGACATCGTCAAGGGGGTGTTTTTTTCGGTCATTCGCCGGGTGCTGGAAATGGACTCCCTCTCCCAGAACGTCGTCATGACGGGCGGGGTGGTGGCCCACAACCCCCACCTCGTGCGGATGATGGAAGAGCTCATCGGGCGCCCCATCCTGGTTCCCGAAAAACCCCAGCTGACCGGCGCCATCGGCGCCGCGCTGTATGCGATGAACGGATCCAACGAAAGAGAATAGATGGGAGGATTCACCATGCCAGAAGAGAAAAAAGTCGTTCGCAAAAAAATAGCGGCTGCCGCGGATCTCAACAACTTCATGCGCGACTACTACCTGGAGCTGGACGCCGCCGCCCAAAAAGGCGCGCCCAAGATCGCCTGGTGCACGAGCGTCGGCCCGGCCGAAATCCTGCGCGCCTTCGGCTTCCAGGTCTATTTTCCGGAGACCCACTCGGCCATGCTGGGCGCCACCCGGATGGCGACGGAGTTCATCCCGGAGGCGAACGCCATCGGCTATTCGCCCGACATCTGCTCGTATCTCACCGCCGACATCGGCGCCTTCCTCAAAGGCGTCACGCCCCTCGAAAAAGCCTTCGGCATCAAGACCGTCCCGAAACCCGACGTGCTGGTGTTCAACACCAACCAGTGCCGGGACGTCCAGGACTGGTTCAACTGGTACGGGGAAAAATTCGATGCGCCGGTGCTGGGCGTCCACACCTACCGCGGGGTGGGCGAGGTCACCGAGAAGCACATCTACTCGATCGCCAAGCAGCTGGAGGCCCTGGTCCCGCCCCTGGAGAAGATCGCCGGCCGGAAATTCCAGCTGGATGATTTGAAGCGCACGGTGGCCCTGTCGCGCGAGTGCTCGGAGCTGTGGAAGAAAATTCTCGACACGGCCTCGGCCAAGCCGGCGCCCCTGACCTTTTTCGACGGCACGACCCTCATGGGACCGGCCGTGGTGGGCCGCGGAACCCAGAAGGCCGTCGATGTCTACAAGATCCTTCTAGCCGAGCTGGAGGAGCGCATAAAAAAGGGCGAAGGCGCGCTCGAAAACGAGAAATTCCGCATTTACTGGGACGGAATGCCGGTGTGGGGCCGGCTGAGCGCCCATTCCCAGCTCTTTGCGGCGCTCAACGCCAACGTGCTCGCCTCCACCTACTGCAACAGCTGGATTTTCTCGGCCCTGGACCCGCAGGACCCCTTCAACAGCATGGCGCGCGCCTATACCGAGCTGTTCATCGTGCGCGCGGACGAGGCCAAGGAGGCGTACATCCGGAAAATGTTGGAGTTTTTCAAGGTCGACGGCATCATCTACCACGATGCCAAGACCTGCCCCAACAATTCCAATTGCCGCTACGGCATGCCCCAGCGTCTGGAGAAGCAGACCGGCATTCCGAGCCTGACCATCAACGGCGACCTGAACGACCTGCGGATGATCTCCGACGAGCAGACCAAGACCAACGTCGAGGCCTTCATCGAGCAGCTTCAGGAGCGGCGGCACGGTTAAGCGGGAAACAGGCATGCAATCCATGCCAAGTGCAGCCAAATTCGAAATCCGCAGCACGAAACAAATTCGAAGGAGGATGATATGCTGGAGTCCTTATTTCGACCCAAGGCCGTGGCCGTCATCGGCGCTTCGTCCAAGGAGCTTTCCATCGGCAACCGGGTGATCAAGAACCTGATCGATTTCGGCTTCCGGGGCAGCATCTACCCGATCAACCCCAGCGCGGACGAGATCCGCGGGATCAAGGCCTACAAGTCGATCCTGGACTGCCCGGGCGAGGTCGACGTCGTACACATGGTCATCCCCGCCAAGTTCGTGCCCCAGGCCGTTGAGGACTGCGGCAAGAAGGGCGTCAAGCACATCATCATCAACTCGGGCGGGTTCGGCGAGACCGGCCCCGAGGGCGCCGCCATCGAGAAGGATTTCCTGGAGCGCGCCCGGCGCTACGGCATCCGCATCCTGGGGCCGAACTGCCAGGGCGTCATCAACACCGACGCCGCGATCCGCGCCTACTGCAACTTCACGTTCACGAAGCCGGACCCGGGCTTCATCTCCATCGTCGCCCTGAGCGGCGGCGTGGCCGAGGTCATCCACCAGGCCTTTGCGCAGATGGGCGTGGGCACGCGCATCTACGCCTCCAACGGCAACGCCGTGGACGTGACCATCCCCGAAATCATGAGCTACCTCGGCGAGGACGAGGGCACCCGCGTCATCGTCACCTATGTCGAAGGCCTGCGCGACCCGGCCAACTTCATGAAGACCGCCACCGCGGTCGCCGCGCGCAAGCCCATCCTGGCGATGAAGGCCGGCCGCACCCAGGAGGGCGCCAAGGCCGCGGCCTCCCACACCGGCGGCCTCGCCAAGGAGGACATCGCCACCGATTTGATCTTTAAGAAAGCCGGCGTGCTCTCCTTCCGCGACGAGGGCCACCTGATCCAGGCCGCGGCCGCCTTCGCCACCCAGCCGATCCCCCGGGGCAACCGGATCGGCATCATCACGAACACCGGCGGCCCGGCGGTCATCGCGACCGACGTGCTGGTCGCCGCCGGCTGCACCCTGCCCCCGCTCTCGGAGCCGACCCGCGCCCGGCTTAAGGAGAAGCTCTACCCCGAGGCCTCGATCGGCAACCCGGTGGATGTGCTCGCCACCGGCACGGCCCAGCACTACCGGGCCTGCATGGACGCCATGATGGCGGACGACAGCTTCGACGGCGTCTTCGTCAACTTCGTGACCCCGTTCTTCGTGGACAACGAAAGCATCGCCCGCGAGATCGTCGCCGTCAGCCAGCAGCGCCGCAAGCCGCTGGTCTGCAACCTCATGACCGACCGGCAGCAGTGGTCCGAGGTCGTCCGCATCCTGCGCGAAGGCGGCGTTCCGTGCTTCCCGCTGCCCGGCGAAGCCGCCCGAGCCATGGCGGCTCTCGTGCAGTACCAGGTCATCCGCAGCCGCGAAACGGCCGCCCCCCAGAGCTTCGCCGACGTCCAGCCGGACAAGGCCCGCAAGATCGCGGCCAAGGCCCGGGCCGCCGGCCGCGCGCAGCTGGCGGCCGCGGAGGTCTACGGCATCCTCGACGCCTACCAAATACCGACCGCCAAGTGGCGCCTGGCGGCCGGACCGGCCGAGGCCGCCGAGGCCGCTGCCAAGATCGGATTCCCGGTGGTGGTCAAGGCCGACGCCGCATCCGTCCTGCACAAGAGCGATATGGGCGGGGTGGCCGTCAACCTCGGCAGCGCCAGCGCCGTGAAGCGCGCCGCCGCTCAAATGCAAAAGGCCATCACGGCCCCGGACCTGCGCTTCTTCGTGCAGAAATACCTGCCGGGCGGGATCGAGATCATCATGGGCGCCAAAGCCGAGGAAGGCCTGGGCCATGCGGTCGTGTTCGGCTTGGGCGGCATCCATGTCGAAGTCCTGAAGGATGTGGTTTTCAACCTCACCCCGATCAGCGCTCCGGAGGCCCGTGAAATGCTTTCCGCCGTCAAGAGCGCTGCGCTGCTCAGCGGCGTCCGGGGGCAAGCCGGCGTCAACCGCGAAAAGCTGGTGGAGATCCTGCAACGGCTGTCGCAGCTGCTGGCCGATCTGCCTGAAATCCAGGAGATGGATCTGAATCCGATCATGGCTTTTGGCGACCAGGCGTGGGTGGTGGATGCTAGAATCAGCCTGAAATGAGCTCATAGTTTGTAGCTCATAGCCCATAGCTCATAGTTCATGGTTCATAGGCTATCGGAAAGGTGTTCTCCTGCTTCGGCTATCCGCCATGGGCGATGAGCTGAAAAGAGAGGTGTTTATGGCGAGTTGGCTCAACCTGGGTCAGATCCTGAAGGTCAACGCGAAGAAGTTCCCGCATACCGTTGCGCTGAAGGATCACGAACGCGGCTTCACCTATCCGGAGGTCAACCGCCGGGTCAACCAGCTGGCCCACCGGCTGTCGGACCTCGGCTTGAAAAAGGGCGACAAGGTTGCGGTGCTGCTGGAGAACAGCATCGAGATCGTCGAAGCCTTCCTCGCCACGGCCAAGACGGGCATCGTCATCGTCCCGATCAACTTCCGGCTGACCAGCGCCGATGTGGAATACATCGTGGGCAACGCCGACGCCAAGGCGTTCATCGTTCACGACGAGTTCGTCAACATGCTGGAGCCGATCCGGCCGCGGCTGGAAAACATCCCGGCCGACAACTATATCGTCGTCGGCCGGCCCGTGCCCGGGTACCGCTCCTACGAGGAGTTCATCGCCGGCGCCCCGGAGACCGAGCCGCCGGGCGAGGTGCTGCCCCAGGACGACTGGATCCTGATCTACACCTCCGGGACCACCGGCAGGCCCAAGGGCGTGGTGCGCACCCACGAGTCGCACATCGCCTTTTATCTCATCAATGCCATCGACTTCGGCTTCAACGAGCACGACGTCTGCATGAACGTCATGCCGCTGTGCCACATCAACTCAACGTTTTTCACCTTCACGTTCACCTACATCGGCGCGTCGGTGTACATCCATCCGGCCCGTTCGTTCCGGGCGGAAGAGATCTTGGAAATCGTCGCCCGCGAGAAGATCACGTTCATATCGCTCATCCCGACCCACTACAACCTGATCCTCAGCGCACCGGAGGATGCCCGCCGGCACGACCGCAGCTCCATCCGCAAGCTGCTGTGCTCGTCGGCCCCCGTGCGCAAGAGCATGAAGCTGGCCATCATGGAGTTTTTCCCCGGCGTGCAGCTTTACGAGGCCTATGGATCGACCGAAGCCGGCATCGTCACCGTGCTCAAGCCGGAGTATCAGATGAAGAAGCTCGGATCGATCGGCTTCGAATCCTTGGGTACGGAATTCGTCAAAATCCTGGATGACGATAAAAACGAAGTGCCGGTTGGACACGTGGGCGAGCTTTTCTCCCGCGGGCCGATGCTGTTCAAGGAGTACTATAAGCTGCCGGAGAAGACGGCGAGCGCTTTCCACCAGGGATGGTTTTCCGCGGGCGACATGGCCACCCGCGACGAGGACGGGTTCTTCCACATCGTCGACCGCAAGGACAACATGATCATCACCGGCGGCGAGCACGTCTATCCCAGCGAGGTGGAGGAGGCCGTCGGCAGCCACGAATGCGTGTTCGACTGCGCGGTGGTGGGTCTGCCCGATGAGAAGTGGGGAGAGAAGGTGGCCGCCGTGGTCATCACCCGGCCGGGGGTCGATCCCCAGAGCATCACCGAAAAGGACATCATGGAGTGCTGCCGGGAGAAACTGGCCGGCTACAAGCGGCCCAAAGAGGTCATCTTCATCTCCCAGGAAGAAATGCCGCGCACGCCGACCGGAAAAATCCTGCACCGCATTTTGAAGGAAAAGCTTCGGGTTCCGAAGAAATGAACCCTTAATCCCAATCCGACCGGAGGTCCCATTTATGCTCACGAAAGCGTTCATCCCCTACAAAGGCTATTTCAGCTCCCCGTTCGCCCGCTGGCAGGGCAGCATGGCGAACGAACACGCCATCATCCTGGCGGCCGAGACCGCCAAGCGCTGGCTGGCCGAGAAGCGCATCGACCCCAAGGGGTTTGACTATGTCTATCTGGGGCTGACGGTTCACCAGCACCAGGGCTTCTACGGCGGCCCGTGGGCGGCCGCGCTGATGGGTGCGGCCGGCGTTCCGGGCCTGTGGGTGAGCCAAGCCTGCTCGACCTCCACCGTCGCCATCTACTCCGCAGCCATGGGGGTCGAAACCGGGCTTTTCGATGCGCCTTTTTGCCTGATGGCCGACCGCTGCTCCAACGGCCCGCATGCGGTCTGGCCCAATCCCCCGGGCCCGGGCGGGCAGGTCGTTTCCGAAAACTGGCTGATGGACAATTTCAACAAAGACCCCTGGGCCGGCCAGGCCATGATCCAGACCGCCGAAAACGTGGCCAAGGAGGAGGGGATCACGCGCCAGGAGTGCGACGCGGTCACGCTGCAGCGCTACCGGCAATATCAGGATGCGCTCGCCAACGACCGCGAGTTCCAGAAGCGCTATATGTACCCGGTGATGATCAAGGTCTCCAAGAAGCAGACGCTCATGCTCGACGCCGACGAGGGTGTCATGAACACGACGGCGGAGGGATTGGCCGGACTGAAGCCGGTGCTGCCCGACGGCGTCCTGACCTTCGGCAGCCAGACCCACCCGGCCGACGGCAACTGCGGGATCATCGTCGCCAGCCGCGACAAGGCCAAGTCCATGAGCGCCGACCCGTCGGTGCCAATCCAGGTGGTCTCCTACGGCTACGCGCGGGTCAAGCCGGCCTTCATGGCGGCGGCGGTCTACCCGGCCGCGCAGATGGCGCTCGACAACGCCAAGATCAAGGCTCAGGACGCCAAGGCCATCAAGACCCACAACCCCTTTGCCGCCAACGACGTGTTCCTGGCCAAGAAGCTCGGCGTCGATGTGATGAAGGGGATGAACAACTACGGATCGTCGCTGATCTTCGGCCATCCCCAGGGACCCACGGCGGGCCGTCTGATCATCGAAGGCATTGAAGAGGTCGTGATGAAGGGCGGCGGCTACCTCCTGTTCGCAGGTTGCGCCGCCGGCGACACCGCCGCCGCCATGGTGCTGAAGATCGGCTGATGCGCCAGACTGAAATGGCTGCCGGGAGACGAACCCGGCAGCCATTTTCTGGAGAACCGCCCTTGACGATTAGCCGCAGCGACCTGGAAGTCCTGGCTCAAGACGCCGCCTTCCCGGACCAGACCCCCTACCGGAGTCTTTCCGTCCGGAAGGTCCAGGAGCTTGCGCAGCAAAAAGGGGTGTCCGGCCGCGAGATCGAACAGGCTGCTCTGGAAAACGGCTTCGTCCCGGAGCGCTATGCCCGCAACCTGCGGACCTTTTCGCTGGCCGACCAGGCCGCCCTGCTCAAATCCCATGCCGGCGTGGTCGGCCTGGGGGGGCTCGGCGGAACCGTGACCGAGATCCTGGCGCGCATGGGCGTGGGCCGCCTGACGCTGATCGACGGCGACCGCTTCGAAGACAGCAACCTGAACCGCCAACTGCTGAGTTCACCCGCCAACCTGACCCAGCCCAAGGCCGCGGCCGCGGCCCGGCGGGTCCGCCGGATCAACCCATCGACCGATGTCACCGTGCACGCCTGCTTTCTCACGGCGCAGAACGCTGCGGAGCTGCTGGCGGGCTGCGATGTCGTGGTGGACTGCCTGGACAACCTGCGCACCCGCTTCGAGGTCGAGGATGCCTGCCGGCTCATCGGCTGTCCCATGGTTTCCGCAGCGGTGGCCGGCGCCTCGGGCCACATCACCGTCATCTTCCCGCAGGACCGCGGCCTGCAGCTGGTGTACGGCGAACCGCAGGGCCTGCCGCTGAAGGGCGCCGAGACCGCTCTTGGAACGGTTCCCTATTCCGTGGCGTTTCTGGCATCGCTCGAATGCGCCGAGGTGGCCAAGGTGCTTCTGGGCCGCGGAAGCCTGCTGCGCGACAAGCTGCTCGTGGCCGATCTGACCGAAGCCATCATTGAAGTGATGAATCTCCGCTGACCGCTGCCGCGTTCTGCTTCCATCCGTCGGAGAATTACTTCTGCGGCCGGCCGGCGGCTTGACAGACATCCGGCTTTCGGCGATACTGCCCCCATCCACGGACGTTCGCCGGCCTCCGGTTTTTGTCCCGGGAGGTTCCTCCGGCCCCAAGGCGTCTTCGTTTCGAGGGAGATCGCACCATGCGCAACATTCAGCTTCGATCGTGGTTCGCTCTGGGTCTGCTGGCGGTGCTGGGAGCGGCCGCCTGCGCCACGTCCAATGTTCTCGGCGTGAACTACCTGCTGCCGGCGCAGGCCGGAGCCCCCATCGGCCGCAGCGTCGCCATCGCCTTCGAAGACGCTCGCAAGGACAGCGCGGTGCTCAGCCCGAGCGCCCGGGACGAGCTGGAGGGGTTCACCAACGTCTACGCGCTGACGGTCACCCGGACCGGCCGCGGCGGCGAGCTGAAGGGCGCCTACACCCTCGCTCCCCTGTTCACCGAAATCCTGCGCTACCGCTTGGAAGATGCCGGGGTCAACGTCGTGCCGGCCGGCGCCGCCGCCGACGCCTTATTCACGTTCGTGCTCAAGGACTTCCGCCTGGATTTCGGCGACCGCAAGTGGAGCGCGACGGTCGCCTACGAGGGCCGCCTGCTGAAAAATGGAGCCCTTCTGAGCCAGCAGTCGGTCAACGGCAGCGCCGAACGAGTGATGTGGATGAAAAAAGCCGACGCCGAAAAGGTGGTCGGGGAACTGGTGAGCGACGCCGTCAATCAGATGGACCTGACCGCGCTCTTCAAACAAGCCGGATTATAGGAGGCGCTGGCATGGATGAGTTCGGCTCGCCGCTGGGGCGTTTCGGCACCACCGCCCGACTGTTCAGTCTGGTCGAGCAGCTGCCGAAGGACCAGCAGCTGGTTCTGCTCAAACAGCTGCTGGGGGAGCGGATCACGCAGCACCTCTACCAACTGGTTCTCGAAATGCCCGAGGAGCGGCGTCACCGGCTGTTCGAGCAGCTGATGGAATCCCCCTCCGAGCCGGCCGAAGTCACCACCATCAATCTGGACGAAGACGATTCGCCCATGCGCCAGATCCCACGCAAGGCCTGTCGTCTGCGCGCGGTTTGCGTCCTCGATGCCAGCACCTTCGACGGCACCATCACCGATATCAGCGCGGTCGGCATGTTCATCCGAACCGAACGATCCTTTCCGGTCGGAAAACCCATCCGCGTCAGCTGCCGCCTGCCCGGTTTGGAACGGCCGCTGATCCTCAGCGGCGACATCATCCGCAGCGAACCCGCCGGCATCGGCATCCGCCTGAAAAATCTGCAGCCCGAGCAGGAGCGCGCAATCCACCACTTCATCAACCAGCGCGAGCCGCGCGGATCGAACCGGCGGCCCTAGCCTCCGGCTGCCATTCAACCCATCCGCCTTCCCGCCGCGGCCCGTTGCGCCGGCCTTCAGCGGAAAGCCCCTTTTCGGTAGAGCTTCCAGGACAGCACGCACAACGCCAGGATCGGACGCCGCCGCAGCCGCGGCGGGACCTCCACGGTCACGCCGGTGTGGCGCTCGATCTTCCAGAGGATGTAGTCCAGGCCGCCGGAGAAGGTAAAGGCGCCCTTGAGCAGCCGGACCACGGAAAGGATCTTGCCCTGCAGCGACCGGATCCGCCAGCCGAGCCGGCAGCCGCGCCGGCGCCAGCCGGGCAGCCGGGCTTCGAACCAGCCCTCGCTTCCGTTCACGCGTTCGACCCGGTACGGCAGCAGCGGCAGGGCCGCCGTGGTGATGCGGTCGAAATAATCGGCCGAGGATTGAAACAGGCCGGCCACTTTCTCGGGCCGTTCGGCCCTGAGCTCGGCGCGATAGCTCAGGGACAAGCCCCTCAGCCAGAGCTCTCGGGTCGAGAACCGCACCGGCGCACAGGGGATGACCCGGGTCAAAAACGTCAGCACGGCCCGCCCCAGCGCCTGGTGCAGCTGTTCGGCGACCTCGGGGGTTTGGACATAGAGGATGGCGGCCGGCTGGGCGAAGCGGCCCCAGAGATACGAATGGAACCAGGCGGTGGAGGTGCCGGCCGCGAGGTCCGCCAGCGATAGGACGGCGTATTTGGCCCGCACCACCCGCCCCTCGGCCGGGGCTTCCAGATAGAAGACGTTCGGCGGCAGGAGCTGGTTGAGAACGGCCCAGAATCGGGTGGGGTAGGCGTCGCGGTAGCGCTCCACGATGACATAGAGATCGACCATCCCGCCCCGGTCGTCACCCGACCTCAGGCAGGACCCGTAAAACAGAACCCCCCGCACGGCGTCGCCGTAGGTGGCCCGAATCCGGTCGACCAGGGCCTGGACCGCTGCCCCGGCCGGAAGGGCGGCCCTTTCACGGACCAGACTTAACAATAGTTCGGGCAGCACCGTGTTCACAGTCTTAAAAAGTCCGCTGAGCCGCCGGCCTCGATCCGAACCGGACCGCGGCGGCGATCGGCGCTGAACAGCTCGCCGTCGACGGCAAATCCGCCATCCATATCGAGCCGAACGGCCGGCGCCTGGCAGGCGATGTAGCCGTTTCCCGGATGAGCGCAAGGGTGCGGCCGGCCCCGGAGCAGAAACGGCAGCACCCGCAGCAGATTCCGCGGCCGGGCGCCGACGGCCGTGAGCTTCAGGGGCCCTTCCCCATCCGATTGGAACGGACGCAGGCCCATGATGAGCCGATCCAGCGTGGTCACCAGCAGCAGCAGATAACGGCCCGGCTCGGCGCTGAACCGGCCCGCCCGGATGCTGGCGGGCAAAGGCGCGGCCAATGCGTCCTTCCGGCGGGCCAGCGCCCAGAGAAAGCGGGCCACGATCAGCAGGTGCGCCGCATCGCCGCGCAGCCCCATGCCCTGCACTCGGGAATGGAAGAACCGGATGCCGTTGAAGATGCAGGCCGACCCGAAAAAAAGCCCATACAGCGGCCGCGCGATGGTAGCCGCCTGCACTTTCAGGATCGTCCGCCGGCGGATCTGCGCGGGCCCGACGCCGTGATGCGCCCAATCGATCACCCGCCGCAGGGCCTGGGCCGGCGGTCCGCCCACTCCCAGGTCCTGATGGGTCATATTGGTGGTGCCGCCGTTTAAAAGCGCCAGCACCGGAGTCGAATCAAACAGGCGCTGTCCCAGCAGCACCGTCAACGCCGCCTGGATCGTCCCGTCCCCGGAATTGATCGCAATCAAATTCAGGCGGCGGCGGCGAAAATCCTCCAGCGCCGCCTGCACGTCGGTTGGCTGCCGCACCACGCGGTGCGGAATGTCGGGATACCCCTGCAGGCAACGCTCCACCGCAGCGAGCCCCTTCCGGCGATTGGCGCCGCTCAACGGATTGCTGATCACCCCCATGCGCCAGGGCCCCCGCCCGGGCGGGGCATCCGCCGGACGATCGCAAACATGAGGGTCTGAACTGGACAAGGCAGCGCTCATTTCGTACGTCCGCGGCGCCGTCGGGAAGGAATCGGCCCCGGGAGGTTGGGTTCCGGCGTTGAAAATCAACGCATCGTGGTTTATATATGCCGCCATGAGTTTTGTAAAGGCAGGCCCGGACCACGACCGCTTCACCCTGATCCACGTCTCCGATTTCCACCTTTGCCGCCCGGAAAGCGCCTCTCTGGCCGCATTCGCCAACAAGCGGATTTTCAGCTATCTCAGCTGGCGGATTCGCCGGCGGCGGCGGCACGACCCGGTGATGCTGGACGCTCTCGTTCGAGCGGTTCGAGCCCAGGCCGCCGATCACGTCGTTGTGACCGGAGACCTGACCCAGCTGGCCTTGCCCGCCGAGTGCGAGGCCGCTCGCCGCTGCCTGGCGGCCCTCGGCTCCCCCCGGGACGTGTTCCTGGTGCCCGGCAACCACGACGCCCTGGTGTCCACCGGCTGGGATGCGCACTGGTCCCCCTGGTTCGATTACATGCGAGCGGACGAGCCGGCATCTCCGGGTCGAACGCCGCTGCCCGCCCGGCGGTTCCGCGGCCCTGCCGCCTTGATCGGGCTGTCCAGCGCCTATCCCACCCGCCCGTTCTCCGCGGCCGGCCGGGTCGGAGTCGATCCCCTCGCCCGCTGCGCCGAGTGGCTGGCCGAGGCTGCTCAGCGCTCGCTGTTCCGCATCGTACTGATCCATCACCCTCCGGTTCCGGGCATGGTCTCGGCTCACAAGCGCTTAACCGACGCCGACGCGTTCGCCCGCATGCTTCGGCGGCACGGCGCCGAGCTCATTTTGCACGGACACACGCATCGACGGTCCCAGGCCTATCTGCCGGGCCCGCAGAACCCCATTCCGGTGATCGGTGCGCCCTCCGCCTCCGCAACCAACCGCGATCCCCTCCACCGCTCCGGATTTGGGATGATCCGGATCACCCGCACCCAGGCGGGCTGGGCCGCGACATTCCAGGACCACGGGTATGACCCCGAGCATCGGGGCTTTGTCCCGAGTGCGGAACAGCCGATCAGCCCCTCCCACCACATTTAGTGCCCGTAATTGGCAAAACCTACCGGCAGTTGTGTTTTTCCTTTACATCGAGCGCCCCCCTTGCTATGATTGGCCAACTGTCGGATTTCGCCGCCCTTGATGGCTTCCCGACAAGTCATCCGATAGATTGGGCTATTGACGGAGTCATCACTTTTGGAGGTCACGCGGCCCCATGAAGATCAAAAAATTGGAAATCACCGGATTCAAATCCTTTTATGACCGATCGTCGATCGATTTTCCCGAAGGCATCACGGCGGTCGTCGGCCCCAACGGCTGCGGCAAGAGCAACGTGATCGACGCTATCCGTTGGGTCATGGGCGAACAGAGCGTCAAGCAGCTGCGCGGGAAATCCATGGAGGATGTGATCTTCTCCGGCACCAACGGCAAACCGCCCCTCGGCATGGCGGAGGTGTCGCTGACCTTGTCCAATGACAACGGCAGCGCCCCGGAGGAGCTCAAGGATTTCACCGAGATCAACATCACCCGCCGCCTGTACCGGTCCGGTGAAAGCACCTATCTCCTGAACAAGCAGCCCTGCCGCCTGAAGGACATCCACAACATCTTCCTCGGCAGCGGCATGGGCGCCAAATCTTATGCCGTCATCCAGCAGGGCAACATCGGCGCCTTTACGGAGGCCGGCCCGGAGGAGCGCCGCTATTTCGTCGAGGAGGCCGCCGGCGTCACGCGCTACAAACACCACAAGGCCGAGGCCCTGCGCAAGATCGAAATGACCCATCAGAACCTGCTGCGCGTGGCCGACATCATCGTCGAAATCAAGCGCCAGATGGACAGCCTCAAGCGCCAGGCCCGCAAGGCCGAGCTGTTCAACAAATACCAGACCCGCGCCAAGGAGCTGGACGTCCGGCTGGGGCTGCATCACTTCCAGGCCTTCAGCCGCCAGATCGACGAGACCGAGGCGCTGCTCCAGCAGCTGCGGGACGCGGACCTCGAACACACGGCCGAGCTGAAGAAACTCGATGCCGCGGTCGAAGAAATCAAGCTCGAGCGCTGGCAGAAAAACCAGGCGATCGCCGAGCACAAAACTCAAAAATTCGACCTCCAGCGCACCGTCGACCGCCTGGAAAACGACCTGAAGCATCTGCGCGGGGACATCGAGCGCCTGACCCGGGAACGCACCGAGCTGCTGGACGCGCGGCAGGGCCTGGATGAGAAAAATCGAAGCATGCTGGCCGAAATCGCGCAGGGCGAGGCGGAGAGCGAGCAGCTGCGCGAAAGCATCACCGCCCTGAGGGGGATCCTGGACCGGGAACGCGCCGCCCAGGACCAGCTGAACGCCGAGCTGGCCGGCATGCATCAGACCGTGGAGGCCGCCAAGTCGCGCCTGCTGGATCTGATGGCCCGGGAGGCCCAATACCGCCATGTGCACCAGAACGCCTCCAGCAATCGGGAGAACCTCAAGCGGCGGCTGAAGCGCATCGACGAGGAAGAAGCCCTGTCCCACCAGAAGATCGAGCAGGCTCAGGAACGCGAAAGCCGCGCGCAGGGCCGGATCGAAGCCGTCCAGGCCGAGATCGAAGCCCTGACCGGCCGCATCGCCGGCACCCGCCAATCGCTCGACGAAAAATCGAAGACCCTGGGCGCCCTCGTCAAGCAGATCCAGAGCCTGGAGCTGGAGCGCAGCAGCGTGCGCTCGAAGTATGCCACCTTGAAAAAAATGGAGGACAACTTCGAATGGTTCAAGGACGGGGTCCGCGCCGTCATGAAGCACGCCCAGCCGGCCTCCGCCGCCGGGTCGGGTTCCGGGCCGCCGGCCGCGGATCAGGGGCTTGCGGGCATCATCCGCCTGGTGGCCGACGTGATCGAGCCGGAGCCGTCCGCGGCCATGGCGGTCGAGGCGGCGCTCGGCGAGTCCCTGCAGTACATCATCGTGGAAAGCCAGCAGGCCGGCCTGAGCGCGATCGACTACCTTCAGCGGCACAGCGCCGGCCGCAGCGGCTTTATTCCGGTGAACGCTCTGCACGACACCGCGGCCGGCCTTGCCGAGGGGCCCGACCCGTCCCGGCTGCTCCTGCACCAGGTGGCCGTCCAGCCGGGTTTTGAAGCCATCGCGCAGGCCCTGCTCGGCAACGTGGTTCTGGCCGAAACGCTGCAGGAGGCTCTCGCCATCTTCAACCAGAACGGCCGGGTCCAAACCCTGGTCACCCGCAACGGCGACGTCGTTTCGCCCAAAGGCTTCATGATCGGCGGCAGCAAGGACGCGTCCAGCGGCATCCTGGTCAAAAAGCAGGAGCTCAAGGCCCTGCAGCAGCAGAGCAAGGCTCTGGACCAGCGCATGGAAAACACCCGCGCCGATCTCAAGACGCTGGAAGCCGAAGTCCGCCAGCTGGACATCGAGCTGCAGCGGTTGATCGAGCAGAAGAACCAGGCGCGGGAGAACGAAATCGAAGCGGAGAAATCCCTTTACAAGGTGGCCGAAGAGCTGAAAAGCCTGCGCCGCCAGCTGGAAATCACCCAGCTCGAGCAGGAGCAGCTGCTCGGCGAGGCGAGCGACCTCGACGATGAGATCGGCAAGACCGACCGCGCTCTGGCGGCCATCACGACCGACATCGCGGCCGCCCAGACCGACGTGGCGGCCCACTCCCAGCGGATTTCCGAGCTCGCCGCGCGCCAGCAGGAGGTCAACCAGAAGGTCGTCAACCTCAAACTCGAGATGGCCGCGCTCAACGCGCGCCTGGAAAACCACACCGGCAGCCTGCGGCGGCTGCGCGAATTCCAGGCCGACGGACTGCGCCGGCTGGAGCAGCTCGCGCTGGAAATCGACCAGAAAGCGGAGCGGGCCGCCGCCGCCCAGGCCAAGGTAGCGCAGTTCGAGCAGGGGCTGGCCGAGCATTACCGGCAGATCGCGGGGCTCGACCAGGAGATCGAGCGCAGCGAAACGGACTACGCTGCCATCGACGCCAAGCTGAAGGAAAGCGACGGCAAAATCTCGGAGATCAGGGACCGGCGCGAAAAAGCCCTGGAGCAGCTGCGGATGCTCGAGCTCGAACAAGCCCAGCGCCGGCTCCAACGGGAGCACATCGCCAGCCAGCTGCAGGATCGTTACCAGACCCCCTTCGCCGAGCTCAGCGCCCTGGTCGCCGCCGGCGGCGGCGCCGCCGCCTCCGAGGGCGCGCCCGACCTCGCCGCGCTGGAGGCCGAACTGAGCCGGCTGCGCACCAAGATCAGCCGCATCGGCGACGTCAACCTCGGCGCCATCCAGGAATACCAGCAGCTCAACGAACGCCACGACTTCCTCCAGACCCAGAAGGAGGATCTGGAAAAGGCGATCGACGGCCTGCATCAGGTGATCCGCAAGATCAACACGGTTTCCCAGGAACGCTTCATGCAGACCTTCCAGGCCATCAACGTCAAGCTGGCCGAAGTCTTCCCGCGCCTGTTCAACGGGGGAACGGCCGAACTGGTGCTGACCGAACCGGACCGGCCCCTGGAGACCGGCGTCGAATACATGATCCATCCGCCGGGCAAGAAGCTGACCCGCTTGAGCTTGCTGTCCGGCGGGGAGAAGGCCATGGCCGCCATCGCCTTCATTTTCGCGATCTTCCTGATTCGGCCGACCTCCTTCTGCCTGCTGGACGAAATCGATGCGCCGCTCGACGAATCGAATGTCTTTCGTTTCAACGACCTGCTCCAGCACATCGGCGAAAATTCCCAGATCATCATGATCACCCACAACAAGCGCAGCATGGAGTTCGCGGACACCCTGTTCGGCATCACCATGGAGCAGAAAGGGGTGTCCAAGGTGGTCTCCGTCAACCTCAAACGACCGGAGGCCGTGGCGGCCTGAAGCGCCGGCCGCAGCCTCGGTTCGCTCAACGACCAGGAGCCGCAGCCCCGTGGGCTGGTTCAGACGCAAGAAAGATTCCGCCCCGCCGGAGACGACGGGGGCGCCGCCCCCGGTTCCGGAGCCTCCCGATGCCCCCCCTCCGCCGCCGGAGGAAGCCCCCGCCGCTCCCGAGCCGGAGCGCCGCGGCCGGTATTTCAGCCGGCTGAAGGAGCGCCTGGCCAAGACGCGTCAGAGCTTCGCCGAGGGCTTCGGCCGGATTTTGAGCGGACGGAGACAGATCGATGCCGCCGTGCTGGAGCAGATCGAGGAGCTGTTGATCACCGCAGACGTCGGCGTCCAGACCGCCACCGAGTTGATCGAACGCCTGACCGCCGCCAAGGCCGCCGACGTCGAGGCGCTTCAGACGGCCCTGCGCGCTGAAATTTTACGGATCCTCTCGCGCCCGGCTCCGCCCGCACCCGCTGCGGCGGAAGGCCCCCGCGTCATCATGGTGGTCGGCGTCAACGGCGTGGGCAAGACCACCACGATCGGCAAGCTGGCGGCCCGTTTCACCCGGGAGGGCCGCAGCGTTCTCATTGCGGCGGCGGACACCTTCCGCGCGGCGGCGGTCGATCAGCTGGCGATCTGGGCCGAGCGCGCCGGCGCCGGGCTCATCCGGCACAAGGACGGCAGCGACCCGGCCGCCGTCGCTTACGATGCCGTGGAGGCCGCACTCACCCGCCAGACGGATGTGGTCATCGTGGACACCGCCGGCCGGCTGCACACCAAAGTCAACCTGATGGAGGAGATCAAGAAGGTCAAACGCTCGATCGGCAAGCGCCTGCCGGAGGCTCCCCACGAAGTGCTGCTCGTTCTGGATGCCACGACCGGCCAGAACGCCGTCGCTCAGGCCCAGATGTTCCACCAGGCCTTGGGCGTAACCGGAATCGCCCTCACCAAGCTGGACGGAACCGCCAAGGGGGGCATCGTCGTCGCCATCTGCCAGGCCTTCGACATCCCGCTGCAGTACATCGGCATCGGCGAGTCGATCGAGGACCTGCAGGACTTCGACCCGGAGCGCTTCGTCGAGGCCCTGTTCAGCGCGGCCTGATCGCCGGGCGCCTCTGTAAAACGAGGATGGACGCGGCGTTGGCGACAGCCGCTCGAGCGTAGATTTATATTGACAGGCCTGATGTCTTTCTGTAATGAGCTTCAATTGTCAGTGGTTCCGCAGACACCGATGAACCGCAAACATCACCTCAAGACGGGAGAAGGCCATGACCAAAGCTGAATTAATCGACAAAGTGGCGAAGGATGCCGGAATTTCGAAAGTGGCCGCGGCCGCGGCCCTGCAATCCTTCATGGACAACGTGACCAAGGCTCTTAAGAAGCCGGAGGGCAAGGTGACCCTGGTCGGCTTCGGCACCTTCAGCAAGTCCAAACGCAAGGCCCGCAAAGGCCGCAACCCGCAGACCGGCGATCCGATCAAGATCAAGGCGTCGACAGTCGTGAAGTTCAAGGCCGGCAAGGCCCTCAAAGACGCGGTCTGATTCCAGCCCGACTCCAAAGCGGACGCACTGGGGTGCGTCCGCTTTTTTTTATTGCACGAGCCCGGCGGCGGCCGGGCGGGTCACCGCAGGATCCGGAACCCGGAGAGGTCTCCGCCGGTGTCTTCCCACGTCACATCCACGGCCGTCACCCGCGCCAGCGCCGGCCCGCGGCGGCACCAGGCGAGCATCTCCTCCACCCGCTCCCGATCGCCTTCGAACAGGGCCTGCACGGTCCCGTCCGGGCGGTTGCGGACCCACCCGCGCACGCCGATGCGCTCCGCCGCAGATTGCGTCTCGAACCGAAAGGCCACCCCCTGCACGCGGCCGCTGATCACGACGCGGGCCCTGACGTTTTCAGCCATCGCATACCCCTCCTCAACCGTTCTCGATCAGATCCCGCCACTGCCGCTCGGTCAGGATCGTCAGCCCCAGCTCCCTGGCCCGTTTCTCCTTGGATCCCGCGCCCGGGCCGGCGACCACATAATCCGTTTTTCGGGAGACGGCGCCGGCCACGTTCGCGCCCAAGGCTTCGGCCTGCGACTTGGCTTCGCTGCGGCTCATGGATTCCAGCGCGCCGGTGAACACCACCGTCTTCCCGAAGACCGGGGATGCGCCGGCTTGGCGCTCGAAGTCGGTCACGCGGACCAGCGGCGTCCGCCCGCCCGCCGGCCGGGTCAGGCCGTCCAACACGTCGCGGTTATGCGGCTCGGCCATGAAGTCGAGGATATCGCCCGCCATACGCTCACCGATGCCGTTGATCGAGCACAGTTCAAGGTAGGCCTCGGAGCTGCGATCCTGCGACGCCTGCATGCTCGCCCGCCAGTGGGCCAGCGACCGGTAGTGCTTGGCCAACAGGCGCGCCGTGGCCGCGCCGACCTGCCGGATTCCCAATGCATAAATAAACCGGTCCAGCGAAATCACGCGGGCGCGCTGGATGGCGTCGAACAGCTTGCGCGCCGACTTCTCCCCCCACCCATCCCATTCGCGCAACGGCGGCGCATGCTGCCCGTCCCGCGCCTCCAGGGTGAAGATATCCACCGGGGTCCGGATCAGCTCCTGCCGGTAAAAGGCCTCGATGTTCCTGTCGCCCAGCCCTTCGATGTCGAAGGCATCCCGCGCGGCGAAATGCTTCAGCCGTTCGACCACCTGAGCCGAGCAGATCAGGCCGCCGGTGCAATAGCTGTCGGCCTCGCCCGCTTCCCGTGCCACCCGGCTGCCGCACACCGGGCAGCGCTCCGGGAACCGGTAGGGCGCGCTGGACGCCGGACGCTGGGCCGGCAGGGCCTCCACCACCTGCGGAATCACGTCGCCGGCGCGCTGGATCACGACCGTGTCCCCGATCCGGATGTCCTTGCGTTCGATCTCGTCGGAATTGTGGAGGGTCGCCCGCCGCACCAGAACCCCGCCGACCGTGATCGGCGTCAAGTGGGCGACGGGCGTGATTTTACCCGTGCGGCCCACCTGGCATTGGATGTCCTCCACCACGGTCACGGCGCGCTCCGGCGGGAATTTCCAGGCGACGGCCCAGCGGGGGGACCGGCTGACGAAGCCGAGCCGGCCCTGCCAGCTCAGACGATCGACCTTGAGCACGATCCCGTCGATGCTGAAGCCCAGCCCGGATCGCCGGCGTTCGATTTCATCGTAATAGCCGCCCAGCCCGGTTACTTCCGCACCCACGACCGGGACCACGCGATCGGGTTCGCTCGCTTGGAAGCCCCACGCACGGATCCGGCGCAGGGCTTGCGACTGCGTGTCCGCAAACGGCGCCGACGCCTCGCCCCAGCCGTGCGCGGTAAACCGCAGGGGACGCGACGCCGTCACGGAAGGATCGAGCTGGCGCAGGCTCCCGGCGGCGGCGTTGCGCGGATTGGCGAACAGCTTGCCGCCGGCGGCTTCCTGCTGAGAGTTGAGCGCTAGGAAATCCGCATCGGTCATGTAGATCTCTCCGCGCACTTCCAGAACATCCGGCCACCCCCGGCCTCTGAGCTTCTGCGGAATCGTTGGAATGGTCATGACATTGGCGGTGACATCCTCGCCCACTTCGCCGTTGCCTCGCGTAGCGGCATTCACCAGTTTTCCGTCCTCGTAGCGCAGGGCGCAGGACACCCCGTCGATCTTGGGCTCGCACCGGACGTCGATCGCCACGCCGGGGTCCTTCAGCTCCAGCAGATAGTTGCGGATTCCCTCCAGCCAGTCGACGATGTCTTCGCGTCGAAACGCGTTTTGGAGCGAGAGCATCGGTACCCGGTGGCGCACTTTTTTGAAACCCTCGGCCGGAGCCGCGCCGACTTTCCGCGACGGGCTCTCCGGCAGAACCAGCTGCGGGAACCGCTCTTCGATCGACGCGTTGCGCTGCCGCAGCGCGTCATATTCGGCGTCGCTGATCTCGGGCTGATCCTGTTCATGATAGCGCCGGTCGTGGTGAGCGATCAACGCCGCGAGTTCGTCGAGCTCCGCGCGGGCCTGAGGCTCGCTCAATTGGTCCGGGGCGATATCGAACAACGTCGTACGATTGCGGGGCATGCATCCACCTGAAGCGGTTTGGAATCACCGCGGTCCCAACCTGCTGCAGGTGCATCGGCCGGGTCCGCGCAGGGATGCCTGGACTATAATTGAGCGCGGGGCGCCGTGCAAGCGTCGATCGGTTGAAAGTCGACTTTACCGTGACGTTTCTCTTGGTTTGGGGTATTCTTCGTCAAACGATATCGGAAGGAGAAGAGCCGATGAGACTGGGATGGGCGCGGAAGATTGATGTATTGAGCGAGTCGATGACCGTGGCGGTGTCCGACCGGGCGCGCGAGCTGCAGCAAAGCGGCGTCCGGGTGGTCAATCTGGGCGGCGGCGACCCCGACTTCGACACGCCGGCCCACATCGTCGCCGCCGCCGGCGAGGCCATTCGCAAGGGATTTACCCATTATGTCGCCAGCAAGGGGATTCCCGAGCTGCGCCAGGCGATCGCGGCCAAATTCCAGCGGGACAACCAGGTGACTTACCACCCGGACACCGAAATCATCGTCACGGCCGGCGGAAAGCTGGCGCTCTACATCACCCTGGCCGCCATGATCGAGCCCGGCGACGAAGTCGTGCTTTTCGATCCGGCCTGGGTGAGCTACGAACCCATGATCCGCATGCTGGACGGAATCCCGGTGGCGGTTCCTCTGCGCCCGGAGGACAACTTCATCATGGACCCCGATGCGCTGAGGAGCCGGATCACGCCGCGCACCCGGGCGATGATCCTGAATTCGCCGAACAACCCGACCGGTCGCGTGCTGACCCCGGACGAGCTCGCGGTCGTTGCGGCGGCGGCCCAGGCGCACGGCATCTGGGTGCTGAGCGACGAGATCTACGAACCCATCGTCTATGACCGGCGTCGGCCGACCAGCCTGGCGTCGCTTCCGGGCATGCGCGATCTCACCGTCACCATCAACGGCATGTCCAAAACCTACGCCATGACCGGCTGGCGCCTTGGGTACCTCGGAGCCCCCGCGCCGCTCTGCGAACAGATTCTCAAAATCCAGCAGCACGTGGTCACCTGCGCCCCCTCGTTCGTTCAGGCGGCCGGGGTGGCTGCGCTTCAGGGTCCTCAGGACGGCGTGGCCGAAATGGTGGCCGAGTACGACCGCCGGCGGCGGTATATGACCGATGCACTGAACGTGATCCCCGGCGTGCATTGCCCCTTGCCGGAGGGAGCCTTCTACTTGTTTCCGCGGGTCGTCTATCGGGGCATGGACGCGAATGCGCTGGCCCGCTTCATGATCGAAGAGGCCCACGTGGCCGTGACGCCGGGAACGGCCTTCGGCAAAGCCGCCGACCAGAACATCCGCCTCACCTTCGCCACCTCGATGGCGAACCTGAGACAGGCGGCCGAACAGCTCCAGGCAGCGATGAAATAAACGGCACCATCCCGCCTGTTATACGCTTGATAACGCCTGGGCTATCCGCCGGTTGAAGACATGGACAGGGTTCGCAACGAGCCCTTTCAGTGGCTGCGGCGCAGGGATGCCAGGAAGGTGCAGCCGAGGGGCGGGCATTCCTTTTGCCTCATATCAGCCGGCGAACAAGCCCGCTCGGTAGCCCTTGAGATAGTTCATGCAGTAGGAATCCTTCCCCGCCAGCATCTCGGCCGTGGCGATGCAGGCCATCATGCGTTGGTCCAGGGGGTTGATGATGGCGCCGTCCAGTCCGTTGCAAATCGCCATGACCATGAAGGTCTGGTTGATGAATTTGCGCGCGGGCAGCCCGAAGGAGATGTTGGAAAGCCCGCACATCGTGTGAACCCCCGGGAAGCTCCGCACGATGCGGTCGATGGCCTGGAGGAACTCGACCCCGAAGGTGTTGTGGGTCGCGACCGGTTGGACCAGCGGATCGACGTAGATGTCCTCCAGCGGCACGTTGTTGTTGACCAGCCCGTTGATGAGCGTGTCGGCGATCGCGATCCGCTGGTCGGCGGTTTCGGGCATGCCCTCGTCGCTCATGCACAGCGCGACCACTTTGCTCTTCGTGCCCGCGACCACCGGCAGGAGCTTTTCGTAGCGGTCCTTTTCGAGCGAAATGGAGTTGATCATGGCCGTGCCCTTGTGGATCGACAGGGCCGCCTCGATCGCCTTCGGATCGGGGCTGTCGATGCAGCAAGGGGCGTCGACGGCTCCCTGGACGCCGCTCACCAGCCATTTCAACAGTTCGGGCTCCCGGCCGACGAAAACCCCGGCGTTGACGTCGATGTAATGGGCGCCGTGCTCCTTCTGATCCCTTGCCAGTTTGGCGACGCCTGCAGCGTCCTGTGTTGCGATGATTTCCCGAACGGTCCTGCGGCTGGCGTTGATGAGCTCTCCGACGATGATCATGGATGCGCTCCCATCTGATATTCGGGTAGAGGCATGAACGGTTTGGGCAGCCGCCGATCAGATTGCTCGAGTCCGCCCGGATGGGCCTCTTCCGGCCGCCAGCCGCGCCGCCAGTTTGATCGCCTCGATCATCGACTGAGGATTGGCCCGGCCCTCGCCGGCCTTGCCGAAGGCCGTGCCGTGGTCCACCGACACCCGGATGATCGGCAGGCCGAGCGTCACGTTCACGCCGGCCATCTGGCCCCAGGTGCCGGTTTGGTCGTCGTACTGGAAGCCGATGAGCTTGGTCGGGATGTGCCCCTGGTCATGGTACATCACCACGACCAGGTCGAACATGCCGCCCTGCATCTTCGAAAACACGGTATCCGCGGGCAGCGGACCCTCGACCCGGATCCCCTCGGCCTCGGCTTCGGCCACGGCCGGCGCGATCTCCCGGTCGTCCTCGTTGCCGAAAAGTCCCCCCTCCCCGCAATGGGGATTCAGCCCCGCCACGGCAATGCGAGGAGACGCCATCCCCAGCTGCCGGAGCGCCGCATGGGCCAGCCGGATCACCGTGAGGACCCGGTCCTTTTTGACGCGTTCGCAGGCCTCCCGGAGTGAAACGTGGGTGGACACATGCGCGACGCGGAAGTTGCCTTCCGCGAGCATCATGGAGTAGTTTTTCGTACGGGTGAGATCGGCGTAGATTTCCGTGTGGCCGGCGTAGTGGTAGCCGGCGGCGTTGATGGCGGCCTTGTTGATGGGGCCTGTCACGGTAGCATCGATCTCGCCGGCCATGGCCAGTTCGATCACCTTGGCCACGTATTCGAACGAGGCCCGGCCCTGCCCGGCCGTAACCTCCTTGTGCCGCAGCTCCGCCAGCGGCAGGCTCTTCAGATCGAAGACATCCAGGACCCCCGGCCGAAAGGCCGCATCGCCGACCTCCCGACGGGCCGCCACGCCGAGCGACAGCTTGGAAAAGCGCACGGCGTCCGCCACGATATCGGCATCGCCGACCACCAGCGGGCGGCAGATTTCGTAAATTTCTTTTTGCGCCAGCGCCTTGGCGCATATTTCCGGCCCGATTCCCCCCGGATCCCCCATGGATATGCCGACGATCGGGCGTTCCGCTTGGATCATGTGCAGCCTCTCCTTTTGTTTTCGGCATCCCCGGTCAAGCCATGCGTCATGCCAGCAGATTCCCGATGACGCGGCCGGCCGCCTCGCGCCCGCAGGCGAAGCGCGGGTCCTTGAATCCGGGGTTCCAATTCAGCGATGAAAGATCGTCGGAGACCACCAGCAGCGCGGCCACCTCGACCGCGCGGAAGGCGCCGACCGTGAAGAGGGCCGAGCACTCCATCTCCACCGCCAGGGCCCCCCGCTGCCGAAAGGCGAGCACCTTCTCGCGGGTCTCGCGAAACGGCGCATCGGTCGTCCATACCGGCCCCGGGTGGATGCCGATGCCCATGGCGGCGCCGGCCTCGGACAGCGCTTGAACCAGCGAGCCGGACGCCGCGGATTCGGAAACGCCGGCGGCATAATGCCGCGAAGTGCCCTCGTCGATGAAGGCCGCTGTCGGCAGCACCAGAGCGCCGATGGAGACGGCCTCGGCCAGGGCCCCGCACCAGCCGAGAAAGACCAGCCGGCGCGCGCCCCAGGCAATGAGCGTTTCCGCGATCATGACGGCGAAAGGTGCGCCCACCACCGGTCCGGCGAGGCAGACTTCGGGAAGGGATTCGGATGAGGTGTACAGGCGGCTGGTATACAGGCGCCGGCCGGGGTCGGCGCCGAACCCGAGCCGGCTGCGCAGGGAGTCCAGGTCCGGCTCGGTGGCGGCCACCACCGCCACCGGCCCGAGCTTCGGCGACCGCATCCCCCGCCGGGGTTCAATGATCGCATCCGGCATGGTCATACCCGTTGCGGCGCGGATGCGGCAACCGGCGCGCGCCGCGCGGAGCCCTTTACTCGGGCTTGTTCAGGCGGGTGAGCTCGTCGCGGAACTCGTCCATCATGTCGTACATCCAGAGAAAATCCTCCATGGACAGCCGTCCGGCCTTCACCGGTGCGCCTTCTGTGCCGTCCTTCTTCATCAGGATGCGTGGGCCGATCTGCAGCTTGGCTCCGCCGCTGCCGTATTGGTTGATGGACACCACCAGTCCGGTCTCGTTGCACTTCCACTTCTTCAACACCTTGTCCTTTTCAGGATCGTAGGGCATCCCACCCTCCTTTGAAAGTGGAAGGCGGAGAAAAGAAAAATGGAAGCTGATCCCCTCACCCTTACGCCTTCCGAATTCCGCCTTCCGGATTCCATTTATGTCGACAGCTTGGAAAAATCGGCAAACGCGTCGAAGAGCCCGGCCACCAGCGCCAGCAGAGACAGCCGGTTCTGGCGGACCGACGCGTCTTCCGCCATGACCATGACGTCGTCGAAAAAGGCATCCACCGCCGGCCGCAGCGTCGCCACCCGCGCGAGCGCATCGGCGTAGCGGCCGCCGGCCAGGTCGTCCTGCACCAGGCCGTGCACCGAACGGTAGGCCGCCAGCAATCCGGATTCCGACGGGTGGGCCAGCAGGCGTTCCTCGACCGTTCCCGCGGAGAACCCCTCCGCCCGCCGGATGATGTTGACCACCCGCTTGAAGGCAACGGCGATCGGTTCGAAGTCGGGCTTGTCCTTGAGCTGCTGCAGCGCCAGCGCGCGCTGCCACACGGCCGGCACGCTTCCCATCCCGGCTCCCAGGACGGCGGCGACCGTGTCCTTGGCGAACCCCTCCTCCACCAGAATGGAGGCCAGCCGGCCCTCGATGAACCCCATGACTTTTTCGGCCGTATCCGCCGACGCCGCCGACCCCTCGAAGAGCCCCAGGCTGTGGCGCACCACGGCGGCCAGAGCGAAGCGGAAATTGCGCTGGCGCATGATCTGGACCACGCCGATACCCTGGCGCCGCAGGGCATAGGGGTCCGCTGCGCCCGTGGGGATCAGGCCGGCCCGGAAGCAGCCGCAGATCGTGTCCATCTTGTCGGCGATGGCCAGCACGGCACCCGCCGGAGTTTCCGGCAGCACGCCGCCGGAAGCCGTCGGCCGGTAATGCTCTTCGATGGCGGTCCCCACCGCCGCGGGCTCTCCCTGAACGCCCGCGTACACCCGGCCCATGATCCCCTGCAGCTTCGGGAATTCGCCCACCACCTGACTCACCAGATCGGCCTTGCACAGCCAGGCCGCACGCTCCACCTGGCGGCAGAAATCCGCATCCCCGCCGGACTGCTCCGCGATGTGCCGCGCCAGGGCCTGCACGCGGCGGACTTTGTCGTAGACCGATCCGAGCTGGGCCTGGAAGAGCACGTTTTTCAATTTATCCACCTGGCGGTCCAGGGGCACGGCTTGGTCGCTGCGGTAGAAAAATTTGGCGTCCTCCAGGCGCGCCCGCAGCACGCGCTCATGGCCCCGGACCACGACGGTCATGTCTTTCACCGGCGTGTTGTTGACGGCGATGAAGCGCGGCAGCAGCGCGCCGGCCGCATCGGTCACCGCAAAATATTTCTGGTGCTCGCGCATGGCGGTGATGAGCACTTCGGCCGGCAGCTCCAGAAATTCATCGGGGAAGCGGCCGATCGCCACCGCCGGGTACTCCACCAGATACGTGTTGATGTCGAGCAGCTCCGCATCGGGCAGCACGCGGCCGCCCGCGGCGGCGGCGGTCCGGGCCGTCGCATCGGCGATCCATTGCCGTCGCTCCGCCGCATCCACCACCACATAGGCCGGCCGCAGGGCCTCCACGTAATCCGACGGCTCGCTGATCCGGATCTTTTTCGGATGCATGAACCGGTGGCCCAGGCAGGTGCGCCCGCTGCGGACGTTGCCCACCTCGAAGGGGATGACGCGGGTGCCGAAGAGCGCCAGGACCGAAACGATGGGCCGTGCGAAGGAAATCGAGAGATCCGCCCAGCGCATGCGCTTCGGAAAGGGAGTCGCCAGAATCGCCTCCGGCAGAAGGGTCTTCAAAACCGCCGGGGTGGCGGTGCCGGCGGCGGTGACGGCGGCGGCGAGGTATTCGCCCTTGGGCGTCGCGGCCACGGTCAGTTTTTCGACCGGCACCCCGACCTTTTCCGCGAATTTGACGGCGGCGATCGTCGGACGGCCTTCCGCGTCATAGGCCGCCTTGCGCGGCGGCCCGAGAACCTCGCTCCGCTGAGACGTCTGCCGGAGCGCCACCGCATCGACCATCACCGCCAGCCGCCGGGGCGTGCCGAACGTCCGAAAGGCGCCGTGCGCAATACGGGCCTCAGCGAGCTTTTGCGCCAGGGTCGACGCCAGCGCGGCCAGGGCCGGCTCGATATAGCCGGCCGGAATCTCCTCGGTTCCGATTTCAAGCAGGAGCGTTTTCATTCGTCAGCCTCAAAGATCCTCATCTATCGAGCATCGAGTATCCCGTATCCCGTATCGGTCATTTCTTCTTCAACAGCGGAAACCCCATGGCTTCGCGCTGGGCCAGATAGGCTTCGGCGCAGGCCCGCGCCAGGTTGCGGATGCGGGCGATGTAGCCGGTACGTTCAGTCACGCTGATGGCCCCGCGGGCGTCCAGCAGGTTGAAGGTGTGTGAACACTTCAAGCAGAGTTCATAGGCCGGCAGCACGAGGCCTTTTTGGATGACCCGGGTGGACTCGGCCTCGTATTTTCCGAAGAGATCGAGCAGCATCCCCACATCCGCCACCTCGAAATTGTAGGTGGACTGCTCGACCTCCTGGCGGTGGGCCACATCGCCGTAGCTCAGGTCCTCGCTCCATTTCAGATCATAGACGTTGTCGATCTGCTGGAGGTACATGGCGATGCGCTCCAGGCCGTAGGTGATCTCGACGGAAACCGGCGCCAGCTCGATGCTGCCGGCCATTTGAAAATAGGTGAATTGGGTGATTTCCATTCCGTCGAGCCAAACCTCCCAGCCCAGCCCGGAAGCCCCCAGTGTCGGGGATTCCCAGTCATCCTCGACGAAACGGATGTCGTGATCCAAGGCGTTGACGCCTAATGCGGCCAGGCTCTGGAGGTACTGCTGCTGCACGTCGAACGGCGACGGCTTCAGCAGCACCTGGAACTGGTAGTAGTGCTGGAGCCGGTTGGGGTTATCGCCGTAACGGCCGTCGGTGGGGCGGCGCGAAGGCTGGACATAGGCCGTGTTCCACGGTTCCGGCCCCAGCGCCCGGAGCAGCGTGGCATGGTGGAAGGTTCCCGCGCCGACTTCCTCGTCATAGGGCTGTACGATCAGGCATCCTTTCCGGGCCCAGAAAGTCTGCAGCGACAAGATGACGTCCTGGAAATACATGCACAACTCCTTGCCGTTTCAATTAAATTCAAGGGTTAGGTGAATAAAGCATTTTAGCATAAATGCCAAGGAAAAAGTGCTGAGCCGCGAGGACGGAGGGCGGAGCGCTCATCCCGCGCCCGGTTCTTTCAAGCGGTCCGCTTCTTCGATCCGGACCCCTTCCCCGGCCACGCGCGTCTCCATCAGGTATGCGTGCCGGCGAGCGCACAAGATATTCTGCCAGGCCGGCCGGAGCTGTGACAGGGCGTCGGCCTCCCCGATGGCCCAGAGGCAGCCCCCGCCGCCGGCCCCGGTGAATCGCGCCCCGCAGCCGCAGCGGCGGGCGGCCGCGACCAGCCGGCGGCCAAGGCCGTCGAGCACGGCCGGAGTCATCCGGCGGCGCAGATCCACCTCCCGGTTCATGGCGGCCGCCGCTCCGGCATAGTCCCGGCGGCGCAGCGCTTCCGCAAACAAACGGGTGCAGGCGATGATCTCGACCCATTCCTGCCGGCGGCTTCCGGAGATGAACTGCCGCACCCACCGGCCGTTGATGTCGGCGGAGACATGCGGAACGCCGACGTAAGCCGCCAGCAGGTGCCGCTCCAGACGGCGCAGGCCGCGCCGGGGGACCAGCGCCTCCCGCCGGAACACGCCGGTCTGCGGCAAAGCCAGCCAGTGCCAGGCGTTGACGCCTCCGAAGACGGCCGCCAGCTGATCCTGAAACCCGCAGGGCACGCCGGCGATGCTTTCCTCGACGGCATGCGCGATCAGCGCCACGGATCGGCCGGCGACCGCCGGCCAGCCGCACCGCCGGCGGGCTTGCGCGAAGGCGCCCACGAGGGCGACGGCGGCGACCGACGATCCGCCCAGCGCGCTGCGCGGCGGAGATGTCGAATGCACCGAGATGTGCACGCCGTCGGCCTGGAAAAATTCGGCCACGGCGAACATCAGCCCCAGCGGGTGGCGGAAGGGAGCCCGGCCGGCGGGGAACTCCGCATCTCGAAATCCGCGCGAACGGACCCGGATCCGGCCGCGCGTGTAAGGGGCGATGCGCACGGTGGTGCGCAGATCCAGTGCGATGTTCACCGTGCAGGGCTCGTGGTGCTGCAGCGCACTGGAAAACGTCCGGATGTCGAGAGTTCCGCCCATATCGAGCCGGCACGGCGCCGAAACCGTCACCGGGCCGTTTTCCAGAGTCTTTTTCCAGTCCATGTTCGCTTGGCGCTCTCTTCGGCTCACGGCAGGCTTCCTCTGAGCTGCCGCAGCACGTTCAGGCTGCGGGGCTGCCGCCCCAGGTGATAGGGCACGAAACACTCGAGAAACCGCAGGGCTTCGACGGCCGCCGCCGGCGTGAACCGGATGCGCGCCGCCCGGTGCAGATCCCCGTCGGCAATCCACTGCAGCTGTTTGATCGTGCCCTTGGACAGGTGCGGCTCGTCCGGCGCATGCGGCCGGCACCCCGGACAGGCGATCCCGCCCTGGGCGAGATCCATGCCGAACCGGTTCGGCCGCGCGGCATCGACCGTTTTCCGGCAGACCCCGCAGCGCTCCAGGTTCGGGCGGTGCCCGGACAGCCCGAGCAGCCGCATTTGAAACAGGATGCTAAGGGCGGCTTCGGAGGTAATCCCGCGATCGAGCTCGCTCAGGGCATGGCGGAGGAGCTGGTAGAGCTCGGCCTGGGCCACCTGCTCTTCCATCCAAGCATCGACGAGTTCGGCCCAGTAGCTGGCGTAGGCGATTCGGGTGGGACGCGCGCGGATCTGCGCGAAGGGATGCTTCAGGACGGCCTCCTGCAGCACCGGCAGGCCGGACCGGCGGCCGACCGCCGCGGTGATGTCAACCTCCGAGAACAGCTCCAGCACGCCGCCAAAGCGGCGGAGGCTCTTTTTAGCCGCCTTGGCGATCAGGGAAACCTTGCCCAGCGACCGGGTGAAAAACGTCACGATCAGATCGTCATCACCGTAGTCGCGGCGGCGGATCAGAACCGCGGAGGTCGCCAACGGGGTCATGGAATAGCTGCAACGCTCTCTATCGGCGGGTCAAGGGAGGTGGATGTTCACCACTTCACCGCGTTTTCCCGGAATCGTCACGGGCTGGTTGTCCAGATTGAGCTTGACGCCGCCGACGTTTCCGATCAGGAGATTGAAGCCGGTATGAGCCTCCAGCCTCAGCCGGTCGCCGGCCTTGAGCTTGTGCTCGGAGGCGCTCCCCTGGTCGATCACGACCTTGACCCAACTGTTTTCATGGGCCGTAATCGTCAGCAGGTGCTTGGGGCCCGGCGCGGTCGCGGGGTTCCGCGCCGCTTCCGAAGGCGGCTGGGCGGCCGGGGTTTCAGGCGGCGCTGGCGTCGGCGCCTCCGCCAGCGGGGAGGCGTCCGGGATCGTTTCGTCCGGAACCGACTGCCATTGGCGATAACCCCATAGGCAGGCGGCGATCAGCACGGCCAGCATGGCCAGCGCTGCGAGCAGCTTGTGGGGAACGCCCCGGCGGCCGGAGTCCGGCGGGGGCTCCGCCTCCGGGATTGGCCGCCGCAACCGGCGCAGCGCATGATAGCGCTGCACGGCCTCGCGGCCGTCGGCGCCGATCGCCTGGGCATAGGCTTTCAGGAACCCGACCGTGAAGACATCCGGCGGCAGCTGGTCGATGTCTTCCCGCTCAATCGCCTCCAGGATGGCTACCCGGATGCGGGTCTCGTCGGCCACTTGGCTCAGGCGGATCTGCTTTTGGATCCGGACGTCCTGAAGATACCGGCCGAAAGAGGCTCCCGGCCCGGCCGGCCGTGCGGCAGCCGAATCCGGGGCCGTCGACGCTGGGGTGTCCCGGTTCACGCCCATGGGGTCCGGCTCTCGGTGCGGATGGGATGTCGTCGGGGCCGCATGCCTCAAGGAGCTCCCATGACCTTGATGTGGGAGCGCTTGCGCAGGTCGGACAGCCAGGACGCGAACCGTTCATCGACCCGTTCGCGGAAAAGGATGTCCTGGATTTCCGCCTCCACCTGGGCCAGCGGCCTGGATGCGGTCTCCTTGATGTCCTCCACGAAGACCAGCTGATAGCCGAAGTCCGTTTCCACGATCGGGGAATACTGGCCAGCCTTCATTCCACGCACCGCCTCCCGCAGCCGAGGCGTCAGCTCCTCGATTCGAAACAAGCCCAGGTCGGATCCCTGGACGGCCGACGGGCGCTCGGCCGTCCAGCGGACGATCTCCTGGAACGGTCGGCCCCGTTTCAGCTCGGCCAGCACCTCCTCGAGCATGTTTTGAGCGGCCGTACGGTTGGCCGGGGAGGCCTGCGCGGGCAGCCTCACAAAGAGATTCCAAAGATGATACTGGGTCCCTCCGCCGTATTTGGCCTTGTTCTTCTCGAAGTAGGCCTTGATCTCCGCCTCGGTGATGACCACCTTGGAGCGGACTTCCCGATTGACCAGCTTGGTTCGCTGCAGCTGGAGCTTGACCTCTTTCCGATACTCCTCCATGGTCATGCCCTGCTCGGCCAATATGCCCCGGAGCTGTTCGTCGGTGGCGGAGCGGCGCTGCCTGATCTGGCGAATGTAGTTTTCGACCTCTTCTTCGGTTATGGTGATGTTGTAGCGTTTGACCTCTTGCTCCGTGAGCTTGGTGTCAATGAGGTTGTTGAGCAGTTCGGTGCGCAGCTGCGCCAGGGCCTGCGCCTCCCGCTCCGGCGGCAGGCGTTGCGCCTTTAAATTCTGAACCATGGGACGCAGCAGCGTTTCGAGGTCGTATAGCGTGATGACGTCCTCGTTCACGACCGCCACGATGCGATCCACCACCGCGGCCTCGGCCGCGGGTGCCGCTGCCGGCATGCTCCAGCCGCCCATGCCGATGAGCAGGAGGAAAAAAAATATTGTCTTTAATTGCATAGCGTTATTCCATTGATTCGATTCCAGCGGTTTTTCGATTGACCGGTGCGCGGCCGCGGGTCTCTCCTCATTTTCCGGTCTCGCCCCCCTCGGTTGGAGCCGCTGCGGCCGGTGCGGCGGCGGCCGTAACGCGTTCCCAGACCGATGCGTTGACCTCGACCGGGTAGCGGCTCCGCAGACCATCGAGCCAAACGCCGACAGCGTCTTCGGTCTTGGCCCGGTAGAGGTCGGCAACGAGGGTTTCCTTTAACCGTTCGAACTTCTGCTCGGAATCGGCTTCGGCGGCCTTGCCGCCGTAATTCTGTTCGTAGTATGCCGCCAGGTCCTCAGCCGAAACGGTTACATGGGGCCGCACCTCGACCTCCACCAGCTTGTCCATCAGCAGGCGGCTGCCCAGGCGCTGTTTCCAGGCCTCGAACGGCAGGGCCGACTCGACGAACGTCTGTTCGAAAACTCCCGGCGGATAATCGGCCTTGACGGCGTTCACGGCCGCTTCGAGTTCAGCCGGAGAGACCGTGAGCCCCAATTCCCGGGACCGTTGACGCAGGATCAGATCGACGGTCATCTCGTCGAGCAGCCGGCGGCGGGCCTGCTGCAGCTCGAGCGAATTCGAATCGATGCCGCCGGGATGGGCCGCTTTGACCAGCTCAAACGCCTGCATGAATTCCTGGCGGGTGACCTCGAGCGCCCCCAGCCGCAGCAGATAATCCTCCGTCCGCTCCCGCTCGGACGTTCCGCAGCCCAGCACGGCCAGCAGAATCAGAATGGTACTGATCCTCAGGTCATACCGAAGGCGTCTGCCCGTCGTCACCGATCCGCTGACCCCGCTGTGCCGGAGCCGTGCCTAACGACCCGGCGCATCACCCGGCGCATCATAAGATAAGAATTTAATTTTCTTGGTTATTAACACGTGGCCCGATGGCTTGCAATATGTTTTTGGCCTGGGCCAGCTGCCCGACCGTCCCCTGGGCGGCCAGCCTGGCCTTGAGCACGCCGTCCGGCGAGAGCTCGAACTGCCGGGGATCGCGATGGATCAGCCCGGTCACGACGGACGGATCCGGCAGGTGGGCCGCTGAAAACGACAGCACGAGCATCCGATCCTTGAGGTCCAGCCGCGACACCCCGGCCTGGCGCGCCATGATTTTGAGCATGATCTTGAAAAGCAAATGGGTCGCTTCGTCGGGCAGCGGCCCGAAGCGGTCGGTCAGCTCCGTCCGGATGTCGGCCAGCTCCTGCAAGTCCGACATCCGCGCCAGGCGTCGGTAGAGGAACATGCGCTGGTCGATATCCGGAATGTAGGCTTCGGAGAAATAGGCCGACAGCTGGATGTTGATCTCCGGGTCCAGGGGCTGGACGATCGGCTCGCCCTTCAGGTCGGCGACGGCCTCCTCCATCAACTGCAGGAACATGTCGTAGCCGACGGCGGCGATATGGCCCGACTGGGAGGCCCCTAAAATGGCGCCGCCGCCGCGGATCTCCAGGTCGTTCATTGCGATCTGGAACCCGGAACCAAGGTCGCTGTGTTCCATCAGCACTTTCAGGCGCTTGCGGGCGTCTTGCGTCAGCAGGCTCTCATCGGGAATCAGCAGGTAGGCGTAGGCCTGCTCGTCCGATCGCCCCACGCGGCCCCGCAGCTGGTACATCTGGGCCAGGCCGAAGCAGTCCGCCCGGTTGACGATGATGGTGTTGGCGGTGGCGATGTCCAGGCCGGATTCGATGATGGTGGTGCAGACCAGCAGGTCGATCTCCCGGTTCACGAAGCGGACCATGACCGCTTCCAGGTCCTCTTCGGCCATCTGGCCGTGGGCGACGTCTAGCCGGACCTCCGGGACGAGCTCCTGCAGCTTGCGCGCCATGCGGTGGATCCCGTCGATGTGGTTGTGGACGAAGAAGACCTGCCCCTGGCGGCGCAGCTCGCGCCGGATGGCTTCGGCCACGACCTCGTCGTCGAACTCGGAAATGTAGGTGAGGATCGCCTTGCGGTACTCGGGGGGGGTCTGGATCAGGCTGATGTCGCGGATCCCGGTGAGCGACATATGCAGCGTGCGGGGAATCGGGGTGGCCGTCAACGCCAGCACATCCACGGCGGCGCGCATCTTCTTCAGCTTTTCCTTGTGCCGCACGCCGAAGCGCTGCTCCTCGTCCAACACGAGCAGGCCCAGGTCCTTGAAGGCGATGTCTTTTTGGATCAGGCGGTGGGTCCCGACGACGATGTCCACGCTGCCGGATTTCAGGCCGGCGACGATGGCCTGCTGCTCCGCCCGGGAGCGGAACCGGCTCAGGCAGGCGACGTTCACCGGATAGCGCTGAAACCGGCTGCGGAACGTCGCATAATGCTGTTCGGCCAGGATCGTGGTGGGGACCAGCACCGCCACCTGTTTGCCGTTGTTCACGGCCACGAAGGCGGCCCGGAGCGCCACCTCGGTCTTCCCGTAGCCCACATCCCCGCACACGAGCCGGTCCATGGGCGAGGGCTGTTGCATGTCGTCGATCACCTGGTGGATCGCCTTGAGCTGATCGGTGGTTTCTTCGTAGGGAAAGCCGGTCTCGAAGTCGCGCAGGTAGCCGTCCACCGGCTCGAACCCGAACCCTTTCGCGACCTTGCGCTGGGCATAGAGCTTCAACAGCTCGCCGGCGATCTTTTCCGCAGACCGCTTCACGCGGGCCTTGACCCGCTCCCAGGACCGTCCGCCCATCTTATCGAGGGCCGGCTGCTGCCCCTCCACCCCCATGTATTTTTGGATCACGCCCATGCGGTCCACCGGCAGATACAGCTTGTCTCCGCCCTGGTAGACCAGGACCAGAAAATCGCTGCGGGCCCCTTCCACCGAGAGCTTCTGCAGGCCCTCGTACTGGCCGATGCCGTGGTCCGCGTGCACGATCAGATCCCCCTGCTTCAGCTCCTGGAGGTCGAAGAGCCGGGCGCGCTCGCGGGCCGGGCCCCCGCCGGGCCTGGCGCGGCGGATCTGGCGAATCCCGAAGATCTCCTGATCGGCCACCACCGCCAGCTTTTCGGCGGGCCAGACGAATCCGGCGGAAATCCGCCCGAGGCAGATCACCGGCCGCGCCGCTTGGGTTGCTTCCCAGGCAAAGCCTTCCGCCCGCGCGAAGCGCAATCCGTAGGGGTGCAGCAGGGTCTCCAGACGCTCGGCAAGGGAACGGCTCGGGCAGACCACCCGGATCCGATTCCCGGCGTTCTGCTGCTCCCGGACCCAGTCGGCCAGCGGCGCGAGCAGCTGATCCTGGTCGCGCGGCTGGCGCAGCGCCGCAGAAAGCTCCCGGTTGTTGCGGATGCCGACCGAAAGCGCCTGCGGCGGCTCGCCCGGCCCGGAATCGGGGCTCCCCCCGACCACTTCGATCACTTTAAAGGAGAGCGGCGGCCGCGCGCCGAAGCCGCGGCGGGCGTCCTCCCAGGCAAGGTAGAGCTGTTCGGGGGCGACGCACAGCCGTTGGTTTTCCCGCGAAGCGAGGTAATTGGCCTGAACCTGCTCCATGAAGTCCCGCGCCGCACGCTCCAGCCGATCGGGATCGGCCAACGCCACGAGCGTACCCGGAGGCAGGTAATCGCCGAAGCCGTCCAGGCGGGAGTAGACCAGCGGCAGCAGGCTCTCGATTCCCGGAAAGCCTTCCTGGCGGCCGAGTTGAGTGGTGATCTGGCGCACTTGGCTCACCGGGACGTCGAGTTCGGCGGCCTGGCGGCGGATGCGGTTGAGGATCTCCGGCAGCGCGTCGGGCGCCAGGATGGCCTCGCGCGCCGGCAGCAGCACGGCTTCGGAAAGGCTGGCGAACCGGCGCTGGTCGGCCGCTCCGAAAAACCGGAGCGACTCCACGCGGTCCCCGAAAAACTCGATGCGCAGCGGATCGGGGTAAAGCGGCGAAAACACGTCCACGATCCCGCCGCGGACCGAAAAATCGCCGGGCTCCTCCACGATGGCCGTGCGCAGGTAGCCGCCGGATATCAGCTTGGCGACCAGGCGTTCGCGTTCGATTTCCTCGCCGACCTGAAGCAGTTCGGCATACCGGCTGAGCTCCTGCCGGGGAACCAGCCGCTGGAGCAGCGCCGGAATCGTCGTCACGACCACCAGCGGCTCCGGCTCGCTCATCAGCCGATACAGCACCCGGACCCGTTCGGAGGCGGTCTGGTTGTGGTATGAAAGAAACTTGAAGGGCAGCAGATGATAGGACGGAAAAATTTCGACGGACAAGTTCTGGGAGTGGCAGAAAAAGCGCAGATCGTCCGCCAGCCGCTGGGCGTCCTCCGGCGAGGCGGCCACCACCAGCATCGGCGCGGGCTGCCGCGATTGAACGGCCGCTAAAATGAAGGCGCGCTCGCTTCCGGACACTCCGCAGACCTCGATCGGCCGCCGCCGGCCGGCGACGGCTTCGGCCACGTCCGCCGCTTGAATTATGTCTTGATTTTGTTGCATGTTCGCATTAAATAAAAAAATTCGATTTGATTCGGTCCAACGGTCGATCCGCCGTTGTCTCATGCCGGATTCTTGCCACCGTAGCTCAATTGGTAGAGCACGCGATTCGTAATCGTGAGGTTATCGGTTCAATTCCGATCGGTGGCTCCAAACACCTAAAGCCGGATAGCCATGGCTATCCGGCTTCGATTTTTTTAACCTATTTCCGGCCGCAGGGCAACCGCCCGGGAAGCCCGATTCCCGCACCGCAGTAGTAATCATTTGATAAATAAGCGAATTTTTGATAAGCCGCTTGACACCTCGATTAATTCCGGATAGTCTAAAACGCAAAACGGGGGAACCCCGCCAACCCTTGAAACCATCCTCGGGAGGCTCAACGACAAGGGCTCATGAAAGACATCGAAGACATTGAACTGAAGGCGGAAATGGATGAAATCATGCGCAGCGTCGAAACCATCATGAAAAAGGTGGAAGCGGTATTGCCGCCCCCCCCTTCGGATACTTCCGACCCGATCGATGAATAGAATCGATCCGGCGGAATCGAGGCCGGTCGGACCCATGCGTGAACCGGCCTCGGAAGCGGCATAAGTTCATCCCGGAAACTGGCGTTTGGCAGGAGGCGCTATGGCGGTGACAAAGGATGATATCGTTGCACGGATCCATGAGGTCGGATTCACCAAGAAACAAGCCGTCGACCTGGTGGAAGCCCTCATCGAGATCATCAAGGCCAGCCTCGAGAAGGGCGAGGACGTCCTCATCTCCGGCTTCGGCAAATTTTGCATCAAGCGCAAACACCAGCGCAGAGGCCGAAACCCCGCGACGGGGGAGGACCTCATGCTGCGTGAGCGTCGGGTGATCACCTTCAAATGCTCCGGGAAGCTGCGTAACAAGATCAACGGCCTGCCGGAGTGACCCGGTCAATCGCCGATATGGTAGGCCTTGATCTTGCTGAGCAGGGAGGGATGGCTGATCTCCAACAACCGGGCCGCCTGGCTGCGGTTGCCCCTGGTTTTTTCGAGCGCCTGACGAATCAATTTATTCTCAACGACCCGCTGCGCGGCTTTCAGCGAAAGTCCTTCTAAAGCGGCCTCCGCCGGCCGGTCCCGCCCCTGCGTCAGAAGGCCGGGCGGCAGATGCTCCACCCCCAGCAGCGCGTCTTCGGATAGAAGCACCGCGCGCTCCAGCACGTTTTCCAGCTCGCGGACGTTGCCCGGCCAGGCGTGCCCGAGCAGCACCTCCATCGCGGCGGGGGCGATCCCCTCGATGCGCTTGCCCATCTTGGCGTTGAACCGTTCGAGAAAATGCCGGCACAAATGCGGGATGTCCTCCGGCCGCTGGCGCAGCGGCGGCAGGCTGATCGTGAGTACGTTCAGCCGGTAGTAGAGATCCTCGCGGAACCGCCCGCGCTTCACGTCTTCGGCCAGGTCCCTGGCGGTGGCGGCCATCACCCGCACATTGACCCGCGTGTGCCGGGAATCCCCGACCGGACGGATCTCGCTTTCCTGCAGCACCCGCAGCAGTTTGACCTGCAGCGCCAGCGGCAGCTCGCCGATCTCGTCCAAAAAGAGCGTGCCCCCGTCGGCCTCCTGAAACAGCCCTTTCTTGTCGCGGTCGGCGCCCGTGAAAGCCCCTTTCTTGTAGCCGAACAGCTCGCTTTCGAGCAGGTGCTCCGGGATGCCGCCGCAGTTGACCGGAACCAGGGGCATCGCGGCGCGCTCGCCCTCGGAGTGAATCCCGCGCGCAATCAATTCCTTCCCGGTTCCGCTTTCGCCCAGAATCAGCACGGTCGTGGAAAACCGCGCCGCCTTCTGGGCCAGGTCGAAAACCGTGGCCATGGCCGGGCTGCGGGCCACCAGCCGCCCGAAGCGGTAATCCTTTTCAATCTCGCGGATGCGGGCCCGGAGCCGCCGGTTCTCCCGTTTCAGCCGTTCGCGCTCCTCGGCTTTGCGGAGCGCCAGCAGCACCTCATCGGGCTTGAAGGGTTTCGAGATGTAGTCGTAGGCGCCGAGCTTCATGGCCTCGACGGCGGAGTCGATGCTGCCGTAGGCGGACATCATGATCACCGTACTCTGGCTGATCAACGCGCCGGCCGCCTTCAGGAAGTCCATGCCGCCCAGGACCGGCATCTTGACGTCGCACAGGATGTAGTCATAGGTGCGGCGCTGCAGCTGCAGCAGCCCGGCCTGGCCGTCGGATGCGGAATCCACGTCATATCCGGCTTTTCTCAGTACCGCCGCCAGCATGTGGCACATGTTGGCTTCATCGTCGATGACCAGGATCTTCTGTTTTTCGTCTTCAGGTTCCATTCGCGGTGCGATCCTCATGTACCGGCCGAACGCTCATGCGCGGGGGCCGTTCTCGAGCGTCCCGCTTCCCAAGCAGGCTGCGGAGCAGACCTCGCCGCGGCCGAGCAATGAACGGCAGATGGGTTTCGCCTCGGCCGACTCCGAAACCACAGGCAGCGACACCGTCATGACCGTCCCCTGGCCGAGGGCGCTTTCGGCTCGCAGGCTTCCGCCGGCGCTTTCCATGATCATGAAGCTGACGGCCAGCCCCAGCCCCGTCCCCTTTCCGGGCTCTTTGGTCGTGAAGAACGGATCGAAAATGCTGTCCAGATGCTCGGCGGGAATCCCGGTGCCGTTGTCCTTGAAGTGGATGTAAAGCCATTTCCGGGCGTTTCCGGAAACCGGCCCTGGGACCCGTGCGTTTTCGGTGGCGATGACCACCTCCCCGCGCGATTCGGGCCCTTTGGCCGAAACCGCATCGGCCGCATTGATGATCAGGTTGAGGAATACCTGTCGCAGCTGGTTCGAATCGAGCGCCGCGACATCGTCGGGCGCGTGCAGCTCCGGCTGCAGCCGGATGTGGGCCATGAACGGCTGGAGATTCAGGCCCTCGACCATGTCCTCGATGAGAGCGTGGACCGAAAACGGCTGACAGCTGGCGGAGGCGGGGCGCGAAATTTCCAGCAGCTGCCGGATGATGGTGCTGATCCGCTCGATTTCCTGCTGAGCGCGGTCCAGGAATTCAACCCGCTCGTCCTCGGAAACCTCCTGGTGTTTGAGCAATTCGAGATACCCGGTCACGATGCCGATGGGGTTGCCGATCTCGTGCGCGATGCCGGCGGACAGCCTCCCGACCGACGCGAGCTTTTCGGCCCGGATGATTTCGGACTGGGCGCGTTTGAGCTCGGCGTTGGCGGTCTCAAGCGACGCCACGGTGTCGCGCAGCTTTTTCTTCTCGGCCGACAGCCGCCGCATCAAGCTGTTGAGAGACGACGACAGCCGCTGCAGCTCATTGTCCTCCTTCCGGACGGCAAACAGCATGGCATCGTCTTCCTTGTAATCTTCGGCCCGCTGGGCCAGACGGGCAAGCGGTTGGAGATAAAGCTTGACGACCCAGTACACGCCGACCAAGACCAGAATGGCGACATTGACGGCGATATAAGGAAACAGGATCTGCTGCGAGTGCCACAGGGAGCGGTAGATGCCCTCCAGCGGAAACACCAGGCTGAAACCGGCTTCCAATTCTTCGTTCCGGCGCAGAGGCGCGGCGATGACCAGGTATTCCGGCTGCATCCAGATAAACCCGAAGGTGCTGCCGATCAATTGAACGCTTTCGGTTCCGTTGGCCAGAGCCTGTTCGGCATAGGCGGCCGCCGCGCCCTCGGCGGCGCAGCGGTTCAAACCGAAACTGACCTGCCGCTGATTGCGGTCGATCAGCACCAGGCCGCAGGCGCCGGCCTCGTTGAGCGCGGGCCCCACCCGGCTCCTGAAATCCGAGACGCTTGAAATCTTTTCCCAGACGGCATGTTCGTTCAGGCAGCCGGTGATCAGGCCGGAAACGGCCTTGCCTTTGGATGTTTCGGCGCGGATCAAATTGCGCTGGGCCGTCACCGTCGTGACGAGGTCGACCGACAGCATCCCCAGCAGCAACAGCAGGGCAAGATTGAGGGTGATTTTGGTCTTGAGTGCCCTGGCGCCCATCCGTAATACAAAAATATCCTAATTACAGATAGTTGAGGTTATTCCGCCGCTCGGTCGCTGCCGGCGGGCATCCGCTCCGTAAAAAAGCCCACCGCCCTTTCCGCTGAAATGGGCTGCCGATAGTAAATTTATGCAATTATGGCGCCAGGAATAAAGCGGTTGCATCCGAGGGGAGCGGACGGCCGCTCAAACGAAGCCGGGCCGGCCCGCAGCCGCCGGCGGCGGCAGGCGAACGGCTTGCGGAAGCGACCGGATCGGCGAGGCAATCGACGTGCGTGCTTCCATCGGTCTTCCCCTTTGGCAAAAGGGGCGGGGGGATTTTACAAGGGACTTCCTTGGGATTGGACGAGTGGCGGAGCCATCAAAGTTCGGTGTCTGAACACCCCGTTCAATGTCTCTCAATACGAGTTGATCTTTTTCAGGATCGACATGCCGACCACCAGATGGCCCTTGAAGCGGCCGCCGGCCAGCTGCGAAATATGCTGGACCCGCGAAAGGTAGTGGCCGGCCGGGCCGGAGGATTCTGCCGGCGAGAGCAGTTTCATATTCAACTCCTGGCCGACGGCGATCAGGGTCAGAAAATTCGATCCGGCCTTGACCACGACGCCCGCTCCTTTCTCGGACAGATCCCTGACTTTCAACTGGTAGACCGGGACCCCCGGGAACTTGAACTCGGCCCGATGGTTGGACAGCTGCACCGCACGATCCAGGGTCCTCCGGTCCGAGGGCGGCGCCGGCGTCTCCTTATGTTTTGACTTGCTCATGTGGCTCCTATGGGTTTCATTCGGTCATGCCGACGGCTCGATCGGCATGTGATAATGGCTTCTTGAATGGGTGTACCACGGTTTGAGAAAAATAGCGATGATGGGCGGGATGCAAACCATCATTTCGGGAGCATGAGCCCCGATGCGGTGGGAACCGCATCGATCCCCCGTCGCAGCACCAGAGCTTCGCCGACTATCTTTCCGGCATAGTAGGAAGACTTCCTAGCCCGCATCGGGCGCCCGATCGAATGCAGTTTTCCATAGCGCCGCTTCACGTAGTCGGACAGTTTGGGATCGGAAACATGGATCAAATCCGTGCAGACATAACCGCGTTTGGTGTGGAGCGCCGCCGCCGCAGTGCTCCTCTCAGAGTGGATTCGCTCGGATAGCGCACGCCGGTCTTTTTCGAGCTTCGCATAAAAACCGTTGGCAACCCCCAGCGCGAACTGGAGGAATTCCCGGCCGGAAAAACCGTGCCGTTTCCGAGCCTGGTCCCACTGCGAGCGGATGGACCCTTGGATGAAATCCGATACATAGGCGGCCATCTCGATGTCGTGCGGCTGGCCGGACATCTCGGGAACGCTGCCCGTGCACCTCTTGGAGACCACCCAGGTTGGGATCCAGACGATTTCGACGAAGAAGAAGCGCTGCAGGATGGTCGAAATGACGCTGAGATAGCGCGGGTGCCGCTTGGCCGGCTCGCACATGAACCGGCTGATGAAGCAGCGCTCCCGGTCTTCCTCGATCAGGGTGAGGTTGTACCGCGTAATGAGCTCGCTGGCCTTGGATGCGGCCGATCGGGCCTCCTCCGGGTAAGGGCTGTCGGCCAGTGCGAGCAGCTTGTGAACTTTGGCGCGGAGCTGGTCTTGAGGGTCTTTGCTGCCCTCGAGGTTTCTGCAATCCGGGCCGAAAAGGGGATTCCGGCTGCTGGTGGCGTGCGGGTCGGCGCCCAACCGCTCGCACAGCCCGCGGAAGACCGAGCCGTGGCTTGTTTCGCGCTTGCCTTCCGGATGAACCGCAGCCCAAAGGTGCGCGACCTCGTGCAGAAACACGTCGCGCACGGCATCAAAGCGGTGGGTGGCGGCAAAGTTCTTTTTGAGCTGGATCGTCCAGGTTTCCGGATCGGCCAGCCCGAGCTTTCCAATGTCGGCCAGCAGGATGTTGGGCCGCATCGCAACCCGCTGCCGGATGACCTCCGGCGCCTTCCGCAAGGCCCCGGCGTACTCCCAGCGGAGCCCAAGGACAAGCGATTTCGAAAGATCCGTTTCGATTTGCGAGGCCAGCGGTTTGGTCGGCAAGGGCGAGCATCCTCGATGGACTTTGATCGGATGATCATAGCGGGGTTGGGAGGACGATTCAAGCGAACCGGGTGTTCGTAAATACCCCTGGCCCAATATCTGCCAACAATGCAACAATATAACTAATTCCTAATTTTTGCCTGACAAATAACCTTTGTCTATACTGGCTCCCACAATCCTTTAAATGGTATGTCTGGCGGGACAAGACGCCATACTTCACCCGTTTCAAGATTTTTAAACCACCTCCCACCGAAAATTTCACCTTTCCCATAATTGGGATCCGGATATATTTCTACAACCTCACCAGAATTCACCTGGCTCTCAATATAACGCACAAACTTTTTAAACTCAGCAGGGCTTTGAAACCCATGAATTTCTTCCCACATTCTTCACCTCGTTTATCATGGAAGAATCCAATTTGGATCTACTCTTGGAATATAAATTTGATTTCCACCACCAACCAAGCTTCCCTGGCTAGCGGCAACCCCCTCATAAATCACAGTGCCAGCAGGAATCCTAGCTTCAACAACCTGAGTAGCAGTATTACCCCAATTTTGGTCTAAGGCGGAATCTATTACTGATTGCAGCGAACCTTGGGGTTTGACTCTTGTCCAAAAAGATCCTGCAGGATTACCTCCATCGCCAATTACACGGTAGACTGTGGTTGGTTTATTAATCGTTCGGGCTGAGTAGGTTCCACTTCTAAATGTATTTGCGATATCAGCAGATAAGGGACCAGGATTCATCGGTCCATAGCTTTTTGAACCTCCTGTTCCACAGGAAATTGCACCACTACCGAAACCCGCTCCAAATCCACCTGGTGCTATAGGAAGGAAAGACGCCGTAAGGAGCGCCAATTTTGTGAAGTAACTGCGATCTGGAAGTCCAAAAGCACGGAGTATGTCATCCGAATTACTCAGAGCCATCTCAAGGCCGGATGGGTCAAAGTAATTTGCAGGATCATTTAGCACATACCCATACAGATCCGTATCCCCGCCCGTAAAGCCGATCGGATCCTTCGCCGTCCATCGGCCCACTTCGGGATCGTAGTCGCGGTGGCCGAACCTGATTAATCCAGTGTCACGATCGAACAGGCCGCCAGCGAAGCCGAAAGGAACCGCAAAAGATGGGTTGGTGTCCTCCAGGATGTTGCCGAACGAGTCGTAGCTGATTCTTTTTACCACGTTGCCGGAGCCATCCGCAACCGCGATCAGGGAGCCTACCTGGTCGTACCCGAGATAGTAGCGGACGCCGGCGGCGGTCATGGCGACCGGCATGCGTTCATCCGCATACTCGAAGCGCATCTGCAGGCTGCCGGCACCGTCGTAGACGGCCAGCAGCCGGGTATGGCTCTGCCAGAGATACCTTTCCGCGGCCGCTCCGTTTACCAGCTTGGCGATCCGTCGCCCCAGAGGGTCGCAGACGTAGTCGATCTGTTTTCCATTCGCCAGCAGGACCTTCAGCAACTCGCCGCGCGAAGAATAAGCATACTGGGTCTGGTTGGTTGGATGGGTTGAATCTGTTTTGCTGACCAGAAACCCATCCCGATCGTACTGGTAGGTCCATTCGCCGGATGCGAGCAGATGATCCTCATCCGAATAGGTATAAACCCGACCGTTGATCCCGCGCCGGGTGTTCGCCTCGTAAGTCCGGGCGCCGTTCTCGTCGTAGCGATATTCTTCCACCGCCGCGCCGTCTTTGCGAACGTTCAGCAATCGTCCCGCCGAATCGTAGCCATACTCATAGATGGCGACAACGCCGCCGGCGGATTCATGCTTGCGCACAATGGTGCCGGCGTTGTCCCGCAACAGGCTGTAAGCGGACAATTCGCGGCCGCCCACAGCCACTGCCTGGCTGGCAAGCTCTCCGTAGCCATTGAACGCCCGAGTGATCTGGAGGGCGCCTCCCGACACCTGCAGCGGAAGGCCGCTGACGGCGTCACGGCCGATGCTGAAAGCCCCGGCCTGGGTGAGCAACCCGTCGCGGTCGTACCCGTAACCGGTCGATTCCCCCGCATAGGTGGCTTGAATCAGCTCAAAATCGTTGTCGTAGGTATAGGTTGCCGCATGGTTCAGCGTGCCGCTGGTAGTCTCGGATGTCAGCAGGAAGCCATCGTAGGTGTATGCGATCGTTTCGCCGTTTTTACCGATGGAGCCGATCTTGCTCCCGCAGAGATAATTGAAATAGATGTCTCCCTCGGGGGTCTCGGTTCTCGCCAGGAGTCCCCGGTCATATACATTTCGGATGATCTTTCCCGACGGCAGCACGGTTTCCGTCGGCCGTCGGTCCCGGTCGTACCGATACTGGTAGCTGCCGGAAAGCGGTGTGGCATATTCGCGGCCGGCATTCACCCGGTTGAAGCCGAAGCGGTGCGAAACCGCAACCGGATTGACCAGCGCAGTCATGTTGCCGTTGCCGTCATAGGCGAAGTCGACCAGGCTTCCATCCGGCCGGGCGATGCCGCTGATCCGGCCGACCGCGTCGTATTCGTAATGGGTTTGGCGCCCCAAGGGGTCGGCCACCGACCCGAGAAACCCGCGGCTGTTGTAGCTGAAAGCGGTCGATCGGCTTCCGATCGTTGCCGCGATCAGCCGCCCGCGGGTGTCATAGGCATAGGTCGTATCCAGGCGGCCGGGGGCCTGAACGCGCTCGGTCAGAAGCGTGTTCGGATCGTACTCGACCACCACCGAACGGCCTTCCGCCGAGCTGAACGTTTTCTTCGCCCCGTGCACATCATGGCTGCGCGTGGTGATGCGGCCGTTCACGGTGAGGGTATCGAGGATCAGGTCCGGAATCGCGTCCGCATCCGTGTCGCTGTACACCCGATCGAAACCCGTCACCCGCGTTAAAACCGTTCCGGATTTTTCCGTAAGCTGTTTGAGGAACTTGTATTTGTGTTGAGGATCGATGGCGTAGAGGGCCTCTCGGTTCATCCCGCAGGCCAGCGTGCTGCTAACCGAAAGGCCGTCGGCCGACTCGATCACGACCGACGTCGCACCGGTCGCATCGGTAACGGTCGTTTGATAGGCTCCGTTCGACGCACGGCGCTCGGCGTGGACCGTCCGTCCGCCTTCGGCGGTAATGACTTCGTGCTGGATATCTCCGCTTTCCAGCAGCTGGTTCGTCAGCTGCCAGTGTCCGCCTTCATCGTCCGAATAGTCCGTCAAGCGGCCCAGGTTGTCGTAGAAATGCTCGAAGCTGTTGCCGGCCGGCTCGGTTTTGCGGAGCTCCAGCCCGTCGCTGGAATAGAGGAAGGCGTAAACGCTGCCGTCCGGATAGGTGATGGCGGTCAGGTGATTGGCGCTGTTGATGGACAAACCGGTGCGGATGCCGTCCGGCGAAACGATGGCGGTCGCCGCGCCCCCGGTGCCCCGCTCGATGATCGTCTGGTTTCCGAGCGCGTCCACGATGGCGGTCAACCGGCCTTCCGCGTCGTACCGGAACTCGCGCAGAATGGCGCCGGTGGCGAGGTCGACGGTCAGTTTATGAAGCCCGGCCGCCGACAGGATATAGCCCACTCCGCTCTCCTCGCTGAAGGCCACATCCGATTGGGCCATCAGCTCGGCCAGCCGGGCGCTCGGCGGGCCGACCCGGCGCACACGCTCATTGAACTGATCGGCGATGTAGATTTTCCCCGAGGGGTCCACGGCGACCGCCGTCGGATAATCGAGCCGGGCCGCTGCAGCCGCTCCACCGTCGCCCTCGAAACCGCCCTGGCCGTAGCCGATCGGGCCGGAGCCTGCCACGGTCGTAACGACCCCGCCGGTATCGACCTTGTACACCCGATTCCCGGTAGCGCACACGATGTACAGGTTGCCGGTTTTATCGGCGGCAATGCTGCGGATATCATAAAAGCCGGTCTCTGTGGCCGGAAACCCATTTCCCCTGAAGGTCGACGTTCCGTTGCCGGCGACCGTCACGATCGTCCCGGAGGGATCGACCTTCCGGACCTTGCGGCTGTATTCCTCGGCAATGTAGATGTTGCCCAGGCCGTCCGCGGCGACACTGACCGGATAATAAAGGGCCGCGGAGGCAGCTGGTCCGCCGTCGCCGTTGCTGGCCGCCGCGCCTGTGCCGGCGAAGGTGGTGATCGTGCCGTTGGGATCAATCTTGCGGACGCGATGATTGTATTTGTCCGCTATGTAGACGTTGCCGTTCGAATCGACGGCGATGCCGGTGGGGCTATTGAATCTGGCCGCGGTCGCCGGTCCGCCGTCGCCGCTGAAACCGGCGCTGTAATTCGGATTGCAGGTGCCGTATGTGGTAATCGCGTTTTGTCCGTCGATTTTAGAGACGCAGTGATAGTAGCTCCAGGAATGGTAGTAGTTTCCCTGCGCATCCCGTGCGAAGCCCGATTGGCTGGACGGAATGGAAATCTTTTCCTCCGTTATAATGCCCTTTCGATCGACCTTGAGAATGCGGTTATGCCAGTGTGAATAGGGGATCAAGACGGCGCTGCCGATGTAGAGATTGCCCTCTTCATCGGTGGCAAGGCCGTAGGGTTCGCCGATCTGCGCGCGGACCGCCGGCCCGCCCATGCCGCCGAAAACCCTCGCCCAGGTTCCGTCTCCGGCGACCGTTTCGATCACGGCGGTATTATGGGTCCCGATCGTGCCGTCGCCCTTATAGATGCGCGAAGCGTCCAAGGGGCTGATGTAATGGTGGGCCGAAAGCGACCAGCCCTCGGCAATCGTGCCGACGCCGCGGATGATCGGCAGGTCGACTTCTTTCCATGAGATCGCCTCCTGCCGGGTCGGGATGATGAGGGAGCCGAGGCCCGGCTGGCCGAACGCGTCTCCCACGCCGGCGGCCCGGTAGTAGACTCCGTAATAGACGAACCCGATCCGGATATGCGCCGTCAGGGTCCCGCTGACCGGTCTGCCGAGATAATCCAAGCCGTCCCATTCGATCCGTGCGACCTGGTTGGCCTCCGGCGGCAGACTCACCTCGTATTCGCGGCCGGCCACCTCCGCCTGGACCACGATTCGGACCAGGCCGTCGGGCACGGTGCCGCCGCTGGCCGGAACGGTGATGACGCCCGGCTGGTAGCCGGCCGTCCGGCTGCTCGTGTAGTGCAGATTGAGATCGGTGCCCGGGATCGGAATGTCTTCGTGGAAAATCCGGCTTTTCTCTTCCAGAAACGAACCCAGGCACTGGCGGGCGTCCTTGCTGTCCTCCCGCTGAAGATCGGCAACGGCGTGCCCCGCGGGGTTGGGGGGAATCGCACCGGGCGGGAGTCCGAACGGCCAATTGAAGTCGATGGGCGAAAAATGAGTGACGGCCGCCCGCCAATAAGTGGCTCCCGCCTGGTAGTGCTGTCCGTCGTCGAGTCCCAGCACGTCGTTGCGTGTGGACCCGTCTTGATCGAGGTCGTCCGGTTGCCCGTCGCCGTCCGCGTCCAGCGCATCCACGCGGCCGTCGCCGTCCGTGTCGAGCAGCATGACGACCCGGCCGTTTTTCATCGGCAGCCAGCGTGCCCGGTCGCGGTCGTAGTAGCCCACCGGCACGATCTCCCCTACTGGAAAACCGAGGAAATTGTCCACCCACACCACCACCGGCTTCTCGAATTGAACCCGCTCGGCTCCATCGACGCTGAACTCCGCACACCAGGTGAACGCGGAGGTCGCCGGCAGGCGGGCCGGCATGGATTCCGGGGAGCGGTACTCGGTGGCCCGCACGGCGATCGTTTTCAGCTCCATCGTCCGGTTGCCGCTTTCATCCGCCAGATAGGCGCGGTTGTCGCCGGAGAACACCAGGGTGGAGGCGCGCCGGCCGTCGCTGTCCGCGATCTCCGAGCTTCGGTGGATCCGTGCGCTGGATCCGCTGCCGTCGAATGCGATCGTCGTAACAACCGAATCGGCCGCCGCCATCCGCACCGTTTCGGCCACGGCGGTATCGTTCCAGGCCACGTAAACCTGGCGCTGCACCGGAATCAGCCCCTCTTTCCGGTAGGATACCGTCAGGGTGCCGCCGCCCTCGACCGGCAGGCTGAAGCGGCCTTCGCCGTCGGTGAGGGCCGTCCCGTACTGCGGGCGGCCGTGGATCGCCACGGCCACAGACGGCAGCGCCTCTCCCTGGGCATTCAACACCAGCCCCGTAATCAGTGCGAAGCGCTGGGGGTCGTGCTGTTCGAGCGCCGCATCCGGCGGGATCAAATCCTCGTAGAATCTGCCGAAAGAATTCTCCGGCTGCGGCGCGAGAGGCAGGCTGACCTGAACCGTAACCGTTGCGCTGATCGTGCCGAAGTCTCCCGCAGCCGTGAGGGTGTATGTGGTGCTGGCCTCCGGCTGGATCAGCACCGAACCGCTCGCGGCGACTTCTCCGATGCCGCGGTCGATGTGGACTCGGTTCGCAAAAGCGGTCGTCCAGTTCAATGCCGCCGCCGCCCCTTTCACGATCATGGCCGGCGATGCCTGAAACGTCGCAACCGGCGGCGGCTGCATCGGGCCGAGCGAGACCGTCAGGCTGACGGCGCTGCCTTCTTCCACCACCGCCCCGGCCGCCGGCGCTTGGCTGATGACAACTCCGGCTGGGACGAGGTCGTGATGGGATTCGGCCAGAGACCCGACGGCCAGCCTGGCGTCCGCAATCCGGGTCCGCGCCGCGCTCAGGGCCACCCCCGTGACATCCGGCACCACCGCCATCCGGGGTGCGGCGACGATTTCAACCAAGTCCGGAGCGCTTGGATAGACGCCGTCGTCGACGATCAGCTCAACCTGATAGGCGCCGGCCTTATCCGGCACGAACGTGGGATGAGCCGTTCCGGGGTTCATCAGAACGACCGAGCTTCCGTCGGGCTTCCGGGTCATGCTCCACCGATAGGTGAGGAGGCCGCCTTCCGGGTCGCTCGACAAATGACCGTCGAGCGTCACCGAGTCTCCCACCAAAACCGCCTGGTCCGGTCCTGCATCGGCTAAGGGCGGATCGTCTATCGTTTGGATGGTGATGGTGACGATTGCCGGCTCCGATCGCAGGCGCCCGTCGAAGACGGAGAAGCTGAAGGAATCGCTGCCCGAGAAATTCGGATTCGGTTGGTAGATCAGGTCGGGCGGGTTGCCGCTCAAGGTCCCGTTGGCGGGACCGCTTTCGACCTGAAACCAAAGCGTGTCGCCGTCGAGGTCAGCCCCTCTCAATGTTATCTGAAGGGGCACATCTTCGCTGGTTGCCACCGATTGAGGCGCGGCGGTCGGTCCACCGTTTTCGATCGCCACGGTCACGGTAGATGTCGCCGGGTCCCCCTGGCCCCAGGCCGTCAAGGTGTAGCTGACCGTCCCGCTGGGGGTGACCTCCAATGAACCGGAGGGATCGACGCTTCCGATGCCGGGCTGAATTTCACAACGATCCGCATGCTCGGTCTGCCAGCTGAGGAGGCTGGATTGTCCGCGCTGGATCAAGTCGGGGGCCGCTTCGAAGGCCGTGATCTGCGGCGCCGGGGTCGGGAGGGCATCCCGGAATACTTTTATTTCGAGGGTGGAACCCGGATTTCCCCAGAGCAGCACGATCATGCTGTTGTCTTCGTTCAGGTCAACCGGCAGAAACCGCGTGGTTTCAACGCCCTCCAAAAAGGATTTCAGATGAATCAGGCGCCCGTTCAGCGTAACGATGCCGTCTTTGATTGCTCCCGACAGAGCCGGGCGGGTCATGCTCAACGTCGCGCTGCCGCCGCCTGGAGCGCTGAAGCGATGATGCGACAGATGAACATACCAGGGAGAGATGGAAAGTGTTTTTGCGAATATCGGGGGAGGCTCGGATGCCAGGGCCGGGGCGCCCACAACCAATTGAATGAGCAGAAAAAACAACCCGATGATCCAAGTAGCTTTTCGATCCATCGCTTCAGCCTCCTCAACGCCTGATGACCGGGGCGCACAGCGCCCAAATCCCGTTTTGAGGTTCTTGCTTATTCTGTCTGGAGTCGTGCAAACAGAAATCAGCTGGGTCCGTAGAAATTTCTATGTCAATCGGTTGAAAGTGGGGCCTATCGTACCTGAAATAGAAGTATTAGTCAATAATTTTTTATAATTAATTCGGTTATTTACATGATTTTATAGCAATTGACAATGATTGAAAGCAAATGATAGAATTTGACATGCTGGGGAGGAGGACGATGACAAACACGAAAATTCTGATGGCGCTGCTTCTGCTCTCTGCGGTTTTACTTCGCGCTCATCCAGCTTACACCGATCTCCCGCGCGCGGTCGCGCTCTACAATGCGCGCAGCTAGACCGACGCCTTCAGGGAATTCTCGGTTCTGGCGCAGCAGGGCAACCGGGAGGCCCAGGGCTATCTCGGCGGGATGCACCGCGACGGCACGGGCGTGCCGCAGGACTATGCCGCCGCCTTCAACTGGTATCACAAAGCCGCCGACCAGGGTTCGCCGGCAGCCCAGATCAATTTGGGGTTTCTGCACGAACAGGGCTGGGGCTGCGGCCAGAGCTGAGCCGAAGCCCTGCGCTGGTATCGGATGGCGGCCGACCAGGGCCATTGTTATTGGAGGATTCGGGGGACGGACCAAGTCTTCGCAACCGATTCCCCTGCCCCGCCGCTAGTCAACCAGGCGATCGACCGCATGGGTGTGGTGAACTGGATCGCCGCCATGCCGGCGGCACTTATCGGTACGGCGTCCCGTAGAATCCCGCATGCACCTGCGCATCGGGAAGCGATTCACGGGCATGCGGGGTCTTGCTTTCGTCCGGATAGCCGATCGCCACGATCGCCTGCACTTTGAGCCCCGCCGGGAGCCGGAGCTGCTCCGCCACATAGGCCTCCGCGGTCTGCTGCGGCGCGTGCATGCGCTCGCGGATCTGGATCCAGCAGCTCCCGAGATCCAGGGACGCCGCCGTCAGGTGGATGATGGTGGTGGCGATGGAGGCATCCTCCACCCACACGTCGGACTTGGATGGATCGGCGCACACCACGATGCCGGCGGCGGCGCTCTTCAGAAAGGCCGATCCGTGCTCCTTGGCCTGCGAGAGACGGACGAGCATGCCCCGGTCGGTCACCACCACGAAATGCCAGGGATTGACGCCCCGCGACGAAGGCGATCGCAGCCCCGCCTCCACCAGGAGATCGAGCTTTTCCTTCTCGACGGGCTTGTCCAGAAACCGGCGGATGCTGCGGCGCTTGCGGAGCAAAGACATGAACATGAGCTTGGCCCTCCTTTTGCTAAGTCTCATAGCACGCCTGAATCTCTCCGAAATACAGCGTGTGATAATCCTTTTCTGGATAAAGCGAGTCGTAATCGCGGCTCAGACGCACGGGGTCAACCGGGTTCTTGTAAACGATGCGGCACTCGAAGTGAATCCCGGGGATCGCGATGATCGGAGAGGCGACGTGGCGGCTGGGAGCGGTCTTCAGCCCGCATTCCTTGAACTTGTCCACGTCCCGGCCGGACTTGGTACCGCAATAGGCCAGCGCCTTCTTCGCTTCCCCGCCGGGGACGCTGACGGTGAAGTCGGCGGCCTTCTCGATGAGACTGAAGGTGTGCCGAGAGTTTCGCACCATCACCATCAAAACGGGCTTTCTCCAGGCGATGCCGACGGTGGCCCAGCCGATGGTCATCGTGTTGAGCGCATCTCCGGCCTTGACCGTGAGGAATGCGCCCTCTTTGATCTGCTGCATCACGCGTTCGTAAACCGCCATGAAATCGACGTCGCGCATCTGCGTGCACCTCCCGTTTGGATTAACCGCATGAACCGTTTTCGGTCCGGCGGATTCTCCCCAAAAACCCGGACCCGGTCAAGCGCAAACTTTCGCGGGAGGACAATGCGTCCGATCATTGATGCGATGGGTGAAAGCCCGCAGCCGGCCGGCGACCGCAGAAAAACTTTGACAAACCGGCTGAAACCTATTTCAATGGCTCCGTCGATGGTCGACGGCACCGCTGCCATCCCCGCGAATCATATCGAGCGCTGCGCGGGACCATCCGCTCGGGCCGCGGGGGGTCGTCGGCCAATCCCATATTTTTACAGAGGGACGAATGTCGTTGCCAGCGCAGTATTTCCGGGTGGGGGCCGGCGCAATCATCCTCAACGACGCCGGGCTTGTTTTCGCCTTCGAGCGAAGGGAAGCCCCCGGAGCGTGGCAGCTGCCGCAGGGCGGGCTCGACCACGGCGAAGAACCCCTTCAAGCCATCTACCGTGAGCTTTTCGAGGAAACCGGCATCCGGGAGAATGATCTGGAACTCATTCAACCCCATCCGGAGCCTCTGGCCTATGAATTGCCGGCCGAATTGAGAAAGCCCAAAACCGGGCGCGGCCAGGTGCAATATTGGTTTCTGTTCCGCTTCAAAGGCGACGAGGCCACGATTGACATCCAGAAAGGCGGCGAGGCCGCTGCGTGGCAGTGGATGCCCTTCGTCAATTTGAAAAATATCGTCACCCCATTCCGCAGATCTCTCTACTCAAAATTATACGATCGTTTTCAGGGCTACATGCCCGCGCGGGACAATCTCAAAAGCTTCTGACGCCACGTCTTCGAGAAAAAGAGTCGGGCCGGGCCGAGGCAGTCAGGCAAGACGACCCTGGCCCGGGCAAGCTTTGCCTCCCATCGGTATGTGTCGCTCGAGCAGGTCGACCAGAGGCGGTTCGCCCGCGAAGATCCTCTCGGCTTCCTGGCCCAGTTTAACGGCCCCGTGATCATCGACGGTGCCCGAGTGGGCGCCGGAGGCAAAACATCTAAGCCCAGACGCCCGGTATGGGTGTGCCGCAGGTTGCGCAGCGGTTGCCGTTCAGATGCATCTCGCGGATGAAGTAACCGGCCCGGCCGATCAGCAGGTGGCGGCAATGGTGGCAGTACGTGTGGTTGCCCTCATGGTTGGGGACGTTGCCGACGTAGGCGTAGCGGATGCCCTCCGCCAGAGCGATCTCCCGGAACCGCGCCAGGGTGGAAACGGGCGTCGGCGGCAATCGGTCCAGCTTGTATTGGGGGTGAAACCGCAGGAAGTGCAGGGGGTGGTCCGGGCCCACCTCCTTCAGAATCCAGGCGCACATGCGCCGCACCAGGTCCTCGTCGTCCACGTAGGTCGGCACCACGAGGTTGGTGATTTCGAGATGGATGCCCTGGTCGTGCAGGGTTTTCAGCGTGTCCAGCACCGGTTCGAGCCGTCCGCCGTTCAGTTTGCGGTAGATCGCGTCGCTGTAAGCCTTGAGGTTGATGTTGGCGGCATCGAGCGCTCGGCAGAGGTCGGTCAGCGGCTCCCGGTTGATGTACCCGTTCGAGATCAGGACATTGCGCAGGCCGGCCTCGCGGGCGGCCCGGGCCGTGTCCAGCATGTATTCGTAGAAGGTGACCGGCTCGGAGTAGGTGTAGGCGATGGAATGGCAGCCGGCCTGCTTCGCTGCGGCGGCCGCCTCGGCCGGGAAAAGTTCGCGATGCTGCACCTCGTGGGGTTTGGCTTGGGAAATCTCCCAGTTCTGGCAGTTCAGGCAGCGGAAGTTGCAGCCGGCGGCGGCGAGCGAAAAGGATTTGCTGCGGGGGGCGAAATGATAGAGCGGTTTCTTCTCGACCGGGTCGATGTGCACGGCGCAGGGGTTGCCGTAAGCCAGGCTGTAAAGCTTGCCGCCCACGTTGACCTTGGAGCGGCAGACGCTGCGGTCGCCGGGGGCAAGCGCGCAGTGGTTGGGGCAGATCAGGCAGGCCACCTGCCGGTCGCCCAGGCTCCGGTAGGCGTATCCCTCGCGCGACCATTTCCAAAGCTCTTTCGGGCCGTCCCCCTTGAAGACGGTGCCGCTGACGTCCTCCTGGGCCCAGGCCATGGGAACGCCGGCCGTGAAAGGCCCGAGCGCAGCCGCCGCCGCGCAGGATGCGGCCAGGCAGGCGCCGTCAACCAGAAACCGTCTTCGCGACAGCGTTTTCATGCAGGGTCCCCGCTATAAAGAGGCTCAGCACCTTCAGACCCGTCAAGACGCCGATCGCCCCCGTGATCCCGAGATAGGGGATGAGCATCGTGCTGGTCACCAGCGTTCCCAGGGCCGCCCCGATCAGGTCCGCTGAGAAGACCGCGGTGACCGCGCGGCCGCCCTCCCCCTGCAGCCGCAATGCTGCCGGAAATTGCAGGCCGCAGGCGAAGGCAACCGAGAAGCCGAGAAAGAGGTAGAATGCCTGCCCCAGGCGGTCGCCCACGTGCACAGCGGCGAAAGTGGCGCCCAAGAGGACGATGAGGGCGACATCGGACAGAATCAGAGCACGCCGGCCCCCGCCGGCGAAGCGGCGGCCCCAGACCGCACCGGGGAGAAGCCCGGCCAGGAAGACCGTCACGATGATGCCGATCTGGAAATAGATATATCCAAAAAAAATCTGGAATGCAAAAATAACCAGAATCTCGCTGCCCATGGTCATCCATCCCGTGCTGAACAGGATGAACTCCACCCGGCTCGTGCGCCAAAAATAGAGCGCCGCCGCCGCCGCGAGGGCTCCCATGAACCACAGGGGTGATGAGTCAAATTTCGCGAACCATTCCGAGAAGACGGCGCGCATGACGTAGGGGGCCAGCTCGGCGTTGAGCGGCGCCGGGGGGTCCATCTGGCGGCGCAGGGTTGCAATTCGCTCCGGCGTGACATTGCCCTCGTAGTAGGCGTCGATATAAAGGGTCGCAATGCCTTTGGCTCTCAGCCGGCCGGGAATATCAGCCTCAAGGGGGCGGCTGCTGCAGATGAAGAACACGCGCTCGCCCGGCAGCAGCAGGACGTGCGGAAAATAGTGCTTGGCGGTATGGTAAACGGAGGAGAGCTTGCGGCGCTGCGGTTCGGCGAGATAGTTGTCGAAGCCTCCCATGGAGAAGCCGAGCACCCCCTCGCCGGACAGTCGTGAGCGCGCCAGGGCAAAGAACCGATCGGTGAAAAAGCGGTTGGTCTGGAAGGTTTGCGGATCGTCGAGGTTCACGATGATGGCGTCATATCCGGGAGGGGCATCGGCCAGAAAGGCCCTTCCATCGGCGTGGATGACGCGCAGCGGTTGAATGCGTTTCAGGAGGTTGAAGTCGAAGAGGACCTTGGTGAGATCCGGGTCGAGCTCGACGTAGTCGATCGACTCCAGGCCGTATTTTTCCAGCTCTTCAATCACCCCGGCCGCCGCCGAAATGAGCAGGATGCGCTTGGGCGCCTCGAGGTGGGCCAGTGCGTAGTGCACGGCCTCCTCCGCCGCGGCTGGATCTTGGCTGCTCAACAAGGGGGTGCCGTCCTGAAACAGCGTAACCAGCTCCTGGTGCCGGACCACCATGACGCGGCCGTAGCGGGTTTCGCTGTAGTGGGCGAGTTCGCCGCGGGGAGGCATGAGGGTGGCTTTCTCCGCAGCCAGGGCGGCGAGCAGCACGAACAACACCCCCGCGGCCGCCGGCCAGCGGACGGCTTCCGGCCGGCGGCCGGCCGGCGGCAGGCACAGAACAGCCGCCAGCAGCGGCAGGTGGGCGGCGACCACCGCCTGAACCGGGGTCAGCCAAAAGACGATGAGAAAGGAAAACAGGACGCCGCCGCTGATATCGCCGATGTTGTCCCAGATGTAGACGAGGGTCCCGGGATAATCCGGCCGCTCGGACCTCAGCACAAAGAGGCTGACCGGCAGCAGGAACCCGATGAGCAGGGCATAGGGCGCTGCGACGGCCGTGATGTAAATGAAGGTGGGATAAAAACCCACGGAGGCGCCGTGCGTGAAAAAAAGGTCGCGCAGCAGGCGCGCGCCGACAAGGGTGGGGGTCGCCAGAAGCGCCAGCGCGAGCGAAAGCCAGCCAAGGGCCGTTCGGGTGGCGAACCGGCTGGCAGCCGCCGGCCGCGCCAGCCGCGTCCCGAGTCCGCCCAGCACCAGCCAGCAGAAAAGGATCAGCGCGATGACGATCTCGTTGCCTTGAAATTGGCTCAGGAACTCGCGGATGAGAACCAGCTGCGTGACGACCGAGGCGATCCCCGTAGTGATGATGACGGCGACGATGCGCCTTTCATTTGGGTTCTTCAAAGTACTGGACCTGATAGGTCGACACCTCGAGCTGGCCGCGTTTCCACGCGTCCCGGGGCAGCCCGGCTTTGAGGCAGAGCTGGCCCAGAAAAGCCTCTTTTTGGGGGAGCTGGTCCCAGACCTGGGGCAGGAACGTCGCGCTGGCATAGCCTTGGCGGATGATGACTCCGTCGACCTTCGGCCGCAGCTTCCGCAGGAGGTCCTCCGGATCGCTGAATTCCAGCGGCTGGGGCTCGGTGAGCACGCTGACTTCGATCTCGATCTGGCTGAGCTCCGGTTCCGTGAGCGGCGAAAACCGCGGGTCGTGGAAGGCCGCGTTGATGGCATTGCGACGGACGCCCTCGGCCAAGGGATCCGATGCGGACAGGCTGCCGATGCAGCCTCGCAGCCGGCCGTGGTGTTTGAGCGTTACGAACGTGCCGCAGGGGGTCTGGAGCGCGGCATCGCTCAGCGCCGATCGCACCTGTTCGGTTTCGGCCGGCGTCAAGGCCAAGCCGAATTTCTCCATCAGCGTGCTGCGCGCGAGCCTCACCAGCATCTGACCCTTTTCCGGCGCCAATAATGGATGGTTTTCCTTCATGGCGGGTATGGGCGGTCCTCCATAAAAGGCGATGGCGGCATATCCCACCACCCGGGACCGGTCGCCGGCGGTGTCGCCGCTGTTGAGATAGTTGAGCAATACCGGCCGCCAGCCGAAGCGCTCGGCCATGGCCAGCAGGATCGCCAGCGGATAGGCGCCGCAGGCTGATTGGCGGTCTTCAACCAGCGCCCGGCGGTCGCGAGCCAGGATCGCCTCGATGGTCTTGCGGTCCTTGGCCTGAGCATCGGCATAGGGCAGGAAATGCGACAGATCCGAGCTTACCACCACCAGGGTGTGCGGATCAATCAAAGGAAGCAGCGCGGCGCAGAGCCGATCGATATCCGGGCGCCCGACCACCACCGGAATCAGCCGGAAGGACTTGAGATAGGCCTGCAGAAACGGCAGCACGACTTCCAGGGAATGCTCGCGGTCGTCGGCCGGCCGCAGGGGCGCGAAGAGCTCCGGCTGTTTCAGCAAATCGACGGAAGCCGGGTGCAGGGGGATCCGGCCGAGGGGCGTCTGGAACGCCTTGACGGCGGGAACGGCGGCGCTGGGGAAGCCCACGAAGTGGTCCGGCCCCATCAGCAGCACCGTCTTGAACTGGTGTTCGGAAAGCACGCGGGCGGCATGCGCCGCCGTCGGTCCGGAATATGGATAGCCGGCATGGGGCAGGATGAGCGCTCTGAGGGACTGCTTTTCCGGAAGTTCCTGCTCCGCGCTGCGGGCGCTCTGCCCGAGCCGATCGATCAAATCGCTGAGCTCGCGGGGATCGGCCGGATAAAAACTGCCGGCCCGAACCGGCTGGCGGACGCTGTCCGCCGACGCCGCTCCGGATGGCCAGAGCGCCAGCATGAGCATCATCACGACCGGCAGCATCGATTTGAGCGTCATCGTACGTAGACCGTTGGCGCGGCAAAAGGGAGGTGGCGTTGGGGACGGCAGCCCGGCCATCCCGCCGCTGCAGTCCTTTTCATTATACTCGGAAGATGCGGCGCCGTCGAGCTCATTTCGGTAGCCGCAAATCCTTCAACGCATGGCGTTTTAGCTCGTTGGTGTTCAGCGTCGTGTAAAGCAGGGAGAGGATGTTGAACAACTGCTCGCTGGCGGTGTCCGAGAACCGGTCGGCCCCGATCAGATCGCGCAGGCGCTGGGGCGCCAAGCCGACGAGGCTATGAAGCGAGCGCATGTCGGCTTCGGACGGCGGGATCTCGGGCAGCACCGCATTCAGCAGGATGGCCTTGAACCGAAGCTCCAGGACATAGCTGGATCGCAGGCGGCGCATCACCTGCTCGATCATCGACGGCGGCAGAGAGATCAGATCCCCGATGGTCGCGATCTTCATTTTGCCCAGCTTCTGGGTCCAGGTTTTGCTGACGCCTTTGATCGCCCGAACCGGGAGGCTTCTCAAGACATCCGCCGCCGTCGGGAGCTTCTGAAACGGCAGGGGGAACCACACCCCGTCCGGCCCCCGATATCGGCAGGGGGCCGGTCCATGTGAGAATTCGAACTCAAACAGCCAGCCCTCCCGCGCCGGCGGGTATCGCGCCGTAAGCAGAAACGGCTGGTTTTCGCCGGGGACCTTCTCGGCGGGCTTTCCGCGGGTTTCAGCTGGCGCGGTTTTCAACTCCTCCGGCGGACGGCCGAGTTTGATCTTCACGGCGGTTATGTGAAACTTCTCCGCCGGGTCCGCCAGCTTCGAGAGTGCAAGGGCGTGCTCGACCTCTCTTGCCACCAGCAGCGCCAGTTCGTTGAAATCCAACGCCCGAGGTCGCGAATCGCTTTTCATGAGATCGTCTTGAAGCTCAGCTCGACTTCACCGAATACGTTCACCTTGAGATTTTGGGTGTGAGGCGCCCGCTCGTCGGCCTGTCTGACCATCAAGCGCAAGTTGGCGAGCGCTCCGGAAGGCGCGATAACCGTCAGAGGCGCCCGCCGGGCCGGCGATGCGGCCGAATGCGCCGCAGCCGCCGGGGCGGCCTGCGCTTCGACCAGCTCATAGGTCAGCTTGGCATTGATTCGGCCGCCGTCGGCCACGACCTTGGGAATCCCTCCGCGCAACAACTCCTGAAGGGAGCGGTAATTCAGCTGCGACAGCTTCAGGCGCGCGGCGCTGCGGATTTTTCCAACGCCGGACGCCGTCATCCGGTAGAGCCCCTTCTTCTTGGTGTATTCGCCGGGCTGGAGCGAAATCCCCAGCTCGAGCAGGAGCGGAGGCCGTTCGCCGACCCCCTCTGATGGCGGCAGGTAGGGAGCGCCGACGTAAATCGCGCTCGGATGGGCTTCCGAATCCCCGGGGAAAAGCCGTTTCAACTCCGCATCGATCTGGCCTTCACCGATGAAGCGTTCAGCGAACTCCTCCGGCGTCCAGGCCGCCGCCGCCCTCAACTCGCTGAGCCTTTTCTCCTGCTCGATGTGCGATGAAACCAGGGCATCCAAAACCTCGGCGACGAGCTTGGCCACGAATTCCGCGAAACCGACTTGAACGGGCTCTGGGGTCGCAGGCATAGTTGTCCCCCTCCGGGGTTAAGTGGGCAGCGGCAGGTAGTCCGTCTTGAAGTTGATTCTCACCAGGCCGAAAATCTGGACCTGGCTGCCGGAAATATCCCTCTGGGTCTCCTTGGTGCTTCGGATATTGATGCTGGTGCGGTAAGTGCTGCCGGAAACATTTCCAAACAGCGAAAACAGAAAGCCGGTTCCTGCCTTGGTTTTGCTCTTGTACGTGTCCCGGTGATAATCGGAGGAATGCTTCGAATAAAAGGTCGACCCATAGGTGGTGAAGGTCAGCCGGCTTTCGATCACGCCGGTTTCGACGACCAGCCGCAGAATGCCCTGCTTGACCATCTCCTTCAGAAGATCATAGCGGCTGGCTGCGATCCGCCGGGCGGCCGCATCCAGGATGGCGTTGACCTTGCCCTGGTCAAGGCTGCCCGTCTCGGCCACCTGGTTGTTGTTGGCGACGTTGGCTTCCGCCGGCAGCAGCAGGGCTTGGTTGAGTTTGTCCACATCAGCTGAAGTCAAGCTGTTGCCCGCTTTCACCTTGGTGGGGTCCGGCGAGCTGGGGCTGTCCGGCGGCAGGACCCCGGCCAGAAAGCGGAGCAGCTCTTCCCCTCCGATGTCATCCTGGGTCTCCTTGATGAAGGTCTCGAGAGTTTTCGCCACGCTTTGCACCAGCTGAATGTAAGCCTCGGTCTGACGGATGTTTGCAGAGACCAGGGCGTCAAATGTGTCGGTAATCAGCTTGGCGGTGAATTCGGGAAACCCGATTTCATCCAGCCTTGCGGCTTCGGTGACGGCGGCGCTGGTTCCGTTCGACATGATTGCACCTCCTTGGAAAAAAGTTGGGCCTCAACTGAGCGAAGGATTATGCCGGGGAATGCCGGCAAGACCGGATGGATCGCGACGATCAATTGGACCTCCCGGCGCTTTCGTCGGTTACCGCCGGGAGGCGGCTGGGCAGAATTTCAGCGGGCCAAATTTCATCACCACCCCCCCATTTCACTGGAAGGCACGGAGGGAAGATCCATAGCGTCAAGTTGGAGATGAAACCGGAATCGTCGGTTAATGACCCAATAGAGAAGAATAGAAATGGATTGGTTGATTTCTTATATACTCTAACTGCGAATGGATGTCAACGGAAATGGAAGAAATCCCCATCGGACCCGTGGCGTCTCCAGTGCGATTGAACTGTCCTGGAGGGGGATTGCGGAGTTCCGGCTAAGGATGGCTCCGCGTATACGTCTGGCAGATCGCCTTTCGCTTTTTCATCCTCTTCGAGATACGTAAGCTGTCGGGTCAAGGCCCTTTCGCAGAGAAATGGCGATAGAGAAGCATACTCTTGGCTTATTCAGATAACACTCGTCGCCTTGTTACATGCTGCCAAGGGATCAGAGAAAAATATTGGATCTACCCTTTCAGCAATCTCACCCGAAACCTCAAGGAAGTTGCGCTTGTTCTCAAGGGGGATCAAGGCACGGCGTGCGCCGTTTTCCATCGCTATTTGCAGGGGTTCGGCCAAAGAATAGACTGACTTGATATTCCCCATAATGCTGAGATCTCCCAGAATCACGAGCCCGGGGGCAACGGGGGTCTTTCGAAGCGCCGAAACCAAGGCAACCAGAAATGCAATACCGGCTTCACACGAGATGCGGTTGGCCAGCAGGTCAATTCCTTCGACATGCATATCGCTCGTGTCGAAGGCACCACCCACCCCCAGTTTAACCTTATTCCCCTGAAGGTACCCGAATGCCCTATAAAGACAATCCTTCATGGAACTGTCCACGCCGCCGGCCGTTTTAAGTTTGCCGGTGCCGGCCGATATCCCGACCTCGACGCGATAGAGGCCGACCTTGCCGGCATCGTTTACGGATGCGGCATGGACCGACCCCGGAGCGAGAGGGTCCGTCGAGATCAGGGCATGGCCGCCCTCCTCGGGTACGCCGACATATCGTTCTTCGGCCGTTTCATGGTCGCGATAGGAGAAAGAGGTCTGATGATACTCGAAGGAGCCCATCTTCTTGAGCTGCTCCTTGACACGGCGCCTGCCTTCGACCGCCAGTTCGACCAGTTCGGCCAGTTCCGCCTTCGTGTATTCGTTATGCGGATAAACCAACTTCACAAGGCCTGAAATGGTCTTTCGCACCGCTTTGACATCCCGGGCGTTCAGATGCGACCCCAGCGAGAAGTGCCGGTCGATCGATTCTGTAAAGTTGTGCCTGCGAAGCTCGCGCAACGCCTCTGCCAGGTAATCGACGATGAATCCGTGGTGGTTCGTGAAGAACTCGATACGCATCTTGGGTACTTCCCAGCCGGGCAGGTAATAATGGATGCGATCGAGAAAGGCGAGGTCGTCCCGGATCACCTCCGGCATCGGCACAAAAAGATTGGAGGTCCGAACCATCGTTTCGACCGGCTGGTTCGTATTGCCGAACAGGGCGATCGCCGCCGTGCCGCTCATCGCCTCTTTGCCGCGGGCAAATGTCCCGGACTCGCAGTAGGTCTTAAGAGTGGTGATGACCTCCTTGGGCATTTTCTCCAGGTCGGCCACCTCGTCGAACGCCACGGCATCCCACAGTCCGACCAACCCGATTTTCCCGGAGGCGATGTTGTAAAAGAGATTGGCGACCGTCGTCGGCCCCGTCATGAGGATCGTATAGGGGCTCATCTCCTGATAGGCATAAGACTTTCCGGTCCCGCGCGGTCCCAACTCAACGAGGTTGTAGTTGCTTTCGCAGAGGGGTATCAGGCGCACCAGGAAGAGCAGTTTCAACCGCCGGCTGAAATTGGCCGGCTCGAGCCCCATTCCTCTCAGCAGGGCATCGACCCATTCCTCGGAGTCGAATTGCGCCCGTCCGGTGCAATAGGCCTTCAGATCGAAGGAGGCCACCTGGATGGGTGTTAGTTTCTCGATCCAGAAGGGGCTGCGCTTGCCGCGGGCCTCTTCGTCGTACTGGTGGCGAATCTCGACCTCGGTCCAGATACCGCCCATCAGCAGGTGGTCGAATTCCCGCATGAAGCGATCGGGAACATGGACATACTTGTGGCCGAAGTTGACCAGCTCGGTCCAGTACTTGTCGTCCTCGGCCAGGTAGCGGACCTTGGCCTTGTCGATGAAGACATGCCGCCCCTTCTCTTTGATCCGCGCCTGTGCCTTGTTGCCCTCCTCCGGCCTCACGAAATTGTCGGCCAGCGTCTGGTTGACCACCCGCAATCCGGCTTCGATGGCCGCCTCGTCCTCGGTGGCGCAATACTTGCCCAGAAGGTATTCGAGCACGAAGACAGGCACGTTCGCACCCACCTTGATCTTCCGCACGAGGTCCTTGCGGACAACCTTGCCGGCGAAAACATCTGTGAGCTTCTTGTCCAGTGCGTCCATTTCGAACCTCGATCTAAATGCTCAGCTCGACCGGTATATCCTTGATCGAATCCAGCACGATCTGGGATTCGCAATCCCAAACCTGGATGGTCACCGCGGCCGGAGCTTCGCCCGGCCCAAGCATCAACGTTACGACATTCGGCTTGCCCGCGGCGACCGTGACTTCCCGTGTGCTTTCTTCAAAGCCGTAGCCGGCCACGACGGCCTGGCCGGCTACCGTTTTGCCCGCAATCATCTCAAGTCTCACACGCCTCTCCGTGCCGGGGAAAAGGCCGACCCCCTCGGTTTCGATCGTGAGCGTGAATATCCGGTTGGTGATCTTCGATTTCGACATCGACAGCTTCACGCGAACGTCGGCTTTGGCACCCGCTCCCGCCTTGGGAGCCTTCATCCTCACCAGGGGCAGGATGTGCTCCTGCGGGGATATGCCGCCGTGAAAATAGGCCCCGACTCCGCCCTTGACCTTGAAAGCGCCGAGCCCGCGGGGGAACGCGAATTCCATGGGCCCGCCCAATTCGAGATCGCCGGCCTTGAAGCGCAGAAAGCCCTCCCCCTTGCCTCCGCCCTGCCCGATCCACACGCGCGGGTGAAGTTCCAAGGTCTCGCCGCCGGGCGGGTCCATCGACAGCCCGGGGTCCATCGCGGCCACGAGTTGAAAACCGTGATCGGTGGACATCACAAACTCCTGCACGCCGACACGGGCGAGCGACCGTATGGCCCTGCGCGCCTTTTCCAGCACTTCATCCATGTAGACCCTGTATTCCTCCTCGTCGGGCCCCTCCTCGCCCAGCCGATCGATCTCCTGGGCGGTGACGACGATCAGGTTCGCGGCCTCGATCTCCTTTTTTCTTTTCGGCGAGAGCTTCACCACCTCGCCCAGCCGATAAACGGCTGTCGGCACTCCCGCCCGTTCCCGAATCCATGCGACACGGTCCTGCCGGGTCGCAAGCAAATGGCCGGACAAGCCAACGGAAAGACCCGCCCCCTTCTTCTCCAGGGAAAGACCCTGCTCGGCGCCGGGCAGAAGCGCCGCCATGCCGACGTGGGTGATGCCCGGAAGCTGCCCAGTGACCGGCTCGACAGTCCCCTTGTAATCGTCGCCCATCCCCTCGAGAAGCTCGGCCGCCATCTCATAGCGGAGGGCGTCGAACAGGAAGTAGGCCGTCTTGGTTTTCCCGCTCAGCAGGGGGCGGACGGCCGTGTTGAACACATCCGTCTGCCGGCCGAGGGAGCCGGCCGCAAATTCCGCCGCCGACGCTGCCGCAGCATAGGCTGAACAGAGGACGTTGAGGGTGTCGGCGTATTGTTGGCGGGCCATGACCACGGCCTTTTCCAGGCTTTCCGCCCCTGAATCCAAAGCTTCCAGCCGCGCATAGCGCGAGTCGAGGTGCCTTGCCCAGCGGTCGAGCCGCATCCAGGGTTCGGCATGCCCCGCATAGGCCTTCACCAGCTCTTCGAGCGTCCACTTGCGGTTTTTCAGCTCGCTGCGCACCCGGGCCGCCTCCAAACTGACCCGGGCCGCCGCTTCGAGGACCCTCCACTCCAGCTGGAGGGCTGCGAGTTCCTTCGCCCAAAAACGCGGCATGCGGACCCCGGCGATCCGGGATGCTTCCTGCGCATGCCCCCCGGCGAGCGTCTTGGCGGCTTGCAAAAGCCAGCGCCGATCAATCGTCGGAAATGTCTCCGACGCTTCCAGGGCTTCAAGCGGCAGGGAGACGGCATGCAGGGCAACCGTCTTTTCCACGGATTCGGCCGCCTCCACATAGGAATCCTTCAGATCCAGGCGGTTTCTCCAGACGGTACAGACATGGCGCACGAGATCCCGCTGGACGGGTTTTTCCGGCAACGGCAGCCTGCGCAGGGCTTCGGGGATTTTTTCGGCGGGGATTTCCAGAAGCAGTTCGGCCATGAGCGTATAACGCCGCAGACCGGTCCTCAAATCCGCAGCGTTTTTGGCCTCATCAACTTTGGCGGCCTCGTAAAAAGTCGTGCTGAGTGAATCCGTCATTTCGACCGTAGGGAGAAATCTAATCTCTTTATCGTTTTGCGCCCCACAGATTTCTCGCTGCGCCTCACAGATTTCTCGCTGCGCTCGAAATGACATGCTAGTGGAGCGTTTTACAAGTTCATCAACTTTAAAACCGATTTCGTCGAGCAGGAAGGCGGCAAGGTCCTGAAGCGCGTTTTTTTCGGTAATGGCGCTGTCCGGGGAATCCGTTGCGATGAACTGCAGAATAATCTCCTCGGCCGATGCATGACCGAAAATGACTTGCAGGGCCCCGGTCGCCCGCGCCCCGGCATCCTCCGCCATGCGGTCGAGCTCGTCGATGGACAGGAGTCCTTCGTCCGCCTGCCTGGCAAGGTGCGTCGCCTTTGCCGGGGCGATTTCCGCAAACACCCTCTCCGCCAGCAGCCCCAGCCGGGTGTTGCATTCGGGCCGCGCCGCACCCGGCTCTATGAAAGTACCGGCAGTCTCCGCCTCGATCAGGGCATGCCCGCACTCCCGGCGGGCTATCGGAATGTAAAGGACCACAGCGGGCGGCTGATCCGCCTCCGGTCGGAGCTTGTTGTCTTCGGTCACGCATTCAAGGAGAGGCTCCAGCTGCTGGCGCAGCCGGAAAAAGCCGTTCTCGTAAAACAAAACCGTCGTTCCCGGTTGTTCGAGCCGTCGGGCAAGTCCAGCGTAGGCCTTTTGCGGGTCATACCAGACCACGATACCCCGGTCGGAGACCTGCTTTCTGATCATTTCGGTCAGCGTGTCACTCAGCCTGCCCATGATCATTTATCCTCTGTTTGTCATTTCGAGCAAAACCCTCTTTTTGTCATTTCGAGCAAAGCGAGAAATCCTATCCTCCATCCACTATTGCCGCCACAATACCAAGATTTCTCCCTACGGTCGAAATGACAGCCGGCGGCTTTAAGCAGCATCCCGATAGTCCGGCATGGTTTTCAAACTTACTACATCCGGTTCAGCGCGACACAGGTCAGATAGGCGATCAAAATGCCGTACCCGTAGCTCATGAATGTCCCGATGATGATATACTCCGCCTGCATGCGGTTCTCGCGGTCCTTGACCTCCCCGAAACGCAAGATCGATTTGGCGGCGATGAGAAAGCCGATTCCGCCGGGGTATTCCATGAGGATGAAGAGGAATATCAGCCCGCGCTCCAAATATCCGATGATTTTCCCTCCGTTTTCGAGCCCATGTGCCCCCCGGCCGAGCGCCCCGACGCCGTTTTCGGAAGAAGTCGTCAGTTCGGCCAGCAGCGATTTAACCGCCAAACCGATGAGTATTCCGCCTGCCTTGACCGTCGCGATGAGACCCGTCACAAGCACGAGGCTCTGCAGGAAAGCCTTACCAAAAAGCCCGACCCAGAAGATCGGGAGCCCTGCCGGGGGAAGCATGTCTGAATGGCGAAAGGCCCAGACGATCGCTCCGATGGCGCCCAGGTGCAGCGCCTGGTCCGCCAGAAATGCATAGGCGCTTTCCGACCTCAGTCTGGTCTTGATGAAGTCCGCGGCGCCGTGGATCAAGAAAATGGCCAGTGGCACCTGCCACAGCCTCCAGATGCCGCAAAGCAGATAGCTCGTGGCCGCCACGATGGCAGCGTGCTTGATAAGAATGAGCGGATTGCGCTTTCTGGCGGCGTCCGCATCGGTTTGCAGAATAAAGTCGCTCAGAAAATGCGCCGCCACCAGACAGATGAGGATTTCTTTTACTGCTTCGCTCACGGCAGATGCTCTCCCGGCAATGAGCCGATAGAAGCTGTAACCCATATAAACAGCCTATAAAAACTGTTTTATGTCATAACAGCCTTTGATAGCTGTTTTTCGAAATAAATGACCGCCTCCTCTATTGCGAACCATCCCGCACGCTGAAGGTGCCGGTTGACGGACTGCTGGGTGATCGGGGGTGTCCACAATGCGCCGATTTTCTCCTGTGTCAGCCCTTGGAGTGCCCCGGTCAATGCACGGGCCTGCCTGCCACTCCAGTTCATGGCAAGGACGTCCGTCAGCCGGACCAATATATCCATTGCTTCTTCAAGCTCGTAACCCGGAAAGCCGAAGCTCATCCGTTTCGCCTTGTTCATCCGCTCGAGCCTGCTGCCCGAAGTCCGGTATGCAGCACCGTCGCCCTTTGACACCCGATTGCCCGGAACAAAATCGACAGCCCCGATGCCAAGCGCAATTCGCGTGTCAGTGCGAACCGTTTCGATGGATGCACGCAGATAGGCCCTCAAAAAAAGCGCCGTCCGCAAAGCACGAGGCGTATCGCTCACCAGAAGCTGCCAGGAGTCACCCCGGAAAACATCCACCTTGAGGGGGACGCTCCCTTTGAACGCTTTTCGAAAAACCTCTGTGCCTTCCTGTAAAATGTAATGAATACTGGCGCGGTCCTCCTTCGGCAACTTCGAAAAAGAGACGATGTCGCCAGTCAGTACCGCGTAGAGTTTGCCGCTTTCTATCTTCATCCTGCGCCTCTGGTCATCAGCGTGCAGCCGGTTTGACGCCCCCGCGCCTGCCGATGCCGTACCCAACTCGGTAAACGTCGGGAATATTGACTCGATCTTCAGAGAGCCGTTCAATCAGCCCGAGGCCTTCCAAGTCCTGCAGTAGGCCATCGGCCCCTAATTCCAGATTGGCAGGAGGCAGGCGGACTGAAGCCGACTTGATCTTTTCAGCCAGTTTTTCCATAGCTCCGCTCTGCTCCCAACGCTTTTTGATATCTTCGATCTTGCAAGGCACGCTGATTGTCGCAATCGGTTCAAAAAGCTGACTTACCCAGGGATAATCCTCCTCAATCTCTCGAACTCGGATTTTGGAAGCCTCCTGGACTCCGCGTTTGATGCTTTCGTAATGCAAAGCATAAGGTTGGTCCTGGCGCGGTTTATCGGAAGCGGCATAGCGAACCGCAGCCAAAAAACTGCGAGGGCTTACTTGCTTTCTTGTGTCACCAAGATGGTTGGGAAGCCAGGTGTATGGAAAGCCGCGCCGCCGATCACGTCCCATCCAAGGGCCGGTGATGGCGTGAAACACTTGGCGTTGAGACTCCTCATCCGCACGCAGGGAATCAGGTATAGCCCATACTCCTTCTGTTTCTATCCATCTAATTTTGACCATCTGCCGGCAGCCGTTTCGAAAAAGCTCTCCTTCATCAGAATTGGCTAAATGCTGCCACAATAGCCCGTATAGCTCGCTCCTCGGCCAGTATAGCTCGGCTCTTTCGGAGATCAGCTTAGAAGAGTCCGGAAAAGATTTTACTTCTGAATCCTCTATTTGGTCCGGCCGGACGAAGATTTTGAGGCGGAGTTTTTTATAAACTCGAAAATCGAGGGCAGCTTGCAGCAACCCCCTGACCAGTTTGTTCATCGTCTTCCAATCATCCGCGGTACGGTCAAGCGCGTCAAAAAGTATAATATGGTAAGTTTTCAATTCACTGTCTATTTCAAAGAGAAAGCGATCAATTTCCTCAGGGTTCTTCTTAACCCAGGCGGTCCTCTCTTCCCATTTTTCAAATTTCTTAAATTCGGCCGGAGCGCTCTCTCCGGAGATATGCTTGAAGACCACTGCTCTCCATATCTGGCGGGGGTCAAATTTCTTAACTATAGAGGCGAACACGTCTTTCCCCGGATAATCATGCGGCGCCGGTCTTTCCCCGAACCCTTTCGAAACTATGGTATGACTACCTATCCCTATCTTATTTCCAAAGGCCTCCCGATGTTCTGGCTCCTGCAATGCGGCCCACCAGAAGCTCTTGCCGGAGCCTCTAATGCCCACCACAAGCATATTGTTCGGCTGCAAGGCCTTTGCATGGACAGCAGGCAGATACGTGTAGCGCAACTCCGGTGAATCACCATGCAGAGAGGTACCCTCCGGCAAGGCGTTTAGAATGACATTGCGAATCTTGGAAGCAAATTGATATTGTAGTGTCATTCTTTCGGCTCCTCTCCGGGTGACGGCGCAAGACGGTCAGCCGCATCCATAAACATGCCGAGGGCTTCGTCGGAAGTCTTTTCCTCAATACCTGAGATTTGGCTGGCGGGGTCGAATTCCTGGAGCGCCCGATGCCAGAATATCGGCAGGGGATTATGTGGTCCATCGGGGTCATCCAAGTCAAAGTTGAAAGCATCGGTGGCATCGGCAGTCGCTTCATCGTAAAGATGGTCCCGAAAAAGGTCCCAGGCATTCTCACGGAACCTTTTGATATATTCCGCTCTAAAGGTCTCGGGAACCATGGAAGCGACAATTTGCAGCCGCTCCCGCAGCCGGCGCACCTGGGGGTGGTTTTTCCAGGATTGGAACAAAAATTCGTAAGCCTTCCAGGTTTGCCGGCTATCCACAGCAAATAGAAAAGTCTGGGCGTCCATTCGCGTAACCGCCGCAGCCGCAATGTCGTGAATCCCGGCCCGGCTGTCGAGGATGACGATGTCGGGGCTTTCGATCTCCTCTATCCTGGCCACCATTTTTTCGGTTCGCCTTCCCCAGCCTTCCTCAGGATCGACGCCTGGACTATAACACCTCGCCAGTTTTGACATGTAATCACCTGTTTTGCTTCCAAATGCAGGGACGACGAGAATTTCACCGGGCAAGGAGGAGGCCAATGGGCTTTTGGCCCGCATTTCTGTTTCTACCTGGTCTGCCTGTCCGACACCGTCTTCGACAAACCAGTCAACGATCCCGAAATCGGGAAGGTTTTCAGTTGGCAGAAGGGTAGTGCTAGCGCCGGGGGATTCCAAATCGAGATCGAACACCATCACACGCTTTCCTTGTTTGGCCAAATGCCAGGCCCAAATTATCAGCGCTGTCGATCGCCCTACCCCGCCTTTGATTCCAAAAAAAGTGACCCGTGGATTTGCAGTCGATCTTTTCCAAGTTTCCCTTAGCCAATCCTGGCCGGTAATTTGGCGGTCTAAAAGAAAAACTCTTAAGTTCTCGTCCTGGGCGATGAGTATTTTATCCATGTGCGAGGTCTCGACCGCAAGATCGCTGCTGTATAACACCATGTCATCAGGCGCAAACCCATATACGCCGAGTGATTCGCTCAGACTCCGGCCAAGTGCCTTCAACTCTTTCTTTTTGGCCCTAAAGTCCTCGCTCCTGCCGGTGAGAAGCACCCGGATGCGTCCGCGGATGTCTCTTACCAAAGTGATATCGTGACTTACATGGCGTGCTTTTCTGACTTTCTCTAATACGATCGGCAGGGTTTGTTCAAAAAGAACGAATTTCCTTTTCATCAAACCACCCCCTGGAAGAAAGCTGTGTGCAAAACGTTCATTGCCTGGCCGGCACCGTTTCTATGCCGCTGTAACATCTCCTCCGTAATGGTTGATCGATGTTCGTATCGCTGAGAAACATCCCAATCTGAGAACGGATTGCCAGGCAAGGAAAGCATAGCGGTATATTTTGCACCCCCCGCATTCCTGCGAAGGACTGAAACTCTGTCCACAATTTGTTTATATGAACGGCATGTCCTTTTTCATCGGGTTTGCCATCAGCTTTTAGTTTCATACACTGCTGTCCCAACGTTAACCAAATAATTGCAATTGGTTAGGGGTTGAGTAAT
>CAYRUF010000013.1:0-84834 GCA_964427375.1 uncultured Desulfatibacillum sp. | reverse complement strand
AGTTAAGCCGGGGCGGCCGATCGCAGAAAGGTCGTCACCAGCGCATCCCAGCCGAGCTGCGGCAGGCATCCGAAGAGATCGTAGCCGAGGTGGCCGCCGTCGGCCGCCAGCGGGCCGGCTTTTTCCTCGATGAGGCCATGAAGGCGCTCGATCTCTCTTTCCAGAAATCCGGTTGCTTGATCCCCGATCATGAGGGTCTGCAGGTCGTGCCGCAGATTCGGAACGTAGGCCTGCAGCACCCAGCCGGCGGTGTAAGGATCGATGCCGGCGCGGCAACCGCTCTCCCTCAGCGCAGCGTTCATCGCAATGACGACGCCGTCGACCGGCGACTGAAACCGGGCGCGGTAGCCTCCGCGGCCCACGGCGATGGCCGCCGTACCGGCTCCCAGCGGCTTGCCGATCAACGGCGCATCGACTCGGTCGAAGGGCGCCAGCACCCTCAGGGCGAAATCGTCGAACCCCACCCGGACGGTGGATTCCTCTTCGACCCTCACCCAGCAATGGCCGGGGTGCAGATAATATCCCTGGGGCAGCCGGATGCCGTGGATGTCGAGGGTATCGAGGGGCTGCACCGTGGCGAATACGGTGTAGGGATCGTTGAAATACTGGTCGAAGTCGCACTGGCCGCACAGGTAGTCATGGGTGCAGGCCCGGAAGGCGATGCGCGCTTTCAGGTGGTGCAGACACGGCCGCTTCTGAAGCGGCAGCTGTTTGAGGCGCTCCTGCCAGGACACGATGGCGCCGCGGCGGCCGGGCGGCCGTTCACCGCAAAGCCGCCGGCTCCGGTTCTCGGCGGCGACCCGTCCCAAAGCGCGGTCGAAATTGCACTGCGCGCACTCATAGTTCAACCGGCAGGTTTTCCATTTGACGACACCGGCCTGCATCCAAATGCACCGGGGGCCGCCGTCATGGGCGGCCGCGGATGTCCGAGCGTTCATGTCGTGCCCCCTTTGGCTTCGGCGCTCTCGCTTCAGGTCCGCAGAAACGTCCGGGTCAGCCGCTCCCATCCCAGACCGGGCAGATGGCCGAAGATGTCATCGGAAAAGTATCCTCCGTCGGCGGCCAACGGACCGGCGACCTCCTCGATCATATGCTCCAGCTGCTCCACCTCGGCTGCCATCCAGCTCGCCGTTTGCTGATCGCTCATCAACGTCTTCAAGGAGCCTATCGGGTCCGGGGTGTGAACCAGGAACAGCCACCCCGAGCCGTAGGGCTCCCGGTTGACCGCCGCGGGGGCTTCCCGCGCCTCCGGGTTGACCTCCAGAATCACGCCTCCCAGCGGCGAAAGCACGTCCGCCGTCTGGCCCCGCCGTTTGAGCCCCCAGGACGGCTTTCCAGAATGGAACTCCTGGCCCATCAGCGGCAGATCGTAGCCGTCGGCGGCGCCCAGGAGCTTCAGGGCAAAATCATCCATCCCGACTCGAATCGCACCGCCGCTTTCGATCCGTGCCCAGGTGTGGCCCGCGTGGAAATAATGATCCACCGGCACGTCGAAGCCCCGAATGCGGCTCACCTCGCGAGGTGCAGCCGCCGTCCGGGCGGACCAGACCTCCTCGAAGAACTGGTCGAAATCGCAGGCGGCGCATTCGTAGTTGTAGGCGCAGGTCCGCTGGGGGATTCGGCCGGTCAGGGAATGCCGGCAAGCGCGGTCCATCTCCGGCCGCAGGCGCATGGCGTCCTGCCAGCCGATCTGTTTGCCGGACTTCACTTTCTCGCCCATGGCATGATCATACGTGCAGGTGGCGCAATCGTAAAAATGGGTGCAGTTTTTGAATTTCACCGCACCGGCCTGCATCCAGAGGCACGGATGCGCGGCCCTGGCCTTCTGATCGGGTTTGACCAGCCAGGCCTGTCCGCCCAGTACGGTCTTGATGGCGCCTCCAGCCGGTTCGGCTCCGCCTCCCCTGCGGTAAGTGGTTCCGTATCCGATGCGGCCTCTGCGTTTGTCTTTCGTGTTATCGGTCATGGAATCTCTCCTTAGGTTTGGGGTTGTTGTGGCGGAATCCCTTGCGATTATTGCTTGAGCAATCGGCGTACCAGCCGAGAGCGCCATTGCATTCCATTCCAACATACCGAAATGATTTAAGATTTGAATATAGCCGTTAATTGAACCGCAGCACCGGCTCGCCGGACTGTCGTTTTTTCCAGCATTGACGGTAATGATATACTTTGGTGCCGGTTTACTTCAACTTCTGATTAAAGTAATTTCAATTAGTTCGGATATCTGTAGGATTTCCCGGCGGCCGTGCGGTGATTTCCACCACCTCTGCCGGCCGCTGGCTGGTTCAACCAGAGCCGGATGGGCCAACGGCGGAAAAAGAAAAAGGGGGCCGGTGAGGCAATGCGCCGCAGAATTCAAACACGGAGGCCCGGAGAAGGATTGATCTTGAAAGAAATTCCTGATATGCACGACTTGCGTTCTTGAAGTCCCATCCTGTATAGTGGCTGATCCGATAAAGAACAGCTTCGACCGTAAGGAACCGGCATCCCATCAGCTACCCACTAACGATCCGCGTTCGGGAAAGGAGATCGAAATGAAATTCGACAGCCTGGAGGCCATTCTGGATTTCGCGATAGAAAAGGAAAAGGAAGCCGCGCAGTTTTATTCCAGCCTCGCCAAGCAAGAAGCCTTTTCCGGCGCCAAGGACATGTTCCTGGATTTTGCCAGGGAAGAGGCCAAGCACCAGAAGCTGCTCCATGACTTCAAGTCCCAGGGATTCACTCAATCGATGAAGGATTACAAGCTGAAATGGATCAAGGACATCAAGCGCAGCGACTACACCGTGGAGCTCGAATACCGCAAGGGGATGGCCTACAACGAAATTCTAATGCTGGCCATGAAGCGCGAGGAAAAGGCTTTGAAGCTCTACAACGATTTCCTGAAACAGGCGGACTCCCCAGAGGCCCAGAAGGTATTCAAGATGCTCTGCCAGGAAGAAGCCAAGCACAAGCTCGCCTTCGAAACCATGTACGACGACTACATGGCGAAGATGGGGGACTGATGTATCGTTTCAAGTTGGCCTCTCTGGAAGAACCAGATTGAAATCCACGAAACATGCAGCCTAAACCTCATTGCTGGCAGCGGCAGCACGGGTAACGCGAGTGGTTAGCGAAGGACTCTCACCTCGAAGGCTTGCCGCCCGCGTTCAGTCTGGCGGATTTCAAAGGATACACGGTCTTCCTTCGCCAGCCCGAAAAACCCGTGATCAACGATGCTGGATCCGTGGAAGAAGACATCTTCAATGCCTTGGGATTTTATGAATCCGTACTGTTTTTTCTCATTGTACCATTTCACGGTGCCTTCGAGCATTTTCTAACCCTCTCTCCAAACTCGGCAAAAGCGATTCTGAGTCTAGGTAATTTTCTTATTCCGAAGGGTGCGCATTGTTATGGCTTTTAGAAGCCTTGGCTTTTTGGGGGCAGGCTTTGCCGCTGCCGTTCTTTCTGGCTGCAGCGTTTGTTCCCATTTAACCTTTCCCTGCATAATCCCTTTCATGCTCCATTCCTAGATTGTTACAAGTAGGATTACGGCGACGCCAAAAAAAACCACCGCACCTTGAAGAGTGTGGTGGTTAGGCCCTACGCTGCAAAATGTTTTAATCCAACTTTAAGGGCGATCGTTATCCGCAGGGGGATTTTTCGATGCCATTTCCTTCAGACTATGCCTATTAATTTAGCGTGTCAATATATTTATTTCGATTGCGAAATCGCCGCGATGGGGGCGTGGCGGAAACATTCCATCACATGATCGTTCACCATGCCGACGGCCTGCATGAAGGCGTAGCAGATGGTGGGGCCGACGAAGGAGCAACCCCGGCGGATGAGGTCGTTGCTCAGAGCCCGGGACTCTCTGGTTTCAGCGGGGATTTCCTTAAGCGTCTTCCAGCGGTTCTGCATCGGCCGCCCCTCGACAAAACGCCACAGGTAGGCATCGAAGCTGCCGAACTCCTGCTGGATCTGGATAAATGCCCGCGCATTGCGAACAGCGGATGCGATTTTAAGCCGGTTGCGGATGATCCCGGGGTTTGACAGCAGGCCTTCGATCTTCTTTTGCCCGTAGCCGGCGACCCGCTGCGGGTCGAAATCGTCGAAAGCCCGGCGGTAGCTCTCGCGCTTCCGCAGAATCGTGATCCAGCTCAACCCGGCCTGCGCGCCCTCCAGCACCAGGAATTCGAACAGCCGGCCGTCTTCGTGCAGCGGCACGCCCCACTCGGAATCATGGTACCGGACGTACAGCGGATCATCCCCGCACCAGGCGCAGCGAACCTTGTTCATTGGACTTCTTTCGGTGGAGGGGTCTTCAGGAGCGCAGGTAGAACCCCAGGGCCTTGTCGATGGTTTCGGTGGGAGCGAATTCGGTGCCGACCAGCGGCGGGCTGACGTTGCGTACGACCACTTTTTTCTGGACCAGGCTGCGCGGAGGATCGTCGAGGTGGAACGAGACCTTCAGCAGGTCGCCCACGGCCAGGGTTTCACTCGCGCTGATCAGAAGCTTCATGCCGCTGGTTGAAAGATCTTTGATGCGGACAGGCCCCTTGCCCTTCGGCTGGCCGTTGACGTAGTGGATGTAGGTGCCCGCCAGGTCGGTATCTTTGCGATAGCGCCTCCGCTTTTCGATAACCGAGACGGTCGTCTGGCCGCAGGGGCACTTCACTTTGAAACGGAGCGGCTGCTTCATTTCTCCGAAAGTGGACACGTCCACGTTCTTCGTCCGCTGGCAGTGCGGACAGCGAAACACCGCTGTATTGCTGCTGGTGATGTAAACGGTTTCAGGCATCAGGTTCCCTCAGCAGGCGCCTACGATTTAAAGGTTATTCGTCCGTTTTCGTTTTATTTTATCATGAATCCCATAGAGGTCAAAGTCAAAGTACCTCCAAAAACCATCCGGATCCGGCCCGGCAGCGGCTGAAGCGATAGCTGGCATCGACGTCAGGCCCGACGGACGCCGGTTGACTTGAAAGCGGAGACGCTTACTATTACCGCTGGCGATGCAGTATTTCCGAATCGACGGGTGAGGTCATACCATCATGAACAGGGAGCGGATATCTGATGGGTGGGACGAATCCAGACATCCAAGAGGGTGAGTGGTCGGAGGTCCGAGATGAAGTCACCGAACCGCCGCAATATAAGGTCCTGATTCACAACGATGACTTCACGCCCAAGGCTTTCGTGGTAGAAATTCTGATGAAAGTCTTCAACAAGCCCATGGACGAGGCGACGGACATCATGTGGCACACCCATGAAAACGGAACCGGGCTGTGCGGCATTTATCCGTTCGAAGTTGCTGAAACCAAGGTCAACCTGGTCACGGAAGCCGCGCGCGACAGCGGATTCCCGCTGAGATTGACGATCGAGGAAGAATAGCAAGGCGCCCAGCGCATGCAATCCCTGCAACCCACCGATATTCTGACCCGAATCACCCGCTACAATCTGATCCGGGACCGGCGGCTGGTCTACATCGATGTCCATGAAGCGCTTCACGGGCAGCTGGCAGCCACGTTCGTGGCGGTTCCCAACCTGATCCATCTGATCGCCAAGCAGGAATACCAGGGGCTCGGTGAAACCGAGGCGGAAGCTCTCGAAAGCTGTCTGGGGAAAATTCAGAATACATCGATTGAAGATCTATTTCCTCGAAAACCGAACCCCGCCGAACCCTAGCCGACCGGAATCGCGAGGGGGAACGCCGCCGGCGGCGACCGGCGTTCCGGAGAGCCTGCGGATCGGATATCTCGGCGGTTGGATCAGACGGGCTTTCGGCCAATCACTCTGGAAACGCGAGGGCGGTAGTCGTCCCTCGCCGCGAGCCGGGTGGCGATCCGTTTCATGAGCACCAGGCCGAACGCCAGTCCGCCGAAGCCTAAAAGGATCGACGGTAGGGGCGATGCCCATTCAAATGAATGGGAAATCCATTCTCCCAGCCCGGCCCCGCCGACCAGCAGCAGGATGGGCAACATGTAAACCAGGAAGGTCCCTTTCAGAAACGGAAGGGTGTCCATTTTAAGTATCACTCGGTCCCCGACTTTGGCTCCGATGGTGTTGACAGCCAGAACTTCCATGTCGCGGCCTCCGCCCAGCGTATGGCACGTGCCTTTGGACGCGCAACTCTCGCACGCATCGCTGCGGATCGTCTTGACCCATGTGCCGGATGCGTCCGCGCGGATGACGACGCCCTCCTCGTTTGCCACCTGCGTGCACCTCGCTTCGTATTCTGGAGTTCCGGTCAGGCAGAGGGCGCGGCGTGAACCGGTATCTTGGACGGCGCCGTCCGGTAGCAGATCAGCCCGCACTGCAGGCAGCGTCCGGCCTCCTTGCGAGCGGTATCTTCCGCGAAGCCAAGTTCCACCTCACCGCAACGGGTCCGATCCGGCTCGCGGCAAATCGGCATAATCTGCCGCGGGAAGCGTTTGATGTTTTCAACGCTGCGGATGTTCTGGATATAGGACTGTGGTCCGATGACCTTTTCATCGAGCTGCAGCGAAGCGCCGTTCATGACCAGATGAAGAGAGGCCGCAGCCCGTCGTCCGGCCCCGATGGCCTTGATGGCGGCGCTGTAATCGGTCAAGGCATCCCCTTCGGCGAATATCCCCATTTGGTCGCGATACCAGGGCTGTTTGTACGGCAGAACGCCTTCCCAGTCGGGCGGCATCGGGGATGACGCGGCGTCAGCCGAACCCGTCTCTCGGGTTGGAATGAAAATCATCTCCGGGAAACGACCGGCAGGCAGGATCAATCGTTGAGCGGACAGCCGCTCCGTCTGGCCGCTGGTCAAATCCAGCACCTCCACCCCCGTCAGCTGGCTGCCGCTGCCGAACAGTCTATGAACCGTGGCCGAAAAACGGACCACCGCCCCATCACCTTCGCAGGCGGCGACATCCGCGTCGCTCAGCGGGCTCTGGTCCGGGGTTTCCCGAAAGAGGATGGTGACGTTCCGGGCGCCGAGATCCCGACAACGTCGGACGGCGTCCAGCGCCAGTTTGCCGCCGCTGCAAATAACCACGTCCGCCGCCGCTGGCGATGCAAACGTCGGCATGCCGGCCTCGAATCGCAACAGATCCACCAGAAGAATCGCCCCCGGAAGGGGTGACTCCGGCCCCGCTCCCCTCCGCCGCGCCAGCCGGCTGTCCCATCCCCCCGTAGCGATAAAGACCGCCTGATATCCATCCTGCAGCAGGCGGTCCAACGTGAAATCGTTTCCCAGCGCCTGGTCGGTCTCAACGCGAACCCCCATGTCCAAAATGCCCTGGATATCCCAATCCAGGACATCCTCGGGCAGGCGCTCCCGGGCGATGGCGCTTCTCAGGATCCCGCCGAGCTTGGAAGTGGCTTCGAAAACCGTCGGCGCGTGACCGAGCCGGGCGCAGAAAAAAGCGGTGGAGAGCCCCTCCACCCCGCCGCCGACCACAGCCAGTCTGCGGCCGGTGGCAGGCGCTGCATATGGAAGGATCCGCTGGCCGCTCTGCCGTTCAAAATCGGCGGCAAACCGCTTGAGGCAGTTGATGGCCACCGGCTCGTCGACCAATTGACGTCGGCATTCGGTCTCGCAAGGCCGCGGGCAGATCCGGCCGATGACCGATGGGAACGGATTGCGTTCCTTGATGACCTGGACGGCCCGACGGTAGTCCCCGAGAGTGATCTGCCGAATGTATTCCCGGATGTCGATGCCGGCCGGACAGGCCCGCTGGCAGGGCGTCGTGCACTCTTGCGTGGTGTATTCGCGCAGGATGCGACGGGTGACCGAAGACAAATGGATGATGTGCTTGGGGCAGATGCGCTCGCAGGTCCCGCAGCCGGTGCAGCGCTTTTCGTTTACGACCGGCAGTCCCTGCGGCCCCATTTCGAGCGCATCAAAAGGGCAGGCGCGCACGCAGGTTCCGAGACCCAGACAGCCGATGGTGCACACCTTCATTCCGCCGCTCAGCATGGCGGCGGCGCGGCAGTCGTCAAGGCCGCGGTAAAGGAATTTGGTGTCGGCCTGCTCGACCCCGAAGTAACACCCGGGCCGGGCGATATTCGGTTCAACGGCTTCCACCGAAACTCCCAGCAGCGCGGCGATGGCCTCGCCCACCTCCGGCCCGGCGGCCACGCAGGAGTTCGGAGACGCCTTACCGGCAACGATCGCCTCGGCGTTGGCGCTGCATCCCGGCTGGCCGCAGCCGCCGCAGTTCGCCCCCGGCAGCGCTCCGGTGACGGCTTCGATCTTCGGATCGACGTAAACATAGAATAGCTTGGCTGCCACCGCCAGGACCAGGCCGATGCTCAGCCCCAGGCCGCCCATGATGATCAACGCTTCCGTCATACCCCATTCTCCAAGAACGCTCAGTGGTCACCGCACCGGGGCAACCGCTAGAATATGGCTCCGAACTTGCATTTATCGAAGCAGGTCATGCATTTGATGCATTTTTCCCTATCGATGCGGGCGACCTCCTTCTTCTTCCAGGTGATCGCCTCCACCGGACAGGCACGCGAACACAGGCCGCATCGGGTGCAGATCTCCGGTTCGATTTCAAACTTGAGCAATGCCACGCAGCGTTTGGCCGGGCAGCGTTTTTCGTGGATATGCGCCTCGTACTCGTCCCTGAAATAGCGCAGGGTGGAGAGCACCGGATTCGGTCCGGTTTGCCCCAGGCCGCAGAGCGAGGCATCCTTGATGATGGCGGAAAGCTCTTCCAGGTTTTCGATGTCGCCGGCCTCGCCGCGTCCCTCGCAGAGTTTCTCCAGAATTTGGAGCAGCCGCCGGGTGCCCTCACGGCACGGCGTGCATTTGCCGCAGGATTCATCCTGAACGAAGTCCATAAAAAACCGCGCCATGTCCACCATGCAGGTTTCGTGGTCCATGACAATGGCGCCGCCGGACCCCATGATGGCGCCGACCTTGGCGATCTCCTCGTAGTCCACGGGAATGTCGAGGTACGCCTCGGGCACGCAGCCGCCTGACGGGCCGCCCAGCTGGACGGCCTTGAACTTTTTCTTGTTGGGGATGCCGCCGCCGATGTCGTAAATGAGTTTGCGCAGGGTGGTGCCCATCGGCACCTCCACCAGCCCGATATTGTTCACGTCCCCGGAAAGAGCGAACACCTTGGTCCCCTTGCTGCCCTCGGTCCCGACGCCTGCGTACCATCCGCCGCCCTTGAGGATGATCTGGGCGATGCTCGCCAGGGTCTCGACGTTGTTCAATATGGTCGGTTTATCCCACAAGCCCTTGATCGCCGGAAACGGCGGCCGGGGCCGCGGCATGCCGCGCCGGCCTTCGATCGACCGCATCAGGGCCGTTTCCTCCCCGCACACGAAGGCGCCGGCGCCCTGGTAGATCTCGATATCGAAATCGAACCCGGTCCCCAAAATGTCCCGGCCGAGCAAGCCGTACTCCCGGGCCTGGCGAATCGCTATCCCCAAGCGGCGGATGGCCAGCGGATACTCGGTCCGCGCGTAAATGTAACCCTGCCGGGCGTTGATGGCCTTGGCGGCGATGATCATTCCCTCCAACACCGCGTGGGGGTCCGCCTCGAGCAGGCTCCGGTCCATGAAGGCGCCCGGATCCCCTTCGTCGGCGTTGCACAGCACGTATTTCACCTCTCCGGGGCTCTGGCGGGCGAATTCCCATTTGATGCCCGTCGGGAATCCGGCTCCCCCGCGGCCCCGCAAGCCGGACCGTTTGACCTCCTCGATAATTTGCTCGGCGGTCATCTCCATCAGGGCCTTGGCAGCACCGAAATAACCGTCCCGGGCGATGTATTCATCGATCACCTCGGGATCCACCACCCCCTTGTTGCGCATGACCCAGAACATCTGGTTGGCGAAAAAGGGAATCCGATTCATGGTCGGGATCGTCTGCTTCGAGGCCGGATCGACGTAAAGCAGTTCACGGACCGGGCGGCCCTTTAAAAAATGTTCATCGACGAGGCGGGGGACCACCTCGGGCGTCAGCTTTTGATAGAAGATCCCTTCGGGTTGGACGAGCATCACCGGACCGACGGCGCAGAACCCGTTGCACCCGGTTTCAACAATCTTGATTTCCTCCGACAGCCCCTTCCGCTCCAATTCCTGCCGGAGAACGTCTCGAAACCTCAAGCTGTGGTTGGCGTGGCAGCCGGTGCCGCTGCACAGCATCAAGTGGGTCCTGATGTAATTCATTCCTTGCCCCCGGGCCTCCCGCTCTCAGTTAAAATCGTTTCCACAAAAAGCACGCCGCCCCGGCGCGGGCCGGCTCCACCCCGTCTCGGCGGCCGCTTGGGAAGAAGGGTGCCGGCGCCCCTGCGGGTTCACCATGATCCATCCAGGCCGCGCAGACCGTTCATGTAGAGGCGTCCGCTCGCCACGAACAGCGAATAGCGCGTCAGCATGACCGGCATGTTGTAGGTGCGGGCCAGCTCGATCACGGGTTCATCCGGCCGCTTGCCGCGCACGAACACCACCAGCGCCACCCCGGCCACCTTGGCCGTCCGCAGCACCTGTTCGGTGGTGAGCCCCGTCAGCAGCACGGCGCCCCTGGCGACGGCGGAGAGCACATCGGCCATCAGGTCCGCGCCGCCGCCTCCGACCACGCTCTGATCCAGTTGATCATGCCCGACCAGCACCTCGGCCTTTAGAATATCGCGAATTTCGGAAATTTTCATATCCGTGAAACCTGTCGGTTCCCTATTGATACTGGTCGAGGATGTGAACGACCTTGTCCGATTTCACATCGCCGTAGGTGTCACTGTTAACGACCATGACCGGCGCCAATCCGCAGGCACCCAGGCAACGAACCGGCTCCAGCGAGAAGCGGCGGTCGGACGTCGTGGCGCCCTGCTGAACCTGAAAATGGTTTTCGATCCGGCTGATCACTTCCTTGATGCCCTTCACGTAACAGGCGGTCCCCATGCAGACCTTGACCAGGTTTCGGCCTTTGGGATGAAGCGAAAACAGCGCGTAAAAAGATGCCACGCCGAAAACTTCGCTGCGGGACAGATTCAGGCCGGTGCTGATATAATCGATGAGTTCCACCGGCAGGTAGCCGGCAATCTCCTGGCATTCGCGCAAGACCCCGATAACCGACCCCGGCACGCCCTGGTTCGCGGAAATGACGGCATCGATCCGCTCCCACATGCCAGCGGTGATATCGGGATGATCCGGATGAAAATCAGTTCCCATGCGTGCTCAGTCTCCCTCAGGAATGAAGATGCAATTCAGCGGATGAACGCCGTTGCAGGACGAAATTTATTTCATACCTATCAACGAAAGTCAATGACTGCCTGGCGCCTCCAACTCCCCGGCTTGACGGCAAAAGCTCCATAAACTAAGATCCGTCCGATCGACAACTCATGCCCGGGGGAGATCCGTGTCGTCAGAGGAGTACAGGCGCTTCGTGGCGGAAACGGCGGCTTTTCTAAGCGCGCGGATCTCCGTTGCACCCCGCACCGGGTCGATCGTAGGAACCGGCCTCGCAGATGCCGCAGGGTCCCTGCACATCAGGAGCGCCTTCGACTATCAGGACATTCCTCATTTCCCGGTCGCAACGGTTCAGAGCCACGCCGGCCGACTTCTCTTCGGCGACATCCAGGGCCGGCCAGTCGTGGTCATGCAAGGCCGCCTGCACCTCTACGAAGGCTACTCGCCCGCAGAGGTGACTTTCCCCGTTCGCGTCATGCAGGAAATGGGCGTCCGGCGCCTGATCGTGACCAATGCGGCCGGCGGCCTCAACCCGTCCTTCCGGACCGGCGACCTGATGATCATCACCGATCACATCAACCTGACCGGCGAAAACCCGCTGGCCGGTTCCAACGTAGCAGCGTGGGGGCCGCGGTTTCCGGACATGACCCGGGCTTACAGCCGCAAGATGATCGCGTTGGCCGAAGAGGCTGCCCGCTCCAGCCGGATTCCGGTTCGCAAGGGAGTATATGTCGGCCTGAAGGGGCCCTCTCTGGAAACGCCGGCGGAGACCCGGCTGCTCAGAGCCCTGGGAGCCGACGCGGTGGGCTTTTCCACGGTTCCGGAGGTGATTGCGGCGGTCCATGGCGGCATGGAGGTCTTCGGCCTCTCGATCATCACCAACGTCAACGATCCCGACCGCCCCATCCCCGCAACGGTGGAGGAAATCGTTGCCGCCGCCCGTCAGGCGGCCCCTTCGCTCGAAAAGATTCTGTCAGACATGATGGGGCGGGTCGATGACTGACGCTCCGATGGACATTTTGATCCGTAACGGTCGGGTGCTGACGATGGACCCGGATCAGACCGTAATCCCCGACGGCGCCGTCGCCATCCGGGGCGACCATATCGCCGCCGTCGGCGCCTCGGCCACGGTCGGCGCCGGCAGCGCCCGGAAGGTCATCGATGCGGGCGGCGGAATCATCATGCCGGGGCTGGTCAACACCCATACGCACGCGGCCATGACCTTGTTCCGGGGGCTGGCCGACGACGTGCCCCTGATGAGCTGGTTGAACGATCACATCTTCCCGGCCGAGGCCGGCCTGGACCATCGCCAAGTTTACTGGGGCGCTTTGCTGGCCTGCGCCGAGATGATCCTGTCCGGGACCACGACCTTCTGCGATATGTATCTGTTTGAAGACGCGGTCGCACAGGCCGCCCGAACCGCCGGCATGCGCGCCGTGGTCGGCGAAGTTCTTTTCGATTTCCCCTCCCCGCACTACGGGCCGCTGGAGCAGGGATTTGCCTACACCGCAACGTTGATCGAAACCTACCGGGGGGACCCGCTCATCACCGTTGCCGTGGAGCCGCATTCGCCCTACCTGTGCGCCCCCGAGCTGCTGCAGCGCGCGTTCGAACTGGCGGCTCGGCACCGGCTCCCCATGGTGATCCATCTGGCGGAAACCGAAAGCGAAGTCCAAACCCTTCGGCAGCGCTACGGTCGAACCCCGGTTGAGCACCTCGAAACCCTGGGGGTGCTGGCCCCCAACGTGCTGGCCTGCCACTGCGTGCAGCTCTCCGCAGCCGACATCGAACGACTGCGGCGCTGGGGGGTCAAGGTCTCCCACAACCCCGAAAGCAACATGAAGCTGGCCTCGGGCATCGCGCCGGTCCCCGAACTGGTGGCCGCCGGCGTATGTGTTGGGCTCGGTACCGACGGGCCGGCCAGCAACAACAACCTGGATTTGTTTCTTGAGATGGATACCGCCGCCAAGCTGCACAAGGTCCACCGCCTCGACCCGACCCTGTTGGATGCCGGAACCGTGCTGCGCATGGCAACCAGCGAGGGAGCTCGGGCGATCGGCCTCGGGAAACGCATCGGATCCCTTGAAGCCGGCAAACAGGCGGACCTCATCATCGTCGATACCGGCCGTCCGCACCTGACGCCGCTTTACCATCCGGCCTCCCAGCTGGTCTATGCCGCCCGGGGCAGCGATGTCACCACCGCGATCATCAACGGCCGGCTCGTCATGGAAAACGGCCGCATCCTGACCTTCGACGTGCAGCAGGCCATGGATGAGGTCAATGCGATCGCCCTCCATGTGTCGGGCCGGGCCTGATCGACCATCATGCGATTCGATACCCTTGTCCACAATGCCGTCCTCATCACGTGCAACCCGTTCTTTGACATCATCCGCCGGGGTTGGGTCGGGGTCAGCGGGGAGAAAATTCAGGCCCTGGGAGCGGAGGCCGAAGACTGGCAGCGGCCTGAAGCGTTGACAACCATCGACGCGCACGGCGGCATCGTTATGCCGGGCTTGGTAAACACCCACACCCACCTCCCCATGACGCTGTTCCGGGGCCTGGCCGACGACCTGCCGTTGGAGGCCTGGTTGCAGGAACATATCTTTCCGGCCGAGCGCGCCGTCATCCGCCCGGAATCCGTGCGCTGGGGAACGCTGCTGGCCTGCGCCGAGATGCTTCTTTCGGGTACGACCACCTGCTGCGACGGTTATTTCCATGAAGACTGCGTGGCGCAGGCGGTGCTGGCGGCCGGCCTTCGGGCGGTGCTGGCCCAGGGGGTCATCGACCACCCCGCTCCGGGCGTGCCGGATCCGGCCCGAAACATCACCGTGGCCCGCCGCTTTTGCCAGCAATGGCTGAACCAATCGGATACGGTCCAGCCATCGGTCTTCTGCCACTCGCCCTACACGTGCTCCCGGGAAACGCTGGCCGCAGCCAAACAGATCTGCCGTGATTTCGGCCTTCTGTTTCAAGTTCATGCAGCCGAAACCCGCTGGGAAGTCGAACGCATCCAGTCGACCGCCGGCACAACCCCCATCGGCTATCTCGACCAGGCCGGCGTGCTCGATGAACGCACCCTGCTGGCCCATGGCGTATGGGTCAACGACACGGATATGGCCATCATCGCCGAGCGCCGGACCGGAATATCCCACAATCCGGAAAGCAATATGAAGTTGGCCTCAGGGGTCGCGCCGGTTGCCCGGATGCTGGCGGCCGGGATCGGCGTCGGACTCGGCTCCGACGGCTGCGCCAGCAACAACGACATGGACCTATTCTACGCCATGGACCTCGCGTCCAAGCTGCAAAAGGCCGTGCGGGGCGACCCCACGGCGCTGCCGGCCCCGGCCGCGATCCGCATGGCCACCATCGACGGAGCCCGGGCGATCGGGCTCGATCATCAAATCGGGTCGCTCGAGCCCGGCAAGCAGGCTGATCTGATCGTGATCGACGCCCGTGCGCCGCATCTGACCCCGATCCACCAGCCGGCGTCCGCGGTGGTTTACGCCGCCAGGGGATCGGACGTGCACACGGTGATGGTGGGCGGCCGGCTGTTGATGAAGAACCGGCAGCTGCAGACGCTGGACATCGAGGAGATCCTGTTTCACGCAAGACGCCTGGCGGCCGGCATCGCCTCCCGCTGACCAGGCCTCCGGCCGGAGGGCTATGCCCGAGGCGCTCATGCCGCCCGCTGGCCGGTCCCGGGCGCCGGCGGCAATATCTTGTGGCGAGCCCGCGCAGCATCTGCTATACTGTTTCGGGAATGATTTTCATTTCCGTTTCAGAAAGGACATGACCGATGTATCTATCCTTTTATGGTCTGAAAAAGAAACCTTTCGATATCAGCCCCAACCCGGAATTCCTGTGGCTGGGGGAAAAGCACCGCGAAGGGCTTGCCATTCTCAAGTACGGCATCTTGGAGAACAAGGGGTTCCTGCTCATCACCGGAGACGTCGGGACCGGCAAGACCGCCCTGATCCGAGCCATCGAAAAGGAGCTCCAGGCCCGCGCGATCGTGGTGACCATACCGGACCCCGGCATGACGTTGATGGATTTCTACAACTTTATGGCGGCCGAGCTCAAAATGGACCGCAGCTTCACCAGCAAGGGCGATTTCCTGATCCATTTCAAGCGGCTGATCCTGACCGCGTTCGCCTCCTACCGCAGGGTCCTGCTGATCATCGACGAATCCCAGCGCCTGAACCACGAATTGATGGAAGAGATCCGCCTGCTTTCCAACATCGACCTGTCCGGCAAGGTGTTGATCAACATTTTCTTCGTCGGGCAGACCGAATTCCGGGAAATCCTCGCGCGGCAGGAAAACCGCGCCGTGCGCCAGCGGATTACCGTCAGCTACCACCTGGCGCCGCTCACGGAAGAGGAGGTCCGCCAGTACATCAACCACCGGCTGACCGTCGCCGGCGCATCCAGGGCCGTGTTCACGGAGGCGGCCATGCAGGCCGTGAGCCGGACCACCCAGGGCTATCCGCGCCTGATCAATATCATCTGCGATCATGCCCTGATGTCCGGCTATTCGCGCGAGCTGAAGCAGATCGATGCGGAGATCATCCATGAATGCGCCGAGGAACTCAAGATAACGATCGGGCGCAAACCGGCCGATGCGAAGTTTCCAGCCCCCGCACCGACGCCCGCCGCGCCGGCTGCTGCCGCACCGGCTGCTGCATCGCCGGCGCGCGAACCAGCAGACCGGCCGCGTTCATCGCACAGCGCCCTGATATTTGCGCTCTGTCTGCTGGGGCTGGGATTGGGCTGGTACTTTTGGGGGGACTCCATTTCAGACGGACTCGCTCGGCTGGGCAAGGGCCAGGAGACCCGTGAGGCGCGCAGCCCGCAGGAAACCCAGGCAGCCGATCCATCTGTCCGTCCGCCGGTGGTGGCGGCGGAAACCGGCCCGCGCGAACGCACGGCATCGGCCCCTCCGGCTGCGCAGGCCAAACAACGGCCACCTCAGCCGGCCCCGGCCGAACCGGTCCAAGCGGCTGCGGAACCTCGTGCCGCCGCCCCGCCGATGAAATACACACCTCAGCCGGTCGAACCGCTGCCGGTGAAACCGGCGCCTGAGCCCGCCGAACCGACGCCGGCGCCCGCCAAACCGGCTCCGCCCGAAAGCGCCGCCGCCGCTGCCGCGGAACCTTTCACGTTGAAGGGATTTACCGTCTTCTTCACTCAGAACTCGATCGAAATACCGGTCTACGCCAACGAAATACTGGCCTCAGCGGCGGCGTTGATGAAAAGCCAGCCCAACATCGCAGCGGTCATCGAAGGGCACACGGATTCGGTGGGAGATCCGGCCTACAACAAACTCATCTCGGAAAACCGGGCGGCGGCCGTCAAAAATTTTCTGGTCGGACAGGGCATTGCCATCTCCCGGCTGTCCGTCGCCGGATTCGGATCGGAAAAACCGATCGAAAGCAACGACACCCCGCAGGGCCGCAGCAAGAATCGCCGCGTCATGATCCGTCTGGTTCCGGGCAAGACCGGTTGATGCGCTCGGGCCTCAGCTCTTCTTGGCGGTCATCGTTTGAAAAGTGCTCAGCTGCCGTTTGACCCTCTTGGATTTGCATTTCGGGCAGCTGAATTTCTTTTTTTCGTAATCGGAAACCTTCATCAAGAGGCTGAACTGCTGTTTGCACTGCTCGCAGACGAATTCGTAAGTCGGCATGGGTTCACCTCCCTTCAGATTTCATCGGGACCGCAGCTTCCAGCGGATGACGGATTTTTCGTAGTCGATATTGTATTCGACCCGGCTGAGAAAATCCATGCCAAGCAGCCCGCCGTGAGCTGGAGAGCTTCCTTCGAACGCCAGAATGACCACCGCAAAATCCTTGGCCGTGATGGGGCCGATTTGCATGGATTCGACCTTGCCGACCTCGGAGTGGATGAAATGCCCTCCGGCGACCTTGGATTGACCCTTGGATAGGGTGATGATGTTCAGCCGGTCGGCAAAGGAACGGTAGACGACGGTGTGCGTGGCACCGGTGTCCATGACGAGGTGGGCGGCTGCCGTCAACCCGTTGTTCACAAAGGAGACCGGCACGAGGATCTGGTTATCGGCGATGGTGATCGGGGTTTCGGCGGCTTTGAGCTGCCGCTGCAGCTCGTTTTCGGCCTGCTGGATCCGTTCGCTCTCCTGACGCTGCTGCAGCGCTTCGATATGCATCTCGGTCTGCCGCTGCCGTTCTCGTTCCAGCAGCCGTTGCCGCTGCTGCTCGGTTTCAACCACCGCCTCCTTCTGCTCATCCGGCAGATGGTCGTATCTTTCACGGTAACGGTCGATTTGCCCGCGGTAGGCTTCGGGCACTTTCCAGATCTCGTCGACGTAATAGATTTTGCCGGTCCGGTCCGTATATCTATAGAACTCGGCGTTCGTTGCACTCACCCAGCAGAGCCCGGCGGCCAACGCCACGAGCGTCCATCGTCCCCTTCGACCTGTCATCGCGCTGGTGTTCCTTTCGGAGGCTGTGTGCCCTTGGCTTTTCGCCCCTCGGATCCCTCCACCCCTTTGCCTGCAATCGCCCGGTTCAAGCTGCCTGGAACGTAGCCTTCCAGGTCAACGGCCACATGCTTGAACCCGATCCGCTTCAACCGCTTCAGAATCTCCGCGCGCATCTCTTTTTGCAGGGTCTTTTTCAATTCGCGCTGCGCCACCTCGATTCGCGCCACGGCCCCGTGATGACGGACCCGCGATCCGTCAAACCCCAACTTCAGAAGAGATTCCTCGGCCATCTCTACCATCCGCAGGGCCTCGCGCGTAATCGGCCGGCCATACGGAATGCGCGAGGCCAGACAGGCCATGGACGGCTTGTTCCAGGTCGGCAGCTGCATTTTTCGCGACAGCGCACGGATGTCCGCCTTGGTCAACCCCGCCTCCGCCAGGGGCGAGGCAACGCCCATCTCCTCCGCGGCCTTCAACCCGGGGCGATAATCCTCCAGATCGTCCACGTTCACTCCGTGAGCGACCCGCTGGATCCCCAGGGAGTCCGCTATACGAAGGATATCGGCGAAAATGAGCTGCTTGCAGGTATAGCAGCGCTCCGGCGGGTTGGTGACGAATCCGGGAGCGGTGAATTCTTCAAACGGGATTACCATGTGTTTGACACCGAGGCTTCTTGCGAGGGCACGCGCCTCCCGGATCTCCCGGCGCGAATGAATGGGGGAATCCACCGTGACCGCCGTCACCCCCTCTCCCAGCGCTTCCTTGGCCGCCGCGAGCAGGAAGGTGCTGTCCACTCCGCCGGAAAAAGCCACGGCCAGGGTCGAATAGCCCATCAATATTTCGGTCAGGCGCCTTTTCTTTTCCGCAATCAAGGCGATCCCCTCGACAGCCGCATGGTATGGCATCGGTTCGTCAAATTGATGTTTACACGGAGCCGATGATCTTTTATATGGATTCAGCAGCCCTTGTTGCCTGCGATAGGTGTTGCGCCGCCGGATGGCCGCCTGCAAACCGGGATCCTCCTCAATTATAGGTTAAACCCCCATGCGCGCAAAGGGATTTTTTTGATTGAGCACCCGACGCTTCCTCATAATGGTCCCCATCGGGCTCAGCCTGATCCTGCTCCAGTCCTATTTTTGGGTGCCCACCTACGAAGAACAATCGCGCGGCAACCCCGGCCGCTTGCAGGAATTCATCAACGCCTCCATCGGTGACGCCAGCATCCTCAATCCGATCCTCTCGGCCGATTCGGCCAGCTCCGAAATCGAGAATCTCGTTTTCGAAGGCCTCATCGACCGCGATGAAAACCTGCGCTTCCGCGGACGCGTGGCCGAGTCCTGGACGGTTTCCGAAGAGGCCTATTTTTTCGTGAATGACGCCCGGCCGCTCCCCGCCTCCGGGGATGGAAGCGTCGAGGGTCTCGTGGCCTATCTCCGGGCGCTGCTGGCCCGGCCGGCGTCTTTGCCTGAAACCCTTCGGAAGGCGTTCGGCAACATCCGTGAAATATCGCCGGTTCCGGCCCGCACCGACGTCGTCCATCGGCGGTTGCCGGCGGCGGCCGACCGCGTTGCGGCCGATCTGACCATCCAGGTGGCCGCTCCGCCCCGAGTCAAGCTGGCCCTGCGGGAGGTCGATCCGAACCTCTTCACGCACCTGGCCGGCGTTCTGGGATCGGACTATTTCACCTCCTTTCAGTCCCGTCGCCATATCTTCGTGTCCGCCCCCATCGCGGAGACCGAGCTTGACCTGCTGGCGGAGGAGCTGCTGCCGGCGGTCGAGCACAACCCCGTGATCGAGTTTCGGCTTCGTCCCGGCGTCCGGTTCCACGACGGCCGGGAGGTCACGGCAAGAGACGTTCGGTTCACCTACGACGCCATCATGGATCCGAAAAATCTCTCACCGCGGGTGGCCGACTACGAACCGGTCAAGGACATCCAGATCGTCGATCCGCTCACCGTGCGCATCGTCTACAAGCGGCTGCACTCGCCCGCCGTGGGCACCTGGGCCATGGGATTATTGCCCGAGCACCTGCTGAACCCAGACCGGCTGCGCCAGGAAGCCCTGCGCGCCGGCAGGGATCCGGCAGCCTTTTCCATGCGGCAGAGCGAATTCAACCGGCGGCCGGTCGGCAGCGGGCCTTTCGTCTTCCGCGAATGGAAATCCGACCAACACATCATCCTGGACCGCTTTGCGGACTACTGGGAAGGCGCTCCCAACTACCAGCGCTACATCTACCGCATTCTCCCCGATCTGCTGACCCAGGAAATGGAGTTCTACGCCGGCACCATCGATTCCTATGGCGTGCAGCCCCATCAGGTGGCCCGCCTCAAGCAGGACTCTCGCTTTCAGAATTTCTCGGGCACCTCCTATGCCTATGCCTACATCGGCTACAACCTGCGGCGGCCGCCCTTCGACGATCCGCGGGTGCGGCGGGCGCTGTCGCTGGCCGTCGACGTGGACCGCATCATCGATTTCGTCCTCTACCAGCAGGGGGAACGCACGACCGGGCCTTTTCTCAAACAGACCGAATACTATAACCACGCCGTCGCGCCGGTCCCGTTCGACCCCGAGGCCGCGTTGAAGCTGCTGGCCGAGGCCGGCTGGGGCCGCAACGCCGACGGCCGCCTGGAAAAGAACGGTCAAAAACTGCAATTCACCCTGATCACCAACAGCGGCAACGACACCCGCAAATCCATTTTGGCGATCGCCCAGGATGCCTGGAAGCAGATCGGCGTCGACGTGCGCACCGATCTCGTGGAATGGTCGGTGTTCGTCAAGGAGCGGATCAACAAGCTCGACTTCGACGCCGTGGTGCTGGGCTGGTCCATGGGAATCGATCCGGACCTCTACCAAATCTGGCATTCGAGCCAGACCGGCCCCCACCAGCTCAATTTCGCCGGCTACCGCAACCCGGAAGCCGACGATCTCATCATCCGCATCCGGCAGGAATACGACTTCGACCGCAAAGTCGCACTGTGCCACCGGCTGCATGCGGTCATCGCCGAGGATCAGCCTTACACCTTTCTTTACGTCGGCAAGTGGACGGCCGTGCTGGACCGACGGATCGTCATCCGCGATACCGGTCCGGACGGCAAGGAGCGGTTTAGACCGATCCAGCCGACCCGGACCGGCAACTACATGTTCACCTTCAACCAATGGACCAAGCTGGCAGAGATGCCAAAATTGGATAAATAAGGAAGACCCTCGATACTGGATCCTCGATGCGGGGAAAAAGCCGATACAACGATATTCCTCGCATGCCCTTATCGCGCATCGAGCATCCAGAATCGAGTATCTCTTGCAGGTCAAACCATCCGGGGCTGAGATTTAAGAACCCCGGAGGCTCACGGAAATCGCCAGTATGGTTGCTTTCATCGGTCGCAGTGTGATCCAAAAAATCGTCACGCTCTTCTTCGTGTCGGTCGTCTCCTTCGCCATCATCCATATCGCACCCGGCGAGCCCAGCCAGGTGGATCCCCTCAATCCCAAGTTCACCCCCGAGATGGTGGCGCGCTTCCGCCAGGCCTTTCATCTGGATCGGCCGCTCTACGTCCAGTACGCGTTTTTCTACCGCGACCTCTTGGCCGGGAATACCGTCTCCTGGAAAGACAACCAGCCGGTGCTGGAGAAGATCGGAGAGCGCTTTTTGAACAGCCTGCCGCTCTTCATCGTCGGCACCCTCATCACCTGGACCGTTTCCTTCCCCGTGGGGATCCGCTCGGCCATTTTCCGGGGCGGGATATACGACCGCAGCGCCACGTTTCTCTCCTACGTGCTGATCTCCATCCCCGGTTTTTTCTTCGCCTACATGCTCATCATCTTCGTGGTGGGCCAATTCCAGGTGCCCGTGATCGGCATGCAGACGTTCGGCATGACCGAAACCCCCTGGCTTTTCAGAATGAACGATCGGCTCTGGCACATGCTGCTGCCGTCGATCCTCGGCGCCACCGGCGGCATCGCCGTGCTGTCGCGCTATGTGCGCAGCCAGATGCTCGAGGTCGAAAACCAGGACTACGTGCGCACGGCGCGCGCCAAGGGGCTGCCGTGGGAGATGGTGCATTACAAGCACGCGCTGCGAAACGCCCTGCTTCCGTTCGTCACCATGTTCGGCCTCATCCTGCCGGGGCTGATCGGCGGCTCGGTGATCATCGAGTCCATATTCTCATGGCCGGGTCTGGGCCGCATGGCCTATGAGGCGATCCTCGCCAGGGACTACCCCGTCATCCTGACCATCAATTTCATCGCGGCCGTGCTGGTGCTGATCGGAACGTTTGTCTCCGACATCCTTTACGTGATCGCGGACCCGAGGATTCGGCTATGAGCCTGGAGACGCCTTCTCGAGGGGTCGGGCTGGAGGAGCCGGCCGCTCCGAAGCGCACCCGCTTCGAGGAATTCTGGCGTCTATTCCGAAGCAATCGGATGGCGCTGTCCGGGCTGGTCATTTTCGCCCTTTTTTTCGTCAGCTCCGTCGTCGGACTGGTGCTCACGTCCGGAAACCGGCCGCTGTTCGACCCGGCTCTGGTGCGCCTTCAGGAAAAACTGCGCCCGCCGCTTTCCATACCGCAGACGGGATTGCTCAAGCCCGAGGAGCGCCCCGTCGGCGGCATGTATCTCTTCGGCACCGATGATCTCGGCCGCGACGTCTTCGCGCGCATGCTCCAGGGCGCATGGGTGTCGCTGACCGTGGGCTTCGTCGCGGTCGGCATTTCAGTGGCGATCGGCATTCTCATGGGCGGGCTGGCCGGATTTTACGGGCACCGCCGCGTCCGCCTTGAGCAGCTGCTGACGACGGCCGTGCTGCTGGCGGGCGCCGGCCTGTTCGCGGCGGGCTGCAGAACCTCCGGCGCCTGGCTGCTGGCGGCGGGGCACGCCTGGCTTTTCTGGTCGCTTGGCCCCTGGGGGATTCGAGGCCGAACGTCGCTGCCGGCCGGGTTGCGGTTCCTGCGCAAAGACACCCTCATGGTGGACACCCTCATCATGCGCTTCGTAGACATCATGCTGTGCTTTCCGAGTTTCTTTCTGATCCTCACGGTCGTGGCGCTGCTGCCGGCCAGCATTTACAACATCATGATCGTAATCGGACTGACCAGCTGGGAGGGGACGGCACGCTTCGTGCGCGCGGAGTTCCTGTCCCTGCGCGAGCAGGATTTCGTCTCGGCCGCCAGGGCTTTGGGCATCGGCAATCTCCGGATCATCTTCCGCCACATGATGCCCAATGCCATCGCACCGGTGCTGGTTTCCGCCACGCTGGGGGTCGCCTCAGCCATCCTAACCGAAGCGGGTTTGAGCTTCCTGGGATTCGGCGTGCCGCCCCCGCACGCGACCTGGGGAAACATCCTTTCCGACGGGAAGCGTTTCATCTTCGACGCCCCCTGGCTGACGTTCATTCCCGGCGCCGCCATCCTGATCGTGGTGCTGTCGTTCAATCTGTTCGGGGAGGGGCTGAGGGACCTTCTGAACCCCAGGCTAAGGGAAAAGAGGTGAGGAGAGAATTCGGAAGGCGGAGGGCGGAAGGGAGAAAGCGGAATTAAAAGATGGAGGCATGGCGTTTTCTCTGTTTTTTCCGACTTCCGCATTCCGACCTCCGAATTCAAGCGCCTTCTAAAATTCAAAACAAATGAACAGCAACCCCATGAATGCACCGCAGGAGGTCATACTCTCGGTCGAGGGCCTCAAGGTCTATTTCCGCAGCGAGGAGGAAGTGGCGCGGGCGGTGGACGGCGTCGACGTCGAGGTCCGCAGAGGAGAGACGGTCTGCCTGGTCGGAGAATCGGGTTGCGGCAAGACCGTGTTGGCCCTGGCGCTGCTGGGTCTGCTTCCCCGCCCGCCGGCAGAAATCGCCGGCGGCCGGGTGCGCTTCTGCGGAGATGACCTGCTCGATCGGGATGAAAAGGCTCTGCAGGCCGTCCGCGGCCGCCGCATCGGAATGGTGTTCCAGGAGCCGCTGACATCGCTGAACCCGGTATTCACCATCGGCGAGCAGATCGCCGAGCCGCTCCGGATTCACCTCGCGCTGCCCGAAAGCCGGGTCCGGCAGCGCTGTGTTCAGTTGCTGAGCGACGTCGGGATCGATGAGCCGGATCTGCGCCTGGCGGCTTACCCGCATCAGCTGAGCGGCGGCCAGCGCCAGCGGGCGATGATCGCCATGGCCTTGGCGTGCGGCCCCGAGCTGATCATCGCCGACGAGCCGACCACCGCCCTGGATGTAACCGTACAGGCCCAGATCCTGCGCCTGATGAACCGGCTGCAGCAGGCCCGCGGCCTGTCGGTGCTTTATATCACCCACGACCTGGGGGTGGTATCGCAGATCGCCGACCGTGTGTACGTCATGTATGCCGGCCTGATCGTCGAAACCGGGGCGGCCCCATCGGTCTTGCGCGACCCCCGGCACCCTTACACCCAGGCGCTGCTCGAATCTCTGCCTAACCGCAGGAAACGAGGACGGCGGCTCTACAGCATTCCGGGCAGCGTGCCGCACCCGGCCTACAAGCCGGCCGGCTGCCCCTTTCACCCCCGCTGCCTTCAGGCGATCGAGGCCTGCCGCGTGCACTATCCGGGCATGTGCGCGTTTGACGACGGCCAGACCGCCCGCTGTCCGGTGGCAGCCGGCCGAATGCCGAACGATGGGTGCAGCAGTTGAAATGGATATCCTCCGAGTCGAAAACCTGAAAAAATACTTTCCGGTCCGGCGGGGCTTTTTCCAGCGCACGGTCGGCTGGGTGCGGGCGGTCGAAAACGTTTCCCTCTCCCTCGTGTCCGGAGAGACCCTCGGGCTGGTCGGGGAAAGCGGATGCGGCAAAACCACCTTGGCGCGGATGATCCTGAACCTGATGCCGGCCGACGGCGGCCGCATCCTGTACAAGGGGAAGGACATCTGCGGGTTGTCCGACCGGGACATGAAGCCGTTCCGCAGGGAGATCCAGATCGTCTTTCAAGACCCCTACGGATCGCTCAACCCGCGCATGTCCGTCGGCCAGACGCTGAGCGAAGGACTGCGCATGGCCGGAATCCGGGGGCGCACCGCCCGTCAGGAGCAGATCGAACGGCTGTTGGGGCTGGTCGGCATGGCGCCGACCGCCGTCGACCGCTATCCGCACGAGTTCAGCGGCGGCCAGCGCCAGCGCATCGGGATCGCACGAGCGCTGAGCGTTGAGCCCGCGCTCATCGTCTGCGACGAACCGGTCTCGGCCCTGGATGTCTCCATCCAGGCCCAGATTATCAATCTCCTAAAGGACCTTCAGGACCAGCTGGGGCTGAGCTATGTTTTCATTTCCCACGACCTGAATGTGGTGGGGTATCTCTGTCACCACGTAGCCGTGATGTACAAGGGCCAGATCATGGAATACGCGCCGGCTGACGCCGTATTCGAAAACCCGCTGCATCCCTACACCCGAGTGCTGCTGGCGGCCCTGCCCGACCTGGAGCGCGGAAAAGAGTCGCCGGAGCCCCGCCTCGAAGGCGAGCGCATGGAACCCGCTCTTGCCATGCCGGAGGGCTGCCGCTTCCAGAGGCGGTGCCCGGAGGTGAATGATCGCTGCCGGCTTTTCAGCGGCGACTTGACGATGGCCGGCAATGCGCACTATGTGAGATGTTGGCGAATGTGAAAGGCGCCGAGGATATGTACGATAGAGCCTTGAACACACCGAAGGCTGAAATTGAAAGCCGGATCGCAGGGCTGCAACGGATCCTGGCGCGAAGCGGCGTGGATGGCGCCCTCATCCTGCAGCGGGTCGACCTTTTTTATTTCACCGGGACGATTCAGCAGGGCAGCCTCTATGTGCCGGCGTTCGGCGAGCCGCTATTGATGGTGAATAAGGTTCTGGCGCGCGCCAGGGCCGAGTCTCCCATCGAGCGCATCGTCCCGCTGGGCAGCCCCAAGTCCATACCGAACCAACTGAAGCAGGCCGGCCTCGGCCTGCCGCGCCGAATCGGGCTGGAGTTGGACGTTTTGCCCACCAACCTCTATTTCAGCTATCGGGACATCTTCAACGGGGCCGAAACGATCGACATCTCAACCGACATCCGCCGCCTGCGAGCGTTGAAGTCCGCCTATGAGATTGAACTCATTCGCGAAGCCGCCGCCTATTCCGATCGGGTTGCGGCCTGTGTGCCGGAGTTTCTCCGAGAGGGCATGACCGAGATTGACCTCGCCGGCCGTCTCGAAGCCGAGGCCCGCCGCATGGGGCACCAAGGGATCGTGCGCATGCGCATGTGGGGCAGCGAGCTATTCTACGGCCACCTGCTCTCCGGCCCATCCGGCGGCGTACCGAGCTATCTGGCGTCTCCGACCGGCGGCAGCGGCGTCAGCCCAGCCGTCGCTCAGAGTGCCGGCTTTCGCCCAATCAAACGTCACGAACCCGTGCTGGTCGACTACGTGTTCGCCTACCGCGGCTATATCTCCGACCACGCCCGCATCTTCGCCATCGGCAAGCTGCCGGATGATCTGGTCAGGGCCCATGCCGCCATGCTGGAGCTGCAAGCCCGGCTGCGGCTTGAGGCTAAACCCGGCATATCCTCGGGCTCTATTTATGACCTCGCCCTGAGCTACGCCCAGAGGCATGGCTTCGGCGATCATTTCATGGGCGTCGGCCGGGAGCGCATCCGCTTCGTCGGCCACGGCGTCGGACTTGAACTGGACGAATTCCCCTTTCTGAACGCCGGTCAGACCATGGCCCTGCAGGAAAACATGGTCATCGCCCTGGAGCCCAAACTGGTCTTTCCGGGCCGCGGCGTGGTCGGCATCGAGAACACCCACCTGGTCACCCAGAACGGGCTGGAGCAGCTGGGGCAGTATCCGGGCGACATCACCGTGGTTTAAAGCGAGGCCGGACCATTCCGGCCATTTTGGGGAGGAACTGCATGGCAGCCGAACAATCACCGCGGGAACTGAGAAAGCGCATCCGCAACGGTCAATGGACCCAACCCACCAGCGGCGCATCCAAAGGCTATATCCAAGCCAACTTGGTGATGATGCCGCAGGAGCAGGCCTTCGACTTCCTGCTCTTCTGCGTTCGCAATCCCAAGCCCTGCCCGATTCTGGACGTGCTGGAGCCGGGCCGCTTCGAGCCGGCCATCGCCCGCGGAGCCGACCTGCGCACGGACCTGCCGCGCTACCGGATCTATTCGAACGGGGAGCTCAGGGACGAAGTGCCGGACGTCAGCGCCATGGCCCACAGCGGCATGGTCAGCTTTCTGCTGGGCTGCAGCTTCTCCTTCGAAAACGCCATGCTGGCCGCCGGGCTTCCGATCCGCAACATCGAAGAGGGCAAAAACGTATCGATGTACGTCACCCGTCGGGACTGCCGGCCGGCCGGCCCCTTCACCTCCAAACTGGTGGTCACCATGCGGCCGATGACCCCGGCTCAGGCCGTCCGCGCCGTGCAGATCACCACGCGCTTTCACCTCACCCACGGCGCGCCGGTGCATATCGGCGATCACCGCGAACTCGGAATCGAGGACCTCGACCGACCCGAATTCGGCGACCCGGTCAGCATACGAACCGGTGAAATTCCCGTCTTCTGGGCCTGCGGCGTCACGTCCCAGGTGGCGGCCACGTCCGTGCCGCTGCCGCTGGTCATCACCCACTCCCCCGGCCACATGTTCGTGTCCGATTTGAAAGATGAAGATTTGACGATTTTGTAATTTAACGATGGCTGCAAAACATTATCGCACCAAATTCCTTGACAGCACGCAGTGCTTTCGGTAACCGTATCCAACTTGTCTGAATTGCGGGAGGTTCTTGTCAGGTTCACGGTTCAGCGGTTCCCGGTTTAATCGGCTTAACCACTGAACCCAGAACCCTGAACCCTGTATCTTAAACCACCGAACCCTGATCAACTCACCTTAAGGAGGCCCGCCATGAAGAGTCCGCTGAAACGTGTACGGTTTCTGATCTGCATTCTGCTGTTAACTGCGCTGGCAGTTCCCGGCGCGGCGATGGCCGAGGACATCAAGATCGGCGTTCTGTTCCCGCTGACCGGCGGCGCGGCGGCGGCCGGCCGCGAACTGCGCTCGGGTGCGGAGTTGGCCCTCGACATCGCCAACAACGCGATGCCTGACATCAACATGACCATGGCCAAGAACGCCGGCATCCAGAGCATGGGCGGCTCCAAGATCACGCTGATCTTCAAGGACCACGAGGGCAACCCCACCCTGGGGGCCGACCTGGCCAAGAAGCTCATTCTCGACGACAAGGTCCATGGCCTCATGGGCGCCTACCACAGCTCGGTGACCAAGGCCGTCAGCGCCGTGGCCGAGCAATACGGCATCCCTCTGATCAACGATTCATCGACCTCCCCCGAGCTGACCAAACAGGGCTACAAGTGGTTCTGGCGCACGACGCCGCACGACGTCTACTTCACCAAGGACCTGTTCGAGTTCCTGAAGGGCATGACCGAGGGCAAGGTCAAGGGGCTGGCCGCCGTGCCTAAAAAGGACATCGCCAACCTGGCTTCGGCCTGCGAGAAGACCGAGTGGGGGGCCGCCGTATCCGAGCTGATCGAGAAATTCGGCAAGGATTACGGATTCGAGGTCAAGAAGTCGATCCTCTACGCGGCCAAGGCCACCGACCTTTCCAGCGAGGTGCGCTCCCTCATCGCGGTCAAACCGGATGCGATGCTGTTTGCCTCCTACACCTCCGATGCGATCCTGATGATGAAGACGCTCAAGGACCAGAAGGCCGCCCCCAAGCTCCTGTGGGGCCAGAACGCCGGATTCGAAGTGCCTGAATTCGTGAGCACGCTCGGCGACACCACGATCGGGTCCCTCACCCGGACCGTCTTCATCCCCAAAATCGCTCAGGTGAAGCCCATCGCCGCCAAGGTCAACGCCATGTACAAGGCCAAGACCGGCAACGATTTGAGCGGCGCCTCCGCCCGTTCGTTCACCGGGCTGCAGGCCTGGGTCCACGTTCTCGAAAAAGCCGGCTCCGCCAAACCGGCCGACATCCAGAAGGCCGCCAACGCCATCGACATACCGGGCGATGAGCTGGTCGTGCCCTGGCAGGGGATCAAATTCGCCACCTCGGGCGACGATATCGGACAGAACACCCTGGGGATGGGACTCATCGGCCAGTACCAGAAGGCGGCGGACGGAAAGATCGATCTTGAAATCGTGTATCCCTTCAATGTCGCCACAGCCAACATGATCTACCCTTTCCCGAAGTTCTAAGGAGCTTCGACGCGGATCATCCCGGCCCCCTCTTTCCGCCCGCATGGAGGGAGGGGCCGGCGGAACTACTCTGACGAAAGGGGTTCCATGGACATCCTGTTGGGGTCCATTGCGTCCGGCATCCTGCTCGGAATGGTATTGTCCCTCGTCGCGCTGGGGCTGACCATCATTTTCGGTCTGATGGATATCGTCAACTTCGCCCACGGCGAGTTCCTGATGATCGGCATGTACACCGGCCTGCTCACCGCCCAGGCCACGGGGATGGACCCGCTGCTGACCCTGCCCCTGGCGGCCGGCATCGGGTTCCTGCTCGGGGTCCTCTGCTACGGCGGGTTCGTCAAATTCCTGCTGCGCGGACCGATGATCGCCCAGCTGCTCGGGACCTTCGGACTGATGCTGGTGCTGCGCAACATCGCCCTGCTCTGTTTCGGGTCCGAGGACCGCGCCCTGCACCACGGGCTGCTGGTCGGCAAGAGCTTCGACGTCGGCATGGGCATCATCATCTCGGCCACCAAGCTCGCCGTGGCCGTCCTGGCCGTGCTGTCGTTCGTCGGCGTCTGGCTGCTGATGAACCGGACCAAGCTCGGCAAGGCGCTCACCGCAACCGCCCTGAACCGCCAGGGCGCACGCTACATGGGCATCCCCACCGAACGCATGAACGCCCTGGCCTGGGGCATCGGCGGGGCCACGGTGACCATCGCCGGAGCGCTCATCGTCAATTTCTGGTCGGTCAATCCCTACGTGGGGCTGATCTTCACCATGATCGCGTTCACCGTGGTGGCCCTGGGCGGATTCGGCAGCGTGCCGGGCGCTTTTTTTGCGGGCCTGGTGGTGGGGTTCATCATGGAGATCCCCGGGTTCTGGGATTTCTTCGCCATCACGTTCGACATCGGCTGGATGGACGCCGTGCCCATGACTTCGTTCAAGTACACCTGGATTTACGTCAGCTATTTCGTGATCATGCTGATCAGCCCGAGGGGATTGTTCGGATGGAAGCAATAAGGAATGCGCTGGATTTCTCCGACTTCCCGCGGATCGACCGCATGGTCGCACTGGCCGCGGCGTTGGTCCTCGTCGCCTTCCCGCTGTTTCCGCACTCCGCCTTTGCCATGGCGACCATGATCCAGTTTCTGATGTTCTCCCTCTACGGCATGGGCTGGAACACGATCGGCGGCTACGGCGGCCAGGTCGATCTGGGCAAGGCCCAATACGTGGGCATCGGCGCCTACACCACCACGGTCTGCCTGCTGCGCTGGGACATCCCCTTCTGGGTGTCGATGCCGCTGGGCGCCGCATTTTCGATCGGGTGGTCGTTCATCATCGGCTACCCGCTGTTCAAGCTCAAGGGCCACTACTTCGCCATCGCGACCATCGCCACTTCGCTGGTTCTGAAGGACCTTTTCGAAGTCTGGAAGTTCGTCGGCGCCGCCCGCGGCCTCGGCATCCTGCCCTTCAAATACCAGACGCCCGATTTTCTGCGGCTGATCTTCAAGGAAGACATTTATTACTACTACATCATCTTCGGCTTGTTCATCATCGGCCTGCTCTACATGAACTGGTTCCGCAAATCCCGGCTGGGCTTCCAGCTGCGGTCCATCAAGGACAACGAGGAGGTGGCCCGCTCGCTGGGCGTCAACGTCCACTGGGCCAAGATCAAGACCTACGCCATCGCCACCGCCTTCGTCAGCGTGGTCGGCTCCTTTCACGCGGTCTACGTCAAGAACATCGAGCCGGAGGACACCATGAGCCTGGACATCTCGATCCTGATCGCCCTGATGGCCATGCTCGGCGGCGCCGGCTCGCTCTGGGGGCCGATCATCGGCGCCGGGGTGTTGATCCCGCTCAAAAGCTACCTGAAAGAGTGGCTGGGCGCCGCGGCGGGGCTGGTCGGGATCGACCTGATCATTTACGGCCTCATCATCATGATCATCTCGGCGTTCGAGCCCCGCGGCCTCTGGGGCGTCGTCGAAAAGATCCGCCGAAGGAAACGCATCTGATGGCGCTGCTGGAGGTTCACAACCTGGTCAAGGCGTTCGGCGGCCTCAAGGCCAACGACGACGTGTCCTTCACGGTGGATCGGGGGGAGTTGCTGGGCCTGATCGGGCCGAACGGCGCCGGCAAGACCACCCTGTTCAACTGCATCGCCGGGATGTTCCCGCCCACCTCCGGCCGCATCGTCTTTGCCGGCGAGGACGTGACCGCGCTGGGCGCCCATGAGATGGCCCGGCGCGGACTGGCGCGGACCTTTCAGGTCTACGTGGCGTCCGGCGATCTCAATGTGCTGGAAAACGTGATGGTGGGATGCTTCCTGCACACCCGCTCGCAGTCTCAGGCCAAAGCCCGGGCGGAGGGCATCCTCAATGATCTCGGCCTCCGGGACCTTAAGCTGAATCTGGTGAGCGAACTGCCGGTCGCCGCCCAGAAACGCGTGACCATGGCCACGGCCCTGGCCACCGCCCCCCAGCTGCTCTTGCTCGACGAGGTGGCCGCCGGCTTGAACCCGAGCGAAATCGAGGACATCATGGCCGGCATCCGTCACATCCATGCCGATCTCGGGGTCACCGTGATGCTGATCGAACACGTGATGGAACTGGTCATGAACATCAGCCAGCGGGTGGTCGTCCTGGACTACGGCAGGAAGATCGCCGAAGGCCCTCCACGCGATATCGCCCGGAATCCCCAGGTAATCAAAGCGTATCTGGGGGAACGCTACGTGCGCGAGCGGCCGGCAGACCCAAAGTGAGTCTCAACCGATCAAGCGGTTGGCGTGAGGTTTCGAACATTTCATAAATTCGGATTTCGATATTCGGTATTCGAATTTCACCACACCAAGGAGACACAACCGCAACCCATGGCATCGCCGATTCTTGAAGTCAAAAATATCAAGGTCCGATACTCGGGCCTGCCGGTGCTGCAGGGGATTTCCTTGGCGGTGAATGCCGGCGAGACCGTGTGCGTGGTCGGCGCCAACGGAGCCGGGAAGTCCACCCTGCTGCGCGCCATCATGGGCACCCAGCGGGCATTTGAAGGGCAGATCCGTTTTGCGGGCAAAGAGATTCAGCGGCTGAGGACCGAAGAGATCGTTCGTCTGGGGATCGCATACGTCCCGGAGGAGAAGATGCTCTTTCGACCGCTCGCGGTCGAAGAGAATCTGATGCTGGGTGCCTATATCCTTTCGGATGCGCGACGGATCCGGGAAAATCTCGATTTTGTCTACACGCTGTTCCCCCGCCTCAAGGAGCGCCGCCTCCAGCCGGCCTCCACCCTCTCCGGCGGCGAGCAGCAGATGGTCGCCATCGGCCGAGGCCTGATGTCGCGGCCGCAGGTCCTGATGCTGGATGAACCCTCGCTGGGGCTGGCCCCCAAGCTGGTGGACGAGGTGCTGGACACGGTCCGGCGCCTCAAGGAAGAGGGCATGACCATCCTGCTGATCGAGCAGAACGTGCGCGAAGCGCTGGACTTGGCCGACCGGGGCTATGTGATCCAGACCGGACGCATGGTCGCCCAGGGCAGCGGCAAGGCCCTGCTCGCAAACGACACCTTCCGCCAGGCGTTTCTGGGCATCTAGACCAGCCCGCCGGCCATCGAACATCCACGCTAAAGATTCGGCCCGAACCTGCCGATATCAATCGAGCTCGCTTGGCGATTCCTCTTTAATGAACGATGGAGCCCTCGATTGCCCGACAACCGGCGAAAATATCCCCGCGTGAGCATTCACGTGCCCGTAACCTACACACTCCTCGAAGATCCAGGGGAAACGGAGCCTGAAGCGGTCGGCGTCGCGCTGGATGTGAGCCTCGGCGGCCTGCTTATTGAATCCTCTGATTTCATTGCATCCGAAGACGTTGGCGTCCGTTTCATCGATGCGGAAAACCAGATAGTCCGTATCCGCTGCAAAATGGTTTATTCCCGCAAAACCGATTTGGGGACGGATCGGGAGGTGGTCCATACCGGCCTTTGTTTTCAGGGAACCGGGCCGGAGAAAGCGAACTTCGCCACCAAACTCATCCGGGCCTATTTCTACCGAAGAACCCAGATGATCGATCATTTCGAACGTAACCTTCGCTTGAATGCATCAATCTTGTCCTGGAGCTCCCGCAATGCCTGAACAGCGGTTTCCATCGACACCGCTTCGAAGCGGATCTCGTCCCCGGGGGTGATTTGGCCGAGCAGGTGCAAATCGGCGGAAATCACCGTGGCGATCTTGCGATAGCCGCCCGAGGCGGTCTCGCCCAGGATGATGATGGGCTGACCGTCTCCCGGTACCTGAATCGCGCCGGACAGGATCCCCTCGGAGATGATGGATTCCTCCAGCCCGGGCTTCCGGCCGACGGCGGGGCCCGCCAAGCGGATGCCGGTTCGATCGGAATGGGGCGATACCGAAAATGCGGCGGTCACGAAGGTTTGGCGGCCTTCTTCTGAAAAGTGGTCGTCCTGCGGACCCCATAGGATCCGCAGGCGCCAGGCCGAAGCGTAGACCGGAACCGCCTCCGGCGGGAAGACCCGGTCTGCAAAACGATCCGCATCGTCGACGGGCCCCACGGAGAGGATGTCCCCCTTGCGCAGCGCCCGTCCCTCGAAGCCGCCGAATCCCGAAGCCAGGTTGGTCGACCGGCTGCCCATGACCTCTGGTACCTGGAAGCCGCCGGCGACGGCGACATAGGAGCGAAATCCGCTCACCGGCCCCAAAAACGAGATGGTCTCTCCCTCTCGAATCCGCATCGACCGCCACAGCGGCAGGGGCTCGCGGCCCGCTCGCGCCTGGAGGTTCCCGCCGGTGACGGCCACCACCGTGTCTCTGAGAACCTTCATCCGCAGCCCCATTAAGGTGGTCTCCACGACGGCCGCATTCTCGTCGTTTCCGACCAGGAGATTTCCCACCCGCGCGGCGAATCCGTCCAGCGCGCCGCTGGCGGCGACGCCGTATCGCGCGCAGCCGAACCGGCCGAGGTCCTGGACCGTGCTCATGATCCCGGGAGACAGCACCTCGATGGTGTTCGCGCCCGCCATATTTCAAATCCCCACTGGCCGCACCGCTTCGAATTGAACCTGGTCGCCCATCTCCAGCAGCGACGGCAGCGGACGGCCGGGATCGAAAAGTTCGATCGGGGTCCAACCGATGATTTGCCAGCCGCCGGGGCTTTCCACCGGATAAATGCCCGTCTGGCGCTGGGCGATGCCCACCGAACCCTTGGGGACGCGCGTGCGCGGGGTGCTGCGCCGGGGAACGGAGAGTGCCACCGGCAGCTCGCCCAGGTAAGGGTAGCCCGGCGTGAAGCCGATCATGTAAACCCGGTAAATGGTCCCGGTATGAAGCCGGACCACCTCATCGGTGGAGATGTCCAGGTGGGCGGCTACGGCCTCCAGGTCCGGTCCATATTCCCCGCCGTAAAAGACCGGCACCGTGACGTGCTTGGCCGGCGGCAGGCCGGCTGAAGCGCTGGCAGCGTCGATTTCCCGGATGCAGGCCTTCAGATGGTCCGGCGTGACCGCCAGGGGGTCAAAAACAACGAGCAGCGACCGGTAGCCGGGGGCCAATTCCCGGACACCCGGCAGGCGGGCGTCCTGAAGCTGCCGCATGAGCTGCTGCACGCGGCAGTTGACGTCCGGCGAGATCTTCTCACCGAGTTCAACGAGAAAGCTGCGGTCGCCCATGCAGCGAAATCTGGGAGGAGCAGGCCGCCGGCCGCTTGAACTCCCCTTGGTTTCCTCAGTCCTCAGCACTCCGTCCTCATGACTGGTCATTAAAGAAACTCGGCCGGGGGTTTCACCGCAACGCCGGCCGTATTCAGCGTCTCGCGAATTTTTTTAACCAGGGCCAGGGCGGTGGGGTTGTCGCCGTGAACACAGATGGTCTCGGCCTGGAGCGCGATGTCGGAGCCGCTGATGGTATGGACCCGGCCCTCCCTGACGAACTTCAGCACCTTGGCGGCCACCAGGTCGTTGTCATGAAGGACCGCTCCGGCCAGCTTGCGCGAGACCAGGGTGCCGTCCGGGTTGTAGGCCCGGTCGGCGAAAAACTCGAAAGCCATGCGGATGCCGCGTCGCCGGGCAATGGATTCCAGTTCGGAGCGGTCGCCGGCCAGCACGAACAGAATCATCCGGTCATCGAGGCCGGCCATCACCTCCGCCACCGCGTCCCAGATGTCCGGGTTCTTCACGGCCATGTTGTAGAGCGCGCCATGAGGTTTGACGTGTTGGAGCCGCGCTCCCTGCAAAGCGGCCACCGCCTGGAGTGCGCCGATCTGATACGCGACCAGATCCTTGATTTCTTCCAATGTCAGGTCCATGCTGCGCCGGCCGAAACCGACCAGGTCGAGCAGCCCGGGATGCGCCCCCAGGGCGACGCCATGCCGTCGGGCCAGGGCGACCGTCTGCCGCATGACGGCCGGATCCCCGGCGTGATAGCCGCAGGCGATGTTGGCCGAGCTGATGAGCGGGATCACCTCCTCGTCCATTCCCAGTTTGTAGTTGCCGAAACTTTCGCCGACGTCCGAATTGAGATCGATGGTGCTCATTGGCATGGGCTGAACCTCCCGTGGCGGATCCGGTGGTGGATAGCATAAAAAAGGGAACGGTCAAACCACCCGTTCCCTCTTGGCATTCCGATAAAGATCAGGCTAGCGTTTGGAGAACTGGAACCGCGCGCGGGCGGAGCGCTGACCGTATTTTTTACGCTCTTTGACTCGCGGATCACGCTTGACGAAACCGGCCTTCTTCAAGGTGCTGCGAAAATCCGGGTTGGCGGTGATCAAGGCGCGCGTGATGCCGTGGCGGATCGCCGCGGCCTGGCCGACCGGGCCGCCGCCCTGAACAGTGACCTTGACGTCGTAGGAGCCGGTCGTGTTGGTCAGTTTTAAAGGCTGAACCAGCTCCAGGCGAGTCGTCTCCAGCGGAAAATACTCTTCCACCGGCAGGTTGTTGACCATAATGGCGCCGTTTCCCGGCATCAGCCAGGTGCGGGCGATCGATGACTTGCGCTTTCCAGTAGCGTAGTAGGCTGCTTGCTTTTCCATCCGGTTCCTCTATGATTGGGCCAATTCGTCTAGACGTGAAGGGTTTCGGGACGCTGGGCCTGGTGGGGGTGGTCGCCGCCCGCGTAGACCTTGAGCTTCGTATAAAGACGGCTGCCCAGCTTGTTTTTGGGCAACATTCCCTTGACCGCCCGTCGGACCAGCTCCTCCGGCCGCTTTTCCAACAGCTCTCTGGCGCTCGCGGTCTTCAACCCGCCGATGTAGCCGGTGTGCCGATGGTAGAGTTTCTGCACCCATTTCTTGCCGGTCAGCTTGATTTGGTCCGCATTGATGACGACAACGAAATCGCCGGTATCCACATGGGGAGTGAACAGCGGGTTGTGCTTGCCGCGCAGGCGCGCGGCCACGGCTGAGGCCAGCCGCCCCAGAACGGCGCCGCTGGCGTCCACCACATACCATTTGCCCTGAACGTCGCCATCTTTGGCGCTGTAGGTGTACTTTTTCACGATCGACACTCCTGTGCATTCAAAATCAGGTATATTTAGGCGATACTATAGGTGATGTCAATAAAAAAGATGCATCAGCCGCCGGCCGGTTGAAGGTCGACGCCGTAGTCCCGGGCCATCCATAGTTGCCCATCTTGGGAAAAAACATACAACACCGCCTGGGTGTAGGCGGGCATCGCCGCCGGCGCCGGCAACGAGTGCGAAAACGCTTTGGAATGGCTGATGGAGAACGTGTAGCCCTTTTGCCGCCCGGACGGCCGGCCCTTCGGCAGATCGACCGGCGGCATGGCCAGCCATCGGCCGGGTTCGGTGTCATGGCTCTTGAAAACCACGACGACATGCCCCGTCAACGGCTTGCGGGCTGAGCGGGCGGCGGACAATTTATAGCGAAGCTGGAGCGTGCGGCGCGCCGCATCCAAACCGGCGTAAAACTCCTCCACGGCAACCGGCTCTTCGATACCCGCGGGCAGGCGCCCGCCCCGCGCGCGCTCCGTCGATGCCGGCGGCTCCTCCGGCCCAGCCTCCGGCGGCGTTGGGCCGGGGGATTCGATGGCTTTTCCGGCCATGCCGACCGGCTCCGGCTTTTGAACGGGGGCCGTTCGGCTCACACCGGCCAGCACCTCCTTCACCTTCGTTTCCGCCAGGACCACATGCGCCGTGAGCCGGTCGCGTTCCTGGCGCAGTTCCTGGATTTGAAGCTGCGCTGACGACAAGTGCTCCTGAACCGCCTGCATGCGCGTGTGCAGCCGGGCATTGACGACCACCAGTACGATCACGGCAATTAGAGCGGTTCCAATGACCCCGATGGTCAGCCCGATCAGCGCCCTGATGCGCTTGAAAGCGACCACCTTGCCGTGGTCGCCGATAAAGAGCACGCGCCACTGCCGGTCTCCGGCCGGGGCCGGCCCCTCCCATTCCCGCCATCTGTCGTTTTCACCTGAGCGGCTCATCCGCCGGTCCCCACCGCCACGGGATCCCCTGGGCGAACATTGAAATAGGACCGGGCGCTACCGCAACCGACGGCAATTTCGAGATACCCGCGGCTTCCGATCAGCGCCACCGGCCGGCCGGGTTCGGCGTCCCCATATGTTCGGCGGATCCCGACGATTTTCTGCCCCGCCAATCGGATCGTGGCCGGGCGTTCACCGGCAGATCCTCCGGGCGGCGGCAGGATGGCAGCGTCAATGTTGGTAATCAGATTTCCGAACCGATCGATATGCACGATCCGGCCGCCGATGTCGCCATTCGGGGAGCGTTTGGCGCGCAGATCGGCCAGTCGGACCGCATCGGCCGGATTCAGCTCCGGCCCCAACTCGCGCACATCCACTCCCCGGGACCAATGCGCAGCCACGGGAGCCAAGACGTCACGGCCGTGGAAGGTCGCACTCACGCTGGCGCGCCACAGGCTCCGGTTCTCCAGGCGCCGCAGCGATTCCGGCCGGAATGCATCCATCACGAGGGACAGCACGCCGTTGTCCGGGGCCAGGAACCGCTGGCCGTTCGCCTCGAGGCCGATCAGGGCCCGCGTCGTTCCCACCCCGGGATCCACCACCGCCAAGTGGATGCTCCCCGGCGGGAAATAGCGGACGGCGGATTCCAGCAGGAAAGCGGCCTGGACAACATCGTGGGGTTCGACCGCATGGCTGAGGTCCACAATCCTCGCCAGCGGGTCGATGCCCAGGATGACGGCTTTCATGAGCCCGACATATTCGTCCTCGAGGCCGAAATCCGTAGTAAGACTGATGATCGCCATTAAAAAAATTTCTGTTGAACGCTGAAACCCAGGTGCCGGTAGGCCGCTTCGGATGCTTTCCGGCCCGAGGAGGTCCGGGTGAGGAATCCGATTTTCAGCAAATAGGGCTCCACGATGTCCACCAGCGTGTCGGATTCCTCTTGGAGCGTGGCCGCCAGGGCTTCGATGCCCACCGGACCTCCGTGATAGAATTGGATGATCGTGCGCAGATACCGCCGGTCGAGGTCGGTCAGCCCATGGCCATCGACTCCTTCCAACTCCAAGGCCGCCGCCACCGTCTGCCGATTGATCACCCCCTGCGAACGCACCTGCGTATAGTCGCGGATGCGTTTCAGCAGGCGATTGACAATGCGCGGCGTGCCGCGCGATCGACGGGCCAATTCGAAGGCGCCTTCATCGCCGATATCGATATCGAGCAATGCCGCGGAGCGCTTCGTGATCCGAACCAATTCGTCCATTCCGTAAAAATCAAGGCTCCGGAAAATGCCGAACCGGTCGCGCAGCGGCGCCGAAAGAAGGCCGACGCGGGTGGTGGCTCCGACCATGGTAAAACGTTTCAGACGAAATCGATGGCTGCGGGCGTGAACGCCCTTGTCGAAGACGAAATCTATCGCGAAATCCTCCATCGCCGGATAGAGCAGTTCTTCGACCGGTTTGGGAAGCCGGTGGATTTCGTCGATGAACAGGATGTCTCCGGTCTCCAGGTGCGTGAGGATTCCGATCAGGTCCCCGCCCTTTTCGAGGGCCGGGCCGGAGGAGAGCGTCAGGTTCGATCCCATTTCGTTGGCAACAATATGCGCCAACGTCGTCTTGCCGAGACCGGGAGGGCCGTGGAGCAGTACGTGGTCGATGGGCTCGCTGCGCTGGGAAGCGGCTTCAATCGCGATTTTAAGCGTTTCGACCACATCGGCTTGGCCGACGTAATCGACCAGCCGCCGCGGGCGCAGCGAAACGATTTCCGGTTCCTGGTCCTCCTCGCGCGACCGTCCAGATACCAGCCCTTGCCGGTCGTCCGAAGTGTAAGTGATGATATCGTCGCTCATGCAGCTTCCTAACCGCGTGAACCGCGCTCGGGGCCGGGCCCCGATCCGCAGCTAAAACCGCTACCCGCCGAACCGCGGCTCAAGCGGAACCGGTTGGCGCGCTGGAGTGACAACGCCGGCCGCGCCCTGGGCCGTGCGCTCAATCGTCTCCGCCACCGGATGGTTGGCTTCCGGGCAGCTCGCCCCGGTAGACTTCCTCGAAGAGGGCCTCGGGTGTCGCGATGGCGCGGTTGCGCTTATAGGCCTCGGCGATCATCCGTTTGGCATCGCTCACACGGTGGCCCAACTGATTGACCATCACGTCGAGCACCTGTTGTGCGACATCGTCGGCGGTCGGCGGCGGAGCTTTGGATTCCGTCCGCATCAGAGCGAACTTGCCCACGCGGCCTTCCAGGGTGGCAATAATTTTCTGCGCCGTCCGCTTGCCGATCCCTTTGAGTCGGCCCAATGCATCCAGATCCCGCGCCTCAATGGCCCTGGCGATCTCACCGACAGGCAGCGTCATGGCTTTTACGGCCTTCAAAGGTCCGATGTCCTCCACGCTGATGAAATTCTGGAAGAATTCCTTTTCAATTTCATGGATGAACCCGATCAAAACCGGTTTGGGTTGCCGCTCGGTCTGCTGATAATAGACATGCAACGCCAGTTCATCGCCGGCCTGCCGATCGGCCAAGGCTTCCATCACCACGGCCGGCACCAGAATCTCAAAACCGATCTGGTTGGCGAGCACGAGCAATCGGTCGCCTTCTTTCTTCAGAATTTTGCCCTGGATGTATCCGATCACGGCAATATTGCTCTCGATGGCCGCTGAATGCAGCGATACAGTCCGATGATCGCCAATCCGAGTGCATCCGATGCATGGTACGGCCGGATGGGGGCCGGGTGATTCAGATGTCTCCGCACGGCGCGTTCCAACTGGATCTTGGAAGCGTTCCCGTTTCCGGTAAGCACGTGTTTGGCTTCCCGCACCGGGATCGTGATGCACCGGACCCCGGCCTGAAAAGCGGCAACCATCACCACCCCGGACACCTGCCCCAGGGATATCCCCGATCGGGGATAAGCCTTCAATGAAAAAACGTCCTCGACCACCAACAGGTTGGGCGTTTCATGCGAAAGCAATTGGAGGAGCCGGGAGAAGATTCGGTCGAGCCGTTCAGGCAACGGCGCGGTGGAAGCCGTGGTAATACATCCGAAAGAGTAGCCCTGGACATCGAGACCTCGGCCGCGGACAAATCCGACGCCGGTCGCCGCCAGCCCAGGATCCACGCCCATGATTTTGAACATCGCGCCCAACCGGTTGCCGAGAAACCACGTCGCCGTCCGCAATCGGGCCGCAGCCGATCAGCGCAGCTCTTTGAGCTTATCCGAAGCGGCCTTGGCTTCGGCGGTCTGCGGGAACTTGCGCACGAGTTCTTCGAAAATCAGCCGCGAATTGACCTTGTCTCCCAATTGGAGAAAGGCGTGGCCTTGTTTCAAAAGCGCGGCTGGCACTTTGTTGCCCTTGGGGTATTTCTCGATCACCTTTTGGTATTCGAGGATCGCTTTTTCGTAGGACTTCTCGCGGAAAAAGGTCTCGCCGATCCAAAATTGGGCGTTGTCGGCATTGGCGGAGTTCGGGTAGCGCTGGATCAGTTCCTCAAACGTCTTGCGGGAGAGTCCGGAGTTGCCCTGATCGAACGCCTGTTTGGCCCGGTTGTAAAGCTCCTCCTCGGAGGGAATCTTGGCCAGAGCATCCGGTTTGATCTTGGATTCCGGCCGGGCGGAGCCGGCGGCGGGTTCAAGCTTCAGGTGTTCTTCGATGCGCGCCAAGCGCTGGGCGTGCTGGCTGTTGGCATCCTCCAAGCGAGCCAGTTTGTCCTCTCGCGGCCGTTCTCCCGATTCGGACGTGCCGGCCTTCTGGCGCATGGCATGCTCCATCTCATCGATGCGGCCGGCCAGCCCGCGGAGTTCCTCCCGCAGTTCATCGATTTGGGCCCGAAGCGAAGCGGACATCTGGCGCAGCGCCTGTTCGTTGGCCTCGCGGGAACGGGCGATCTCATCCCGCCGCCGGCGCTCTTCGGATTCGCGCAGTTCGATTTCACTCAACCGCGAGTCGATCGTGGTGACATCCCGGCGCGTGGCACATCCCTGAACGAGGCCCATCAACAACAACGGCAAGAGCAACCATTGCCCTCTTCCCGAACGACCCATACGATTCACTCTACCCCCCGTCTTTGGCGATGGTGCCCGCAGGCGATACAACAGACGGCAAACGACGCGCGGATGCGTTCGTTTGCCGTCTGATGGGTTGCAGACTTTCGATGGGGTCGAGCACCGATGGGTCAGGCTCCAGGGTGCTCGGCCGGTCGCACCGATATTAGTTGATGACGAAACCGTCGTTGCGGTTCTTGGCCAGCGCCTCGGCGGTCTTGCGCGGGTCGATCGGACGCTCCTCGCCGTAGCTGATGGTGCTGATGCGCTTGGGGTCGATGCCCAGGTCCACCAGGAACTTCTTGGCGGCTTCGGCCCGGCGCTCGCCCAAGCCCAAGTTGTACTCAGGGGTGCCGATGATGCAGGTGTTGCCCTCAATCAGCAGCTTGGCCGCGGGGTTGGCCTTCAACCAGTCCGCCTTTTTCTTGAGCAGCGACTGGGACTCAAGCCTCAAGGCCGACTTGTCGAAATCGAAGAAGATCCGTTCGGTCATGAACGCCGGCACTTCCAGCTTGGCAGGAGCAGGTGCGGGCGCCGGAGCGGGCGCCGGAGCGGGCGCGGGCGCCGGAGCGGGCGCCGGTGCCTGGGCTTGAACCTTCTTCTGGCATGAAACCGTAAACAGGAAACCCGGCACCACAATGAGCAATGCCAACACGATCCACCATTTCTTCTGCATGTCTTCCTCCCTTTTCGTTGAGTGATGTGTGGTTGATGGCAATCAGTCGAAAACGCCTGAAGACCATTTGGGGTTCATTTGCTCGCCGTTGAGAAGCAGCAGCCGGCGCTGGTCGGTGCCGAAGGCGGTCATGACGTAAAGGCGTGAAGGACCTTCGCGCGTGCTGCTGAAAACAATCAAGCTGCCGTCGGGGGACCACGATGGAGATTCATTGCCGCCGCTGCTGTTCGTCAGCTGCATGGGGTTCTGACCATCCGCATCGATCACATGGATCTGTTGAGAGCCGCCGACCTGGGAGCTGTAAGCAATCTTATCGCCCCGCGGCGACCAGCTGGGCTGGGTGTTGTACTTTCCTTCGAAGGTCAGCCTCCTTTCGTTGCCGGTATCCACGTCGAGAACGTAGACTTGAGGCCCGCCCGTGCGGCTGGATACAAATGCGATTCTCTTGCCGTCCGGAGACCATGTCGGCGCAAGATCGATCCCTCTACTGTTGGTCAGCCTTTTAATCATTTTTCCGGTGCCAGTCAACAGATAAATTTCCTGATCGCCAGAAAAAGAGAGCGTGGCGGCCAGTTCAAAACGGTTTGGCATAAACACCGGGGTAATGTTCATGCCCTCATTGCTGATGACCGTTTCCCGTTTGTCGGCCAGGTTGCGAATGTATATGTCGGGCTTGCCGCCCTTGTAGGAAGTGTAGGCGATGTGCTGGCCGTCGGAGGACCAGGACGGGAAAAGGGAGATGGAGTCGTTGTAGGTCAGGCGGGTGGGGTTGTACCCGTCGAAATCGCAGATGTATATCTCCTTTTTGCCGGAGCCGGTGGAGACGAATGCAATCCGGCTGTTGAAGATCCCTCGGTTGCCGGTGAGGTAGTAAATGACTTCGGCGCAGAAGCGCAGGATCATCTTGCGGGTCTCCGAGAGGTTGCCCGAATACCGTTTGCCGAGAATCTGACGGCTCCGGATGGTGTCGAACAGGCGCAGTTCGATTTCCACGTTGTCGCCGGTCTGCCCATAGGTTCCGGTGATGAGCAGTTCGGCGCCGACCACGGTCCAGTTTTGGAAGTTGATGTCGCTGACGGACCCTCCGCTTTTCTGCGGATCGAAGAGAAACGCACCGCGGTCCAAAATTTTGAAATAACCGGTGAAATCGAGGCTCGCGGCCGCAAAGTCTGCGGCCTTGCGAGCGTTTTCATCCTCGCGCACGCCGTTGGTCAGGTTCTTGAACAGCGGGACGGCAAGGGGAATCTTGCGCAAGAACGGATTGCGGATATCGATGTATTGATAGGATTCAGCGGACTGCTGCGCTCTGGCCGCACCGGCCATTCCGATGAAAACCATGATCAGCATCCAGGCGGTGGTCGTGATGTGCCGTCGGGTCATTAGGGCCTCTGAACTTTAAGGTTATGGTGAAGTTTTAATTTTAGGCAAGATGGCTCTGGTTTTCAAGATGTCAGCGGATCCCTTCCGGCGTGAAGCGGATGGCCACGGTCACATAGGGCGCCTTGATAACCGCCGGGTGCGGGACCACCGGGCTGGACTTGACGATGGCCTTGTAGGCCGAGTCGTCCAGGTAGGCGTTGTTGGAGCGCTCCGAAAAGCGAATATCCGTGATTTCTCCGTTCGGCAGGACTTTGAAGACCAACCCCACCTTGAGGTTCTTATCGCTGCCGGCCAGCTGGGGCGAAAACGCCCAGTTGCGCTCCACCTGAGAGGCCACCGTCGCCCGGTAGATGTCCACCGGCTCGATCGGGCCGGCTCCTCCCCCGCCGCCACCACCGCCGAAGGAGCCTCCGCCGCCGCCCCCCTGCCCCGGCATCGCGGCGGGTGGGCCCGGCTTGGCCCCGGCACTCTCCGCCTCTCCGAATTTCTTCTTGAGCCGCTCGATGGCGGAGGCGACCGAACTGGTATCCGGTTCCGCAACCTTTTTTTCAATTCGGTCGATCGCGCGCTCGATCAATTTCTGCGGGTCTTTGGTAGCCTCTTTGAGCGATTTTTTCTCTTTGAGCTTGGGAGGCGCGGTGGAGACTTCCGGTTTGGGCGGTGCCACGGGCACCGGTTTAGGCTCCGCCACGGAAACCACCGGCTTCTCCGGCGCGGGTTTGGCCGGTTCCACCGGCTTGGCGATTTCAGCCGGCGGTCCGCCGTCGCCCGCCACCGGGCCGGGTGCGGGGCCAGGCCCCGGCAGCGACACCAGATTCACGCTGATGGCGCCCGGCGGCAGACGCGGTTGCGAAAAGTCCACCCGAATGTACACCAAGCCCGCGATCACCAGCGCGTGCAGACCGAAGGAAATCGCGACGCTATAGGCCGCCGAACGGGCCAGCGCCTGGCTCTCGGCGTCCCGGGGGGTTCGCGCAGAACGGGGGCTCATCATCCGCGTTTCGCTTTAACCTTCCGGCCGTCCTTTTCCGGAGCGGCGGGCTCCGTCACCATGCCCAGCTTGTCGACGCCGGCATCTTTGATCTGGGCCATTGCCTGAGCGACCACTCCATAGGAGACCTCCCGGTCCGCCTTCAAGTAGACGTCGGGATGGGTCCGCCCCTGGATAATCTTCGACAGTTTGTCCTGCAGGGTATCGAGGGTAACCGGAAAATCGTTGATGAAGATCTGCCCGTCTTTGTTGAGGGTGATCATCAGATGCTCTTCTTTGGTCTCCAGCGGCTTGGACGTCACCTGCGGCAGCGCGACATCCATGCCCTGCATCATCATGGGTGCCGTGACCATGAAAATGATGAGCAGCACCAGCATGACATCCACGAACGGCGTCACGTTGATTTCCGACATCAAGCTGTCGTGGTTGTCTCCGGCCCTCATCCTTTTCTCCTTTCAACCCGCAGGATGTCCCGTTCGATGATGTTGAGAAAATCCGCCGAGAAACTCTGAAATTCGGTTTCAACGATGCGGATCTTGCTCATAAAATAGTTGAAGGCAATCACCGCCGGAATGGCCGCCGCCAAGCCGGCCGCGGTCGCAACCAGCGCCTCCGAAATACCGGGGGCGACGACGGCCAGGCTGGCGGCGCCCTTCTGTCCGATGCCTTGAAACGAGCTCATGATGCCCCAGACGGTCCCGAAAAGCCCGATGAAGGGCGTGGTGTTGCCGGTGGTGGCCAGAAACGGCACCATTTGGGTCATGCGGGTCATCTCGGTGTTGATCGCGCGCCGCAGCGCACGCTTCACGTTGTCGGTGGCCGCAAACCTGGCGCTGAAGGCGAAGGACGGGTGAGCGGCTGCGGCCGTATCGCCGGCATCCACTGGCTCTCCGGCCTGACTGGTCTTTTTCAGTTCCAGGTAGGCGATGCGAAAAATGCGCGCCAGCGGGCTGCCGGGCAGCGCCTTGGCCTTGGCAAAGGCGCTGGAGAAATCCCGGCTTTTCCAGAAGAAATCGCTGAATTCGGCCGATTCGCGCAACGCGCGCCGGATATAGCGGTATTTGATCAGGATGATGGCCCAGGACGCAATCGAAAAAAACAGCAACAGCGCGAGCACCATCTGAACCACGATGCTGGCGTTGCGGACCATGTGGATGAGATCCAACTGTGAAAAATCCATGAAAGAAACCTCGGCCTCCTCTTTTGAAGCTCGATTTCAAAGCTCGACGGCGTCGATCGGCGCGCTTTAAGGACCGCCAGGCGGGCCGGTTCGCCCCGAAACCGGTCGGCGGCGGCCCTTCCGGCGCTCGTGAAATGCCAAATGTTTAATATACCTTGTCTACCTGAAAAGTCAAAAAAAAAGAAATTGGCGTTGCCTTCGCAGACAGCCTGGCGTAAAAGCGACTCTGCAGCGAGAGGAGCCGCCATGAAACGAATCGCCGACCTGTTGTTTGAAGCCCGCATGCTGAAGGACGTTCCGCGCTCGGGCTTTCATTTCCTGGGTGCCGGCCGCGAATCCATCGCCGAGCACGTGTACAGCACGACCTTCATCGCCTTTGTGATGTCCCAGCTGCACCCGGAAATCGACGCCTTCAAACTGATTTGCATGTGCCTGCTGCACGACCTTCCGGAAGCCCGGATTGGCGACCTGAACTCCGTGAACAAGGCCTACGTCCGGGCGGATGAATCCCGCGCCGTCGGCGATATGGTTCAGGGAATTGACTTTGGCGGGCAGATTCAAGAGCTGATTGAAGAGTACGCCGCCGGCGGATCCCCGGAAGCCCAATTGGCGCGGGATGCCGATCAGCTGGCGCTGATCCTCGAATTGAAGGATTTGGACGATATCGGCCATCGCCCTCCCCGGACCTGGCTGCCGCACGTCTTGGACCGCCTGCATACGGAAACCGGACGGGCGCTGGCCGATGCGATCATGAGCACGCGCCGGGATGCCTGGTGGTGGCCGGCCGCCCAGACCCGGCAGCCGTCGAGCTGAACGCACCCGACCGATGCGTGGGCAGCCGGCCTTAAGGGTTGACATGCTTCCGCCATTTCTCTAATAACCGTTGAGAGTCGGCCGCGGGCCTGCCGCTCGGAGTCTGCAGCCGGAATCAACCGTCCTCATCGCCGGAGGTATTCGTATGAACTGGTTCTCCGCCGCCCTCGGGTCATCCGTCGGAAAGAAACTCATGATGGCCTTGACCGGACTGGCCTTCATCGGCTTTCTGGCCGCTCACCTGGCCGGCAACCTCACGATCTACGGAGGCAAAGCCGCCTTCAACGGCTACGCCGAAAAGCTGCAATCGTTGGGCCCTCTGCTCCATCTCTTCCGCGCCGGCCTGATCGCTTTTGCGTTGGTGCACGTTCTGACCGGATTGGTTCTGTTTCTGCTCAACCGCAGGGCCCGGCCCGTCGGCTACCAGATGCACGCCACGGCCGGCGGGCGAACCTTGAGCTCCCGGACCATGCCCTACACGGGGATCATGATTCTGCTCTTCGTGATTTTTCATCTCTTCCATTTCACGTTCGTCGACAAGACCACCACGACCGTGTTCGACATGGTCGCGGCCGCCTTCAACCAGCCCGGTTATGTGCTTCTCTATGCAGCCCTGATGATCGTGGTCGGACTCCATGTCCGGCATGGGTTCTGGAGTGCGTTCCAGACCCTCGGCGCCAACCACCCCAAGTACATGCCGACGGTTTCGGCCGTCAGCATTGCGGCGGGGGTTGTCGTCGCTCTGGGTTTCGGCATGCTGCCGCTCGTCATCGCACTGCGGTACTAGGGTATACAGAAAGGACCTCCCATGCGCCTGGATGCCAAAATTCCCGCGGGCCCTCTGGCCCAGAAATGGGACCGCCACCGCTTTGAGCTGAAGCTCGTCAACCCCGCCAACAAGCGCAAGTACGACATCATCGTCGTCGGCACCGGCCTGGCCGGCGCATCCGCCTCCGCCAGCCTGGCGGAGCTGGGCTACAACGTGAAGACGTTTTGCATCCACGACTCGCCCCGGCGCGCGCACAGCATCGCGGCGCAGGGCGGCATCAACGCCGCCAAAAACTACCCCAACGACGGCGACAGCATCTGGCGGCTCTTCTACGACACCGTCAAGGGCGGCGATTTCCGCGCCCGCGAGGCCAATGTCTACCGCCTGGCCCAAGTCAGCAATCTGATCATCGACCAATGCGTCGCCCAGGGGGTGCCGTTCGCGCGTGAATACGGCGGACTCCTGGCCAACCGCTCCTTCGGCGGGGCTCAGCTGTCGCGCACCTTCTATGCCCGCGGGCAGACGGGCCAGCAGCTTTTGCTGGGAGCCTACAGTGCCTTGATGCGCCAGGTGGCAACCGGCAAGGTGCGGATGTTTCCGCGCCGGGAGATGCTGGATCTGGTCGTCATCAACGGCCAGGCTCGCGGCATCATCGCCCGCAACCTGGTCAGCGGTGAAATCGAGCGCCACGAAGGACATGCCGTGGTGCTGTGCACGGGCGGCTACGGCAATGTCTATTATCTCTCGACCAACGCCAAGGCCTGCAATGTGACCGCCGCCTTCCGGGCCTACAAGCGGGGCGCCTGCTTCGGCAACCCGTGCTTCACCCAGATTCATCCCACGTGCATCCCGGTCCACGGCACCTACCAGTCGAAACTCACCCTGATGAGCGAGAGCCTGCGCAACGACGGGCGGGTGTGGGTGCCCAAATCGCCGGGCGACAAGCGCCAGCCCAGCCAGATCCCGGAAGCCGAACGCGATTATTTTCTGGAGCGCAAGTACCCCAGCTTCGGCAACCTCGTGCCGCGCGACGTGGCCTCGCGCAACGCCAAGGAGCAGTGCGACCAGGGCAAAGGCGTCGGCGACACCGGTCTGGCGGTCTTCCTGGATTTTTCCGATGCCATCCAGCGCGACGGCCGCGCGGTCATCGAAAAGAAATACGGAAACCTGTTCCAGATGTACGAAAAAATCACCGGCGAGGACCCCTATGAAACGCCGATGATGATTTATCCGGCCGTGCACTACACCATGGGCGGGCTCTGGGTCGACTACAACCTGATGAGCACCATCGACGGACTGTTCGTGCTCGGCGAAGCCAACTTCTCCGACCATGGCGCCAACCGGCTGGGCGCGAGCGCTTTGATGCAGGGGCTGGCCGACGGGTACTTCGTCATTCCCTATACGATCGGCGGCTACCTGGCCGGATCGCGCTTCGCCGATGTTAAGGGCGACCATTCGGCCTTCAGCGATTCCGTGAAACAGGTTCAGGAACGGGTTGCCAAGCTCCTGGCCGTACGCGGCCGGCGCACCGTCGACGACTTCCACCGCCAGCTGGGCTTGCTGATGTGGGACCACTGCGGCATGGCCCGTACCAACGACGGCCTGAAGAAGGCCCGCTCGCGGATCCAGGAGCTGCGCGCGGAGTTCTGGCAAAACGTCCGGGTGCCCGGAGCCGAGCGTGATTTCAACCAAAGCCTGGAGAAGGCCGGACGGGTGGCGGATTTTCTGGAATTTGCGGAGCTGATGATCCTGGATGCGCTGGCGCGGCAGGAATCCTGCGGCGGGCACTTCAACGAGGCCTATCAAACCGAGGAAAACGAAGCCAAACGCGACGACGCCAACTTCTGCCACGCGGCCGCCTGGGAGTTCACCGGAGAAGAGAAAGATCCCGTCCTGCACAAGGAGCCCCTGGTGTTCGAGAACGTGCACCTTACCCAAAGGAGTTACAAGTGAGCAAGACCATTCACCTCACGCTGAAGATCTGGCGGCAGAACGGTCCCGGCGACAAGGGCCGTTTCGAGACCTACCCGGCCCAAAACATCTCGACGGACATGTCCTTCCTGGAGATGCTGGACGTCGTGAATGAACAGCTGACGCTGGAGGGTCGGGAGCCGATTGCGTTCGAACACGACTGCCGCGAGGGCATCTGCGGCACCTGCGGCACCATGGTCAACGGCCGTGCCCATGGCCAGCTCAAGGGCACCACCTTGTGTCAGCTGCACATGCGCCATTTCGCGGACGGCGCCACCCTGGTGATTGAACCGTTCCGCGCCCGGGCCTACCCCGTGATCAAGGATCTGGTCGTGGATCGCAGCGCCTTGGACCGCATCATCCAGGCCGGAGGCTTCATCTCCGTCAACACCGGCAGCGCGCCGGAAGCCAACACCCTGCCGGTTCCGCAGGACCGCGCCGAGCGGGCCATGGATGCCGCCGCTTGCATCGGTTGCGGGGCCTGTGTGGCGTCGTGCCCGAACGCTTCCGCCATGCTCTTCGTGAGCGCCAAGGTCTCCCAGCTCGCGTTGCTGCCCCACGGCCGTCCGGAGGCCGCCCGGCGGGCGCTGGGCATGGTGCGGGCCATGGATGCGTGCGGATTCGGGAACTGCTCCAATCACCGCGAGTGCGAAAAAACCTGCCCGAAAGAAATCTCCATCGTCAACATCGCACGGCTGAACCGGGAGTACCTCAAAGCCGCTTTCATCTCCCCGTAAGCAGACCCTGCACCGTCTGCAGCAGGAGCGGAAGGTCGAATGGCTTGGCCAGCACGTGGCTGAATCCAAGCCCTGCCAGTTCCTCCAGCTTGGGGTGCCCTGGATGGCCGGTCGTGATGATCACTTTAACTCCGGCGAGCGCCGGCTCGGTCTGGATGCTCCGGCAAACCTCCAGGCCATCCATCTCCGGCATGAACACATCCAGTATGAGCAGATCGGGGCGGTAGGTTCCCAGTCGAATCGTTGCTTCGATGCCGTTGGCGGCTTCCTCCAGCAGGTACGTACGCGGCAGGGCCAACGCTTCCATCAGAACCTGGCGGACCATCGGGTCGTCATCCACCACGAGGATCTTGGCGGCTTGCCGCTCCATCCGGCTGGGCAGTCGCACGGTAAATATCGCACCGCCGCCGGGTCGGTTCTCAAAGCCGACATCACCGCCATGCGCTTTCACCAGGCTGTAGGTCACGGACAGCCCGAGCCCGGTTCCACCCTGGGCCTGCTTGTCGCTGACGAAGGGCAGGAAAATGCGGTCGGCGATCGCCGGAGAGACGCCGCGCCCGTTGTCCGATACCTGAATCCACACCCGTCCATCGTTGAAGGTCACCCCCGTGCGGATGGAGATTTCCCCCTGGGCGTGATCGATGGCCTGGACGGCATTGATCACCAGGTTGAGCACCACCTGCTCGAGGTTGTACAGATTGCCCTTGACGTCCGGCAGGTCCTCCGCCAGCTCCGTATGAACGGCCACTCCCGCCTTGCGCAGGGTGCTCTGGGACAAACGCAAGGCATTGCGGACCGCCGCGTTGACATTGAGCGGACCCTGATCCGAGATGTTGGACTGGCGCGAAAAATTCTTGAGGTCGGAGACGATTTTGGCCATCCGCTGGGCGGCCATTTCCATATCGGCGATCAGCTGCGGCAGGTGCTCCTGAAGGAAGTCGTAGGTGAATCCGCCGAACTTCTTTTCGGGCTCCTGGCGGCGGTGGGCGGTCATCACCGGAAGCAGATCCGCCCACGTTTTCTGCAGCAGCGGCAGGTTGTAGAGAATGAGATTGAGGGGGTTGTTGATCTCGTGCGCCACGCCGGCCACGAGCGTTCCGAGGGCTTCCATTTTCTGGGCCTGCTGCAGCTGGCGCTCGGCGTCGCTCAGCGCCAGCTCGGTCTTGCGCAGCAGCGATTCCAACCGGCGGCAGTTCTCGCAGCGGTCCGCGGATTTCGAATGTCGCTTCGTTGGAATGAAGCGGTCGTCGGTCATGGGCGACTCCCCCTGCTCCTCCGGCCCTTCGCATCGCAACCAGCGCCGGCGGTGTTGCCGGCCGCGCGGATTCCGGCCGTTCAATCCGCCCGCTCCAGGGTCACCTGCCGGCCCAGTAACCGGCGGGCGATCTGAACGAGATGGGGTGTGAGGTCCGAAGCCCACAATCGGACCGTTCGCGGGCCGCGCTCCGCAGCCGGTGGAGGCCCCTGAACCCCGAGGTGCTCGGCCAGCCGGGACGCCAGCCGGACGGAAGCCTCCACCAGGATGACCTGCGGCCCGACCTTGCGTTGAATCACCGGCTGCAGCGCCTTGAACGTATTGCTTCCGAGGATCAGCGTATCCACCCGGTGCTGCTTGATTTCACGAACGCCTCGTTTAACGATCCATGCGGCTTCGCGTCGCTGCTGCCATCCCTCTTCGACCAGAGCCCCCCATAGCGGGCAGGCCGCCGCCACGATGCTGGCCCCCGGGCGGCGGCAACGGATCAGCTCCTCGTAGCGTCGACTGGCAACCGTTGCGCGAGAGGCCACCAGACCGATCCGCTGGCGGGGTGAGCCTTCGGCCGCGGCCTCCGCGGCCGTCGTCGCGACATCGAAAAACGCATCGCCGAAACGACGTGACAGCGCCTCGAAGGCCACGGTGGACATCGTGTGACTCGCCGCTACCAGGATCCGCGCACCGCTGCGCCACACCCGTTCGGCCGCCTCGAGCGCCCCGCGCACGATCGCTTCGGGGCTTCGGTTTCCATACGGCGCGCGGAGCGTGTCCGCGTAGTAGGCAATGTCCTGGTCGGGCAGCTGCTTTCGAAGCGCATCCACGACCGTCAGCCCGCCAAGGCCGGCATCGATGACCCCGATCATGCCCATCTCGCAACGTCGCGACGGTTCACGCGGTTGGTCTCGGCCACGTCGACAGGGCGCGGGTCCCGGCAAACGGCCGTGTCATTTCGGTGTCGGTGTCTCGGCGGCCAGAATCTCCCGGATGCACTCCCGCACGGAGTCCAGCGGCAGATCGGCGCGCATGCCGGGGCAGAAGGCGGCCATGATTTTCCAATTGAACGCATCCTTCACCACGCTTTCAATAAACGGCCAGCGTCGGCACATGCGGGGTTTCACCGGATGGATGGTGCAAGCCTGATCCCAAAAGATGCAATACCCGTCCGCCCGCTGGGCCAGCAGGTAGCGCCCGCCGGAGCGCTGGCAGCACCGCGCGATCAGATCGGAGGGATCGGTTGTCAGAAACGCGGCAATGGACCGGATGTCTTCCGCACTGACGTACGTCCCGCCGAAACCGCGGCAGCAGTCACCGCAGAGCGTGCAGCGGAACAGATCGTCGGCAGCCAGCTTAGGCGATCGCACGACGCGACTCCATGGCTTTCTTAAGGGTCACCTGGTCCACGTATTTCAGATCCCCGCCCATGGGCACTCCTGCGGCGATCCGGGTTACGGCGACCGACCGGCTTTCCAATTGACTGGCGATGTAGGCGGCGGTGGCTTCGCCCTCGACGCTGGTGCCGGTGGCCAGCACGATTTCCCGAACCCCGCCGGCGGCGACTTTCTGAAGCAGCTCCCGGATTCGAAGATCATCCGGACCCACTCCGTTCATGGGAGACAGCACCCCGGACAGCACATGATAATGGCCGCAGAAGGCCCCGGATTTCTCCAGGGCGACCATGTCGCCCGGCTGCTCGACGACGCATACCACCGAGGCATCGCGCGCCGGATTGCTGCAGATGGCGCAAAGCTCCCCGTCCGCCAGGGAAAAGCAGCGCGAACACAGCCGGACGCTGCGCTTGATGTCGAGAATGCAGCGGCCCAGTTCCTCTACGTATTGGTCGGCCGAATAAAGCAGATGGAGCGCCAGGCGCTCGGCCGTCTTCTCCCCGATCCCGGGGAGCCGCGCCATACGTTTGATCAACTGGCGGATGGGGGCCGGATAGATGCTCATGGGGTCACATCAGCCCCGGCAGGTTCAGGCCGCCCGTCAGCTTACCCATTTCCGAGCTGACCATTTCCTGAGACTTGGCCAGTGCATCGTTGACGGCGGCCAGGATCAAGTCTTGCAGCATCTCCACATCATCGGGATTGACGACTTCCTTCTCAATCCGGATCGATAGGACCTGCTGCCGGCCATTTGCCACCACTTGGATCATGCCGCCGCCGACGGCCGACTCCACCGTCCGTTCAGCCAGTTCGGCCTGGAGCTTGAGCATGCGCGCCTGGAGCTGCTGCGCCTGCTTCATCATTTGGCCCATGCCCTTCATTCGTCCACCTCCTGTCGGATCTGCACATCCACGAGTTTGCCGTTGAAGATTTCGATGGCGTCGGCCACCACCGGATGGTTGAGCGTCTCTTGGACCCGGCTGTGCTGGCGATCGCGCCGCTCGGTCGATGCGTCCACGCAGTCGCCGGCAGCGGCCACGATCACTTCCGGCCGTCCACCGAACACTTCCGCACAAACCTTCTTCAGTAGGGATAGGGTCTTTTCACGCTGCAGCATGGACCTGATGAATGGGCTGGCCGGCGCGACGATCTCCACCCGCTTGGAATCGGCATGGCGGAGGCCGCATTTCTTGAGGTTCGCCCCGAGACTGGGGTGGTTCCTGGAAACGGCCTGGACAAGGCCCTGCCACACCGCCGCGAGCGGGTTCTGCGGATCGGTAGTCAATCCCCCTTCGCCCCGCGCCGGGTCCGTGGCTGCAACAGGCGGCGGCAGCTCATCGGACCGGGAGGAGGCCCCCGCCGGCCGACGGTCGTCCCCGCGCGGCGTTCTCCGGACGTCCGCCGGTGGATCCCCTCCCCGACCGCCGATTTCCTGTCGCAGGTCCTCCACCTTGCGGATGAGCGTATCGATGGAGAGCATCGACCGCATCGGCAGCGTTCGGAAGAACGCCATCTCCAGCGCCAGTTTGGGCTGAGGAGAAAGACGAACGGTCGGTTCCTCTCGATAAAGAACATCCAGAATCTGCTGGAGGGTGGCGGTCGACACCTGGCGGCTCCGGGCCTGCAGGGCATCGATTTCGTCAGCCGGCAGATCAACGGCTTTGCGCGGCTCCGAGCTGGTTTGAATCACCCATAAATCCCGAAAATACTCGAGCAGGTCCGCAAACAGCTTCTTGATATCGTGACCGCGGTCGTAAATCTCATCGAGGCCGGACAAGAACGGCACCGGCTCACCCGCCAGCAGTGCGTCGGCCAGCTGCCGCAGTTGGCCGCGGTCGATGACTCCAAGCGTTTCCAGGACCTGGGAATGCGGGATCGTCTTCTGCCCGCACGCCATGATCTGATCCAGCAGGCTCAGGCTGTCGCGCACGCTTCCGCCGGATTCCCGGGCGATCACGTCCAGGCTCTCCGGGCCGACCTCAATCCCCTCCCGGCGGCAGACCGTCGCCAGATGCCCCGCGATGGCGGATAGCCGAACCCGTCGAAAATCGAAACGCTGGCAACGCGACAGGATGGTGACCGGGATCTTGTGCGGTTCGGTGGTGGCGAACATAAAGATCACATGCGCGGGCGGCTCTTCCAGGGTCTTCAACAGCGCATTGAAGGCCGCGGTGCTGAGCATATGAACTTCGTCGATGATATAGATTTTAAAAGGGCTGTGGGCCGGCATGTATTTGACGTTCTCCCGCAGCTCTCGGATCTGATCCACACTGTTGTTGGACGCACCGTCGATTTCGTAGACGTCCACGGCATGGCCGGCGGTAATGTCCTGGCAGGAACGGCATTGGTTGCAGGGGACGGCGGCCGATTCCGCCTGACAATTCATCGCCTTGGCCAGGATGCGTGCAACCGTGGTCTTGCCCGTACCCCGGGGGCCGGAGAAAAGCAGCGCGTGCGCCACCCGCTTGGCGGCAATCGCGTTTTCGAGGGTGCGGGTGATATGCTCCTGCTCGAGAACGTCCGCGAAGCGTTGAGGCCGGTATTTTCGGGCTAATACGAGATAGGACATATCGCTGGGTGCCGGATATCGCTCAGATGAGCTCAAACCGCAGAAAATTCCAACGGCTCGCGATGAGCCGCCGGGAGGCCCACGCAATGGTGGCGGAGAGAGTGGGATTCAAACCCACAGATGCCTCCATAACACTCTGTATTTTATTGTTATTTTTTTATACCCTGCTCAGACATTTGCACTCCATTTGCACGATGGTTTGGATATTAACACAGAAACGGAGCCAGTCAAAGCCCTCAAAAAAAAATGGCCGCCTAACCGCAGCGAAAATAGATAGTCCACCCTTCCAAGACGCTTGGGAGGGAGTGCTCTACATGAAACGGTGGGGCAAGCTCTGGCTCAACCCGCAGACCAGGGCCTGGGTCGTCAAGGGCAGGTGGCAGGGCAAACGCCAGTATTTCAGCGAAATCCCCACGGTCGGCGGGGGCTGGCTCGTGTGCCGGTCGAAGGAGATGGCCGAGCACCTGCAGCACCTGATCTCGATCGAGAGCGAGCGCGGCTCGTTCAACCCCGCGCGCTTCCGCAAGGCGAAGCCTCTTCATACCGGCAACTATGCAAGAAAGTGGCTGGAGGACCAGAAGCCGGCCGTCAAGTTCTCCACTCGGCGCTGCTACCGCGCCTATATCGATCTCTGGATCGACCCGCTGCTCGGCAAGGAATACCTGCCGGATATCTCCCATGAGAAGATCAAGCGGTTCCTGAACGCCATCCCCAAATCGCCCAAGTACAAGAAAAACATCCAGGCCCTGCTCTTCGAGATCCTGCGCGACGCGCGGGATAACGGCTACCTCTCCCAGGTGCCGGCGCTGATCCCCATCAAGATCGAACAAAAGAAGATCAAACACCTCGACGCCGAGACGCGGCAGGCCGTTCTGGAGAAGATCCCGGCGCGGCACCGGCCGATCTACGCCTTCCTGTTTGCAACCGGCTGCAGGGTCTCTGAGGCCCGCGCCTTGCGGAAAACCGACGTCAAGCGGGACTGCATCGTCATCGCCGGAACGTTCGCGCCGAGCGCGGACGGCGGGGAGGCCTGGCAGATCGTAAAGCAGAGCCGCGAGGAAGCCGTGCCGCTCACAGAGGGGGCGCGGCTTGCCATCGAGGCCGCCGGTTAGAACCTCACGCCCTATGTCTTCATCAACCCGGACACCGGGCGGGTCTACAAGAAAAACATCTACGACATCTGGAACGCGGCCTGCAAAGAGGCGGGGGTCGGCTACTTTCCGCTGAACAACGCGGGGAGGCATTCGCTCGGGATGGCCCTGTCGAAGGCGGGCGTCGATATGAACCAGATCAGCGCGCTCCTACGGCATTCCAACGTGGCGGTCACAAAAAAGCATTACGCCGAGCCCGACATGGGAGTTTTGAAGAAGGTAGTGGACAACGTGCGGGCGATGAAGTTACGCGCACTTTCGATCGCGGAAACTATCGGGGGCTTCTTTAAGCTGAAAGCGGCAGGCGCCTGATTCGGATCCGGCCGGGCTGCACCGTCACAAGCGCACCGCTTTCTAGATCCTCTTTGCTGCGCGAGACCGCCTCTCTTATCACGTTCGCCGCCATCGGCCCCGTCAATCCCTCGATTCTCATGCGGACCACCGAGGGGGAGAGGGCCTTCGAAAAAGCAAGCAGAGCATGAAAATCGGCGTCCAGTGTGACGACCACACGGCCCTCCTGCCGTCCCCTCTGGAGGATTTCATTGTCGGTAGCGGCCGCAAGGCCGATCTCGCCTACGTGCAGCGTGTCGATCCCGCCTTCTCTCAGCAGCACTGCCGCCGACCGGGGCAGCCCTTGATCAAGCAGCAGTTTCATGGCTCAGGGGCAGCTCTACGATTCGGTCGTCCAGGTAGGTGGCTACATAGGTCAGCGCTTGACGGATATCCTCATCCTCAAGCTCGGGGTATTCCCTCAGCAGCTCCTCGCGGTTGGGATACAGCGCCGCCAGCTCCACGACGCGCTTGACGGTCAGGCGCATATTTCGAACGCACGGCTGCCCGTTCATTTTTTCAGGGTCTATCGTGATGCGGTCCAGTTTCATATCGCAGTCCTCCTACGAGTATGGTTCTTATACCACATCGACAAAAATGAACCAACCGCGATCAAGCGGAAAGGCAAAACCGCATGGCAAAATATAAGGCGGATGCGCAGAAAAAAGAATCAGACGGAGAGCGAAATAAAGGTGCTAAAAGAGGTCGGCGGACAGCGCTCGGGGGACGAGGCGATTTGCATTCCATTTGCACCTCATTTGTACCCCCTTGGCTTAAAAATAAATAATTAATTCAAAAAGTTAATGGCGGAGAGAGTGGGATTCGAACCCACGGTGCCGGTGTTAGCAGCACACACGATTTCCAGTCGTGTTCCTTCGGCCAGCTCGGACATCTCTCCGCAGTTCTGCTGCCATGCGGTGCGACCATAAAATCCGCTGCCGGTGGCACCCCCCTCCTATGTCGGGATCGGTCCAGCCGGCAGAACACCGCCTCCATTTAACCGCTCGGGCGGCTGCTTGGCGCCAAGCAGGAATGGCGGAGAGGGTGGGATTTGAACCCACGATCCCGTTTTTGACAGGATACCGCTTTTCGAGAGCGGCGCCTTCAGCCACTCGGCCACCTCTCCAAGGCCACTCTCTGCGAGCGGCAAATTGGTCTTATATCCCCTCGGCCGCTGCTTGTCAATTGCGCCGAAAGACCAATTGCGCGCCGAAAAACTCGGGCCGGCACATAGTTCCGGCCGCGGAGGCTTTCAGGGCGAAATCAGGCTGCGGGCCTCTTCTGAGTAGTCTCCGTTTTCGTCGTAGAGGATCAACGGCGGCGGTAAAACGACGTCTGGCCCACCGTCCTTGACGCCCTCGACCAGGATCAGGCGAGCGTTCGATCGACGGTCGGAATGGATGCTTCGAAGGTATTTCGGCTCGATATGCTCCAGACGCATCTGCGATAAAAGCTCCGCGGTGCGTTCGGCAGCGTAGATGGCTACCAATCGACCGCCGGTTTTCAGCACCCGACGCGCGGCCCCGATCAGATCCGGCAGGGTCATGGCGATTTCATGGCGCGCCAACGCCCGCTCGGTGTTGGGATTGACCCGGCCGGACCGGCTGCGTCGATAGGGCGGGTTGGAGACAACCCAGTCAACCGGGCCCCCGAACGTGCCGGCGCTGATGTCACGCAAATCGGCACCTATGACCGTCACTCGGGATTCCATGCCGTTGGCGCAGACGTTCTCGGCCGCCAGCGCCGCCAGCGTCTCTTGCACCTCGACTCCCCAGATGCGCACGTCGGGCCGGCGAAACGCCAGCAGGATGGGAATGATCCCGCATCCGGTTCCGAGGTCAACGATCGTCTCGCCCGGGCGCGGATGCAGGCAACCCGAGAGGAGGACCGCATCGATCGAAAAGCGATAGCCGCAACGCGGCTGCCTTAAGCGGACGCCGCCGCTGAAGAAAGTGTCCGTTGTCGGCTCTTCCGAGCCAAACTCGCTCCATTCCGCCGGAACGGAGGCGCCGCTAAAGGAAAAACGGTCCATGTTGATCAGAACGACCCGATCTTGAATTTGATATCGCTGACCAGCGGTTGCCCGAAATCGTCGTTCAGGCGCTTTATGATCTCTCTTTTTGAATACTGCAGATGATGGAGCCAAACGGAGCTGGTCACGTAAACCAACAAAAGGGAACCCTTGAATGCGGCCGGGCGGGCGTTGCGGGCGATATCCTCTCCGACCAGATGATCCCATGCCTGCCAGATGCGCAGCATTCCTTGATCCGCTTCGGGACGGTAGCGCTGCAGCAGGCCGGAGAGAATTCCGCTAATGTGGGTGGCGCCTCCAGGTTTCTGGTCCATGTTTGAATGCCCTGGTGTTGCATTAAGACAGCAACGCTCGATGGTGTCAAGGAAAACCAGAGGATCCCGATCTCATCCCGCCCTGCGATAGAGCGCTCGCGCTGCTTTTCTCTTGACTTGCTGCAGAGGGTAACTTAACAAGTATGGTGTTGATAAGCGCTGAATGATCAGAAAGGAACTCAGTATGAGTTGGGATTGGGAAAAATTGAAGCAACAACAGCGCGGCCCCGGCGGCATTCCTCCCCAAGTGGATGAAGTGGTCAAGCAATTTAAAAAATTCAGGCTGCCGGGAGGCCCGCTGGCCCTGGGTGTCATCGTGCTCGCGCTAATCGGCCTGACGGCCTTCTATACGATCAACCAGGATGAAGTCGGCATCGTGCAACGCTTCGGGCGCTACACTGAAACCACGCAGCCCGGATTGAATTTCAAGCTTCCGCTGGGAATCGACACCGTAACCAAGGTCAATGTCAAGCGCGTTCAGACCGAGGAATTCGGAGCATCCCTGGCCGAGGCGGACTTTCGACAGCGAACGAGGCCCGGTACCGAAGCAGCGTCCGTGGCGCTGATGCTGACGGGAGACCTCAACGTGGCCGTCGTTCCATGGATCGTGCAGTACCGCATCAAGGACCCCTACAATTACCTGTTCAAGGTCGCCAACGTACGCAAGCTACTCACCGACATGTCCGAGGCGACCATGCGCCTGGTGGTGGGCGACCGGAGCATCAACGAAGTCATCAGCAAACGCGACGAAATTGCCATCGAGGCCATGGGCCTGCTCCAGCGCGAACTCGACCAGGCTGAAACCGGGATTCATGTCGTCACGATCGAGATGAAGAAAACCAACGTGCCGTCCGCCGTCCAGCCCTCCTTTAACGAGGTCAACCAGGCCACCCAAGAAAAGGAGCAAATGATTTATCAGGCGAACGAAGATTACAACAAGGCAATTCCAACGGCGCGCGGTGAGGCGGAACGGACGATCAAGGCGGCGGAGGGCTATGCCCTGAACCGGGTCAACCGCGCCATCGGCGATGCCGCACGCTTCCGTGACGTATACGAGGAATACCGCAAGGCCAAGGATATCACCAAGACCCGCCTCTACCTTGAAAACATGCGCAGCCTGCTACCCAAACTAGGGCCGATCTACATTGTCGACTCCGAGCAGAAGAACACGCTGCCATTGCTGAATTTTACCAAACCGGGTGGTAAGTAGAATGAAAACAAAAGGAATTCTTGTCGCCGTCCTGATCGCCGCCGCGGTCGTCGTGTATGAATCGGCCTTCATAGTCAGTGAAACCGAGCAGGTGGTGATCACTCAGTTCGGAAAGATCGTCAGAGATCCCATCACGGAACCGGGGCTCAACTTCAAATTGCCTTTCATCGAAAAGGCCAGCTTTTTCCCCAAGAATATTCAAGAATGGGACGGAGAGCCCGGACAGATCCCCACGCTGGACAAGACGTTCATCTGGGTGGATGCCTTCGCGCGTTGGAAGATCGTCGATCCCGTCAAGTTTTTCCAGACGGTCAACAACCGCTACAATGCATTGAACCGGCTAAACGATATCATCGACCCGGCCGTACGCAACTTCATCACCTCCCATCGGCTGATCGAAGCCGTTCGGCGGTCCAACCGTGAGCTCGACACCACCGAAGTCGGGTTGGAGGATCAGGAAAAAAAGGCCCAAAGCTTCTTCTGGGTCACGCTCGGCCGCGAGAAGATCACGCAAGGGGTGCTGGAACAGGCCCAGCCCAAGGTGTCGCAATTCGGAATCGAGCTGGTGGACGTCAAAATCAAGGGGATCAACTACGTGGAGGAGGTCCGCAAATCCGTCTACGACCGTATGATTGCCGAACGCAAGCAGATCGCGGAAAAGTTTCGCTCGGAGGGCAAGGGCGAGGCCCAAAAGGTGCTCGGACAGAAGGAGCGCGACCTGCAGCAGATCACGTCCGAAGCCTATCGGGTTTCACAGGAAGTCAAGGGCAAGGCCGATGCTGAAGCCGCCAAAATTTATGCGGACGCCTACGGCATCGATCCCGATTTTTATTCCTTTACTCAAACCCTTGAAATCTATAATGAATCACTGAACAAAGATGCTTCGCTGTTGCTGTCGACCGACTCGGAGTTCTTGAAGTATTTTAAAGGTATTTCTCCGAAATCGAAGTAAAAAAACCGCACCGGCATCACACATGCCAGCCGGTGCGGTCGGTTTCAAACGCGAAGGGAATCCGGGTAACCTTATTTGCTTCTCCTCTGATGGCGGGTCTTGGCCAGCAGCTTTCGATGTTTGTGTTTCCGCATTTTCTTGCGGCGCTTCTTGATCACACTACCCAAATAATCACCCCCTCCCAGCAACATCATGATTCCTCAGATATAACGGCACTTGTTAACATAGCTTCCAATCGCTTGTCCACAGTTTTTTCGGTTCGGTTGAACGCCAAAACGGGAAGTGTCGCATAGACAGGCGTTATCGACCGCGCTGCCGGCAACCGCGCTGCCGGCAACCGCGGGGCCGGGGCCGCGGGGGCTGGAATCTGATTCGCAGTTGTGGTAAGGGTGGCGCCATCATGGAGTCGACAACGGTGCTTTCAAAGGAGGGTCGAACCCCGTTCACGTCCGAACAGCTGCCCATTGTCACGCAGGCAGTGGGCATCGCTGAAGAAATGGTCAGCAACCACTACAAAATGTCGGCCAGCCAGTGGCTGCGACCGAAATATGACGTCAAAACCCTGGCTGAGCTGGACCCGGCGGAAATCATTGATGGCCCTTTTGCACAAATCATACGCTACCAGGGGCAGCCGAAATCGGCGAGCCTGACCTCATCCTCGTATGATTTCTACAAAATTTGCCTGCAGGACCACGCGATCCTGTCAGCGCTCCGGCAAAACCCCGAACTTCAGATGCTGCCGTTTGTACTGTACATCATCACTCATGAGTTAATTCATATCGTGCGCTTCAGCAAGTTTTTGCAGGGATTTGAGGCCTCTGCGGAAGAACGGTTGGCCGAAGAGCAGCGGGTGCACGCACGAACCCACGATATCCTGCTCGGCTTGAAACTGGCGGGATTGCCGGACGTGCTGCATTTTTATCGTGATTGGCGCCGAGTTTACGAACAAATCGACTACCATCCTTGACAAATTAGATAGCCTGCCTATATTACCGCGCGATCGAATTCAGAATATTATGTCGGGAGGGCTCTTTTTATGCCAGTTTACGAGTATGAGTGCATCAAGTGCGGGAGAGTGGAAGAAGCCATTCAGCGATTTTCGGATAAGCCGCTTTCCAAATGCAAGCACTGCTCGGGAAAACTCCACAAGCTCATCTCGCAAAGCGCGTTTCATCTGAAGGGATCCGGTTGGTACGTGACCGATTACGCCAATAAGTCCAAGACATCTTCGTCCAAACCCCCGAAAGCCGACAGTGCAGCAACGGATTCGGGAAAATCGCCCGCGAAATCTGAAACCTCTAAAGACGCTGCCTGATGATCGGCTGAAGAGCCAAGCCGGTCCAGCCACCGGCAGCCTGGACGCCCCCGGAGTTCGGAAGTGAAACCGGGTGGAGTCCAGGGGGCAGCTACATTCGGAAATACATCATGATCCCAGTCGTTTTCATGGCATGAAGGGAGGTGGCGATCAACTTAGGCATCACGGGGCTTTTTCGGGATTCGTTATCGCATGAAAAACCGATCATGGTTTTGTCACCGCAGGAAATCAGAAATCAAGGAGACGATGAAACATGAAGCTTAAACCGTTGCAAGATCGAATTCTGGTTCAGCGCATCGAAGAAGAAAAGACCACCAAGGGCGGAATCATCATACCGGACACTGCCAAGGAAAAGCCGGCGGAGGGGAAGGTCATAGCCGTCGGCAACGGCAAGCTGGGCGAAGACGGCAAGCGCATCGCTCTCGAGATCAAAAAAGGGGATCGCATTCTTTTCGGTAAATATTCCGGTACGGAAGTCAAGATTGAGGGGGAGGACTATCTGATCCTTCGCGAAGACGACGTGCTGGGTATCATTGAATAAGGAGGAGAACTGACAATGGCTGCAAAAGTGATCAAGTACAGCATGAAAGCCCGCGAAGCGATGCTGAACGGGGTGAGGACACTGGCCGATGCGGTGGTGGTGACATTAGGACCTCGGGGACGAAATGTCGTTATCGACAAATCGTGGGGGTCTCCCACGGTTACCAAAGACGGCGTTACCGTTGCCAAAGAAATCGAACTGGAAGACAAGTTCGAGAACATGGGCGCGCAGATGGTCAAGGAGGTCGCCAGCAAGACCAGCGACATGGCGGGCGACGGTACGACCACGGCGACGGTTTTGGCGCGCTCCATCTATGAAGAGGGCCAGAAGCTGGTGGCAGCTGGAAACAACCCCATGGCCATCAAGCGCGGTATCGACAAGGCCGTCGAGTCCATCGTGAAGGAGTTGAAGGCTCTCAGCAAACCGACCAAGGATCAGCGTGAAATCGCGCAGGTGGGCACGATTTCAGCCAACAACGATGAAACCATCGGCAACATCATCGCCGAGGCCATGAACAAGGTGGGCAAAGAAGGCGTCATCACGGTCGAGGAAGCCAAGAGCATGGAGACCACCTTGGAGGTGGTCGAAGGCATGCAGTTTGACCGTGGCTACCTTTCGCCCTATTTCGTCACCGACCCTGAAAAAATGGTTTGCTCGCTGGATAATCCCTACATCCTGATCAATGAGAAGAAGCTCAGCAGCATGAAGGACCTTCTCCCGATTCTTGAGAAGGTCGCCAAGATGGGCAAGCCGTTGCTGATGATCGCCGAGGACGTGGAGGGCGAGGCGTTGGCGACGTTGGTGGTGAACAAGCTGCGCGGCACCCTGCAGGTGGTAGCCGTAAAAGCCCCCGGCTTCGGTGATCGCCGCAAGGCCATGCTGGAGGACATCGCCATCCTGACCGGCGGCCAAGTGATTTCCGAAGATCTGGGCCTCAAGCTGGAGAACATAACGGTTCAGGATCTCGGCCGCGCCAAGCGCATCACGGTCGACAAGGACAACACCACGATTGTGGACGGTGCCGGTTCACGCCAATCCCTCGAAGGGCGCGTGAAACAGATTCGCGCTCAGATTGAGGAAACCACCTCGGATTACGATCGGGAGAAACTGCAGGAGCGTCTGGCGAAGCTGATCGGCGGAGTCGCCGTCATTAATGTGGGCGCCGCTACCGAGACCGAAATGAAGGAAAAGAAAGCCCGTGTGGAGGACGCCCTCAATGCCACTCGCGCGGCGGTCGAAGAAGGAATCGTGCCGGGCGGCGGCGTGGCGCTGGTTCGTTGCCTGGAAGGGCTCGATAAGTTGAAAGTCAAGGCCGATCAAAAACTGGGAGTCAAGGTGGTGGCCCGCGCCATTGAGGAGCCGCTGCGCCAGATTGCCAACAACGCAGGCTTCGAGGGTTCCGTGGTGATTGAAAAAGTCAAATCCAACAAGGGGCCATTCGGCTACAACGCCGAAAAGAACGAATACGAGGATCTCATGGAAGCCGGCGTCATTGATCCGACCAAAGTCGTGCGCCTGGCCCTTCAAAACGCCGCGTCGGTCGCCAGCCTCATGCTGACCACCGAAGCCATGGTGGCTGAGCGGCCTGAGGAAAAGGCCGACCACCCCATGCCCGGCGGTGGAGGAATGGGCGGGGGCATGGGCGGCATGGGCGGCATGGGCGGCATGATGTAATCACGCCTCGCCGTCATACCCGCACCGATCAAGAAGCCCTTGCGGCGACTCGCGCCGCAGGGGCTTCTTATTTCCGCAGCAATGCCCTTCGTGAATTTTATCTATTTGATATCATATATTAAAATTTTCCGGAAGCCTGCCCTGTCAAATAGTTCTCAAGAAATGGCGCGTAATGACGATAAAGACCATCGGGTCCCCCTATTTCACCGATTCTATTGTTTTGGGGCGACGACTCAAGGCTTCACATCAACCCTACTATGCAAGAATGGGAGTCATCCATGAACCCGAATTTCATCCTCAAAGGTCTGTTGCTGACGATAGCTTTCTTCGGAATTCTATCTGACGCACGCAACGTCAGTCATGCCGCCGAAGCCGTGCGGCCAGGAGCTCGTCCGACTGCTGTAGAAACCGAAAACGGCTACTACTATACGGTTCAAAAAGGCGACACGCTCTGGGATCTCTCCAGGCGATTCTCGATGACTCCCTGGGTCTGGCCGGAACTGTGGGAAGAAAACAGCGAGACAATCTCCAATCCCCATTTGATTTATCCCGGGCAGAAAATCCGGCTGGCCCGCATCGCAGGAGGCCGCCGGTCCGGAGCGGCTGAAGGTGCTGCTGAAGCACCGGTCGCCGGCATTCATTACTTTTTTTCACTAATCGACCAGTACGGCTTCATACGCAAAGTGCCGGTGGCTCCAGATGGGATCATTTTCAAATTGCAGGACCCCGGCCGCCAGATGATCAGCGAGGGGGATATCATCTACGTTCGACCGGAGGGCAACGGCGCGTTAAGCCGCGGACAGCGCCTGACGATCTATCGCACGTTCAAGCCGCTCTTCGATCCGAAAACCAGGGAGCTGATCGGCACTCAGCACCTCCTTTGCGGGGTCCTGGAGATTGTTCAGAGAGAGCCTCAGTATGCCGTCGCCAAGGTGCTTGAATCCTACCGGCCGATCGAAGTGGGCGACCTCTTGATGCCCTTTCAACCGCGCTCTCCGCGGATCGATATTCAGAACAGCCAGCCGGGAATCGACGGAAAGCTGATTCTGGCGGAGGAGCACCTGAGTATTTTCGCCGAATCCCATGTGGCCTTCATCAATCAGGGAAAGCGCCACGGCGTCAAGCCCGGTCAAATATACAGCATCTACCGTTCGGACGAGCACAACTTCGGCAATGCATCATCCCCACAGACGATCGCCATTCCCTTTGATTATGGCGAACTGCTGGTTCTTCACACGGAAGACGACACGTCAACGGTGTTGATCACCGATTCGAGAAGGGAGTCTCACGAGGGAACCCGGGTCAGAACGCCGCTGGCTCAGCGCTGAAACCGACCCCCAGACGACGCCTGGCCGTGCTCAAAGGTGCGCCCGTTCCGGACGCACCTTTTTTCATTCTTGCTGCAGGTATCGAACCGCATTCGCAAGCAAGCGGATGCCGACGGTCGAGCCGATTCCGAAGGGTCGACCATCCCGTCGGGAGCGTTCGCGTTCGCGCAGCCAGTCGGGGTGGTTGGTCCAGTCATGATAGGCCTCGGGGTGGGGCATCAACCCCAATATGCGACCGGTCGGATCGCATATGCCGGCGATGTCGTCCACGGAGCCGTTGGGGTTATAGGGGAATCGCCCCGCGGCAGGGCTGCCATCCGGAAGCGCATACCGCAGCACGACCTGATGGTCGTTCTGCAGCCGACGGATCACGACATCATCGGCGTAAAATCGGCCTTCACCGTGGCGGACCGGGAAATCCGCCTCCGAAATTCCCTTCGTGAAGACGCAGGGTGATTGCGGATTGACCAGCAGGTGAACCCACTGGTCACGGAAGTTGCCGGATGCATTCGGCGTCAGAGCGATCGATCGGGATTGGTAATCGCCGTCAAATCCCGGCAGGAGCCCAAAATTTACCAGGGCTTGGAAGCCATTGCAGATCCCGATGACGAGGCGGCCGCGCTCAACGAATTCCAGAATCTGATCACCCAGCTTGGTCTTCAATCGCACGGCCTGAATGACTCCGGCGCCGTGGTCATCCCCCCACCCAAAGCCCCCGATGAAAACCAGGATATGATGGTCCTCCAGGCGGATGGACCGTTCGATCAGCGAATTGATGTGGGCACGGTGAGAGGAGGCACCGGCCAGCTCAAAAGCATGGGCCGTCTCGCCGTCGCAGTTTAGGCCGAAACCGGTGAGAATCAGCGCGTTGACTTTGGCCATTTTATCACCCCTCTGATGAATCAGCGATATCGGTCCGGTGTCGTTGGTTGAGAAAAAACGCGGCCATCCGCTCATACCAGATTGCCGAACGGCGTTTTCCAGGCCGCTTTTAATGCCGCAACCGAAACACTCAACAAAGCCTCTCCGTTCAGGCCGTCAACCTTCAGCACGGGCTCGGCCGTGACGCGCCCGATACAGGCGCACGGAGTCGCCTGGAAGCAGTCTTCGAATTCGAGGCGCCGCCGCGGATCGACGCTGACGATGAAGCGTCCCGCGGATTCCGAAAATAAAACCGTGTCGTTGCGCCCGGCCGCCTCGGCCGGTATCTGGCGAAGATCCACCTGCATGCCGAGACCGCCGCCCATCGCCACCATGGCCAGATGCACGCCCAAACCTCCCCGGTAGACACCGTGAACGGACGCCACCAGGCCCTTCGCAACGGCCTGGCTCATCGCGCGATAGATCGAAACGAACATTTCGCCGTGTACCCGGGGAACGTTCAATCCCACGTATCCCAGATGCTCGTAGTATTCAGACCCCCCAAGTTCATCGCGGGTCCGGCCGACGACGTAAACCAGATCATCGGCCATCTTGATGTCCATGCTCACGCAGCGAGCGATATCCGGAACCACCGAGATGGTGGAGAACTGCAGGGTCTCCAGGGCCGACACCTTGTGAGTCTCTCCATAGCGGCCGGTCAGATGACCATCCACGTACATGCTGTCCTTTCCCGATAGGAGCGGGATTTCGTAGGCACGGCAGATATCTCGAAGCGCCCGGCACGCGCGCACCAGTTGAGCGGCTTTGAACTTGCCGTCCGGGTTGCTTTTCGCGTCAAATTGGATGCTGGGCCAGCAGAAGTTGTCAACGCCGCCGATGTGATTCCAATCGCCACCCACGGCCAAGACCCTTCGCACGGCTTCATCGATGCTGCAGGCCGCCATGTGATAGGCATCAATGGCGGAGTAAGCCGGCAGCAGCGCTTGGGCGAAAGCCAGCCCGCGCCTTGATTTCAACACCGGTCGCAGCACCGCGGCGTCGCTGTTGACGTCCCGATCGGCACCGGTCAACGGTTTGATGACACTCGACCCCTGGACTTCATGATCATACTGGCGGGTGATCCATTCCGTGGAGCAGATGTTGGGGCGCTTCAGCATATCAACGAGCAATCTTCCAAAATCCGTCGGACACTGGATCACGGGTTCATGCATCCCGCGCTGCTCCGGTGCCGTCCACTCGGCTTCGAACTCCCATTGGGGAAAGCTGGATTTCAGGAAGTCCATGTCCACATAGGCGCAGGTCTTTCCATCGTAGGTGAGATGCAGCTTTCCAGAATCGGTGTAGCGCCCGATCACCGTGCTTTCAACCGCGTGTTTGCGGGAAAGGGATAAAAAGGCGTCGGCATCCTCGGGGCGAATGGCGACCGTCATGCGTTCCTGGGACTCCGAAACCCATATTTCCCATTGGTCGAGGCCCTCATACTTGAGCGGGACCCGATCGAGGGCGACCTCGGCTCCATTCGAGAACCGTGCCGATTCTCCGACGGACGAGGAGAGGCCGCCGCCGCCGTTGTCCGTGATGAAGCGGATCAGGCCGGCATCGCGGGCCTCCAGCAAGAAATCGTGCATCTTCTTCTGGGTATAGGGATCGCCGATCTGAACATGGCCGGTCGGGGTGTGTTCGGAGAAAACTTCGGAGGAGGCGGTCACTCCGTGGATGCCGTCTTTGCCGACCCGTCCGCCACACATGATCAGCAGATCGCCGGGAGAGGTCTGCTTCTGGTCGGCCGGTTCTCCCCCAATGTGAGCCGGCATCACGCCGACCGCGGTCACGAAGACCAGGCACTTGCCCATGTACCCGGGATGGAAAACCACCTGCCCGAAGGTGGTGGGGATGCCGCTTTTGTTGCCGCCGTCCCGAACGCCCTCAACGACGCCGTCCAGAAGCCGGCGTGGATGCAGCCTCGGCCTCAGCGGACCGGCATAGTCTCGATGGCCGACACAGAACCCGTAGCTGCCCATGACGAGTTTGGACCCTTTGCCGGTCCCCAGCGGATCGCGATAGACGCCGACAATGCCGGTGATGGCCCCGCCGTAGGCTTCCATGTTGGACGGCGAATTGTGGGTCTCTCCGGTGATGACATAGTAGCTCTCGTCGTCCAGGCGCCCCACCCCAGCGTTGTCCCACAGGACCGAAACCACCCAGGGCTTCTTCTCCGCCAATTCCAGAGTGGGGGCTTCGATGCAGGTTTTGAAAAGGTTGTCGACGCATTCAACCGGACCGCCGCCGGTCTCCCGGTAGCGGAACAGCCCCCGAAAGGTGTTGTGGTTGCAGTGATCGCTGCGCGCTTGAGAAATATATTCGATTTCGACATCGGTCGGTTCGGCCAATCCCACCGCCGCGCGCGCCGTGCGCACCTGAGGGTCGGAAAAGTAGGCGCGGATGACGGGGATGTCGTTGGGGTTCAAGGCCAGGTGGCGCTCATCGCTGATACGCTTGAGGGCCGCATCGCTGTCGATGGGGATGACGGCCACGGTCGGCGAGTGATTCAAACGGACCTTGGGCACGATGACACCGATGCCCACGGACGGATTCCATTCCTGTTTCGACCAGATGCGCCATTGTTGGATGATATCATTCGCCAGCAGTTCCCCGGCGATCGTCTCAACGTCCTTCCGAGTCAACTGGTGGCCGCTCAGGCAGTAGCGTTTGGAGGTATAGACCGCCTCCCCCCTGGACAGGCGAAGCCCGAGCCGGTCCTCAATGGCTTCCATGGCGGTGGCCCCCGGGTTATCCCTTACACCCGGGCGAAAGCCGACCCAGACGACCCAATCCCCCTCCACGGGCAACGGTTGGTAGGAAGACACCTGTGTGACCGGATTGGTAAAAATGTCCTTTCGGATGGTTTCCAGTTGGGTCGGCGACAGGTCCGCATCGAGCATCAGCACACTCACGACGCGGACCCGCTCCAGCCCGATGCCGAAATACGCCTGGGTTTTTTTCCGGAGGCCTTCACCTTCAGCGTCAACCAGATGGTCCTTGAGTGCGATTTCCAATCGGGAGGGCATGGTCCTCATCTCAGATTAGGGGTTCACTGCGGTCAGGAGCTGAAAAAAAGCCGGATGATGTCGTTGTAAAAGACCAGGATCATCAGCATGATCAGGATGACCATGCCGACCTGTTGGGCGATTTCGCGAACCTTTAGATTGACCGGCCGGCCCATAACCGCCTCGATTAAAAAAAACAGCAGGTGGCCGCCGTCCAGCACCGGGATCGGCAGCAGGTTGATGACCGCCAAGTTGACGCTGATGACGGCGATGAACTGGAACAGGCTGCTGGCGCCGGCCTTGGCCTGATCGCCGGCCATTTGAGCGATCATAATGGGGCCCCCGACGGTGTCGATCGAGATATCGCCGGTCAACAATTTGACCACGATGACCACCATCAGCTCTACGATGGCATAGGTCTGCCGAAAGCTCTCGGAGACAGCCTCCAGAAAGGAAAGCCTCTTCGAATAGGTGTCCCCGGCGGTCCCGATCCCGATGACGTAGCGACGGATGTCCTCCCCCAACAGGTTCTTGGCCGTGATCAACTCGGGGGTGACCGCCAACACGATGGGCCCCTCCGGTCGTGCGACGGCGATCTCCAGCGGCTGCCCGTTGCTACGGCCGATCCGATCCGCCATTTCCTCCCAGGTTTCCACCGGGGCTCCATTGATGGCCGTGATGAGATCTCCTTTTTTGAAGCCGGCCAGGGAGGCGGGAGACCCGTCTTTGACCGACCCGACGGCAGGCTTGAGAATCAGGATGCCGGCGGCCCAGGAGATGACGAAAAAAATCAGCACGGCCAATAGGACATTGAAAAACGGGCCGGCGAAGACGATCAGAAAGCGCTTCAAGACGTGCTTGTGGGTGAAGGACAATGGCACCAGGTCGGGATCCAGCTCTTCGTCCGGCTCCTCGCCCACCATTTTCACGTATCCGCCCAGGGGAACGAGAGAGAGGCGGTAGTCGGTGATACCGATTTTTTTCCCGATCAGTCGGGGTCCGAATCCCAGGGAAAACTTTTCAACCCCCACCCCGAACAACCGCGCAATTAAGAAATGCCCGAACTCGTGAAAAAAGATGAGGATGCCCAGCACGACCAGAAATGCGAAAACGCTGTGTGTCATATAGGTTCCGTCCATTCCTTCCATCGGTCCGAAAAGGGTGAAAAAGAGCCAGCCATCCCGAAACCAAGCGCTCGGAAACGAACCGGCTGATCCAGCGTCTCGCTGGCGCCTCCCACGGTCGCTCTACCCATCGATGGTTCCGATCCGCTCACGGGCCCTCTGCCGCGCCCAGCCGTCGGCGGCAAGGATTTCCTCAAGGCCGGGATCGTCCACCGGGACATGGTCATCCATCGTGCCGCGGACGACCTCCGGGATGGCCGTGAAGGCCGCCCGCTCCTTCAGGAAGGCATTCACCGCGACCTCGTTGGCGGCATTCAGCACGGCCGGCAGGGTTCCTCCTCTGCGGCAGGCTTCATACGCCAGATCGAGGCAGGGAAATTTAGTTCGGTCCGGATCCGAGAAAGTCAGAGGCATTTCGCTTGAAAAAGCAGGCAGCGGCTGTTCCAACGCCAGGCGCTCGGGATAAGACAGGGCATAGGCGATCGCCGCTTTCATGTCCGGAACACCCAATTGAGCGATCACCGATCCGTCCCTGAATGCGACCATCGAGTGGATGATGCTCTGGGGGTGCACCACGACCCGGATCCGATCCGGCGGCACCCCGAAGAGCCACTTGGCCTCGATCACCTCGAGCCCCTTGTTCATCAAGGTGGCCGAGTCGATGGTGATCTTGGCTCCCATCGCCCAAGTCGGATGCCGCAGCGCCTCGGCCGGTGTGATGGCGACCAGCTCATTGTGGGGGCGTCGATGAAACGGTCCTCCGGAGGCGGTCAGCAGGATCTGAACCGCATCCTCCCGGCGCTGGCCCTGCAGGCATTGAAATATCGCGCTGTGCTCACTGTCCACCGGAAGGATGGCGACCCCCCGTGCGGCGGCCCGGGCGGTCACGACCGATCCTGCCATGACCAGGGTTTCCTTGTTGGCGAGGGCGATCGATTTTCCGGAATCGATCGCGGCCAGCGTCGGCAGGAGCCCTGCTGCGCCGACCATGGCGGTGAGCGTCAGCGACGCGGATTCCCAGGAAGCGACGGCGGCATAGCCCGCGGCGCCGAATAGAATCCGGGTGGGGCATCCCGCGGGCAGAAGCCGCTCCAGCTGATGAGCAGTGGCCGCATCGAAAACCGCGGCGGCCTCGGGCGCGAACTCCCGAATCTGTTCAGCCAGCAAGCCGACGCTGTGTTTGGCGGCCAGGGCCTTCACGCCAAAACGCTCCGGGAAGCGCCGCACGATCTCAAGGGCATTGCGGCCGATCGAACCCGTCGACCCTAGAATCGAAATCGTTTTCATAAAGCGAACATCCGCAATCCGAAAGCCACCGGCGCCGCAAACAACAGGGCATCGATGCGGTCGAGCACCCCGCCGTGGCCCGGCAGCAGGGTGCCGGAATCCTTTACGTTGGACGCGCGCTTAAGGGCGGACTCGAACAAATCGCCCACCTGCCCGGCGGCTCCCACGGAGACCGAAAAGAGGATGCAGCCCGGCCACTCCCATTCGGGCAGAAAAAGCGCTTTGGCAACCATGCCGACCGCCACGCCCGCCGCCAGTCCAGCAACGGAGCCCTCAATGGTCTTTCCGGGGCTGATGGTCGGGCTGAGCCGATGGCGGCCCCAGAGCGTGCCGGCATACAGGGCCGTCGTGTCTCCGGCGAAAATGATGGCGCACAGGAGAATCATCCACCCCATCCCGTCAGCGGCCGAACGCAACAGAATCAGCAGGGACAACGACAACGGGATGTAGCAGACGCCCTGGCTCTGTCGGGCGGCCCACACCAGGACCATTCGGTCGGCGGCAAACCGCCGCAAAGACAGGAAACCGGAGACCCCGATATTCAGGCCCAGCACCACTCCCATGATCTCCGGTCGGCCGCCGTGCGCACAAACAATCAGTGCGAGACCGGCGGCGAAACCCACCAGAATGAGCGGTTGTCTGAATACGGGAACGTCGGGCGGGCCAACGATGCGGAAAAATTCCCAGAGGCCGGCCAGGGCGGCCAGGGCGACCAATGACGTGAACGGAAGGCCGCCGGCGACCACGCATCCGATCAACACCGGCAGGGCCGTCAGTCCGGTGAGCCAGCGCTTGAGGTGGTCCTGGCTCTTTGTTTTCAGGGCCATGGATGCCCTCCGCCTCCAGCCGGGAAGTTAGACGCGGCCGAAACGCCGTTCCCGAGTTTGAAAATCGTCGATAATTTTCAGGAACTGCTCACGGCTGAAATCCGGCCAAAGGGTGGAGGTGACAAACAATTCAGTATAGGCAAGCTGCCAGAGCAGGAAATTACTGATGCGCATGTCGCCGCCGGTACGGATGAGCAGGTCGGGGTCGGGGATCCCGCGAGTGTCCAGGTGCGAAGCGACGCGCGCTTCGGAGATGTCTTCAGGTCCGATGATACCGGCCTGGACCTCGGCCGCCAGCGCCTGCGCCGCACGGGTGATTTCATCTCGACCGCCGTAACTCAACGCCAGATTCAGCTGCAGCGCCGTGTTGGATTGCGTTGCGGCCATCGCCTGGCTGAGGGCCTGCTGCACATCCAGCGGCAGTCTATCGATGCGTCCGATGACATGCAGGCGGATATTGTTCTCAAGCATCTCCGGCAGCTCGGCAGTCAGAAACCGCCGCAGCAACCGCATAAGGCCGTCCACCTCGGCCTTGGATCGTTGCCAGTTTTCTGTAGAAAAGGCGTACAGCGTCAGGAATGCGATTCGAAGTTCACGGCAGGTCCGCACGACCATCCGCACCGCCTCGGCGCCCTTTTCATGGCCCAGGATGCGGGAAAGCAGTCGTTTTTGCGCCCAGCGCCCGTTGCCGTCCATGATAATGGCCACATGAACCGGCAGGCGGACATCTGCTTCTGCGCGCCGCTGTCGAGGCGCATCATTAGAACTCAAGGATTTCTTTCTCTTTTTCTTTGTAACACTCGTCGACGAGCCGGATGTGATCGTCGGTGATTTTTTGGATTTTATCCTGAGACTTGAAAGCCTCGTCTTCCGAGACCTGGCCCTCCTTTTTCAGGTCCTTGACCATTTCGTTGGAGTCGCGCCGGATGTTGCGGATCGACACCTTGTATTCTTCGCAGATCTTGTGGACCACCTTGACCAGTTCCTTGCGGCGCTGCTCCGTCAGCGGCGGAATGGCGATCCGCATGATCTTGCCATCACTGGAGGGCGTCAGACCAAGGTCGGATTTGAGGATGGCTTTTTCCATTTCCTTGAGGACCGTTGCATCCCAGGGTTGAATCGTGATCAACCGGCTTTCAGGTACCGCCAGGGTCGCCAGCTGGTTCAGAGGGGTCAACGTGCCATAATAATCCACCTTGATTCCGTCCAGAAGCGACAGGGACGCTCTTCCGGTTCGAACCCGCTTGAGATCTTTTTTTAGGGAAGCGATCGACTTTTCCATGCTCTCACGGGTGTCCTGGTAAATGGAATCGATCATGGCATTCTCCTCACCGTTTCATGGGCTTAGCGCGAGCCGGCATCAGCGTTTCCAGCCCGGCGCGATCGCCTTACGTATGGATTCGTGTTCCGATGTCTTCTCCGCAGACCACCCGCCGAATGTTTCCCGGGGTCTTGAGCTTGAAAACGGCTAGCGGCAGCTCGTTATCCATGGCGAGGGATATTGCGGTCGTATCCATGACTTTAAGCTGCCGCTCGAGCACCTCCATGTAACTGATCCGCTTCAGCAGCTTGGCGTCCTTATTCTTCGCTGGATCCGCGTCATAAACGCCGTCCACTTTGGTCGCCTTGAGCAGGATTTCGGCATGGATCTCCTGGCCGCGCAATACGGCTGCGGTATCGGTCGTAAAGTAAGGGTTCCCGGTGCCGGCCGCGAAAATGACGACACGACCTTTTTCCAGATGGCGGATGGCCCGTCGCAGAATATAGGGCTCTGCGACCTGGTGGATGGCGATGGCGGTCTGGACGCGGGTCTGAACGTCATGCTTTTCCAAAGCATCCTGGAGGGCCAGACTGTTGATCACCGTTGCCAGCATGCCCATGTGGTCGGCGGACGTTCGATCCATCCCGTAAGAACTGGCCGCGATGCCCCGAAAGATGTTGCCGCCCCCCACCACGACCGCCACCTGGACGCCCAGCACCACCACGGAGCGGATCTCCTCGGCGACGTAGCGGATCATGTCCCGCGCAATGCCGAACTCCTGGCTCCCCATGAGCGCTTCACCGCTGAGTTTGATGACCACACGCCGGTACCGGGCTGTCTGCACGGCGGTCTAGTCTCCCACCTGAAAACGCACAAAACGCCGAATGGAGATATTTTCGCCGATTTTGGCAATCAAATCGTTGAGCAGGTCGCCCACCGTAATGTCCGGATTGCGGACATACCGTTGCTGCAGCAGGCAGTTGTCCTCAAAAAACTTCTTGAGTTTGCCTTCGACGATCTTTTCGATGACCTTCTCCGGCTTTCCGGTCTCCTGAGCCTGAACGGTATAGATCTCCCGCTCCTTGGCCACCACCTCCGGAGGCACATCCTCGGGCCGGATGCCGAGGGGATTCGATGCGGCGATATGCATCGCAATGTTCTTGGCGAATTCCTGAAATTGATCGTTCTTGGCAACGAAGTCGGTTTCGGAGTTGACTTCCACCATCACGCCCAGTTTTCCGCCCATGTGAATGTAGGCGGCCAATGTGCCTTCGCTCGTAGCGCGGCCGGCGCGTTTTTGAGCGGTGGCCAAGCCCTTCTTGCGCAGGAAATCAACCGCTTGCGCCATGTCGCCACCGGAGGCGACCAGAGCTTCCTTGCAGTCCATCATGCCGGCTCCGGTCTTTTCGCGGAGCTCCTTCACTAGTTTCGCGCTGATTTCAGCCATCATCTCTCTCCTGTCGTCTCGTCCGCACCACCACCGGCCGGATCCGCAGAGGCGGTGGAGGCATCCGCCTCCGTCGGGTACCGACGAATAATTTCAACCACCGGACCCGAAGCGCCATCCGAGATCACTTTCCGTTCACCGGGCTTCAAATCCATCCCAGCACTCAACGGTTTAAGATCCTCCGCCGCGGGGGCCTTGTCCGCCTCGGCCTGCTGGCGCTCCATCCATTTCTGCCGCCCCTCAATGCACGCATCAGCCATGCGCGACGTCATCAGCCGGATCGCCCGAATGGCATCGTCGTTGCCCGGAATCGGGTAATCGATCTGGTCCGGATCACAGTTGGTGTCGACGATGGACACAATGGGAATCTTGAGCCGACGGCCTTCATGCACCGCAATCGCCTCGTTCTTGGGATCAATGACGAAAAGGGCCCCGGGCAGATGACCCATGTTCTGGATGCCCCCCAAGTTATCATCGAGTTTTTCACGCTCCTTGGCGAGCTTGATGCGTTCGTTCTTGGGAAACAAGTTGATGGCGCCGTCGTTGTGAATCGTGTTGAGGTAGTTCAGGCGCTCGATACTCTTGCGGATCGTCTGGAAATTGGTTAACATTCCACCGAGCCAACGGTTCTGAACGTAGAACATTTCGGCGCGGTTGGCCTCCTCATAAATGGCTTCCTTGGCCTGCTTCTTGGTCCCGACGAATAGAACGGATCGTCCGGCCGCCGCCGTTTCCACTATAAAATCATAAGCGGTTTTAAACATTTTGACGGTCTTTTGCAGATCGATGATATAAATTCCGTTGCGAGCGCCAAAGATATAGGGTTTCATCTTCGGGTTCCACCGCTTGGTCTGGTGGCCGAAATGCACTCCGGCTTCAAGCAGCTCCTTCATGCTGACATACGCCATTTTTCATTCTCCCTTCATTTCGGTTTTGTCCGCCGCCGCCGTCATTCCCACCCCAGCCTCGACTGCAGGAGGCACCGGGGGGCGAGTCCGGTGGCGTGTGTGATGGATGCTAACTCTCCAATTTAACTGGAACAGGTTTTATTAGCAGTCTTCCTGAGCAGATGCAATATTTTTTTTGTGCATCGCCACCACGCGATCATGGCCGCTATAATCCTGGATGCAGGTAAAGGTGTCGTAGGCTCCGCTCTGCTCCGCAAGAATCTGAACCGCCTGTCGCTGCGCACAACCGATTTCCAACATCAGGGCGCCGCCCGGCTTGAGATGGCGGTGGGCCGCGCCGAGGATGGCGCGGTAGCTTCGCAGCCCGTCTTCATCACCGTCGAGCGCCAGTCTCGGTTCATAATGCACGATCTCCGGCTGCAAATCGGGCCACGTCCCCGAGGCAATGTAGGGTGGATTGGATAGGATCAGGTCGAAAATCGGGCCCGGGCGCACGGCGGAGAGCCAATCCCCCACGAAGAAGCGCACATTCCCGGCGACACCAGCCGCCTCCGCGTTGCCTCGAGCCATCGCGATGGCCTCCGACGAAATATCCGAAGCAAAGAACCGGTGCGCACGCGCTTCAGAGGCAATGGCCGCCACGATCGCGCCGGAGCCAGTCCCCAAATCCACGACATCGGCGGCTGCGCCGGAGCCTCGATGGGCCAGCCACGCCAGGGCCGCTTCCACCAGCCGTTCGGTTTCCGGCCGGGGGATCAACACGGCTGGCGTCACGTTCAGGTCTAGGGACCAAAATCCTTTATGGCCGACGATATAGGCGACCGGTTCCCGTCGCAGGCGCCTCCGGATGAACGTCTTGAAGCGCGCGAGTTCGGCCGGGTCCAAGGGCTGGTCATGGTGCATGTAAAGATGAATTCGATCGGTCCCGAGGGCATGAGCCAGCAGGATTTCGGCGGCGGCGCGCGGGCTTTCGATCCCACGATTCTTGAAATAAGTGTGAGCCCACTGCAGGACCTGCAGAATCGTCCATTCAGAGTTAGTGCGGAGCGGCGGGTTCGGCATTTTGAAGCGATTGCGCCTGGAAGTGGGCAGTCAGCCGTTCGATCAGCTCACGGATGTCGCCTTGCATGATGCTGTCCAATTTGTATAGGGTCACGCCGATGCGGTGGTCGGTGACCCGGTTTTGAGGAAAGTTGTAGGTTCGGATGCGGCCGCTGCGGTCACCCGTCCCGACCTGGCTTTTACGTTCCTCGGCGCGCTTATTTTCCTGCTCCTGAACCTTCCTGTCGAGCAGACGCGCGCGCAGCACCTTGAGGGCCTTGTTTTTATTCTTGAGCTGGGATTTCTCGTCTTGGCAGATGACCACCAGCCCCGAAGGCAGATGGGTGACCCGCACGGCCGAGTCGGTGGTGTTGACGCTCTGGCCGCCGGGGCCTCCCGAACGGTAGACATCAATGCGCAGATCGTTCGGCTGTATTTCCACATCCACTTCCTCGGCCTCCGGCAGAACCGCTACGGTAACGGCGGATGTGTGGATGCGCCCTTGGGTTTCGGTGACCGGAACCCGCTGCACGCGGTGGATCCCACTTTCGTATTTCAGGACGCTGTAAGCGCCCCGCCCCTGAATCATGGCGATGATTTCTTTCAGGCCGCCGACCCCGGTTGAATGCTGGGAGAGGATTTCAACCTTCCAGCCGCACGCTTCAGCAAATCGGCCGTACATGCGGAACAAATCGCCGGCGAACAGCGCCGCCTCCTCGCCGCCGGTGCCCGCCCGAATTTCCAAAAGAATGTTCTTGTCGTCGTTGGGATTTTTCGGCAGAAGCAGGATCTTCAGTTCATTCTCCAGTTGATCCCTCTCCTCCGTCAGCGCCGCCAGTTCGTCTTTCGCAAGAGTCCGGATCTCCGCATCCTCATCGTTCAGGAGCTGCCGGCTTTCCTCGACTCGGCTGACAACATCTTTATAGCGGCGGAACGCGACAACGATTTTGCCGAGCTCCGAATGCTCGCGAACCGCTTTCTGATAGGCGTCCCGGTTGGCGATGACGGCCGGGTCGCTCAGGCGCTGCTCCAGTTGAATGTAGCGTTGCTCGACGCCTTCCAATTTGTCAAACATAGACCCGACACCTTTGCCGCAGCCCACAAGAAAAGCCCGCAGGCAATGCGGGCTGGGGGATCATCGCTCCGCAACGCTCGCAGGCTCATCCGAGCAGGATTTCCTGCCCGTTCGGCAGGTTCGGAGCCCGTCGGGCTGGCACCCCGCCCCCTCATCGGGCGGTTGGAACGCTAAGCCGGAGGCGGCGGCCTCTTCCAGCTGAACCGGCTCTCCGGACGAAGCTCCATGGAGAATGCGATTAGGACGTTTTTTCCTTGCTTTGGAACTTTTGATATTTCTTGCGGAAGCGTTCAATGCGTCCGGCGGTATCGACCAGCTTCTGCTTGCCGGTAAAAAACGGGTGGCAATTGGAGCAGATTTCAACGGTGATGTTATCCTTGGTGGATCCGGTCTCGATGACATTGCCGCAGGCGCAGCGAATCTGGGTCGGTTGGTACGTGGGATGGATGTCTGCTTTCATCTAATCTGAACCCCCTTTTTGGCGGTCTAATGGTCTGGTGAATCGTTGTGATCAAGCGTTCATGGAATTCAGGAAATCTTTATTATTTCTGGTTCCCTTCATTTTTTCAAGTAAAAATTCCATGCTGTCAACCGTGTTGAGCGTGGTAAGCAGCTTGCGGAGGATCCAGACCCGGTTGAGCACCTCTTCGGGCAGCAGCAGCTCCTCCTTGCGGGTGCCGGAACGCTTGATATCGACCGCCGGGAAGACCCGTTTGTCGGCCAGCTTGCGATCCAGCTGGATTTCGGCATTGCCGGTTCCCTTGAATTCTTCAAAGATGACTTCGTCCATGCGGCTGCCGGTATCCACCAAGGCAGTGGCGATGATGGTGAGGCTGCCGCCTTCTTCGATATTGCGGGCAGCACCGAAAAAGCGCTTGGGTCGCTGCAGCGCGTTGGAATCGACCCCACCGGAAAGAATCTTGCCGCTGGGCGGCACCACCGAGTTGTGCGCGCGGGCCAGCCGGGTGATACTGTCCAACAGAATGACCACGTCCTTTTTATGCTCAACCAGCCGTTTGGCCTTTTCGATGACCATCTCGGCCACCTGCACATGCCGCTCGGCAGGCTCATCGAATGTCGAACTGATGACCTCCGCGTTCACCGTGCGCTCCATGTCGGTCACCTCTTCCGGCCGCTCGTCGATCAACAGCACAAACGGCACCACGTCCTTGTGGCTCTTGATAATGGAATTGGCAATGGCCTGAAGCAGCATGGTTTTACCGGACCGCGGCGGGGAAACGATGAGACAGCGCTGCCCGAAGCCGATGGGGACCATGAGATCCAGTATCCGGGTGGAGTAATTATCCGAATCGGTTTCCAGCCCCATCTTCCGTTCGGGATAAAGCGGGGTCAGGTTGTCGAACAAAATCTTGTCGCGAGCCACCTCGGGGTCTTCGTAATTTACGGCCTCGACCTTCAGCAGCGCAAAATAGCGCTCAGACTCTTTGGGCTGGCGGATTTGCCCGGAAATGGTATCCCCGGTGCGCAAGTTAAATCGCCGGATTTGGGAAGGCGAAACGTAGATATCGTCCGGGCCGGGCAGATAGTTGGAGCTGGGCGATCGCAGAAAACCGAATCCGTCCGGCAAGATCTCCAGAGTTCCTTCCCCGTAGATCATGCCGTTCTTTTCAATCTGCCCCTGCAGCAAGGCAAACATGAGTTCCTGTTTGCGCATATTGGAGGCGCCCTCGATGTTGAACTGCCTGGCCATCTGCATCAGTTCGTTGATCTTTTTCTCTTTGAGTTCCGCGATGTTCATTAAACCAGTTCCCCTCAATTTTTCAGCGAGCGATCGATAGCCCGCCGGCGGTATCGGCGCCTTAAAGCGGCCGGTTTGGTGGTCTTCACTCTACAGGCCCTTCGTTGGATCGCTATGGCAATCCACGAAGCTGTTGCATGCTAACAGAATGCGTTCGAACGGATCCGGATTTATCAACGCAACCCAAAAGGGAAAAATCAACCGACCTGCTTAAAGTTTATTCGTGAACGGACAGGATCCATGTCGGTTGTGCAGGAGGATGTTAAGGCGTATAGTGAAAAAAGAATCCTCACAGACGGCGGGTTGACCACTTCCTTGAATCTGATGTTCAATTTTAATATTCCCAAGCCATGGCTGTCAAGCAGTTTCGTGTTTTTCGATGCGAAAAACCGTGGACGGATTATCATCGATCACGGACGCGGCCGTGCCATCTGCAGTCAGCCTTCATAAAAAAATCCTGCCTCCATTCAATCGAAGGCAGGATTTTGACTTGAGTGCGTTCCCTATTTTTTTTGATCCAGAGCCGCGAATATTTTATCGCGAATCTCCTCAACCTTGCCGATTCCGTGGATATGGATGTATTTCGGCGCCCGTTTATCTTGGGAGGCCTCCCACTTCCGGTAGTAATCGATCAGAGGCTCAGTCTGATTATGGTAAACCTCTAAACGCTTTTTGACGGTTTCTTCCTTGTCGTCGTCGCGTTGAACCAAAGGCTCGCCGGTAATGTCGTCCTTACCGGCAACTTTGGGTGGATTGAAAATGATATGATACGTGCGACCGCTTGCAAGGTGGGCCCGTCGACCGCTCATCCGCTTGATAATCTCTTCATCAGGAACGTCGACATCGACGACCGCATCGATATCCACCCCCGCATCCTTCATGGCGTCGGCCTGGGGGATGGTCCGGGGGAAGCCGTCGAACAAAAAGCCCTTCTGACAGTCTGCTTCCTGGATCCGTTCTTTGACCAAGCCTATGATCACGCTGTCCGGCACCAGCCCTCCCGAATCCATGAAGCCCTTGGCCTGTTTGCCCAACTCCGTCCCTGCTTTGACAGCGGCGCGCAACATGTCGCCCGTGGAAATTTGAGGAATCTGGTAGCGCTCCTTGATGTAATTGGCCTGAGTTCCTTTGCCGGCCCCAGGTCCGCCCAAAAGAATCAAACGCATCGGATGGCCTCCTTTTGGAAATGTGGTGGATAACCAAGCAAGATCTCAAATTAATGGAGCCAGAGTATGGCGGAAGGGCACGATGGTGTCAAGCCAATTATGGCCCTGAATTCGGCTTAACTTTTTTTCTTGCAAAGACTGAAATTATCCAGTATTGGTTCAGTTCTATAATTTGTTATTAAAATAACCGGTGGGAAAACGTCTTAACGTTGCTTCCCAAGGGCAGGAAAGGGGCGATATTTTTGAAGGAAATCGAAGTCAAAGTCATCGACAATGACATCGAAAAGGCTATGCGCATTCTGAAGAAGAAAATCCAGAATGACGGGCTCTTCAAGCGTTTAAAGCTCAAAAAGAGTTACGAAAAGCCGAGCGAGCACCGGCGCCGCAAGCAACGCGAAGCGCAGCGAAGAGAACGCATTGCCGCAGCGCGAGCCGCGCGCCGGCGTTAACCCCTTCAACCCGACAGGTAGAGAACCCGGTGGGATCCCCGCCGGGTTTTTTCATTCAGATGCCCCATCGCCAATCGCACACGGAATGCCTCGATCGCATGTTTGCCTTGAGGCGATTCGGAATCCAGCTAGGGCTCGCCACCATCCGCAGGATGCTGGCCAACTTAGGAGACCCCCATCGCCAATACCCCTGCATCCACGTAGCCGGGACCAACGGAAAAGGCTCGGTGGCATCGAATCTTGCAGCCATCCTCATGCGATCCGGCTACCGAGTCGGCCTCTATACGTCGCCCCACCTCGTTCGTTTCAATGAACGCATCAAGATCGACGGAGCCGAGATCACCGACGCAGATATCGTGCGGCTCTACCAGCGGGCGAGAAAGGCTGTTCCGTTCGGTCGCGATCCCACGTTTTTCGAGTTCACCACTGCCATGGCACTTGATGAATTCAGCCGCCGCAAGGTCGACTGGGCGGTAATTGAAACCGGCATGGGCGGCCGTTTGGATGCTACCAACGTCCTCACGCCGGTGTTGTCGATCATCACGAATGTATCTCTGGAACACCGCGAATATTTAGGCCGCACCCTGCGGGAGATCGCCTTTGAAAAAGCCGGCATCATTAAGCGCCGCCGGCCTGTGGTCACCGGAGTTAGGCAGGCGTCCGCCTTCGCCGTCGTTGCCGAAATGGCACTGAAACGATCGGCGCCTCTTTTCCGTCTCGGGGCTCAGTTCCGTGTTCGCCAAGCCGGCGGCGGCCGTTTCACCTATTACGGCCTGAACCACATCTGGCCCGATATGGCGAGCAGCCTTCAAGGGGGCCACCAGGTTGAAAACGCCGCTTTGACATTGGCCGCCTGCGAGCTTCTGATGAAGAAGGCCGCCCGTCTCAGCCCCGCGAACATCCGTGAGGGCCTGATAACCAACCGCTGGCCCGGACGCCTGGAGCTGGTTTGCGAAGACCCCCTCGTCATGCTGGATGGCGCCCACAACCTCGCAGCAGCCAGGCAGCTCGCTCAGCATTTGGCTCTGCATTTCAGCCACCGTAAAATCACAATGATCATCGGCATCCTTGATGACAAGCCCTATGAAGCCATGTTGGGTCTGCTGCTGCCCCACGCCTCTCGACTGATCGTCACCCAGGCAAAAATCAACCGCGCACTCCCTCCGGAAAAATTAGCGGCGACCGCGCGGAGCCTGGTCTCCGATATTCATATTATAGCTGACGTTGGAAGCGCGCTCCGCTATGCCATGAAAACCGCCGCGCCGCAAAGCCTGACGTTGGTGGCCGGTTCCCTCTATGTGGTGGGTGAGGCCAAGGCAACATTTGAAAAAGCTTCAGTGCAGCCGGGATGAAGCGTTTTTCGCTCTTGACTAACCCATCCTGTTAAACTATTAATTTCAGTTGCGCTGTTATACGCGCCCGTAGCTCAGGGGATAGAGCGTCAGCCTCCGGAGCTGAAAGCCGCTGGTTCAAGTCCAGCCGGGCGCACCATGAAATCAAGGACTTAGATTGGTGTCTGGGTCCTTTTTATACTTTATAGGCAAATACTCCATTCCCACTGTGAATCTCAGAAAATCGAGCCCGAATCAACCCACTATCGCTACCGCATTTTAGCCCATTTGCAGGGCAAAAAAAAATAGCCTGGATCTTCAAAGACCCAGGCTATTAAAAACTTTCGGCGGCGACCTACTCTCCCACACGGGACTCCGTGCAGTACCATCGGCGCTGAAGAGCTTAACTTCCGTGTTCGGGATGGGAACGGGTGTTTCCTCTTCGCAATAGCCACCGAAAAACGATGACAATGTCAGAATCAGACAATTTACATGCGATGGTAGCCACCAGCGTCTTGCGGTCGTGTAAATTATTTTGTGGCCAAGCCGCACGGCCGATTAGTACCAGTAAGCTAAATGCGTTACCGCACTTACACACCTGGCCTATCAACCTCGTAGTCTTCGAGGGGCCTTGAGTCCCGCTGGTTTCCCAACGGGAGGGATATCTGATCTTGGGGTAGGTTTCCCGCTTAGATGCTTTCAGCGGTTATCCTTTCCGAACTTAGCTACCCAGCGCTGCCGCTGGCGCGACAACTGGAACACCAGAGGTTCGTCCATCCCGGTCCTCTCGTACTAGGGACAGCTCCCCGCAAATATCCTACGCCCGCGAAAGATAGGGACCAAACTGTCTCACGACGTTTTAAACCCAGCTCACGTACCACTTTAATTGGCGAACAGCCAAACCCTTGGGACCTGCTTCAGCCCCAGGATGTGATGAGCCGACATCGAGGTGCCAAACCGCCCCGTCGATGTGAACTCTTGGGGGCGATAAGCCTGTTATCCCCGGCGTACCTTTTATCCGTTGAGCGACGGCCCTTCCATTCGGAACCGCCGGATCACTAAGACCTACTTTCGTACCTGCTCGAAATGTCTCTCTCGCAGTCAAGCTCCCTTATGCCTTTACACTCCACGGCTGGTTTCCAATCAGCCTGAGGGAACCTTCGCGCGCCTCCGTTACAATTTGGGAGGCGACCGCCCCAGTCAAACTACCCACCAGACACTGTCTTTCGCCCGGATAACGGGTCGAAGTTAGAACCCTAAAACGGTAAGGGTGGTATTTCAAGGTTGGCTCCATCCCGACTAGCGTCGAAATTTCACAGCCTCCCACCTATCCTACACATACGATTTCAAAGTTCAATGTCAAGTTGTAGTAAAGGTGCCGGGGTCTTTCCGTCTTTTCGCGGGTAGACGGCATCTTCAC
>CAYRUF010000012.1:3687-90625 GCA_964427375.1 uncultured Desulfatibacillum sp. | reverse complement strand
ATCTGCTAAACCAACCCTGGCTATGGCCCGAGCCGGGATTGGACTTAGGCACGAATGTGCTCAGTTTGATTGTGTTGGGAGAATCTGATTCCCTGTATTTTATTTCCCACTTCGGATAAAAACCGCATATTATTCCTCGAGTGGTACACTCTGATCTTCCAACTAACTTCAAAATTTATGAATGATTTCAAATAGCAATTTTCAGTTAGTCTGGGGATAAATCCCCGCCGCGGCGGGGTAAGACGCTTAGCAGTCTAAACTGTGCAATCGGATGGGGTCATTTCAATTCGCCTTCATCAAAATCCGGTATTATGTTATCAACCAATCGGCCGGGAATGAGATCATACCCTCCGGAAGGATTATCTATGCCACGGAGAACCAGCTCCCAAACTAAAACCGGGAGCATGATTGCGGCCGCTGCACTGGATGCGCTTTCCGCCCATATAGCCATTTTGGATGAAACCGGATCCATCGCCGCTGTCAATCGCGCTTGGCGCCGTTTCGCGGAATCGAACCATCCGAAGCCCGCAACCGTTTGTGTGGGCGCCAATTACTTGGCCGTATGCGATGCGGTGCGCGGCGCCGATGCCGAACAAGCCGCCACGTTCTCTGCCGCCGTGCGCAGGATTCTAAAGGGCGAGCTGGACGAGTTTGCACTTGAATACCCTTGTCATTCGCCCGACGAGCGGCGTTGGTTCAACGCCCATGCGACGCGCTTTACCTGCCAAGGCGCCATGCTAGTGGTGGTTGCCCACGAAAGCATCACGGGTCGCAAGCTGGCCGAGGAATCCTTACAGCGTAGCGAGGAGCGCTACCGTTCGCTGGTCGACAGCAGCCTGGATGCCGTGCTGCTGACCGCCCCGGATGGCCGGGTTTTTTCGGCCAACGAGGCGGCTTGCAGAATGTTCGGACGCTCAGAGGAGGAGTTGGTCAGGGTCGGGAGAAGCGGCGTCGTCGATGTTTCGGATATCCGGCTGAAACCGGCATTGGAAGAGCGCGCCCGGACGGGCCGGTTCCAGGGCGAGTTGACGTTCGTTCGCAAGGACGGGACCAAATTCCAAGGCGAAATCTCATCGGCGATCTTTGCCGGCCCGGAGGGACAACTGTTCACCAGCATGGTGATTCGCGACATCAGCGCACGCATCCAGGCTGAAGGGCAGGTACAGGCCTTAAGCGAACAGCTGCGGGGCATGGCCGGAAAAATCCAGGCCGCCATCGAGAAAGAACGCAGCCACATCGCCCGCGAAATTCATGACGTCCTGGCTCAAGAATTGACGCGGCTGAAAATCGACCTGGTTTGGCTGGAACGCCGATTGACCGCTCCCCATAAAACCGATGCGCTCGAGACGATTATGGACCGCCTGGCCCAAATGAAGGACAACGTGGAAGGGGCGATGAGCTGTGTGCAAAAAATCGCCACCGAGCTGCGACCGCCGGTGCTGGACAGCCTGGGGCTGTTTGCCGCCATAGAGTGGCAGGCGCGGAATTTCCAGACGCTCACCGGCATCGAATGCGATATAAATGCCCCCCGTGATGAAATCATCAAAGACCCCGAGGTTTCGATCGCCGTCTTTCGTGTTCTGCAGGAGGCCCTGACCAATGTGATGCGGCATTCGAATGCTAAGCGGGTAAAAATCCTTTTGCGGATAAAAGGCAGCCAACTCGTTTTGAGAATCCAAGACAACGGCGGCGGCCTCCCCCTGGAATCCATTGACAAACCAACCTCCTTGGGTTTGGCCAGCATGCGCGAGCGCGCGTTGTTGCTGGGCGGACAATTTAGAATTTTGGGAAGTCCGAGAGCGGGGACGACGGTCGAAATGCGTGTTCCGCTGTCGAATCGATGATGATGCGGTGGGAGCAATAACATGGAAATTCTGATTGCAGACGACCATGCTTTATTAAGGAAGGGGTTGATTCAAATTCTAGAGGATGAGTTTCCGGATGCGCAGTTCGGCGAGGCGGCCACCACTCAGGAAACCCTGGATTGTCTGCGCCGGCGGAAGTGGAGCGCGCTTGTCCTGGATATCTTTATGCCGGGCCGCAGCGGCCTGGAAGTGCTCTCGGAGGCGCGCCGGGAGCATCCCGACATACCGGTTCTGGTGCTGAGCAGCGCTCCGGAAGATCAGATGGCTGTTCGGGTGTTCAAGGCAGGAGCCAGGGGCTACCTGAACAAGCAGGCTGCGCCTGAGGAGCTGGTCAAAGCGATCGAGAAGGTGGTTGCGGGAGGCCGATACGTCAGCCCAAGCATGGCCGAGAGACTCGCCGCTGAAATTGATCAGACAGACAGGCCGTATCACGGCAAACTGTCAAATCGGGAATATGCCGTAATGAAGCTGCTAGTCGCGGGAAAGTCGATACGTGAAGCAGCAGCAGAGTTGTCGCTGAGCCCGAAAACGGTCAGCACCTTCCATACTCGCATATGGAAAAAACTTCGTGTGCACAACGACAAGGAAATGGTCCGCTACGCGATAGAGCATGGAATAGTCTGATTGGGTTATTGATGTCGCGCTCCTCCACCCTCGCCCCGCCTCTCGTGTAGTCCTGCGCCTATACCAATTTCAGCCAAGGCCGATTGCCCCAAATAGCTCCATCCAATACAATACGTAGTAGATAGGATTTCATTCCCGATGTCTGCCGGGAATTATGCAACGCCTTCTCCCAAGGAGGGCTACCCATGGTTTCCCATAATCCCTTCACCGGGCTCGTTCATAAAGTTTGGATTGCCGGCCTAATCCTGATTGTCTTGACTCTCCTGAGCGGTGGCTATGGGTATTATCGAAAAGAGGCGGAAGAAATCCGGCAGAAGCGATACGAGGAGATCTCCGCCATCGGCCGGCTCAAGCGCGATCAGATTCTGGAATGGCGGAAACAGCGCCTGGCAGACATTGGCGCGTTTTCAAAAAACCCCCTGGTGATCGCCGCCGTCGAGCAGCTCATTCAAGATGACGCCTCTCAGACTCTCCGGAACGGGATTAAAGAAAGCTTGCATGCCACCGCGGCAGCGCACGATTATTACAATGCACTCCTGCTCGATCCGGAGGGGAAGCTCCTGCTGAGCGTGAACGACGAACCGGACCCGGTGGACCCAGCCACTCGGCGGGCCGTCGAAACGGCGGCCTCCGGCCGGGAGGTCGTTTTTTCAGACTTTTTCCGGAGCCCCAGCGGGGTCATCCATATCGATGCCGCCGCGGCGGTAGCAGGCGCCGGTGGACTTCCTTTGGCCGTGGTCGTTTTGCGCAGCAACGCGCAGGCCTATCTCTATCCACTGATTCAGTCCTGGCCGACGCCCAGCCGCAGCGCCGAAACGCTGCTCGTTCAGCGCGAGGGGGATGGGATTGTATTCCTAAACGAGCTTCGCCACCAAGCCGGTACGGCCTTGTCCCTGCGGAAACCGCTTGCGCTCTCGCCCCTGCCGGCCGCGCAGGCCGCGCTCGGCCGGCAGGGGAGATTCGAAGGCAAGGACTACCGCGGCGTTGGCGTCATGGCCGAGCTCCTGCCGATCCCCGGCTCCCCCTGGCACATGGTGGCCAAGGTGGACGCGGAGGAGATCCTGTCCGAGGCCCGCTATCGGGCAGGAACGATCACCGTGATCGTCGGGGCGTTGGTATTGGTGGTCGTTGCCGTCGTCACGAATCACTATCAGCAGCGCCAGGCGCATCTCTATAAGAAACTTTACGAGGCCGAACGCATACATCGCGAAAACCAGGAAATTTTTCGCACGACGCTTTACAGCATCGGCGATGCGGTCGTGACCACGGATACGGAAGGCAGGGTTCGAACGATGAACCGGGTGGCCGAAACCCTCACCGGCTGGAGCGAAGCGCAAGCGACGGGCAAGCCGTTGAGGGACGTCTTCCGGATAATCCACGAAGAAACCCGGGCCAATGTCGAGAACCCCGTGGAGCGGGTGATCCGCGACGGCAGAGTGAAGGGCCTTGCCAACCATACGCTGCTGATCGCCCGGGACGGCACCGAGCGGCCCATTGCCGACAGCGGCGCACCCATCCTGGGCGATACGGGCGTCATTCTCGGAGTGGTGCTCGTCTTTCGCGATCAGACCGAGGAGCGCAGGGCCGAGCGGTTTATTCTGGAGAGTGAAGAGCGCCTGCGCTTAGCTCTATCCGCAGCCGACCAGGGGCTCTACGATCTCAACGTTCAAACCGGAGATTGTGTGGTCAACGATGAGTATGCGCGCATGCTCGGTTATGAGCCATCGGAGTTCATCGAAACGAATGCTGCCTGGCGCGAGCGGCTGCACCCCGAAGACCGCGACCGGGTTTACCGGATATACCAAGATTACGTAGCCGGCCGGCGGGCAGAATACCGGATCGAATTCCGGCAGCGCACCAAAAGCGGTGATTGGAAGTGGATCCTCTCGCTCGGAAAACTGGTGGAACAAACCGCCGATGGGAAGCCGCTTAGGATGCTCGGCACCCACACGGACATCACCCAGCGCAAATTAGGCGAAATGGCCTTACAGGAAAGCGAGGATCGTTATCGAGCGCTGGTGGAAGTTACAGTAGAAGCGATGCTGGTCAGGGACATCGAAGGCAGGATTGTTTATGCCAATCCGGCAGCATGTTTCCTCCTGCAGGCATCCAAGGTCGAAGATCTGGTCGGAAGGAACTATCTGGATTTGGTTCATCCCGAGGATCGCGAGGGATCGGCGGAGAGGGTCCAACGCTGTTTAATTGAAAACCGGGCCGTCCCCAGAAGAGAGCACCGCCTGATAACACTCGAGGGGCTTACCGTATGGGTCGAGTCGACCGGTTTTCCGATCATCTACAATAAAAAAACGCATGTTCTTGGAGTTTACCACGACATCGCTTCCCGCAAGCAGGCCGAGGAAGCGCTTCGGGAATCCGAGCGTTTTCTCAGCTCCGCGCTGGACGGCCTTTCCTCCAATATCGCCCTGCTGGACGAAAAGGGAACCATTTTGCTGGTCAACCGGTCGTGGCGGGAGTTCGCCGAGCAGAACGGAATCCTTTCGGCCGACATGGTCTCGGAGGGGGTCAATTATCTTCAGGTCTGCGACAACGCCAGAGGGGAGAATTCAGATCAGGCCGGCGCATTCGGAAAAGGCATTCGGGCGGTTTTATCCGGAGCCCTAAAATTCTTTTCCCTTGAATATCCCTGCCATTCGCCGGATATCCAGCGCTGGTTTGTCGCGCGCGTCACCTCGTTTCCAGGACCCGGTCCGCGGCGGGTTGTGGTCGCCCATGACGACATCACCGAGCGCGTCCAGGCGGAAACCGCTCTGCGGGAGAGCCACGAACGCTACCGGCTGGTGGCGGATTACACGTATGACTGGGAATTCTGGACCGATCCGAACGAACGATATGCCTATGTTTCCCCGTCCTGCGAAAGGGTGTCGGGCTACCCCGCTTCCTTTTTTATCGACAATCCAAGGGCGCTCTTTGATATCACGCATCCCGACGATCGAAAAATTATGGAAGCGCATGGCGAAGAGACGAAGGCCCGGACCCCAGCGATGAGGGAGTTGGATTTTCGTATCGTCACCCGGACCGGCGAGACTCGCTGGATCAACCACAAATGCTGGGCGGTCTATTCCCAAGAAGGCGTTTTCATGGGGCGCCGCGGGAGCCATCGAGACATCACCGAGCAGCGCCTATTGGAGAACCAATTCCGCCAGGCGCAGAAGATGGAGGCGATCGGAAGGTTGGCGGGCGGAGTTGCGCATGATTTCAACAACATGCTGGGGGTCATCATGGGGTTCACGGAGCTGGCCATCTTGAAACTGCCAGCCGATCATTCGATCCAAATTCACTTGGAGGAAGTCAGGTTGGCAGCACAGAGGGCGGCGGCCATCACCCGGCAGCTGCTGGCCTTCGCTCGCAAGCAGACCATCGCCCCGGTGGTTCTCGATCTCAATGAAACCATCGAAGGCGTTTTGAAAATGCTGCAACGGTTGATCGGCGAAGACATCGACCTGTTGTGGAAGCCGGCCACTAACCTCTGGCCTGTCAAAGTCGATCCCTCGCAGATCGACCAGATTCTCGCCAATCTGGCCGTCAACGCCCGGGACGCCATTTCCGGAGTCGGCAAGATAACCATCGAAACCGAAAATATCGAACTGGACTCCCGTTACTGCCAAGCCCACGCCGGGTTCGCACCAGGGTCATACGTCATGCTGGCGGTCAGCGACGACGGCTGCGGAATGTCCAAGGAAACCCTGGAAAGGCTTTTCGAGCCCTTCTATACCACCAAGGAGATCGGAAAGGGGACCGGCCTCGGGCTATCGACTGTTTACGGGATCGTCAAACAAAATAACGGGTTCATCAATGTTTACAGCGAGCCCGGCCAGGGGTCGACATTCAAGGTCTATCTGCCCCGGGTAGAATCGCAGTCTCTCGAAGCCAGACGGCCGATCCCAATCGGCGAGGTGCCCACCGGTTCGGAAACCGTGTTACTGGTCGAAGACGAGGCCGCCCTTCTCAAATTTGCCGGAAACTTGCTCGAAGAGCTGGGCTACACGGTGATAGCGGCCGACAGCCCGGGGAAGGCGATCCGGAGAGCCGGGGAATTCACCGCGGACATCCATTTACTGGTGACCGACATCGTGATGCCGGAGATGAACGGCCGCGAGCTGATGGAAAAACTCCAGGCCCTGCGGCCGAGGCTCAAATGCCTCTTCATGTCGGGCTATACGACCAATGTGATCGCCCACCACGGGGTACTGGACGAGGGGATCCATTTTCTGCAGAAGCCGTTCACGAGAGAGCTTCTTGCCCGCAAGGTCCGAGAAGCGCTTTCAAGCTAAGCCGGGTTTCATCAGAGAAGCGATCCGGGAAGGAGTATACGGCAAGATGGCACATGTGCTCGTCGTCGACGATGAAGACCAAATGAGGAAATTGATCCGTATCATCCTTGTACAGGAAGGCCACTCCGTTGTTGAAGCCCTGAACGGCAAAATGGCGATTGAGCAAATCAAAGCCTCCGGGGTCCAGCTGGTGATTACCGATGTCGTTATGCCGGATATGGACGGTCTTGAGTTGATCAGATTTATAAGAAAAACCAGTTCGCAGACAAAAATTATCGCCATATCGGGTGCGGGGAGAGAAGGCCCCGATCTCTACCTGAACATCGCCGAGCAGTTCGGAGCGGATGCGATTCTGATGAAACCCTTTACCTCCGAACAATTGATTGAAAAGGTATCAGCGCTGGTACCGGTCTAAAAGAGAGGCTGTGCATACAAATTATAAAAATTCTCTCCCTCTACCATCTAGGAGTTGAGTAGCTTCCATGGGAAATGATTCCGATCGCTTCTCCATGCTCATCGTAGATGACGAAGTGCAAATGAGAAGACTGTTGGGTTCGGTTTTCAGCGACACCGGCTTTCAGATAGTATTCGCTTCAAACGGAACCGAGGCGCTCGCCACGCTTTCCCAAACCCGAATCGACGCCGCGCTGGTGGACCTGGTCATGCCGGGGATGAGTGGACTGGAGGTATTAAAGGAGATACGCAGCCGCCAGCCCGAAGCCCTGGTGGTGATGATGACCGGCCGGGGGGGAATCCGGGAAGCGGTGGAGGCGATTCAGCTGGGGGCGGTCGATTTCTTAGAGAAGCCGTTTTCCCCGGAAGCACTGCAGGCGCGCATGATGCAGCTTCATCGAATCTGGGCGTTGAACTGCGAAAATCAGCAGCTTAAAAGCAAGCTTCAGAACCGGTTCGAGTATCCCGAACTAGTGGGAAACTCCACTGCGATGTTGAAATTAAAGGAGTTGATCGCCCAAGTGGGACCGTCGGACGCAACCATCCTGATCCAGGGAGAAACCGGCACCGGCAAGGAACTGGTGGCGAGGGCGATCCACCACCACAGCCCTCGCAGCAAAAACAGATTTGTTCCGATGGACTGCGGCGCGATCAGTCAAACCGTCATGGAAAGCGAGCTGTTCGGCCACGTGAAGGGGGCTTTCACGGGCGCGCATGCTTCTACTCTGGGACTGATTCGGTCCGCCGACCGAGGAACCCTCTTCCTGGACGAAGTGGGTGATCTGTCGCCCGCGATCCAGGTAAAACTGCTGCGCGTTATCCAAGAGCGGGAAGTGAGGCCGGTCGGGGACAGCAAGGCCTATCCGGTGGACGTGCGCATTTTAGCGGCAACCCATCGCGATCTGCATCAAGAAGTCGTGGAGGGCCGCTTCCGGGAGGACCTGTTCTTCCGGCTGAATGTGTTGACGCTCAATGTGCCGCCCCTGCGGGACCGAACCGATGACATCCGGCTGCTGGTCCGATATTTCAGCGAGCGGTTCGCCACAACCAACTCGCCCGCACGGGAGATCCCCCGCGAGACATTGGGCGTATTGGAAAGGCACCACTGGCCCGGCAACGTTCGCGAGCTCGAGAACGTCGTTCGCCGATCGATGGCGATAGGGAGCCGGGGCGCCATTCGGCCGAAAGATCTTCCGAAATCCATCTACACGCCGCCTGCCGGTTCAACGCCGGGAGTATCCACTATCGAGGGCGATTCGATGGCGGCCTTCGAGGTCGCAGCCATTCGAAACGCTTTGTCCAAGGGAGCCAACCGCCGAGCAAGAGCCGCCCGCATACTCGGGATCGGCGAGGCCACATTGTATCGCAAGATCAAAAAGTATAATATCGGAAGCTGACGCCGTTTTCCGTTCTGAATCATCGCTTCAACCTTCCACGTCGTCCATTTCGCAGTCCCATTCTTCTATCAAATTGAGGCTTTACTCTCGGCAGACTATCATTTTGACTTTTAACGACCATGCGGAAGTTTTTATATTTAGGAAGTAATTTCTGATGGTTAGTTTGAATCTGAGCGTGGCACTTCTTTTGCTCTTATCTCAATCGGAGCCGATAAGGAACTGAGAATGACTGTTTCCCGTTATGAAAACCATGAATCGGTCAACCTCATCCTGCTGATGGAACCAAATGAACGACTGGCTGAAGTCGCGCTGGCTCTGAGGCGTGCCTTCCCTTCGGCAAAGCTTGTCGGATTGTTCGACTCCTTTCACCCCGAACAGGAAGTCGCCCTGCGGACGACCGGTGCCATATTTTTAGGTTCCTGCGAAAGATTTTTACAAAATGCGCAGTCGATTCTGTCGAAAGCGCTCAGGTTGGATTGCGACGGACAAGCCGGAAATGATCTTGAAGCGCTTCAAGCCGGCGGCAACGCCAGAAAGAATATGAAGTGAAGGCCCCTTTATTCGGTCCGGTTTCTTCCATAGTGACCCTTCCGGCTAAAATGGCGATCGCCGTCATGCTGACCGTTTCGCTGCCGATCATGGGCTGGATGGGCTGGGAGGCCTGGCGCAACTTCGAACGCGAGGTCGCCCAAATCGAAGAGCTGGCTCTCGCCAACAAGCGCTACCAATGTCTGGCCATCGTCGAGGATCTTCTTTTAAACATCCGCTTTCGGCAGGCTCAGGTCGAACACGTCCTCCAGCAGGAATTGCGGGCTCAGGTCGAAAACCTGCACGCTTCGCTGGCGCACATCGACCGCATCACGGCAATCGCCGGCATCCCTGTCGGCGACAAGCAGATCGCCGCGAAAGCGATTTTGAGCGGAATGCAGATGACGGTCTCAGCGGGCTACGTCTTCGTAGCATCCGGTGACGGCTCCGAGGAGATCTACTGCGATCCCAGGCTGCCGGATTCCAAAAAACTGGTTCACCTGCGGGATGCATCCGGCCGGCCGATACTGAAGGAATTGATCCGGTTGCTGCGCGACAGCGGACCCAGGATTCACCGGTACGCCCGCGCCGGTGACGGCCGGGATGCGCATCCACCCGGGGCGGAGCTATCAGCGGCAACGGAAGCAGCCGAGCAGGAGATCGTCTATCTCAAATGGTTCGAACCCTACGGCTGGGTGATCGGAGCGGTCGCACGGATCGGAGAGGAAGAAAAACGGGTCCAGCAGGACATCACCCGGCTCATTGAAGGATTCTCGTGGGGAAAAGCCGCCACCATCCTTGTGTTGGATTCCGATAACCGACCGGTGGTTCAATCGCTCCTGTTTCCCGATGACGGTCCGGCCTTCTTTGCATCTTCTGCGGAGGACGGACGCAACCTGGCCGACCTCATCCGTCAGTCCTGTCGCGAGAGCAGCCTCGGAGCCTATTATCGTTATACCCAGGTTGACCAGCAGACGGGACAGCGGCGCGACAAGCTGTGCTACGCCCGAGGGGTTTGGGATTGGGGCTGGACCTTGATTGCCGAGGTGTCCCTGGAAACGATCACCGAGGAGATCAACACCATACGGTCGCGTGCCCAAAGTCATTTCCGCCGCAGTATGTTGTTTATCGGCGGGGTGCTGGGGCTGAACGCGCTGCTCCTCGGCTGGGTGGGGCGGTCCTATGCTTCCCGATTGAAAGGCGGATTCATCCATTTTCAACAATTCATGATGCATTCCGGGGGCGGCGACCGGCGGATCCGTGTCAGCGCGCTGCCGTTTTCGGAGATGAAATTGCTGGGCGAATGGCTGAATGCGATGCTGGAGAAGCTCGAGCAGCGCGAAACCCAACTGCGGGAGAAAAACATCGAACTGCGGCGTCTGCAGCAGGCGATCGACCAGGCATCCGTCTCGGTGGTGATAACCGATACCGACGGAACCATCCGATATGTCAACCCCAAATTCAGCGAGGTCACCGGTTATTCGCTGCAGGAGGCGGTCGGCCAAAACCCCCGCATCCTCAAATCGGGAAGCCAGCCGCCGGCTTTTTACGAGAACCTCTGGCAGACGATCAAGGCCGGCCGTGTCTGGACCGGCGAGTTTCACAACCGGCGCAGGGATGGCCGCTGTTTCTGGGAAAGTGCGCATATCGCGCCCGTGACCACGCCGGAGGGCAAGCTCGTCAGTTTCGTCGCGGTGAAGGAGGACATTACCGAGCGCAAACGTTTCGAAGAGGAGCTGCGGCGGACCCAAGCTGAAGCCGAAGATGCCAATGTCCGACTGACCGAAACCAACCGGAAGCTGGAAACCGCCCTGATGCGCGCCAATGAAATGACTCGGGAAGCCGAGGCGGCCAATCAGGCCAAGAGCCAGTTTTTGGCCACCATGAGCCACGAGATCCGCACTCCCATGAACGGCGTGATCGGCATGACCGAGCTGCTGCTGGACACCGGGCTGAGCAGCGAGCAGCGCCGCTATGCCGAAACCGTCCGATCGAGCGCCGAGTCGCTGCTGGCGATCATCAACGACATCCTCGATTTCTCCAAGATCGAATCGGGGCGCCTGGAGCTGGAGGCCATCGACTTCGACCTGCGCGTCCTGGTGGACGACGTCGCCTCCATGCTCGCGGTGCGTGCGCATGACCGCGGCCTGGAACTGATATGTTTTGTCGAACCCGACGTTCCATCGGCGCTGCGGGGCGACCCCGGCCGCCTGCGGCAGGTTCTGGTCAATCTGGGTGGCAATGCCGTCAAGTTCACACCCGGCGGCGAGGTCTGCATCCGCGTAACGCAGGAGCGCGAAACCGAAACAGAGGCCCTTCTGCGCTTTTCCGTTAAAGACACGGGGATCGGAATTGCGGCGGACAAGCAGGAGATGATCTTTGAAAGCTTCAGCCAGGCGGACGCCTCGATCACACGACGCTTCGGCGGCACCGGACTGGGGCTGGCCATTTCCCGGCGGCTGGTGGATCGAATGGGCGGCCGGCTTCAGGTCAACAGCGCCGAAGGCCAGGGGGCGGAATTCTGGTTCAAAGTCCCCTTCGCCCGTTCAACCGAAGCCGGCGATTCGAAGCCAAAGCTGTCGGCTCATCCTGGTCTGCACGACGCCCGCATTCTGGTGGTGGACGACAATGCCACCAATCGGGAGGTGCTGCAAGCGCAGCTGCGCGCATGGGGGGTCCGGGCTGAGGCGTTTGGCGACGGCGCCGCCGCCTTCCGGGCGCTGAGAGCAGCCGCCCAGGCCGGAGCGCCCTTCCGCGCAGCCATCCTGGACATGCAGATGCCCGGAATGGACGGCGAAACGCTGGGACGGATGATCCGCGCCGAGCCCGGGTTCAATCGCCTGCGGCTGGTGGTTTTAACGTCCATGGGCCGGCCGGGGGATGCCGGCCGGCTGGGGGAGGCCGGTTTCGATGCCTATCTCACCAAGCCGGTGCGGCCGTCAGACCTGCGCGACACCCTGCTCGCCGCGCTCGCGGAGCAGCCCGCCGCTGCCGACCGGCGGCCGATCCTGACTCGGCATGTCGTGCGCGAGATGAGGCGGGCCGGGCTGCGGATTTTGGTGGCGGATGACAACCGCACCAACCGGGAGGTGGCGCTCGGCATTTTGCGCAAGCTGGGCCTGAATGCGCTGGCGGTGGAAAACGGCCGCGAGGCCCTGGCCGCATTGGAATCCGAGGACTGGGATTTGGTGCTGCTGGACGTGCAAATGCCTGAAATGGATGGATATGAAACCGCCCGGCGCATCCGCGAACCGGGTTCGGCGGTTCGCAACCGTCGAATCCCCATCCTCGCCATGACGGCCAACGTCCTTCCGGGCGACCGGCAGCGCTGCCTGGATGCCGGCATGGACGACTATGTCGCCAAGCCGATCTCCGCCAAGGCATTGGCGGCGGCGGTCGAGCGCTGGCTGTCGAAGCAAGACTCCCGGCCGGAGGAGCAGCCGGCTGGCACCGGAGAACCGCCGGGGGCGGCTGCTGAGGGGCAGAGCGGATTTGAACGGGCGGTGCTCGAGCAGCGCCTGCTGGGGGACGCGGACCTGATCCGCAGTGTGGTCGAAGGATTCTTGGAGGACATGCCGACACAGATCGAGACCCTGGAACGCGCGCTCGCGGATGGTGATGCCGGGGAAAGCACCCGGCTGGCGCATGCCATCAAAGGGGCTGCCGCCAACGTGGGCGGCGAGGCCCTGCGGCAGACTGCTGCCGGGATGGAGCAGATGGGCCGCAAGGGCGACCTGGATGCCATGCGGCAATGCCTGCCGCGGCTTAAACGAAACCTGGGAGCGCTGGCTGACGCCATGCGCACCTCCCTTGCCGATTTGCTGGCCGAATCGGTTCGGCCAAACGAAAGGACAACGTCATGCGCATCCTGATAGCCGAGGACGAACCTACTTCGCGCCGCCTGCTGGCTGGCGTGCTGCAGAAAATGGGCTATGAGGTGGCTGCGGCCGCCGACGGGGAGGAAGCCTGGGAGTGCCTCCAGAAGCCGGAGGCGCCGAAACTGCTGCTGATCGATTGGATGATGCCCCGCCTCGACGGCGTCTCGCTGTGCCGCCGCATCCGGGAAACCCAAGCCGGCGGCTATACCTACATCATCATGGTTACCGCCAGAGAATCCCGAGCCGACGTTCTGACCGGATTTGAGGCCGGAGCCGACGACTATATCGCCAAGCCGCTCGACCCGGAAGAACTCAAGGCCCGATTGCGCGTCGGCCAGCGCGTGCTGGCCCTGGAAGAGGCTCAGAAAAAGGCCGGCCTGCAGCTGCTCCAATCCGAAAAGATGGCCTCGGTGGGCCAGTTGGCCGCCGGAGTGGCGCACGAGATCAACAACCCGACCGGCTTTGTCAGCAGCAATCTGAAAACCCTGTCGGATTACCAGGCAGACCTGGTCCGGCTCATTGGGCATTACCGCCAATTGACCGCCATGCTTGAGAAAAATTTGGGCCAGGCCATTGCGGCGCAAAGCCTGGACTTCCGGCTGCAGGAGATCAAAACCATCGAGCAGCAGGTGGATATCGACTTTATCTTGAGCGACATCCCCCAGTTGATCGAGGAAAGCCGCGAGGGAACCGAACGCATCAAAAAAATAGTTCTGGATCTCAAAGACTTCGCGCATCCCGGCGTCGATAAGGCATGTGAAGTGGATGTCAACCGCGGGATCGAGTCGACGCTGAACGTGGTCTGGAACGAACTCAAATACAAGGCCGGCGTCACCAAGCAGCTGGGGGACATACCCAAGATTCAGGGCTACCCTCAGCAATTGAACCAGGTTTTCATGAACCTTCTGGTCAACGCGGCGCAGGCGATACCGGAAAAGGGCGAGATCCGGATTTGCACGCAGATGGCCGACGGCAGCGTTGAGGTGGTCATCGCGGACAACGGCTGCGGCATCCCATCCGAGAATCTGTCGAAGATTTTCGATCCCTTCTTTACCACCAAGGAAATCGGTAAAGGAACGGGCCTCGGGCTGCACGTCGTGCACAACATCGTCCGCAAGCACGGCGGATCGGTTGAGGTGAAGAGCGAGGTCGGCCGAGGAACCGAGTTTCGAATCCGACTGCCGCTGAGCACGGCCGCCGAGTCTTCGAGCGTCGGCCGCATCGAGCCGACAACGACCGCCGTCAACATTGGGGGGCGGGCATGACTGCGGCGCTCTTGATCGTCGACGACGATCCTCGTGTCACGGGGAGCCTGGTTCGGGTTTTGCGCGACGAAGGCTACCGCATTCATGCGGCGGCCGGCGGCCGGGAAGGCCTCGACTTGCTCGATCGGCAAGAGTTCGGGGTGGTGCTCTCCGACCGCATGATGCCGGAAATGGACGGGATCCGCTTTTTGGAGATGGTCCGGCAGAGGCAGCCGGATGTCTCACGGATTTTGATGACCGGTCATGGCAGCCTGGACAGCGCCATGGAGGCCATAGAGCGCGCGCAGCTTTTCGGCTACCTGCTCAAGCCCTGGATACCGCAGGATTTGAAAAAGGTAGTGGCCAAGGGATTCGAGCAATATGGGTTGGTGCGGGAAAATCGAAGACTGCTCGAATTGACCGCGGCCCAAAACCGTCAGCTGGCCGAACTGAACCTGAACCTGGAAAAGATGGTGCGGCAACGCACCGCCGAACTCGAACAGACGGTCCGAGACGGCATCCTGATGCTGGCCAAGGCCGCCGAAGCCAAGGACGATCAAACCGGCGGGCATGTTCAGCGCATTCAACGCCTGGCCGAATCCATCGGCGACGGATTGGGGATGCCGCCTCCCGAGGCCGAGGCCCTTGGCTTGGCCGCCATCACCCACGATGTCGGCAAGATCCGCATCCCGGACCGGATTTTACAGAAACAGGCGGCCTTGTCCCCGGAGGAATGGGAAATCATGAAGGGGCACACGCAGGCGGGCGCCGTCATCCTGGGGGACAGCCCCCGCTTCCGCACCGCGCGTGAAATCGCCCGCAGCCACCATGAGCGCTGGGACGGAACCGGCTACCCGGACGGTCTGACCGGCACCGGGATTCCGCTGCCCGCCCGGATCGTCGCCGTCGCCGATGTTTTTGACGCGCTGGTCAGCCCCCGGCCGTACAAACCGGCATGGACGCGCCGCCGGGCGCTGGCGGAAATCGAACGCGTCGCCGGAAGCTCTTTGGACCCGGAGATCGTTCGCGTATTTCTGGAACAGCAACGCCTCCAAGGGGAATGAACCATGGCGGAAAACCAGACCACTCAGATGGTGTTGCTGGTGGACGACGAAGGCTCGATCCTGAAATCGTTGCAGCGGCTGTTCCGCAAGGAAGGAATCCCGGTCCAAACGGCCGGAAGCGGTTCTGAAGCGCTGGATTGTCTGCGCCATCACCCGGATTCCATCGCCCTCATCATATCCGACCAGCGCATGCCAGAGATGAGCGGCGCTCAGTTTCTGGAACAAGCCAAGACCCTTGCGCCGGACGCCGGACGATTTCTTCTCACCGGCTACTCGGACATGGAGGCGGTGGTGTCGGCGGTGAACAAAGGGGAGATACATCGCTATCTGACAAAGCCCTGGAACGACGAAGAACTGATTGCGGCCGCCCGTCAAGCCATGGAGCATTTCAGGCTCATCCGGGAAAACCGCTGCCTGCAGCAGGTGACGCAGGATCAGAACCGCCGGCTGAACGAGATGAATCGGGTGCTGGAGGAACGGGTCGCAGAGCGGACTGCCGAGGTCCGAGCCAAGAACGACGCGCTCTCGCGCTTGAACGCCCGCCTGGAAGAAAGCTTCATGGATGCCGTGCGGCTGGTGGCATCCCTGATCGATGCGCTCAGCCCGCAATTGGGACAGGTGATGCGCCGCACGGCGGAACTGGCTCGTGTCCTCGCGGAAGACGAAGGCCTGGACCCCGAAGCGGTCCGCCAGATCGAAACGGCGGCTCTCGTTCACGATGTCGGGCTGTTGGGGCTGCCGGAGCCCTTCCGGGAGAGAACCGATGTCGAAACCGGTGGCGTCGGAGGCGGAAAACACCGCAATCACCCTCTGGTTGCGGAGGCCTTGTTGGCTCCGATCGAAAAATTGCAGCCGGCGGCGGAAATCGTGCGCCACCACCATGAATGCGTCGATGGCTCGGGCTACCCGGACGGCTTAAAAGGCGATGCGATCCCTTTCGGCGCCCGCATTCTGGCGGTGGCAGGGGATTACTGCCGTGGGGTCTACGGCCGAATGGATGCGAAGACGGCTGCCAACGGCGTGCTTCAGACTCGGGCGCAGCAGGCGGTTCTGCGGGGAGCCGGCAGCCGCTACGATCGGCGGGCGGTCGGGGCGCTGTTGAAATACATCGAACGTGGGTCTGTGCCGACTTCTATCAGCGGAGGAGGGCTGGGCATTCCGCAGTGGGTTGAGATCGGCCAGCTGGCTGAAGGCATGGAACTTACTTGTGATCTGCGTCTCAAGGACGGACGGCTGCTGCTGCCGCGCGGCGCGCGGATCAAATGCTCGTCGATCGCCTCGCTGCGGCGCCTATTTTCCCACGGGCTGGTTGATTCGAAAATACCGGTGCGGATCGGCCGGGCAGAACCTACGTTCAGGATAAATGAGGGGGCGTTTCAGGAGGAAACCGGCAATGGACGCAATTGATATGATCAAGCGGATCGATCGGGCGGCAGAGGTGCCGACGTTGCCGACGATCCTTTTCGAGGTCGACCGATTGATGCAGGATCCCGACGTCACCACACGGCAGATCGCCCGGTTGATCGAGAAGGATCAGGCCATGACGGCCAAGCTATTGCGGCTGGCCAACTCCGCATTTTACTCTTTTTCGACCCCGATGAGCGATATCTACAGCGCGATGGTGCTGATGGGCATCAACACGGTGCGCAGTGCGGTGATGTCGATTTCGGTGGTGCGGGCGTTCAAAGGCATGGCGGAGATGGAAGGCCTGCGAATCGTGGATTTCTGGCATCACGCCGCCGCGGTGGCGATCACCAGCCGGTTCCTGGCGGCCCAATCCCGAGGGGCCAATCCGGACGAGGCCTTTGTCGGCGGGCTCCTGCACGATGTCGGCAAGATCCTGCTGGCCCAGCTGTTTCCGGAGCAGTTTGCCGCCGTCTGGGCCTTCATAAGGGAAAACGGGGTGACGTTTGTCGAAGCCGAACACCGGACGCTTCCCGTGGACCACTGCTTCATCGGTGCCCGCCTGGCCAAACGCTGGAAGCTGCCCGAGGATTTGAGTGAATCGATCCGGCTCCACCACGGAAAGCTGGAGGATACCGGACCCGCCCTCCTGCCGGCGGTGGTGGCGTTGGCGGATTTCGTCGTGAACGCCCGGGGTGGCGGTATCGGCTCGTTAACCCCGCCGGTTGAAAAAAACGGGTTCCCGGCCGAGCTGCAGTCGCTGGCCCACAGTCTGAACGACTGGTACCCCGCCCTCCAGGCAGCCATCACGGAAGGCACGGCCATTTTCAGTGATCTTCAGTAGCCAAGGAAAGCAGGCCATGAACGAAGCGGATGCCGCCATCCATACGCCCTCCTCCCCGAAAGAGCACACGGTGCTTTGCGTGGATGATGAAAAAAACATCCTGCATTCACTCCGGCGGCTGTTGCGGCAGGAACGCTACCGCCTGGTGACCGCGTCCAGCGGGCTGGAAGCCCTGTCGCTTCTGGAACGGGTGGTGGCCCATGTGGTGATCTCCGACCAGCGCATGCCGGAGATGAGCGGGGTCGAGTTTCTCTCGAGGGTCAAGGACCGGCATCCGGATGTCATCCGCATCATTCTGAGCGGCTATACCGACGTTGACTCTATCACTGAGGCCATCAACAAGGGCCATATCTTCAAGTTCCTGCTGAAGCCTTGGAACGACGAAAACCTCAAAATTGAAATCAGACAGGCCTTGCAACAATACGATTTGATACAGGACAACCGCAGACTTCACGAACGGGTCCTTCATCAAAACGAGCAACTGCTCAAAATCAACGAGACGCTTGAAGTGATCGTGGCGGAACGAACGCGCGAATTGGAGCTTAAAAACCAAGCCTTGGAACTTTCGCATGCGATTCTGGAGGATGTTCCATGCCCGGTGCTGGGTGTCAGCAGCGACGGGATGGTGGCATTTGTCAACCGACAAGTGCAAGCGTTGCGAGCGTTCGGCCTCGCCATCGACGTCGGAGACAATGCCTTCGAGGTGTTTCCGCCGGAAGTGAACGAGCAGTTGCGTACCGGTTTTGCCGGCGTTGAAACGGGCCGGAAATCGGTCTGTGTCCAGCCCGGCAGTTGTTTCGATATCGACGTCCAACCGCTGAGCGGACGGTTTCGAGGCAAAGGGGCCGTCATGATCCTGACATTCCCGCAGCCGGACGCCGACGGCTAACCGGTACCCCTGGAAAAACTTTTCATGAGCTGAGCAAGGAGGATTTTCATGAGACAACCGTGCATCATTGCCCCGTTTCTGGTTGAAGGTTATGCGCTGATGGAAGCCGTCAAACAGTGCGGGCGGTCTCAAGGCTTCGACGTTTGCTTCATCCAGAACATTCAGGAGTTTCCGGGACCGGATGACGAACTGCCGGACGTGCTCCTGTTGGAGCCGAGTGTGTTTCATTGGGAATGGTTGCAGGCGTTGCTTCGGTTTGCAGCCCAGTACCCACATGTTCCGGTCGTCTTGTTTGCCACCCATGCGACCACCGAGGAGGGACTACAGAGGATTGCCGGTGATGGGGCCGTTTGGCTGGCCAATGAATTGCCGATGCTGCGGCGCTTGCTTCGGGAAATTAAGAACGGGCTCGGCCGGCCGGTGAAAACGATCCTTTTTGTGGACGACGATGAGCGCATGCTGAACGCCTACGGTCGCATGTTGCGCAAGTCTCCCTGGAAGGTGGTTAAGTCGTCCAGCGGCGAAAAGGCGCTGGGCGTAATTGAAACCACCCGCATCGATTTGATCGTGACGGACATCAAGATGCCCGAAATGCACGGCATGGAGCTCATTTCCAAGATCCGTAGCCGCAATAAAGATGTCCCGATCGTGGTCAGCTCCGGTTACCCGGGGATGAAAGAAGACCTGGATCTGAGGTACCACGGGATTGAAGCCTTCCTTTCAAAACCGATCGAGGAAAGCCGGCTATACGCAGAACTAGAACGGATTTTGAATGGTCAATCCGTCGCTTTGCCAGTACTGTGAGCCCGTATTCATTTGCCCCTGAAAAGGGCCATAACCAACCAGCAGACTTTTTAAGCGGAGGTCGTAAATGGAAATTCATGCCACCGAGCCAAGCGCTTCATCGGTTCAGAAAGCATTTTTATCGCCAGTCGAAAAACGAATCGTGGAACTTCACCGAGAAGGAAAGGCGCCGGTCGATATCGCAAAAGCTCTCAACATATCAATTCGTTTGGTTCAAACTAAATTGAACGAGTTCGCTACAATACAGCCAGTCGCGGACAAATAGAAATACGAGTCGGATGCTCATGGGAAACGACGTGTTGGTTTTGATTATTGAGGCCATGGCTGTCTATTTTTTGGTTCTATGGGCGCACTCTTTACGCCATCGATTCGGGCCAGTGCATTTTTATGCCTTGATCGGCGGGATTACAGCCATCATGTCATGGGTGACGGATTCGGGCGTTACCGTCGAATATGCCGGCATCACCTTCGTGGTCGGCTCGACTGTGTTTTATACTTCGCTTCTGCTGGGGGTGTTCGTCGTGTATGTGTTTGACGGCCCTCGCGAAACGAGAATCGCCATATCAACCATCGTCGGGGTATCCGCTATGGTGCCTGTCGTGGCGGCATGCCTGCACATGCAGATGGACATCATCGGGACTGCCCGGATTGCTTCAGTTCCCTTGCCCAGCCTTCGCATAAATACCGCTTCCGTTATAGCCACCTTGTTCGATCTCGTCTTTCTGGCTATCGCTTGGGAATATCTCGGCAAGCCCAATCTTAATCTGAAACTATGGCTGCGGGCATTCCTAACTCTGTTGGGTGTCATGTGGCTGGATGTGCTTCTTTTTACTACAGGAGCGTTTGCGGGGACGGCTCAATACTGGAGCATCATCAAAGGGACATTGATCAGCCGCTTCGTTATATCCATTGCGGCATTTCCGGTCTTATACGGATATTTATTCTGGCAAAGCAAGAAAAACGGAGTTGAACTTGTCAATCGGCCGGTGCTGGCAATCCTGAAGCAGGTCGCCGAAATCAAGCTTGAACTCTCCGTTGCGCAACAAGAGATCGAACGCCGGAAAGAGGCCGAGAAAGAACGGGACCGAGTCATTCAAGATCTCAAAAAAGCCCTTTCAGAAGTGAAGACGCTGAGAGGCTTCCTGCCGATTTGTTCCATCTGCAAGAATATTCGTGATGATCAAGGCTATTGGAACCGAATCGAATCTTATCTCAAAGCCCATTCAGATGCAAAATTCAGCCACGGGATTTGTCCCGTATGCGCGAAAAAGCATTATCCAGATTTCGATTTGTATAGCAAATGATCCTAATTCGTTAATTTGTATGTCGGCGATTAATAGAAACTTCGGGGGGTTTCTTCGGTTTTGATGGTATTGATCAGATAATCCCAAAGAGATCGTATTTCAAAAAAGTGTGGATATGATCTTGATAGGGGCGCGCTTGGATAGATTGTGTCTCCGGATTATATCCAACGAAAATTGGTTGCCGCCGTCTTGACGACAGTGACAGCAATGTTGCATCTGCTAATTTTTCAAAACGCTACAAATATCCGATGCATATTTCTTCTACGAATTCAATCGCTTTAATGCTCAAGTTTCCCGGAATTTACCGCACTATTTTGATAGAGAAAGGGGCTTTGGGCTTATGCCCTCTCCCAGAGGCGCAGGCCCGGTATCGATTTGAAGTGGATGTCATATGTAACGACCACGGACCCGGTCTCCAGCGCGTGGGCGGCGATCCATATGTCGTTGATCGGCAGGGACGTCCCGGATTTCTTGATGATTTTTTTCACCGCCAGTCCCCCGGGTCGACCTCGCGCAACTCTTTGGTGTTCTCCTCGAACTCGGCCAGATCGGCTTCCGTCCAACTGCCGCAGAACCCTTCAAAATCCCCCCCTTGCCGCCCGCCTGCCTCGGCTTCACACCCAGCGAGGATTCCAGGATGTTCTTTATGGTTTGGTTGACGCTTATGCCTTCGGATTGCGCCTTGGATTTGATCAACTCAGCCAGGGGACCGTCCAGGCCGTGAATGGTGATGGATTTCGTTCTTCCTCTTAATGCACCATACCATGAATCGTATGGCAGATTCTTTTCTTGAATTCTAGTTGATCATTCGCTTGGTGTCAGCTCGATCCGCACTAAAAAAAACTTGGGCGGTTCTCCGTGGCCTATGCGGCTCTGTGGCGAGAATCCCTTGCCGCGATCCGATTCCATTCGACTTTGGGAAGGAAATTTGGTAAACAGAGTCGGCAGGGATATCCCGTAATGGCGGATCATTTTTTGACCTCGGAAGACGCCTATCAGACCACCGGCCCGCCTGCGTCCTGGCTGGGCCGCTGCTGCCCGACCGCCGTTTTTTACGCCAAGATCCTGGGCATCGTCTACCGCGCTTCCAGGCTCGCTCAAAAAGGCCTTTACGACAATCAGTGCTGGATCGAAAGCAGCCTGACGACGATCCGGGCACTGGAGGCTATCGGCGGCCGTTTCGAGGTCAGCGGCCTGGACAACGTCCGGAGCCTGAAGTCGCCGGCCGTATTCATCGGCAACCACATGAGCATCCTGGAGACGTTCGTTCTCCCCTGCCTCATTCAACCGATTCAAGACGTGACCTTTGTCGTCAAGGAAAGCCTGATCACCTACCCGCTCTTCGGCCACGTGATGCGCAATCGCAATCCGGTGGTCGTGGGCCGCGAAAATCCGCGGGAGGACCTCAGACTCGTCCTGGAGGAGGGCCGCAAGCGGCTGGAGGCGAACATCTCGGTGGTGATCTTTCCGCAGACCACCCGCAGCGTGGAATTCGACCCCGGCAAGTTCAACTCCCTGGGGATCAAGCTGGCCAAGCGCTGCAACGTGCCGCCGGTGCCCTTTGCGCTGAAGACGGACGCGTGGGGGTTGGGAAAACGGATCAAGGACTTCGGCCCGATCCGGCCCGCAAAAACCGTTCACATCCGTTTCGGCGAACCGCTGGTGGTCCAGGGCGGCGGCAGGGAGGAACACCACCGCGTCGTAGAATTCATTCAGACCAACCTGGCGGCGTGGCGATAGCTGGCCGGTTTAGCCGGCTTTCAATAGAAACAGCTGGATGAAGCGCGCGTCCAGATCCGCCGCGGACACCCGGCCGTACTCGGCCTCGATCTCCCCAAACAAATCCTCGAAGACCCGGCCGAGCTTATCGGAAATTTCGAAGTCTTCCAGCCCGGTCTCGTGCACCAGCCAGGCGATGAAGTCGGCTTTCATGTGGTCGGGAATCCGGCGCGCTGCGGCCGTCTCCGAGGGCAGCGCGCCCGGGAGGAGCCTGCTGAAGAAGGGCGCAAAGACGGTCACCGCCAGCGGTTTCAGCCGGACGTCTTCCACACCCAGGCGATGGCGCGCCCATTGCGTCAGCAGAAGGTTTTTCCAGGTCAGGAAGCTGTATTGGCCGGGCGGGTCCAACTGGGGATTCAGGGCCGCCAGCAGGCGATCGAGGGCCTGCACTTGGTCTATAACGCCCTCGATGCGGGCCACGTCTTCGACGGATTTGAACTCCCGATACAGCGCACCGGTCTGGTAGTTGTCGTAGTATTGCGGCTTTTTGAGCAGGATCCCGCCGAGGATCCCCATCCACTGCTCCCCCCAGAAGCTCAGTTTCAGGCCGGCCTTCGCAAACCAGCTCGTGCTGAGCCAGCGTTCGACCCGCCATTTGGCTTCCAGCGCCCCTCCGAAGCCCAGGCTGAAAAGGTGGATGAGCGGATAGCGGGTCAGGGCGGCCGCAGCCCGGACGGGCTCCGGTTGCGGTCCTTCCAGCCGTTCCAGGCCCATGCTGATATAGCCGCAGGCTTTGGCCACGATTTCGCGCAGCTCTTCGCGGCTGCGGACGGTCTTGCGGTCGGCAACGATGATCCGGTTGCAGAGGTTGGCGAATTCCCACTGCAGATGGGCGAGGAGCGGGCCGGGTTCGATGCGGGCCAGGGCCCGGCTGAAGGGCGTATCGCTTTTCATCTCGTGCAGCGGATAGGCCGGCACCGGAAGAAGGGTTGTTTCGCTTCCACGAGGAGCCGGAGCGAATTTCGGCCGTCGAGCTTCTATCTGACGGCGGGTGACCGGTTGATAGATGCCGACGGCCTCGTCAAACGGCACTATCCCTTTTTCCGCCAGACGCACCCCGCGCCAGCGCAATTCCTCTTCCTCCGTCTCGGCCGGAATGATGTGGGTTGCCTCCAGGAGCAGGTTCTGAAACAGCAGATGATCGTGTTCGGCCAGGCGCTGAAGGAGTTTCATCAGAAACGCCTTGCGCTCCTCCTCGCCGATGGCCGAGCCCTCGGCGAGGGGAGGCAGTTTCAGAAAGCGGATATAGTAAACCTGATCCAGCGTGAAAAACCCCTCGCCGAACTCGGACGGATCCTGGTCGTGCTCGCGGATGCGCACCTCGATCATGTGAAACAGGTAAAATTCGCCGAACGCCAGCCGTTCGTTCAAAAACCAGCGAATGAATCGCCGGGGATCGGCCTCCATCAGCAGATTCATCCAGCGGGTGAGATGGTTCACCTCGATGCGGTCCCTGGCCCAGCTATCGAGATCCACGATGTGGTCCCACTGCTTGTCCGAGGCGAGTGCCAGCAGCGGCAGCGCATCCTCCGGGCCGATATCGTGCACCAGCAAGTAGAAGTCCGACTCCGGGAAGGAGTGTACCAGCGCCGCCGGCTGCGGATGGGAAAGGATGCGATCCAGGGCCTGCTCCGGAGGCAGGGACAAAATCTCGCTGCGCCGGGCCCGCAGCGCTTCGATGCGTTCGCGAATCTGTTTTTCGGGAAGATGTTCCGTCATGAGGACCTGTTCTCTTCGACTGGGGGTAAGGCCGGCACCGGCCAGGGTGCAACGCGCGCCAGAACCAGCAGCCCCGGCAGCGCCGCCAGGGTGCATCCGATGAAAAACCACTCCCAGCCTACGTGTTTGGCCGCCAGTCCCGTCGGCGCCGAGGCCAGAACGCGCGGCAGGCCCACGACGCTCGTCAACAACGCGTACTGGGTCGCGGTAAATTTTTTGTTGGTCAGGCTGGCGATGAAAGCGGCAAAGGCGCTGGTTCCCATGCCGCCGGTAATGCTCTCGAAAGCGATCACTCCGGACAGGGCGGCCAGGCTGCCGCCGAGGCGCGCCAGCAGCGCGAAGCCGGCGGTGGACACCGCCTGAAGCACCCCGAAGACCCACAGGCTGCGCGCAATGCCGAGCCGCAGCATGAGCACTCCGCCGCCGACGGCTCCGGCAATGGTGGCCCAGGACCCGAAAAGCTTGACCACCGAACCGATCTCGGACTTGGAAAAACCCAGCTCGAGGTAGAAGGGGATCGTTATCGCGGCGGCCATGGTGTCCCCGATCTTGTAAAGCAGGATGAAGGCCAGGATCCATATGGCGCCGTCCCGGCGGAAAAAATCCGCAAGGGGCTCCCAGCCGGCCTCGCGCAGCGACCGCGGCGGTCGGGCGTCGACTCGGGGCTCCGGCGTGAGGAGCGTGGTGAGAACCCCGGGAATCAGCCCGGCCGTCATGATCAGGTAGACCCGGGAAAAGGGGAGGTAATCGGCCAGGATCAGCCCCCCGCCCGATGCGGCCCACATGCCGATGCGGTAGCCGTAGACATACAGGGACGATCCGAGCCCGAGCTCTTCGTCCGGCAGGTCTTCCCGGCGATAGGCATCCACCACGATGTCCTGGGTGGCGCTGAAAAAGGCGACCAGCACCGCGCTGGCAACCATCCATCCGGGCTGAGCCACCGGATTCGATTCGCCGAGGGCGGCGATCGCAGCCATCAAGGCCAGCTGCGCGATGAGCAGCCAGCCGCGCCGCCGGCCGAGCCGCGGCGGCGTAAACCGGTCCAGCACCGGTGACCACAGGAATTTCCAGGAATAGGGCGACTGCACGAGGGTGATCATCCCCACCCAGGTCAGATCCACCCCCTCCTCTTTCATCCAGGCCTGGAGGACGCCCAGCGTCAGCAGCAGGGGCAGGCCGCAGGAGAATCCCATGAGCAGCGCAACCAGCATCCGGCGGCTGAACAGGGTCGCAGCGACGGGTTTCTTGGGCTCAGTCAGGGGCTCCACGGGATCCATTTTGCCGGGGCGCCGGGAGAAGAGGCCCGATCATCGCTTCTAATCATTTCTCCGGTTCCATGGATCGCCCGGCGGCATATGCCGGCGGATCCAGATCATGACTTTTTCGAACTCCTCCCGCAGCTCGCGCAGGGCTTTGCCGCGATGGCTGATGCGGTTTTTTTCCTGGCGCGTGAGCTGCGCGAAGGTCTTGTTGGCGTCCGGATACAGGAAAATCGGATCGTAGCCGAACCCGTTGGCGCCGGCGGGCGCCTCGGTGAGCAGCCCCTCGCAGCGGCCCTCATACGTCAGCGCCGGGCCGGAGGGCACCGCCAGGGAAAGCACGCACTCGAAGGCCGCCCGGCGGTTGCTGCGGCCGCGCATCTCCGCCAGCAGTTTTTGGCAACGGTCTGCATCGGAGAGCCTTTCGCCGCCGTAGCGGGCGGAAAAGACCCCGGGGGCGCCGTCCAGCGCCTCTACCGTCAGTCCGGAATCGTCGGCCAGCGCCGGATAACCCAGGACGCGTGCCGTGAAGCTGGATTTCTTGTAGGCATTCTCGTCGAAGGTCCGGCCGTCCTCCTCCACCTCGGGGATCGGTCCGAAATCGGATAGATCCCGGATCTCCAGAGGGAACCCGTGCAGCAGATCCCTAATTTCGGCCGTTTTGCCCGGATTTCGAGTGGCAATCACCAAAACCGGCTGGTTGGACGCCATACGCGCATCTCGCCTTTCTCAGGAGTGAACCCGCAGGCAATACTTTAAAAACTTTACGGCCGTGATTCAAGCGATTTTCGTGCAGGTCGCGGCTGCGGCGATCTTTACTTCACGCGCCGCCCGTGTATAATGCGCCCATCCCGGAGGACGCCATCCCAACCTCCATGCGGCGCCGGTCAGCATGCTGAAAGAACTTTCCATCCGCAACTTCGCGATCATCGATGACCTGCAGATCCAGTTCGAATCGGGTCTGACGGTCTTGAGCGGCGAAACCGGCGCCGGCAAATCCATCATCATCCAGGCCGTCAATCTGCTTCTGGGAGGCCGGGCATCGGCTGAAATGATTCGCACCGGCGCGGATTCGGCCGAGATCGAAGCGCGCTTTGACCCCGGCCGCAAATCGCCGGCCGCTCGAACCGCTCGGGATCTGGGCTACGACGCCGCCGAGGGCCTCCTGGTCCGGCGGGTCATCTCGCGCGCGGAAGGCAACCGGGTCTACATCAACGGCCGTCTCGCGACCCTGCAGATTCTGTCCGCCCTGACGGAGAATCTGGCGAGCATCTCCGGCCAGCACGCCCACCAGGGGCTGCTCAAAGAGGATCAACACCTGCTGATTCTGGATCGCTTTGCGGGGCTCCTGCCCCTGCGGGAGGGGGTTTCCGCCCTTTACCACGACCTTCTGCCGCAGTTGAAAAAAATCGCCGAACTCAAAGCGCGCCGGGCCCGCCAGGCCGAACTGACCGAACTTCTGGAGTTTCAGCAGCGCGAAATCGCGGCGGCGGAGATCCACCCGGGCGAAGACCGCGAGCTCGAGCAGGAACGGCTGCGCCTGAAAAACGCGGAAATGCTCTACGAGACGGTCCAGCGCGGCATCGAATCGCTTTACAGCGGCTCCGGATCGACGCTCGAGCAATTGACCCAAGTCCGGCGGGACCTTGAAAAGATGGCCCGCTTCGATCCGGGGCTCCTGCCGCCATCCGAGGCTTGTGCCGAGATCGGCTTTCGCGTTCAGGATCTGGTGGAGGCCCTGCGGGCCTATCTGAAAACGCTCGATATCGACGCCGGCCGCCTGGAGGCGGTGGAGGAGCGGCTGGACCGTCTCAACCGGCTGAAGCGCAAATACGGCGGATCGCTCGAAACCGTGCTGGAGAAGCTCACGCAAAGCACCGCCGATCTGGCGGCCATCGAAACCATTGAGGCCGAAATCGCGGCGGGCGAAGCCCATCTGCGCGAACTGCACGCCCGGCTCGAAACCCAGGCCGCGGCGCTTTCGCAGAAGCGCCGCGATGCGGCCCGGCGCTTCACGACGCAGGTGGCCAGCGAGCTGGCTCGGCTAAAAATGTCCGGAACGGAGTTCGGGGTGGATCTGGCGCTCATCCCCAAGACTCCGGACAGCGACCCGTTCCTGGCCGCCGGCGCCAGCGCTCTCAGCGAGAGCGGGATGGACCGGGCCGCCTTTACCATTGCGCCGAACGTGGGCGAGGCGCTCAAACCGCTGGCATCGATCGCTTCCGGAGGGGAGCTGTCCCGCGTGGTGCTGGCGCTCAAGTCCATCCTGGCCGCTACCGAATCCGTAGGAACCATCGTGTTCGACGAGGTGGACGCCGGCATCGGCGGGGCGGTGGCCGAGGTGGTCGGGCACCAGCTGGCGGAGCTGGCCCGCCATCACCAGGTGATCTGCATCACCCATCTGCCTCAGATCGCCAAGTTCGGCGATCATCATTTCCGGATCTCCAAGCGGGTCGCCGAGGGCCGGACCCGTACGACCATTACCCGCCTCACGCCCGAGGGCCGCACCCGCGAGATCGCTCGCATGCTCGGCGGCGAGAAGATCACCCGCGTGACGCTGGCGCACGCTCGAGAGCTGCTCCAGAAATAAAAACCGCCGCTCTGCTTCGGCAGAACGGCGGAGGGAGTCTAGGCCCGATCAAATCTTTTCGACATCCGAAGCCGAGGGCCCTTTGGCGCCCTGCTGGACTTCAAAACGCACCTTGTCGCCTTCCGCTAGCGATTTGAATCCCTTGCCCTTGATGGCGGAGTAATGCACAAAAATATCCTGGCCATCATCTTTTTTAATGAACCCGTATCCCTTTTTCTCGTTGAACCATTTAACTACTCCTTCCGCCATGATGCTCTTCCTCCTCCCGTTGTTGTGATGAGTGAACCCGCTGACGGTCCGCGCCAACGCTCCAAAAAAAAAGCAGAGTCATGAATGACTCTGCTTAAAAGCGCATCCTGTTGGTTCCAGGGAAATGACAGATCGCTGGGTCTTGCAAAACGGCATCACAGAAGCAACCAAAAGGCTGATGTTACACGACGGAACCGACTATCCTCAAAAACAAGTTGAATGTCAATAAGAAATTGGCTGAATTTAGCGAAATATCGGATGGTTCGGGCCGGCCTCCATATATTGTGGCTGGTACGGTGGTCGCACCTATAAGCAGCTTCCCGCGCAGTTGAATTCGCCTTTTTGCGGAAACATGCTAAAATTTGAGCCGATGAACGCCCGGGGAATGAAAGGCTTCTGGCTGATCGGCCTGACGGCAGGCGCTGCCTTCGTGGCGCTGTTTCTGATCCGGACCGATGCCCTGCGACAATTCTTCTCCGCGTCGAGGTCCCTGCCCGATCGTGCCGTTCAAAACGCCGCCGGCCGGGATGCCTGGATGAGCATTTTTCAGAACCAGCGCAGGATCGGCTTCGCGCATCGGCGTCTGATCCCCAAAACCGCCGGCTATGAGCTGGAAGAAGACGTCGTCATGCGGATCAACACCATGGGCATGGTTCAGAGCATCGCCATGCGCACCCGCGCCGACCTGCATTCCGATTTGGCATTGGACCGCTTTGAGTTTGACCTCCGCTCGGGGGGCTTCCGATTCACGGCACAGGGTGCGGCGGCCGGCGAGGTGCTCCGCATCCTCACCGAAACCGCCGGGCATCAGCGCCGCATGGATATGCCCATCCGGGGAAAAGTCTATCTGACCGCAACCCTGATGGACCGCCTGCAGGGTGAGAGCCTTGTCCCCGGCGATCGCTACACGTTCGAGGTATTCGATCCGGCCACCATGGCGCCAACCGCAGCCACGGCCGAAATCATCGGACGGGAGTCGATCCAGATCGCCGGGGAAAGCGTTCCGGCAACCCGCATCAGCATGAGCCTGCGCGGCATGACCCAAACCGCCTGGATCGGTGAAAGCGGCGAGCTGCTGCGCGAACGCGGGCTGCTGGGACTGCGGCTGGAAAAGACCTCCTCCGCGGAAGCCCTGAGCGAGTTCGGGGCGGAGGCTTCCGAGGATCTCGCGGCGGCGGCGGCGGTCACGCCAAACCGTTCCATCCTCGATCCGGAAAAGCGCGACATCCTGCGGGCAAGGATCGGCGGCGCCCAAACCGATCGATTGCCGTTGAACGGCGGGCGACAGAGCTTCTCCGACGGAGTGCTGACCGTCCGGCGCGAGGATCTGAACGCGCTTCCGCCGATGCCTCCGCCGGAGGCCCTGCCGCGGCTCGAGCAGGTGTTCCTGAAACCGGAGCCCCTCATCCAGTCCGACCACGAGCGCATACGCACCCTCGTCCGGTCGGTTCTCGGAGAGGGGCCGCCGCCGACACCCCTGGCTCGGGCCCGTCTCCTGATGGATTGGATCCGGAGCAACATCGAGCCGCGTCCGGTGCTGTCCATGCCGGATGCTCTGTCCACGCTGGACAACCGCATGGGCGACTGCAACGAGCACGCCATGCTGCTCGCCGCCATGGCCCGGGCCGCCGGCATTCCGGCGCGGGTGGAGGCCGGGCTCGTGTACCTGCAGGGGAAATTCTACTATCACGCCTGGAACCTGCTCTTTCTCGGCCGGTGGATCACGGCCGATGCCCTCTTCGGCCAGCTGCCCGCGGACGTCACCCACCTGCGCCTGGCGACCGGCTCCGTGCATCAGCAAGTGGATCTGGCGGGCGTCATCGGCACCATCACGATCGACATTCTGGAATGAACATGATCGAGCTGAAGAATCTGACGAAAACCTACGGCCATCACACGGCGGTGCAGGGATTGAACCTGAGCATCGGCGCGGGCGAGATCTTCGGCTTCATCGGACCGAACGGCGCCGGCAAGACGACCACCATCAAGATGATGGGAGGGGTTACGGCCCCATCCGCGGGCAGCGTCACCATCGCCGGCATCGACCTGCAGGCGCAGCCGCAGGAGGCCAAGCGCCGGATCGGCTTCATCCCGGACCGGCCGTTTCTGTACGAGAAGCTCACCGGCCGGGAATTCCTGCGATTCACCGCCGACATCTACGGCGTGCCCGACCGGCAGTTTGCGGACCAAGCAGCCGCCACGTTGGCTATGTTCTCCTTGACGGACTGGTCGAACGAGCTGATCGAATCGTATTCGCACGGCATGAAACAGCGCCTGATCATGGCCGCGGCACTCCTGCACGACCCCCAGGTGTTGATCGTCGACGAACCCATGGTGGGGCTCGATCCGCTGGCGATGATCCTGGTGAAGAACCTGTTCAAACGACTGGCCTCGCAGGGCGTCACCATCTTCATGTCGACCCACACGCTCAGCGTCGCCGAGGACATTTGCGGCCGCATCGGCATTTTGAACCGGGGCCGCCTGATCGCCAGCGGCACCCCGGACGATCTGCGGCGGGAGGCCAATGTCAACAGCGCCGACCTGGAGAAGGTTTTTCTGAATCTAACCGGCCACTCGGTGTGAATCGGCTCATCTGTATGCCCAACGGTCTTCTGCGTGACGTGCGGCTTCTCCTGATGCCGCGGACCCGCCCCCTGCTGCGGGGCCGGTCGTCCCGGGGCGGGCCCGGCCGCCGGGTCGTGCTCGGCGTTGCCGGCGCGCTGTTCTGGTGCGGACTTTTCGGGATCTCCTGGCGGGTTCTGCGCTATTTCAAGGGCATCGAGGACATCGGCGATCTGCTGGCCTTCAAGCTGCTGTCCATGATTCTGGTCGTGTCGTTCGCCCTCCTGCTCTTCAGCGGCATCCTGACCTCGCTGGCCCGGCTGTTTCTTTCGCGCGACCTTCTGCTGGTTCACTCCCTGCCGGTTGCGGATCACCGGATTTTCATCGCGCGTTGGATCGATACCACCGCCGACAGCTCCTGGATGGTGATCGTTTTCACCATGCCGGTGTTCCTGGCCTACGGCCTCGCCTTCGGCGCCGGGACGATCTATTACGCCGGAACGCTGCTGGCCCTGTTTCTGCTGGCCGTCACCGCCTCAGCGTTGAGCGCCGTGGCGGTGATGATCGGGGTGATGATCGTCCCCGCCACCCGCATGCGCAGCATCGTCATCCTGCTGGGGATCCTGCTGTTCGCCGCGCTGTATCTGGCCATTCGACTGATGCGGCCGGAGCAGCTGGTCGACCCGGCGGTATTCGATTCGGTTCTGGCGTAAGTCTCTTCTCTGCAGGCCCCGTCCGCGCCCTTTCTACCCAGCACCTGGGCCAGCGACAGCATCCAGGCCGCTCTGGCGGGCCGGGTGGCGAACAGCCTCTTTCACTTGGCGGTCGGCGCCAGCTTCGCCGTGTTCATCTTCTGCCTGGCGGTCATCACCGCCGATGCCATTTACTTCAAGGGCTTTTCAAGGGCTCAGACGGCGGCCACGGCGGCCATCCGCCGCCAAGGCTTCAGCGAACGGATGCTCCGGTGCCTCCCGGGGCCGGTGCGGGCCTTTGCGGTCAAAGAGATCAAGACCTTCCTGCGCGATCAGACCCAATGGACCCAGCTTTTTCTCATCGCCGCCCTGCTCGTGATTTACATCTACAACTTCGATGCCCTGCCTCTCGAGAAATCGCCCATCCAAACCGTTTATCTGCAAAACCTGTTTGCATTCCTCAACATGGGCCTCGCCTTGTTTGTGCTGACGGCCGTCGCGGCCCGGTTTGCCTACCCCGCCGTGAGTCTAGAAAAAGAAGGGTTCTGGCTGGTAAAAAGTTCGCCGCTGTCGATCCGGAATTTTCTATTGATCAAGTTTTTCATCTACTACCTGCCCCTGCTGGCCCTGACCGAGACGCTGATCGTCGGCACCAATCTGCTGCTCAAGGTGACGCCCTTCATGATGGCCCTCTCCACCGTTACGGTGTTCTTCCTGGTGCCGGGCATTGTCGCCCTGGGCGTCGGCTTCGGTGCGGCTTACCCGGATTTCAAGGCGGAAAATCCGGCGCAAACCGCCAGCAGCTTTGGAGGCCTGATTTTCATGCTGACCTGCGCCGCCTACATTACGGTGGTGATTCTGCTGCAGGCCGGGCCCGTATACCGGCTCTTCATGGCCGACCTGCACGGCCAACCGATTTCCCTCGGCGTCTGGCTTTGGATCACGGCCGCCTTTGCGGCGGCTTTCATCCTGAGCGTTCTGGCCGTTATCCTGCCGCTGCGGTTCGGCGAAAATCGGCTGCACCAGATCCATCTTTAGATCCTCCGGGCCCGGACCACTCCCCGTCCTCGAGCAGCGGTCGCCGCCCGATGACGGAGCCCAAATTAACTTTTAAGCCGCTAAAATCACTTGCTATTTGTGTTGGGATCGGCTATTTTCGTACCATGATATCGCTTTTAACCCACATCTGGGGCATCCCCGTCCTGGCTTTTTTCCTGGCGGCGGCGCCGGCGGCCGGGGCCAACCATCCGACTCTCAGCAACATCACGGTGTCCAACACCAACGACGAATTGCTGCTGCACCTGAACCTGGAAGGCTCCTTTTCGGACACCATTCGCCAAAATATCCTGGCGGGAAAAACAACCTCCTTTGTTTTCCGCATCCGCCTCAGCCAGGTAAAGGATTTCTGGCTGGATGAAACGATCGCCGACCTGACCGTGGTCCACACCATCAAATTCGACACCGTCAAGAAAGAGTTCACGGTGCGGCGATCATGGACCGGCTACGAAGCCGAAACGACCCCGTCTTTCGAGGAGGCGCAGCGATGGATGAACCGCATCGATGGCCTCCGGATCGCTTCGCTGAGCCGAATGGAAAAAAACGCCCGCTACGAACTGCAGGCCAAGGCCGAGTTGAGCAAAAAGGTCCTGCCGTTCAATCTGCACCATGTGTTGTTTTTCGTTTCGTTCTGGGATGAACAGACCGACTGGTACATCATCGACTTCGTCTATTGAAATGCGTCGGAGGGCCCGCGTGGAGCAGAGGCCCCGTTCCGCCGGATACCCGCTCACGGCGCAACCGGTTCGTTTCCGGAGCAACCATTCCATGGCATTGAGGGTCATTGCGGGGGAGCTCAGGGGCCGCAGGCTGCGAACGGCTTCGGGCCTGCGGACGCGACCGACCGCCGAGCGCACCCGCGAGGCGATATTCAACATCCTCGGATCCACGGTCCAGCAGGCCCATGTGCTGGATCTTTTTGCCGGCACCGGCGCTTACGGCATTGAAGCGCTCAGTCGCGGAGCGGCTTCCGCGCTGTTCATCGAGGTCGACCGCCAGGCCTGCGCCGTGCTGGCCGGCAACATCCAGACCTGCGGGATGGCCGACAAGGCCCGTGTCCTGCGCTGGGATGCATCCCGCAATCTCAACTGCCTGCGGAACCACGAACCCCGGTTTCAGCTGGTCTTCATGGATCCACCGTACGGACGCAGCCTGGTGGAACCGGCGCTCTCCCACCTTCACCAATCCCGCTGCGCAATGGACGGCGCACAGCTGGTTGTCGAGCACGACCGGGACGATCCGCTGCCTGAGCCGGCGAAGCCCTATCGGCTTCGCGATCAGCGTCGATACGGCCGAACGCTTGTGTCTTTTTTAACTTATGTGCTATGAGGCGGCAGCCGGCCGCCGACTGCTGCCACCAATCGCCCGACCCTCCGAAAGGGACCGCGCCATGAAACGCATCGCCATCTATCCTGGATCGTTCGACCCGGTAACCAACGGCCACCTCGATATCATCGAACGGGGAATCCAGATTTTCGACAAGCTCATTGTGGTCATTTTAAAGAACCCCAAGAAGCAGTTCCTCTTTTCGCCGGAGGAGCGCATCGAAATGCTGAAGACCAGTCTGGCGGATTTCCCCAACGTGGAGGTGGATACCTACGACGGCCTGCTGGTAGACTATGCCGCGCAACGCAAGGCCCATGCGGTGTTGCGCGGGTTGCGCGCCCTGTCGGATTTCGAGTACGAGTTCCAGATGGCCCTCATGAACCGCCGCCTGAAGCGGGAGATTCAGACCGTGTTCCTGATGACCGGCATGCGCTGGATCTACACGAGTTCCTCCATCATCAAGGAAGCGGCCATGTTCGGCGGCGACGTCGAAGGCATGGTGCCGCCGCTGGTGCTGGCCCGCCTCCGGGAAAAATTCCCGATCCTCGCCAACCCCAATTGAAGCCGCCCCATCGGAATGGATCTCTGGCAACTGCATATCTTCTGCCGGGTGGTCGAGTGCAAAAGTTTTTCCAAGGCCGCCGAGGCGGTTCATCTGTCGCAGCCGACGGTGAGCAGCCATGTCAAGGATCTGGAGGAACACTTCGGGTGCCTGCTGATCGACCGGCTGTCCAAAGCAGCCGCCCCCACGCAAGCCGGCCGCCTGCTTTACGGGTATGCCCGCCGAATGCTCGCCCTGCGCGACGAAGCCGAGACGGCGCTGGCCCAGCACCAGGGCCGCATGCGGGGCCATCTGGCCATCGGCGGCAGCACGATTCCCGGCGGCTACCTGCTGCCGCGCGTGATCGGATCCTTCAAGGTTCGATACCCTCAGATCCGGCCGTCGCTCGTCATCGCCGATACCCGGCGGATTATCGCCAGTGTGGTGGAGGGGGCGATCGAATTGGGGGTGGTCGGGGCGGAATCGCGCGACAAGAACATCCTCCAGGAGCACCTCGTCGATGATCCCATGCGCCTGATCGTACCGGCCGAACACCCGTGGGGTGCGCTGAAAAAAATCCAGCTGGATCGGCTGCTGAGCGAGCCCTTCATCGTCCGCGAACGCGGCTCGGGGACGCTGATATCCATTCAGGAGCGACTCAAGCAACAGGGCCGCAGCGTCGAGGAGCTGAACATCGTAGCGGAAATGGGAAGCACCGAGGCGGTCCGCCAGGGAATCCGGGACGGGATCGGCGTGTCGATTCTCTCGACGCTGGCGGTCCGCGACGATCTCGAGTCCGGGGCCTTGAAAGCGCTCTCCGTAGAAGGGCTCAACCTGACGCGCGGCCTCTTTCTCACCCGGCATCGCCAGCGCAGCCTATCGCCGCTGGCCGAGGCGTTTGTGGACTTCCTGAAGAAACACCTGCAGCGCTGACGGCGCGCTCCGGCGGTTCGATCGGTCCGAGCGGGTCGCGCCACCGGCAACCGCCGCGGCGTTCCGGCCGCGGCGCCGGATATGCGCTCAGGGTTCCGGCCAGCCGTGTTCCCCCACCAGCTTGACGAACCGGCAGCCTCCCAAGTTGCTCTGGCGGATGCCGGTTTTTTCCTTGACGAGCTTGACCAGGTCCTGGGAATGAGGGTTGCCGACCGGCGCCACCAGCCGTCCGCCGACGGCCAGTTGATTGACCAGAACCACGGGAATCCTCGGCGTTCCGGCCGTGACGATGATGGCGTCGAAGGGGCTCTCCTCCTCCCAGCCCTTGGAGCCGTCGCCGTAGCGGGTGACGACGTTGAACAGACGCAGTTCGTCGAATAAGCGCCGGACCTGCAGGTAGAGCGCCCGGATGCGTTCGATGGTGTACACGCGGTAAGCGATCCGGGCCAGAACCGCCGCCTGGTATCCGGAGCCGGTTCCGATTTCCAGAACCCGGTCCTCCCGGCTCAGCTGAAGGGCCTGCGTCATCTCGGCCACGATGTAAGGCTGAGAAATGGTCTGCTGCTCGCCGATCGGAAGCGGAAAATCGCCGTAGGCCTGGTCGCGAAGGGCTTCGCTGACGAAAATATGGCGCGGAACGTTGCGCATGGCTTCCAGAACGGCCGGGTCGCTGACACCCCGGGCTTCGATCTGCTGGCGCACCATCTCTTCTCGGAGCCGCTGATACTTTAGGGATTCCTTTTCCACGCAACACCTTTCCAGCGGCGCAACCCGCTGCGGGTTTTCTATCAACTCGGCGGATGCCGGTCAAGTTTTCACGGGGCAGACACCTTTCAACGCTCCATCGGATCTGGTAATATCCCAGCGGGAAAGGTCCTCCGAGAGGGCGGCGGATTTTCCGGGAGGAGCAATGGCATGCGGCCACCGGGGCATTTTCTGATCATCGTGACGTTGCTGTTGTTCGTCGTCGCGGCCGGCACGATCGGCTTCGAGCTGATCGAGGGCTGGGGGTTCATGGACGCCCTGTACATGACGGTCATCACCATTGCCACCGTCGGCTACCAGGAAATCCGCCCCTTGGGGGAAGCCGGCCGGATATTCAACATGGTTCTCATTTTCTTCGGCCTCGGCACCACCACCTATGTCGCCGCCAGTGTCGTGCGATTCATGGTGGAAGGCCGTATCCGAGCCATCATGGGGAGGCGCCGCTTGGACAGAAGAATCGATCGGCTGAGGGACCACTACATCGTCTGCGGCTACGGCCGGATCGGGCGGATTCTCTGCCAGACCCTGCAGCAGAAGCCGGTCGGTCTAGTGGCCGTTGAAAAAAGTCCGGACCTCGTCCCCGTGATGGAGCAGGACCGGGTATTGTTCGTCCAGGGCGAGGCCACCAGCGAAGAGACGCTTCAGCGGGCGGGAATCGCGCGGGCCCGGGGTCTGGTGGCGGTCCTCGGAACCGACACCGACAACGTGTTTCTGGTCTTGACGGCCAGACAGCTCGCACCGCAGCTGCTGATCATCGCCCGAGCCGGCCGTGAAGAATCCAAGCGCAAGCTGCGGGCTGCGGGTGCCAACATTGTGGAGTCCCCCTACGAAACAGGCGCGTTCCGCCTGGCCCAGCGGATCATGCGACCGGCGGTGACGAGCTTCCTCGATTCCGCCTTTTCCGACACCCGCAAGGATATCCAGATGGAGGAGCTGGCGGTGAGCGACCACTCCCCGCTGGCCCATCTGAGCTTAAAGGACTCGGGCATCCGCCAGAAGTACAATCTGATCATCATCGCCATTAAGAACACCGACGGCGCCATGCTGTTCAACCCGTCCTTTGAAACCACGATCCGTCCCGGCGATACGGTCATCGCCGTGGGCGAGGTCGAAAACCTGGACCGGCTGGAACAGGCGTTGAGCCCGTAAAGCGGGCGGGGTTAAATTCGATGGGCTCGTAAGAAGCCATCAAATTTTGTAGATGATCCGCTTGTCGGTGATGATGATATCCACGTGCTTGTCGTGCGACTCGGTGGGGATTTGCGGGACGATTTGCTCTTCGAAGGCGAGGGCCACCTTGCGCGTCGTGGCCGGCAAATCCGGGATGAAGCGATCGTAATAGCCGAGGCCAGCACCGATGCGAGCTCCCTTTTCGTCAAACGCCATTCCGGGAATGATGGCGATGTCGATTTTCTGGAGGGGCACCGGCTTGCACCGGGCCGGATTGGGCTGGGCCACACCCCGGGGCCCCGGCGACAGGTCCTTGTCCGGATGGTCCACTTTCAGGGTGGTCACCTTGAGACGCTCGGAATCAAACGCCGGCAGTACGACGATCTTGTTGAAGTCATATGCACGCTTCAGGATGGTCTTGGTTCGAACCTCATTTTCGCCGTCGATATAGAGCAGAACGATTCGGGCTTCCAGGAAATTGGCAAACCCGAACAGCCTGGACTCAATGGCCTTGGTTTTTTCGGCGCGCTGTTTTTCCGACATGCCGTTGATGGCCTTGGCCATATCCTTTCGGATTTGTTCCTTCGTCGATCTAATTTCGTCCATGCGTTCTCTCCCGCTCTGAAGAGGCTGGGGATAGGGAATATCCATTGACTAAATCCAAAGGCCTGTGTATGGATTTTATTGCCCTGGTGCCCATCAGCCAAACAAGCCACTAAATTTATTATTATAATCGATTTATGTTGGAAATCAAGCGGGTCAGACAAAATTTAGCGGAAGTCGAAGCCGCCCTCGGCACCCGGGGGCCCGGCCTGGACATCGGCCCCTTCAAATCCGTCGACGAGCAGCATCGCAAGACCCTTCTGGAGATCGAAGCGCTGCGCCACCGGCGCAATGTGGTTTCGGATGAAATCGCCCGCTTGAAAAAGGCCGGCGAACCGGCCGATGCATTAATGGCGGAGATGCGTACGGTCGCCGCGCGCGTCAAGGAAATGGAAAAGACGCTCGCCGAGACCCAGGAAGCGCTCAGCCGCATCCTGATGGGCATCCCCAACCTGCCCCACGCCTCGGTTCCGGTGGGACGGGACAGCTCCGAAAATCCGGTGGTCAAGACCCGGGGAGAGCCGACCCGCTTCGACTTCGAACCCAAAGCGCATTGGGACATCGGCGCCGGCCTCAAAATCCTCGACCTGGAGCGCGCCACCAAGATCACCGGCGCGCGGTTCCCGCTTTATTTCGGAGCGGGCGCCCGGCTGGAGCGGGCCTTGATCAATTTCATGCTGGACGTCCACACGACGGAAAACGGCTACCAAGAGATCCTGCCGCCCTTCATCGTCAACCGCCAGTCGATGACCAGCACCGGCCAGCTGCCGAAATTCGAGCAGGACCTTTTCAAGCTGGAGCAGTGGGATTATTTCCTGATTCCGACAGCCGAAGTGCCGTTGACCAACATCCATCAGGATGAGATTCTGGACGAGGATGCGCTTCCGCTCTATTATACGGCGGTTACCCCGTGTTTCCGATCGGAGGCCGGTTCGTACGGCAAGGACACCCGCGGCCTGATCCGCCAACATCAGTTCAACAAAGTGGAACTGGTGAAGTTCTGCACGCCGGAGGCGTCCTATACGGAACTGGAGAGCCTCCTGCTCCAGGCCGAATCCATTTTGGTCAAGCTTGGAATTCCGTACCGCGTGGTGCTGCTGTGCACGGGGGACATGGGGTTTTCCGCAGCCAAAACCTACGACATCGAAGTCTGGATGCCCGCCCAGAACACCTACCGGGAGATCTCCTCCTGCAGCAATTTCGAGGACTTCCAGGCCCGCCGGGGAAATATCCGGTTTCGGCGCAGGGGCAAAAAGGGCACCGAACTGGTGCACACCCTCAACGGGTCCGGGCTGGCGGTCGGGCGCACGTTTGCGGCCATCCTGGAAAACTTTCAGCGTGCCGACGGGTCGGTGGTGATCCCGGAAGTGCTCAGACCCTACATGGGGGGATTGGACCTGCTCGCGCCGTGAAGATCGACGAATTCCCGCAAGACATTCAGCCGCACCTGCTTCCATCCCATGAGGGCCGCATGGTCTATCGCTGCCTGGGATGCGGGGCGCAGTTCGACATCGAGCAGTTGCTGTACGTCTGCCCGGAATGCCGTCAGGTGCTGCTGCTCGAAGACACCCGCTTCGAGCGGCTCAAAGCCGCTTCGGGCGCCTTCTGGCGGCGGGTTTTCGACTACCGCAAAATGCTGACCGTGGCGGCCCTCCGGGGCATCTATCGCTACCATGAGTTCATCGGGCCGGTCATCCCCCTGGATGCCGTGCTCTATCTGGGGGAAGGCCACACCCCGGTGGTGCGGGCCAACGCCCCGCTGCGGGATGAACTCGGCATCGAGTTCTACTTTAAAAACGACGGCCAGAACCCGAGCGCCTCTTTCAAAGACCGGGGGATGGCGAGCGCCCTGAGCTACATCCATAGCCTGATCCGGCGCGGGATCCTGCCCGAAGTCCTGGCTGTCTGCGCTTCGACCGGCGACACCTCCGCGGCGGCCGCCCTCTACGGCGCCTATCTGAAGCCGCGGGTCAAATCGGCCGTTCTGCTGCCGCACAAAAAGGTGACGCCCCAGCAGCTGTCGCAGCCGTTGGGCAGCGGAGCCACCGTGTTTGAAATCCCGGGTGTGTTCGACGACTGCATGAAGGTCGTCGAGGCGCTCTCCGATGAATACCCCGTGGCCCTGCTCAACTCCAAAAACGCCTGGCGCATCCTCGGCCAGGAGTCCTATTCGTATGAGATCGCCCAGGATTTCGAATATGATGTGTCGCGATTGGCGGTGATCGTCCCGATCGGCAACGCCGGCAACATCACGGCCGTCCTGAGCGGATTCCTGAAATTTCGGGAAGCCGGGGTCATTACGGCGCTTCCCAAAATCGTCGGCGTCCAATCCGAGCATGCCGATCCGGTGGTGCGCTACTACCAGGAACCGCAGGCCGATCGGCGCCGCTTTGTACCGGTCACGGTCCGGCCCAGCGTGGCCCAGGCCGCCATGATCGGCAACCCCGTGTCCATGCCGCGGGTCATTCACATGGTGGAGCGCTACAACCAGGCCGCCGGGTGCCAGCGGGTCTTTTTCGCCGTCGTCACCGAGCAGGAGATCATGGACTGGCAGCTCGCCGCCAACCGCAACGGGCACATCGCCTGCACCCACGGCGGCGAAACGCTGGCCGGGCTGCGGGCCGCCCGCGCGCGCGGCTGGGTGCAGCCCGGGGACATCGCCGTTCTCGATTCAACGGCCCACGCGCTTAAATTTGCGGGGTTTCAGGAGATGTACTTCGAAAACCGGTTCCCGGAGGAATACGGAATCCGGCCGAATCCGGCCCTGGTCAACCAGCCGGTCTACATCCGGCCCGAGGACCTTGAGAAGGTGCCCGCTCCCGGGCAGCCGCTTCAGGGCGAGGCGTTCCAGCGTTTTGTGCGCCGGACCGCGGAAGACATCGCCGGCCGCCTCGGGCTACGCAAACGCGCCTGACCCGGCCAGAGGCCGGGTTGAAGGGAATTCACCGAATTTCCCCACATCCCCCGGTAATTCCGGTTGAGAGACAGGCCTCGAACCGAGCCTGAAGACAAGGTGGTCCACGATGAGAAATTGGCTACATCCGAAGGCAACCGTTGTGCTCCTCACCCTGTGGCTGGCCGCCTGCGCCGCATCCACTCCATCCGGCCCGGCGGGCGCTCCCGAAACCTCCTCCGCCGAACGCAGCAAAGCCGCGGCGGAGGCCACCCGCAATGTCGGCGAGGCGTATCTGGCCGGCGGGAACCTGCTGGGCGCCCTGCGGGAGCTAAAAAAAGCCGAAAGCCTCGATCCGCAGGACCACATCACGCAGTATGACATCGGGCTGGTCTACTATTACCGCGAACGCTACGATCAGGCCATTCCGCACTTTGAGAGGGCGATCCAGCTCAAGCCCGATTTCGCCCCGGCGATCAACGGCCTCGGCAACGCGTACTCCGCCCAGGGCGATTGGGACAAGGCGATCGACGCCTATCAGAAAATCATCGAGGACGTCTTCTACGGCACGCCCCATTTTGCACTCTCGAACATGGCCCTGGCGTACTACCAGAAAAAGGATTACGCCCGCGCCGAGAAATATTTCCTGGAAGCTTTGAAGCTGAGCCCCGACTTTGTGAATGCGCTGGGCGGCCTGGCCACGACTTACATGGCCCAGGGCCGCTATGAGGAGGCGGTCCAAAAGCTCGAACGGGCGGTGCGCAAGCAGCCCAAACTGGCCCAGCTGCATTTCGAGCTCGGCCGGGCGTATCGCGGCCTCGGAGAGCCGGGCAAGGCCCGCGACGAATTCCAGCGCGCGGTGCAGCTCGCTCCGGATTCGCCTCTGGCCGAAGATGCCCAGCGGGAGCTGAAGACGCTGTCACCCTGATCCCGGTCCATAAAAAAAGCGAGCGGCGCCTGCGCGCCGCTCGCTTTTTTTTATGGGGATCGGCCAGGATCAGATCGCCCGGCGCTGCTCCAGCTGAATGATGCGCGGGGTGATGAAGATCAGCAGCTCGTTCTTGCTGGTTTCCACCCGTTCGGATCGGAACAGCCAGCCGAGGGCCGGCAGCTTCCGCAGGCCAGGGATGCCCTGATCCGTGAGCTTCTTGGTGTCCTTGAGGATGCCGCCGATGACGATCGTGTCCCCGTCCTCCACTAGAATTTCCGTTTTGGCTTCGTTGGTGGAAAGCGCCGGCTCCGGCGCCGTGGGGTCGACGACGTCGTTCTTGGTAATGAAGATGTTCATGACGATCCGGCGGTCCTGGGAGATATTCGGGGTCACCTCCAGCAGCAGATCGACGTCCTTGAACCGCACCGTAGCATTGCCCGAGGAATCCCGCTCCAAATAGGGGACTTCCAGGCCCTGCTTGATGGTGGCTTTCTTGCTGTTCAACGTGATGATCTTCGGCGCCGAAATGATGGTGGCCTTGCCTTCCAGTTCGCTCGCGGTCAGCTTGGCATCGACGATCGAGATGTTGGTGCCGAACAGGGTCGAGAAGTTGAATCCGATCGAGTTGTCGGTTCTAAATGTCGACGGAATGTTGTTGGCCGCAAAAGCGGTGGGGCCGACTTTAAGCGCTCCGCCGATCTTGAAGGCCTCGACGGTGATGGTTCCCCAATCGAACCCGATTTCACGGTTGAAGCTGCTGTTGGCCTCCACCACCCGGGCCTCGATGATGACCTGCGAGGTCACGCGGTCGATCCGCTCGACGATGGCCCGGGCCTGCTTCACTTTTTCGGCGATGTCGGTAAAGATCACCTGGTTGTTGCGCTCGTCCACCGTGGCCTTGCCGCGGTTGGGCGTCAGAATGTTGGCCAGATGCGGCAGAACCTCGGATTTGGCGTTGGAGTAGTTGACCGGGATGTACTCGGTCACCAGCGGCTCTCCCTCCTCTTCCTGCTTCTTGGCGTCTTGTTCCGCCTTGAGCTGGGCCTGGCGCATCTTCTCTTCCTGCTGCAGGGTGGCGAGCGATGCGATGCGGATGATGCTGCCCTCTTGGACCATTCCGAGCTGGTTCATCTTGAGCACCAGATCGAGCACCTGGTCCCAGGGAACCGGCCGCTGCAGGGCGAGGGTCACCTTGCCGGTGACGTTCTTGTCGATGGCGAAGTTCTTGCCGCTGATCTCCTGGAGGATCCGGAAGACGTTCTTGATGTCGGTGTCGTAGAAATCGAGGGCGATCTTCTCGCCGGTGAACACTTTGTCACCGGCCATGGATTCGGAAACCGTCGAGGTCTTCTTGACGGCGGCCGGGGCCGGGATCGGCGCCGGTGCGGCCGCCGCGCTTCTCATGGCGATGGGGCCGCCGGCGGCTTCCGCTGCGGGAAGCGCAGCCGCCGGCGTCTTCCAGGCCGGCGGCTCGGCGTTTTCATACGGCTTCGGCGGGATGGTGGATGCCGCGAAGTCGATCCGGATCATGTTGCCGACCTGCTCGGCCGTGTAGGCCACGCTCTCGCGGAGGTCGATGGCCACAATGGTTTCACTGCGCCCCTGGCCGGGCGTCACCCGGTCGACGGCGCTCTCGAAACGGGTCGTGATCAAGGCACGCCGATGCTGCTCCGGAACGGTGGTGTTGAGCAGGCGCAGGTTCACGCGTTTGTCGTCGACCTTCTGGAGGTCGTACTGCACGGGCCGGGTGGTCCCGATGATGACGGCGGACTTACCGTTCGGCTCGTCGGCGAATTCCACGCGGTTGACCGACGCCGAGGATTCGGTTGCGGCCGACGCCGGCTTGACCGGTGGGGGAGCCGGGGTCGTTGCCGAAGCCGTTTTCAGGACCGGTTTGCTCATCGCGGCTTCGGAGTCCCCGACCCGGATGATCAGGGTGTTGTCGACCGCCTCCGCCGAGTATTTCTTCAGATAGGGCTTCTGGGTGTCGATCACCAGGCGCACCTTGTCCGGGTAGGCCATGTGCCGGACCTGCTGGACCGGACCGCTGGTAGGTGCGGTCCGCTGTTCGCCCCGGTAAGCACTGCGCAGGCCGGGCAGATCGAAAACGATGCGGGGCGGGTTGTCGGCGATGGTGAACGCCGTGTAATCACGCAGCGCTCCGTCGGCTTCGACGGTGATCACCAGGCCGTCCTCCGACGGCGCCGTGCTGACCGTTTTAAGAACCGTCGCCGCCGATTCCAGCGGCTTTTCGGCACCCGAGCCTTTCACCTGGGCGAGGCCGGGGGAGGCACCGACCGCCAGGACGGCAACCAGCAGGGCGGTAAAAATCACAGAGGCTAAATACGTTCGACGATGGTTCAGATTGGTCATCATGTTACAGCTCTCCAGGAGGCTTCGGAAGGGTGATTTCCTTCTTCTGGGTTATGGTTTTGCCGTAAGCGTCTTCAAATTCTTCCTCGACCAAGACTTTGTCGATGGCGATATTCACGACCTTGCCGGAGTTCAGGCCCACGTAGGTGCCCTCCCGGAGGATGTATCCCTTGCCGGTGGATTCTTCGACCAGCGCCCGATTGCCGCTCGGGGCTGCGATAATGCCCACCAGCTTCAACTGACCCAGATCGATTTTTTCAAGCGGGCTTTGAGGCTCGCGTTTCTTGGCCTTGAGCTTGGCCCCGGCGACGGCCGCCGCGGATTCATCCCGCAGCAGTGCTTCGAAGGGATCCACCTTGCCTTTGGGATTGTACGGCGCCTGCGCCTGGAGGTTGAGCAGCGCCGCCACTTGTTCGTCCGTGATCGCCAGCTTCTTGGCCTGAGGTTGGGGGGGCGCCGGCACGGGCGGCTGAGTCACTGCCACCGGCCGGATCGGCTCGGCAACCGCCGCCGCCGAGGGGGCGTCGGTTCGGATCGGCGCTTTCGGTTCCGGGGCCGCGGGTGCGGGCGCCGATGCCGGTTGCACGGTTACCGCGGCCAGGACCGCCGGCTCGGGACCGGCCGGGGGAGCCGCCGGTGCCGGCTCCGGCAACACAGCGACCGGGGGCGGTTTGGGAAGCATTTCGGCCGGAGCGTTGATCTTCTTGCGGACGACTTGGGGATGCGCCGCCGCCAGATCCGAGTCGGCGCAGCTTGCCAGCATCAGCGTCGCTCCCAGCAGGCAGACGAAAGTGCGAATACGGGCGAGATAGGTTTTCATAAGCGCATCACGGTTTTTTTACAGGTTCGTGTTTTTAAGGTTCGGTTTCGATTGGGTGTCGGCCTTGCCGGCATTCGGCTTGATTCCCGGCTTAGCCGCAGCCCCCGGTTTCGGCGCAGCCGCTGGCGGCGGTTCCACGAACTTGTAGGTGACCGCCGTGCAGGCCGTGCTCAGGTCTTTGGGGTCCTTGATATCCTTGCTGCGGTTGATGGTGATGTTGTTGATGTTGACGATCCGCGACAGCCGCGCCACTTTGTCGAAGAAGACGGCCAGGTTGTGGTAATCTCCGCGGATGTTCATCGCCACCGGGATTTCCGCATAAAATTCGCGACGGGTTTCGGCCTTCGGCTCAAAAAGCAGGAACTCCAGCCCCACCTCCTGGCCCGACTTGGAGATGCTGGTCAGCAGGGCGGGAATCTCCTCCTTCTCCGGGAGCGCGCTCATGGCGATTTTGAACTGGGCCTCGGCCTCCTGCATCTTGGCCTGAAACTTCCCCAGCTCAGCCGCATTGATCTTGGCGGTGGCCAATTTTTTTTCGAGCCCCTGCAGCTTTTGCTCCAGCGAGGAGATTTCTTCGTATTTCGGCAGAAACAAGAACCATGCGGCGGCCCCGAACAGCACGACTAACAGCCCGGCGACAATGGCCACGCGCTGCCAGAGAACGAGTTTCTCGATCTTTTCCAGAAGGGCGTTTCCGGATTTCTTGAGTGCATCCGCTTTCGTATCCATTATTTCTTGGCCCCGACTTCTTCCGTGGTTTTGGTTTCGGCTTTTTGCACCTTTTTCTTATGGCAAGCGATTTCAAAGCTTTTGACCGTCGTCTTCTGGACGTCGACCTGCTTGAGGGTTTTAAGATTGACGGCCGAAAACAATCCGCTGCCTTCCAGGCGCAGCATGAAATCCGCCACCGTTTTGTCGTCCATGGCGATGCCGCTGATGTTGACCAGATCGGCTTTCATGTCCAGAGCGGTGTACCACATGCGCTTTTCAATCATCACCTGCGACAGCGTGTCCAGCAGGCGCACCGGCTCGTAACGGTTGGCCTCGAGATCCCGAATGATCGCCAGCTTCTTGTTCAGGTTGTCCAGCTTCTTCTTGATCTCTTCGATTTCCTTGTTGATCTTTTCGTACTTTTCCAGTTCGGCCTGGGTGGTCGTAATGCGGCGGCTCAGATCGTCGATCTGGCTGCTGAGGAAGAAATTGACCCCGAAAATCGCCACCACGGCCAGAATCAGCGACAGCACGAAGATCGACAACTGGCGACGGATGTTTTCCTTCTTACGGGTAGACCGGAACGGCAGTAGGTTGATGCGTATCATTTGTCGTCAACTTTCCTCAGTGCGAGTCCCATTGCGACGGCGGCTTGGGGAGCGATTTGTCGGATATAGTCCGGCTCAAACGCTTTCTCATCCAGCACCATTTTTTTGAACGGATTGAGGGTTTCCACCTCAGCGGAGGACTCTGCGGCGAGCAGTTTTCGAAACTCGACCAGATGGGCGCCGCCCCCGCTCAGCAGGATGCGCTTGATGGGATCATCCGGATAGTTGGTGTAGAAGAAGTCCAGGGCCCGGCGGATCTCCGTGCACCAGTCCGTGACCACCGAGGTGGTGATCTGGTTGAGCTCATCGGCGGATATTTTCTTTGAGGTTTCACCGAATTTTAGCATCTCGGCCTGATCGTAGGAGCAATCGAGCAGCGACATGATCTTCTGGTTGACTTGAATGCAGCCCAGCGCCACATCGCGCATGAACACCGAGGAATTGCCCTTGAGAATGTTCAGGGATGTCTTGCTGGCGCCGATGTCGAGCAGGGCGATGTTTTCGTTTTCAATATCGTAATTGGCTTCGAAAATGTTCTGCAGGGCGAAGGCCTCGACATCGACGATGCAGGGAGTGAGTCCGGCCAGCGTCACCAGGTTAATGTAGTCGTTCACCATTTCCTTTTTGGCGGCGACCAGGAACACGCTCATCTGATTGGGGTTGTTTTCATTTTCGCCGAGAATCTGGAAATCCAGGTTCACGTCGCTGATATCGAAGGGGATGTATTGCTCGGCTTCGAAATGAATGGTTTCCTGGAGTTGCTGCTCGGGCATCGTCTGGACATTGATCTTTTTGACGATGACGGAATACCCGCCGATGGAAACGGCAACGTTGCTTTCGCGGATCTTGCTCGATTTAAAGAGCTGGCGGATGGTTTCGGCGACGGCATCCGGATCGCTGATGGCGCCATCTTCAATGGCGCCGACCGGAATGTCTGCCATTCCGAAATGCTTCAGCTTGGGGCCGCTCTTGGAATCGACGATCTCGGCGACTTTAACCGAACGCGATCCGATGTCCAGGCCTACGAGGGAGTCATTTTTTCCGAATAGCATGGGAAGCGCTCAATCCTTGAAGATTTTAGGTTTGTCCGACAGGTTAAACCCCAACGCCAACAGGATCTTGCGCTGGGTCTCCATCCGGCAGGGCATGCCTTTTTCGATGCGCGAAATCGTGATCGGCGACAGTTCGGCCTGCTTGGCGAGCTCGGTTTTGCTCATGAGAAGCGATTCGCGCACGGTTTTAAGATTGTTTTTGGCCATCGCTCAAGCAAGATGATCGAGTTTAGAGAGGGTGATCCTTAATGATGGTTGATTTCCGGATTCGGTTTTTATGTATATCGGCCATCAACTAAATTTAATTATGCTCAATTAGCTAAATTTATCGTCCCATGGCCGGCATTGGGCCGGAGCATCTCGATGGCTGGCCCGATCGCATACCTTAGCAAATTTTGCGCCACCGCCTGGTTGCCAGCCATCTTTTCAACGGCCTATTCATTATACAATCTGATTTCAGAAGGTTAAAACCACGACTCGTTTTGAGGATCGACTCGCCGGATGCCTCTTCGTCGACCGTCCGCCAAGGCCTGTGCTTTTTCGTCGACATACCGTCAAATTTTTGTAATTCGCGCTCATCTGCATTCGGATCCTCGGAGGTGCTTCGTCCGGAGCCGCGGCGGCCTTTGCCGATGACTGGGATATCGGCCCCGTCAACTAAAACTTTAACTCGAAGTGGAGGGATTTCGGGTGCGGCCTTGAAACTGCCTGTGTTTATTTCTATACTTTTCCGAAACCACGAACAGGAATGCCACCATTGCCAATGGACCGAACCGCATCCGAAGAGCGCATCAAGCCGTTTCGCCTCGTCAAGTATTTCACCTTCAGCGGACTGGTGGTGATCCTTCTCGTCACCATCATCCTCGCCATTCTGAACACCCACTGGGTCAAATCCATGCAGCGCAAGAAGAGCGAAGATTATGCGCATGCCTTGATCGAAAACCTCAACCACCAGGTCTTTCTTCAATTTATTTTGCCGATCGGCATGAAGTTCGGCAAGGTTCAGCTCCGCAACCAGGAGCAGTTCGAACGCATGGACAATGTGGTCCGCAGCACCCTGCACAGCTTTAAGGTGGAGGACCTCAATATCTACAGCATGAGCAACACCATCTCCTACAGCTTCGACGAGACGCGCATCGGCGTCAAGGCCTTCGGCGGCAGCGCGTTCGAGCAGGCCAAAAACGGACGCTCCTCCTCCAAGCTGGTCCAGCGCGGCAGCTTCCTGGAGATCCTGGCGGGGTTTCCCAAGGAGGTGCGGCTGGTCACGTTTGCACCGCTGCGCTGGGAAGAGCCGTTGGGCCGCATCACCGATCCGGTGCTCGGCGTGGTCGAAGTGGTGCAGGACTTGTCCGAGGACTACCAGACCATCTTTCGCATCCAGATCCTGGTGGTGATCACCTGCACGGTGCTGATGGGGGCGCTGCTGGTGGTCCTGGTGTTCGTGGTCAAGCGCGGGGAGTCGATCATCGAACGACGGGCCGAAGAGCGCCTGCGCTTGAAAGAGCAGCTGAGCCGGGCGGAGCGGCTGTCGGCGATGGGCGAGATGGCGGCCGGCATCTCGCATGAGATCCGCAACCCCTTGGGAATCATCCGCAGCTCGGCCGAGCTCCTGAAAAAAAAGGTGGCCAAGATCGACCCCTCCAACGCCCTGCCCGACATCATCGTGGAAGAGGCCAGCCGCCTGAACAACATCATCACCGATTTCATCAACTATGCCCGTCCGCGCCACCCCAAGCTCAATCCGTGCCGGGTGGACGATGTGATCGAAAAGACGCTGACCTTTCTGGCGGCCCAGATCAAGGAGAACGGCTACACCATCGAGAAGACCTGCCAGAACCCGCTTCCGGAAATCATGGGAGATGCTCCCATGCTGCACCAGTCGTTCCTCAATTTGTTCATCAACGCCATGCAGGCCATGCCGGACGGCGGCCGCATCGGCGTCAGCCTCCGCGCCGAGGGAGGCCGAGTCCGCGTCGAAATCGAAGATGCCGGGCCCGGCATTCCCGCGGAGCTGGCGGACAAGATCTGGGATCCGTTTTTCACCACCAAAGACAAGGGGACCGGCCTGGGGCTGGGGATCGTCAAGAACATCGTCGAAGCGCATGGCGGGACGATCCGCATCGCCAACCGCGAACCTCAAGGTGCCCGCGTGACGATTGATCTGCCGGGCCGCAAACCCGAGAGCGACGGCTAGCCATGGAAACCATTCTGATCGTCGATGACGAAAAAAACTACCTGCTGGTGCTCAGCGCCGTCTTGGAGGAGGAAGGCTATGAGGTCCTGACCACGGCCAGCAGTCTGGAGGCCCTGGAGATTCTGAAAGCCTCCGATGTCGACCTGGTGCTCACCGACATGAAGATGCCCGGAATGGACGGGATCGAACTGCTCGAGCAGATCAAGACCCGCGACCCGGAGCTGCCGGTGATCATGATGACCGCCCACGGCACCGTCGACAAGGCCGTGGAGGCCATGCAGAAGGGCGCCTACAGCTACATCCTGAAGCCCTTCGACAACGAGCGGCTGACGCTCTACGTCCAGAAAGCCATTACGACCTATAAGGTCGTTAAGGAAAACCGCCGCCTGCGCAGCGCCGTCGAATCGCAGTACCAGTTCGGCAATATCATCGGCAAGAGCAAGGCCATGCGCGATGTCTTTGAAATCATCCATAAGGTGGCGCCTTCGAACGCCACCGTTCTGATCGAGGGGGAGAGCGGGACGGGCAAGGAGCTGGTCGCCAAGTCCATCCACTTCAACAGCCCGCGGCGGGACAACCCCTTCGTGGCGGTCAACTGCTCGGCGCTGGCGGAGAGCCTGCTCGAAAGCGAGCTGTTCGGCCACGAACGGGGGGCCTTCACCGGCGCGGTGTCGAGCAAGAAGGGCCGCTTCGAGCTGGCCCACGGCGGGACGCTTTTTCTGGACGAGATCGGTGAATTGTCCGCCAACCTTCAGGTCAAGCTGCTGCGGGTGCTCCAGGAGAAGTCGTTCGAGCGCGTCGGCGGCGTGCGGTCGATCGCGGTCGATATCCGCGTGATCGCGGCCACCAACAAAGACCTGGGTCTGGAGATGCGCGCCGGCCGCTTTCGGGAAGACCTCTTCTACCGCCTGAACGTCGTCCATATCGGCATCCCGCCGTTGCGGGAACGTCAGGAAGACATCCGGCTCCTGGTCAACCATTTCCTGCAAAAGTACGCCGCCGAGAGAAAATCAGCGGTTCCCATACGGGGAGTGGCCCAGGAGGTGGATCGCCTGTTCTACGATTACAGCTGGCCGGGCAATGTGCGCGAGCTTGAGAATGTGATCGAGCGCGTGATGATCCTGTGTCCGCATGAAATCATCACGGGCGACGATCTGCCGCGGGGCTTCAAGAGCAGCCTGGACAACGCCCTGCACATCGACGGGATTCCGGCCAACGCCAAGCTCTATGAAACGTTGGAAATGGTCGAAAAGACCATGATCCAGCGCGCCCTCAAAATGGCCGACAACGTTCAATCCCACGCCGCCGCGATCCTGGGCATCGGCAAGAGCGGCCTCAACCAGAAAATCAAGAAATACAACCTGGAAGTGGGCGCCAAGAGCTGATCAGGGCCGGCGGCCCTCAGCTGTTGACGCGTTCGCGGACCAGGTTGACGAAAACCGAGTCCGGGTGGTCGCTCAGCAGGCGGGTGAACGCCTCCGAGCTTTTCTGCGGGTCTCCCCGGCGCGCATAGAGATCGCCCAGGTGAAACAGCACGTCGTCCTGGAGGTTCTTCTGGCCCGCGGCCAACGCCTGCTCGAAATAGGCCACGGCCGCGGCATCGTCCTTGAGCCCCTCATGGGTGTATGCCAGGCTCTTCAGCAGCAGGAAGCGCATCAGCGGGTCGTCTGCAAAGCGCGCCAGCGACGTTTGATACAGCTCGGCGGCCTGCTGGAAGTCGCCGGCTTCGTAGCACAAGTTCGCATACAGCACGCGTGCGATGCTGCCGTTGGAACGATTACCGTAGTCGTCGAGGATCCGCCGGAAGTCCTCGGCAACTCCCTGAACGGCTTTGTCCTGGGATGTTTCAGCGCGCAGGCGCTCGTATTTGGCAAGGGCCTGCGCCAGCTGCGCCGCCGCCGCCGACTCCCGCCATCCGGAGTACCCGATATAGCCTGAGAACAGGAGTACCACCAGCAGCACACCGCAACAGATATAGCCGATGATCTTCTTGTGGGTCGCGATAAAACCCACCATCCGGGATGAAAGCGTAATAAATTCATCCGGTTCCTTCAGCAGTTCCTTGCGTGTCTTTTTCGCCGCCGCCACAGATACCTCCTTCACCGGCCGAAGCCGTTAGGTTGACGAGCTTCCCCCGCCCGCTGTTGGAACCGACGATGCCTCGCCCGACGCATGCGGCGGCTCCAAAAGTTTCCGGATGCGCTGCCAGCCCGCCTCCGGGATGCTGGCTCCCAACACTTGGCAGACCTCGTAGCCGCAGGCCGATCCGATCGCGCCGGATTGCTCCAGCGAGTACCCCGAAACCAGGCCGAAGAGGAAGCCCGACGCCCACAGATCTCCGGCCCCGGTCGTGTCCACGGCCCGGCCGTCGCCCTGGGCCGGCACAGCTACCATTCGGCCAGCCGCGGCGATCCGGCTGCCCCGCGGACCGAGCTTGAGGACGGCGATCCGAGCCTCGCGGCTCAACGCCGAAAGCGCCTGCTCCGGATCGGACCGGCCGGTGAAGGCGCGGGCCTCGTCTTCATTGGCGATCAGGATGTCCACATATTCGCGGACGATGTCCGCCAGGAATTCCCGCGATTGGGCCACCACATTGTAGCTGGCCAGATCGAGCGACACCCGCGCTCCGGCCGAGCGGGCCGCTTTCAGCGCGGCCGTGATCAGCTGGGGGTTGAACAGCAGATAGCCTTCGATGTGCACGACGGCCGCATCCGCGAAATAATCCTCCCGCAGGTCCTCGGGCCGAGTTTCGGAAGCGGCTCCCAAGAAGGTCAACATCGAGCGCTCGGCGTCCGGCGTGATGATCGAAAGCACGCGGCCCGTCGGGGTGTTGGACCGCGCCAGCCGGGGATCCACCCGCCGGGTTCGCAGGGCGTTTTCAAAGAAATTCCCCATCGCTCCTTGGCCGCAGGTGCCCACGAAACGGGCGGGGCCCCCGAGCTGGCCGACGCCCACGGTGGTGTTGCAGGCCGATCCGCCGGGCACGATGGCGGGAGGGCGGGAGGCCTTGGCGAGCGTCTGGTCGATGTGGGCGTTGTCCACATAGACCATTCCGCCCTTGACGGCGCCCGAGCGGGCGACAAAATCGTCGCTCTCCTGCGCCAGAATATCCACCAGGGCCGAGCCGACGCCGACAATCACACGTTTTCGGTTGAAATCCACGTAAATCCTTTCCGATCCGTCTACCAGACCAGCGAATCGTGCAGCCACCCCTTGTCGCCGTCGGCATGCTCGACCTGGATCCAGCGGCCGTCGCGCTTGAGCACTTTAAACGGGATGCCCTTGTCGATCTTGATCAGGACCGGCTGCTCGGTCCCGGGGCCCGCGCGCAGCTGGCAGCCGTTCTGCTTGGTGACCACCGTGGGGGTCTTGTCTACGAGGGTCTTGTGGATCCAGCCGCTGTCGCCCTCGTAGTCCTTAAAGCGAATCCAGACCCCGGAGGTTTCGAGGACCTCGATCGGGTAGTATTTTTCGACCTTCCAGAGCACGTCCTGGTTGGGCCCAGGGCCCGACCGGATGTTGGCGTCCGTAGCGCTGACCGCCATCCGCTCCGCCGCGTGGGCGGCCGGGCCGATCAGGAGCAATCCTGCCAGAATCAACGCAAACCCGCGCATGGGTCATCGCCTTTCCGCTTCAGGCAAAATAGAATTCCTCTTCGGGCAGCTGCACGCAGGTCAGCTTGTTGCCGTAGACGGCGCCGGTGTCGATCCCGATCTTGTTTGGCTCCACCCGCGGTTCGTCGAAGGGGGTGTGGCCGAAGACCACCCGTTTCCCGAACGCGTGCCGGCTGTCGATGAAGTGCTCGCGGATCCAGAGCAGATCCTCGGGGCGCTGGCGATCGAGCGGCAGGCCCTTGCGCAAGCCGGCGTGCACGAAGATATAATTTTCCGTCTCAAACATCAACCGCAACGACTCGAAAAACCGCAGGTGCGCCTCCGGAATCGGGTAGCGGCCCGGCGTGCTGGCGTTCCGCAGATAGCTGTCCAACGTCTGCTGCCCGCCATTATAAAGATAGGTCATGCGGTCTTTGCCGGAGAGATAATCCGCCAGCATCTGCTCGTGGTTGCCCCTGAGAAACACCGTGCCGGGCTGCCGCTCCTGCAGCTCGATCAAATGCTGCACCACCTCGAACGACTGCGGCCCTCGGTCGATGTAGTCGCCCATGAAGACCAGCCGGTCCCGCTCCCAGTCGATCGGGATCCGTCCCAGCAGCCGGACTAACGGCTCGTAGCAGCCGTGAATGTCGCCGATGGCAAAAATCCGCTCCACGAAGCTCCTCACCAGCGCCGGAACGGCGGTCGGCGCTGATCCAGCCGGGTGATCCCTTCCGCGATGGCTTCGCCCACCGCCCGGCGGTATTCATCCGGCGACAGCGCCGCCTCCAGCCCGGGGACCTCGTCCGCCCGCCCGCAGGGCCGGTACTGGGACATGACGTTGACATAGGTCCGCGGGGAAACCTCGCGGGCGATGAACCGCATGACCTCCCGCGTTCCGGCCAGCCCGCCGGGCAGGACCAGGTGGCGGACCAGCAGCCCGCGGCGGGCGATGCCGCGATCGTCCAGCTCCAGGTCGCCCACCTGCCGGTGCATCTCCAGCAGGGCCTGGCGCGCGGTCTCGGGATAGTCCGGCGCGCTGCAGGCCTTTCGGGCGACCTCCGGATCCCAGAATTTAAAATCCGGCATGTAAATGTCAATCACGCCGTCGAGCAGCCTCAGGGTTTCGATGCGGTCGTAGCCCCCGGAGTTGAAGACCAGCGGGACCTTCAGCCCGGCGGGAACCGCCAGCTCCAGCGCCGCCAGGATCTGGGGAACGACATGGCTCGGGGTGACGAAATTGATGTTGTGGCAGCCCTGCCGCTGCAGCGCCAGCATGATCCCCGCCAGCTGCTCGTCGGTCACTTTCTCGCCGATGCCTTCGTGGCTGATCTCGAAGTTCTGGCAGAACAGGCACAGCAGGTTGCAGTGCGTCAAGAAAATCGTCCCGGAGCCGTTCGCGCCGACCAGCGGCGCCTCCTCGCCGAAATGGGCATGGAAGCTGGAGACAAGCGCCCGGCGGGCGGTGCGGCAGACCCCGGTCGCCCCGGACCGGCGGTCCACCCGGCACATCCGCGGGCACAGCGTGCAGCTCGACATCCGCGCACGGGCTTCGGCGAGGTTCCGGCGCAGCAGGCCGCTCTGATGGGCCTGAATGTAGGCTGGTTCGAATTCCGGCATGGTGTCGGTCGCCGGCCGCGGCCGGCCGCCGCTGAAAGGATCAGCGCTCGGTGGATTCGACGACGATTTTCTGGGCCAGGCCGCGTCCGAGGGCGTAGCGTTTCAGATCCACGGCGACGGCCAGCTGCCCCTGTCCGTCGTTGGTGATGACTTCGATGCGGTCGCCCTGCCGCAGGCCCATCGCCAGAAGCCTCATCCGCACGCTGGCGCCGCCGCTGATCTCGCGGATCACCAGCCGCTCGCCGGCCTTGGCCAGCGTCAGCGGCATCTGCCGGGAGCGCTCCTTCAGGCAGTCGGCGCAGATTCCGTAGATCTCCATCTTGTGCCGCAGCATGTGGAAGCCGTGGGCGGCGGCAATCTGGATCTGGTATTTTTCGAGGCGGTCTTCCTTGAACTCGATGATTCGGCCGCACTTGGTGCAGATCATGTGGTCGTGATGATCGCCGAGATGGCGGTGCTCGTAGCGCACGACCCCGTTGTCGAACCGGCTCTGGCGCGCAAAGCCCAGGCGGCTCAGCATCTTCAGCGTGTCCCGGACGAATTCCGGCGCGAGCTTCACGCCGCGGCGGTCCAAAAACCCAGCCAGCTCGTCGACGGTGACATGCTTTTCCACCGACAGAAAAGCTTCCAGGACCTTGAAGCGGTCGTCGAAATTCTCGACGCGCTCCTGCTGGAAGAGCTTGCGGAACTGCTCTTTCTCCTGAGCGTGCAGCGGAGTCATGGAGGGAACGCCGTCAGCGGGAATGCCCCGGGATTTCCCAGGTGGTGCAGGAGCCGCTCGAACAGGTGCGGGTCTGGGCGGAGGCGCCGCCGCTTTTGCCCGAACCGGGCGCCATCGCGTAGCAGGTCTTGCTCAATACCCGCTCGAACTCCTCGGAGCCGCATTTCGGGCAGCGCGCCTCGACCTCTTCCTTCTTCTTGAGGACGAGGATCTCGAAGCATTCATTGCAGGACAGACACTTGAATTCGAAAATAGGCATGCAACCGGCCTCTCCATTCGCTCGTGATATGTAGCCATTAAGTATCGTCGATGCCGCCGGCCTTGTCAAGGCATCCTGATTTTACAGGAAATATTCGGTTTTCGCGGTCACCGTCGTCTTGATGAGGTTGAGGGTGTCGGAAAGAACGGCGATCACGTTCTCGCGGATGTCCCCGGCGACGATCAGGACCATGACGTCTTCGCCTACGGCCAAGTCGCGGCCTTCCGCGATGGCGACGCGGATGTCGATGATCCCCGGACGCCGGCGCTGCTCCGCAAGGATCTGCTCCAGGCGGCCGTGTTCCACCGCGACCCGCAGCCCCTTGACCCGGCGGCCGTCGCGGGAAGTCCCCCGCACCACGCCGTTATGCGCCAGCAGCATGCCGGCCTTGCTGAAATCGGGGTTCCGACGGATCTCGGCGATCATGCCAGCGATGTCCATTAGGCCTCCGTTGCGTGGCCGGCCGCCAGCATCTGCTCGGCCTGCGCCAGGTCTTCCGGCGTGTTGACGTTGAAAAACGAAACCAGTTCCGGATCTTTTTCCAGCAGCCGCGCCTCCGGGATCTTCTTGATGCGGCCTTTTTGAAGCGCCAGCTGGATCTTGAGCTTTTTCGCCCGCAGATGCTCTTCGGCCATCGGCAGACACCGCTTGGAATAGGCTGCGCAAAGCGGTTCGAGGCCCTTTGATGTCTGGGGAATGACCAGATCATCCGCCGGGTCGATCTGCTCCAGCACCGTTTCGACGATCTCTTTCTTCAAAAACGGGGTGTCGCAAGCGGAGAAAAACGCAAACGGATGGCTGGCATAAAACAGCCCGGCATGGACCCCGGTGAGCGAGCTGCGGAGCGGGAAGAGGTCGCTGACGATCAAGGCATCCCACTCCAGGAACTCTACCGGGTTGTTGGTCACCAGGATGATCTCGTCGAAAACCTGCCGATAGACCGCAAACAGCCGATCCAGAATGCGCATCCCGCCCACGCGCAGAAAGGCTTTGTTTTCGCCTCCATAACGGGTGCTCAACCCGCCGGCGAGAACCACCCCCGAACACGGATGTTTCATTCCACACGTTCCTGTTGCGTTGGTGTGAAGATAGGAGAATTGACCGATTTAATCAAGCAACCTCTATCCGGCGCGACCAAAGCGCCGTTGGTTTCATGTTGTCTTTTGACTTTGGCAGGAGTCGGAGGTAGACAGCATGGCATGTCGCCGGATGCTGGGTGCCGGATGCGGGATGCGGGCCAACGGGTCCTATTTCATCCAACATCCGGCATCGAGAATCCGCTATCCAGCACCCGAGGATCTTCACCGACTCATGTTTCGGCCCTGGCTCATATTCATTCTCTGCTCCCTGCACCTGCTGATCTCGCAGCTTTACCGGACGACCAACGCCGTGCTGGCCCCCTGGCTGCTTGAAGACCTCCGGCTCGACACGGAAGGCCTGGGGCTCCTGTCGGCCGGATTTTTCTACGCCTTCTCCCTCACCCAAATCCCGATCAGCATCTTCCTCGACAAGGTCGGGGCGAAACGGCTGATGATCGGTCTTTCTTTCCTGGGAATGGCCGGCGCCCTGCTGTTTTCCCTGGCGCAGGGTTTGGGAATGGGTCTGGCCGGGCGGCTGCTGCTGGGAGTGGGGATGGCCTGCAACTTGATGGGCCCCTTGAAGCTGCTCATGGAATGGTTCCCGCCGAGCGGCTTCGCCACGGTGTCCGGGCTGCTCTACGCCATCGGAACCCTCGGCAGCATTGCCGCCGCCACGCCGCTGGTCCTGTTGGTGGATCTGCTCGGCTGGCGCCTGAGCTTTCAAGCCATCATCGCTCTGCACCTGCTTCTGACCTTGGCGCTGTTCTGGGTGGTGCAGGACCGGCCCTTGGAAAAAAGCGCGCCGCCGGAGTCGGCCCAGCCCCGCTCTCCTTTCGGCAGCCTGGGCCTTTTGATGCGCAGCAAGGACTACTGGATCATTTCAGCCGGAACCTTCGTCCGCTACGGCACCCACGCTGCGCTGCAGACGCTATGGGCCGGGCCGCTTCTGATGGAGGCCCTGCGTTTTTCACCCGTGCAGGCCGGCAACATTCTGCTGGCGTTGAATATCGGGCTGATTCTGGGGGGGCCGCTGTGGGGCGCTGTTGCCGACCGGATCTTCAAGACCCCCAAATGGGTCGTCGCCGGCGGCATGCTGCTGCTGGCATTGATCACGCTGGGATTGCGGACCCTGCCGCCGGGGACCAGCGTTTTCGTCGCCGGCGCCATTTTTCTGGCCTTTGGCATCGCTTCGGCCAGCGGCATGCACGTCTATGCGCACATCAAGGCGCTCGTTCCAAAGGACATGGCGGGTGCGGCCATGAGCGGAACCAACTTCTTCACGATGATGGGTCCGGCCGTGTTCCTGCAGGGGCTGGGCATCGCCATGCAAAGCCTGTATCCCGAGGCTTCCCGAGGGCCGGAGGCATTCAGCACCGCGCTGCTGATCTGCGTCGTATGTCAGGCGGGAATCGGAGTTTTGTATTTATTTACCCGGTCCAATTGAGTCAGTTCCTGAGACTTTTTCCTCTTCTCCGGGGTGATGCTGGATACTGGATTCTCGATGTCGGATAAAGACGGAAACACTCATCGAGCATCCAGCATCCAGCATCTCGTATCGCTTTGTCCCCTCAGCGGCCGTCCAGCAGCCGTTTGAGCACATCCGGCCGGTTCGTCGTGATGGCATCCACCTGCATCTCGATCATTTTCCTCAAGTCATCCGGACTGTCGGGCGTCCAGACGGAGACCAGCAGGCCCAGACTGCGCGCTGCGGCGAGCGTCTCCGCCGTCAGGTTCTTGAAATACGGGGACCAGATCCGGCCGCCGGCGGCCTGCACCGCCCGGGGCGCCGAACCGTTGAAGTCGTCGATGTCGAGCCCTGCCAGCCAGGGCGATGCTCCAGGCTGGTTCGGCTTGAGATTGTTCAACCCCGGACCCGCGATGGTGAGATAGACGGTCGGCAGTTCCGGAGCGATTTTCTGAATGTGCACGAGGGCGCGCCAATCGAAGGACAAAATCCACGTGCGCGCGGCAACCCCCGAATCCTGAAGCATTTTCACCACCTGGTCGGCGACCGCTTCCGGCGGCGGCGTCAGGTTCGGCTCCTCCGGCGAGGTTTTGATTTCAACCAACAGCCGGGCGGACGGACGGCACGACTGCTTGAACAGATCGATCGCTTCCTTGAAGGTCGGGATGCGCTCGCCGTCCACGGGGTTTTGCTCGGGATAGCGCGCTGCATAGGAGGTCTTCGGCTGGAGTCGGCCGACGTCGTAGGATTTAAGCTGGGCCACGGTCAGATCCCGGACCGCCGGCGGCGACCCGGATGAAATCCAGGCACCGTCCGCGGTGCGGGCGATCTCCGGCTTCAGCTTGAAGTCGTGGTGCACGACCAGCTCCCCGTCGGCTGAAACCAGGACATCGAGCTCGATGGCGTCGACGCCGAGCTCGCAGCCGCGCTTGAAGGCCGCCAGGGTGTTCTCCGGCAGAAGTCCGGCGGCTCCGCGGTGCCCGATCACAAGCGGCTTCCCGGATGCACGGGTGCTATCCGAACCGCCTGGCGTCTGAGCCAGGCTGCCGGCGGCCGTCGTTACAAGTTCGAGAGCAGCCACGAGAGCCGCCATGGCGAGATTTAGTTTGACTCTGCGGGCGGTCATGGAATATTTTTCCTTCAGTTCTGAAGTTTTAACATTCGCTTAACGGGTTTCTTACACGCTTCGGGTTTCCATCGCAAGAACGCGCAACAGATGCTCCAATGGGGATGTGAACGGCGGTTAAACCTAATCCAGCGAAAAGGAGGAAGCCATGAAACACCTGCGTATGATGAAGATGACTCTGGCGGCGATCGTGGTGCTGATGATGCCGGCGATAGCCCTTTCGGCGCCGGTGACCGTCAACTGGTGGCATGCCCACGGCGGCGCTCTCGGCGAACGGGTGAACGGCATCTGCGAGGGATTCAACAAGTCCCAGACTCAATACCAGGTGGTGCCGACCTACAAAGGCAATTACGCGGACACCATGAACGCCGGCATCGCGGCTTTCCGCGCCAAGACCCCGCCTCACATCCTGCAGGTCTTCGAGGTGGGCACAGCCACCATGATGGCCGCCAAGGGCGCGGTCAAACCGGTTTATGAGGTCATGAAGGAATCCGGGCTGCCGTTCGACCCTAAAATCTACCTTCCCACCGTTACGGGGTATTACACCACCGCCGACGGCCGCATGATTTCCATGCCCTTCAACTCCTCGACTCCCGTGCTTTACTACAATGTGGACGCATTCAAGAAAGCCGGGCTCGACCCCGAGAAGCCACCGGTGACCTGGCTGACCATGGGCGAGATTGCTAAAAAGCTGGTGGCCGCCGGAGCAAGCCAGTATGGTTTCTCGTCCGCGTGGAACGGCTGGATCCATATCGAAAACCTGAGCGCCTGGCACAACGTGCCCATCGGCACCAAGGCCAACGGCTTCGGAGGCCTGGATACATCTTACACGTTCAACGGCCCGGTCCAAGTGAAGCATATCCAGCAACTGGCCGACTGGCAGAAGGACAAGGTGTTCGTCTACGGCGGCCGCACCAACGTCGGGAATGCCAAGTTCTCGTCCGGCGAGGTGGCCATGTACACCGAGTCTTCGGCCGGCTACGCCGGGTTCAAGAGCACCTGCAAGTTCGAATTCCGGACCACCATGCTGCCCTACTGGCCGGACGTGAAGGGCGCCCCCCAGAACACCATCATCGGCGGGGCGAGCCTGTGGGTCCTGAGAGGCCACAAGCCGGAGGAGTACAAGGGCGTCGCGGCGTTCTTCAACTACCTCTCCAAACCCGAAGTCCAGGCCGAATGGCATCAGGCGACAGGATATTTGCCCATCACCCTGGCGGCATACGAGCTGTCCAAAAAGCAGGGCTTCTATGAGAAGAACCACGGCACGGAGACGGCGCTGAAGCAGATGACCCTGAACAAGCCGACCGAGAATTCCAAGGGTCTGCGCTTCGGCGACCACGCCAAAACCCGTGAAATCATGGACAACGAGTTCGAAGCTGTTTTCGCCGGCAAGAAGACCGCCAAGCAGGGCCTGGACGATGCCGTCAAGGCCGGAAACGACCTGCTGCGAAAATTCGAGAAGGCGAATAAATAATTGCTCTCTTGGTAACGGTCTTGGATGGGTCCTATGGTGGGAGCGGCATCCGGCCGCGAGGCCATTTTATTAGATCGCGGCTGGGAGGCCGTTCCCACAGGTTCCAACTGAACATGGCCCGGATGATTCATGGAAAAACGAGTCGTTTTCCGGAATAGCGTTCTGCCTTATCTCCTGGTCGCCCCTCAGATCGTCATCACCCTGGTATTCTTCATCTGGCCGGCCTCACAAGCCCTGCTGCAATCCTTTCTCCAAGAGGATGCGTTCGGAACATCGTCGGCGTTTGTCTGGTTCGACAATTTCGCCGACATTTTCTCCAGCGAGGAATATCTCGGCTCCTTCCGCGTGACGCTGGTGTTCAGCTTCGCCGTGGCCGGCATCGCTCTCTCGGTGGCGCTGCTGCTGGCGGTCATGGCCGACCGGGCATTGAAGGGGGCGACCGTCTACAAGACGCTCATCATCTGGCCCTATGCCGTGGCACCGGTGGTGGCCGGCGTGCTGTGGTTCTTTCTCTTCAACCCCACGGTGGGCATGGTGACCTTTTTTCTGAAAGGAATCGGGATCGCCTGGAACCATACGCTCGACGGCCCCCAGGCCATGACGCTGGTGGTCATCGCGGCGGCTTGGCGGGAGGTTTCCTACAACTTTCTGTTCTTCCTGGCCGGGCTGCAGGCCATCCCGCACTCCTTTATCGAGGCCGCGGCCATCGACGGCGCCGGACCGTGGCGGCGGTTCTGGACCATCGTCTTCCCGCTGCTGTCTCCCACGGCGTTTTTTCTGATCGTGGTCAACATCGTCTACGCCTTCTTCGACACCTTCGGCGTGATTCATGCCATTACGCGCGGAGGGCCCAATTATGCCACGAACATCCTGGTTTATAAGGTCTTCAACGACGGGTTCATCAACCTGGACCTCGGCGGGTCGGCCGCGCAATCGGTCGTGCTGATGATCGTGGTGATCGCGCTTACCGTGGTCCAGTTCCGATTTATCGAGCGCAAGGTGCATTACTGAAATGATGGTCGAACACCGCCCCGTTCTGACGTTCATCACCCACGCCGTTCTGATTCTCGGCGCCGTGGTCCTCGCCTTTCCGATCTACGTCACCTTCGTCGCTTCGACCCATACGATCGAGGCGATCACCCAGTCGTTCCCGCTGATACCCGGCGGCCATTTGGTGGAGAATTATCTGCGCGCGCTCACGGTGGGGCCGCGGGACGTGGGGGCGACCGTCGGCACCATGATGCTGAACAGCCTGGTCATGGCGCTCGGCATCACCTTCGGGAAGATCGCCATTTCGCTGCTGGCCGCTTTCGCCATCGTGTACTTCCGCTTCCGCCTGCGCATGGCCTTCTTCTGGATGATTTTCATCACGCTCATGCTTCCGGTGGAGGTCCGCATTCTGCCGACCTACAAGGTGGCGGCCGATCTCAAGCTGCTCGATTCCTACGGCGGGCTGATCTTTCCGCTGATCGCATCGGCCACCGCCACGTTTCTGTTCCGGCAGTTTTTCATGACCGTTCCCGATGAGCTCTGCGAAGCCCACCGCATCGACGGCGGCAGCCCCATGCAGTTCTTCTTCGACATCCTGCTGCCGATGTCGCGCACGTCCATTGCGGCGTTGTTCGTGATCCTGTTCATCTACGGCTGGAACCAGTATCTCTGGCCGCTTTTGATCACGAGCGATCAAAAATACTACACCCTGCTGATCGGCATCAAGCGCATGCTGGACGTGGGCGAGGGCCAGGCCGAGTGGCACATCATCATGGCCGCCACCATCCTGGCCATGCTGCCGCCGGTCCTGGTGGTGATCTTCATGCAGAAGCAGTTTGTCCGCGGGATGACGGAAACGGAGAAGTAGAAGAAACGATACGGGATACCGGATGCAGGATACTCGATAAAGGGCTTGACTCCTTTTTTATCCAGTATCCCGCATCCAGCATCCCGTATCTGCTGCCGAGAAATACGCCCCCTCGAGCTTCAAGAGATTTTCGGGCGAACGAGCCAACCAGTTTGGAGCCCCGATGGCCGACGTCAGCATTCGAAACGTAACCAAGCGCTTCGGCAAAACCGAAGTCATCCACGGCATCAGCTGCGACATCCGCGACGGGGAGTTCATCGTGATCCTCGGACCGTCGGGCTGCGGCAAGTCAACCCTGCTGCGCCTCGTGGCCGGGCTGGAGGAGATCAGCACCGGCGAGATCGCCATCGAAGGCCGGGTGGTCAACCGGCTCGAGCCCGCGGACCGCGACATCGCCATGGTCTTCCAGAATTACGCGCTTTATCCCCACATGACGGTCTACAAGAACATGGCCTACGGCCTCAAAATGCGCCGCATGGACAAGGACGAGATCGACCGACGCGTGCGCAACGCCGCCAGGATTCTCGAGTTGAGCGACCTGCTCGACCGCAAACCCCGTCAGCTTTCCGGCGGCCAGCGCCAGCGCGTGGCCATGGGGCGCTGCATCGTGCGCGAGCCCAAGGTCTTTTTGTTCGACGAGCCGCTGTCCAATCTGGACGCCAAGCTGCGGGTGCAGATGCGGCTGGAGATCCGCAAACTGCACGAAGATTTGAAGATCACCAGCATCTACGTCACCCACGACCAGGTGGAGGCCATGACCCTGGGCGACCGCCTGGTGGTGATGGACAACGGATACGCGGCGCAGATCGGCTCGCCGCTCGAAATCTATGAGCGGCCGGCGACCATGTTCGTAGCGGGCTTCATCGGCTCTCCGGCCATGAATTTCCTCGGAGCGCAGGTGAGCGAGGATGGCCGGGCCCTGTTGCTGAGCGGCACGGTCCGCCTGCCGCTGAACGGCGCCGGGCTTCCGGCCTGGGCCGGCAAAAAAGTGGTCCTGGGGGTGCGGCCGGAGCACCTGGAGCTGAACGGCGGCCGGGCGGGAGGCATTCAGCTGACGGTCGATCACGTCGAGCTGCTCGGCGCCGACACCCTGGTTCACGGCCGCTGCGGGGACACGGCGCTCACCGTCCGGCTGCCCGACGTGCATCGCATCGAAAAGCAAGCTGCGATCGCGCTTTGCGCCTCGCCCGAGAAGCTGCATCTGTTCGATCCGGAAACCAAGAAGAGGGTGGAGGGATAGTTTCCGGTATTTGGTGTTTTGTGTTTCGAAATACAGAAAAACGCGCCAGGCGTTTCACCAAACACCGAACACCACGACCTTCCGCCCCAACACCTTTCGCAAATCGGATGGTAACAAATGGCCTCTCCGCTCGACCTTGCCCAATTCACCCGCCCCCTCCTCATCGGCCACCGCGGCTACCCGGCGCGATATCCCGAAAACACCATGGCTTCGTTCAAGGGCGCCATGGAGGCCGGCTGCGACATGATCGAGCTGGATGTCACCCTGACGCGTGATCGCCAGGTGGTCGTGATCCACGACGACACGCTGGATCGCACCACCACGGGCAAGGGCCTGGTGAGAGGCCATTCGTCAGAAGAAATTGAAACCCTCGACGCCGGCAGCTGGTTTGATCCGCGTTTTTCGGCCGAGCGCGTGCCGGAGCTGTCCGAGGTGCTGGCGCTGACCGCCGGCCGGTGCCTGCTGAACATCGAAATCAAGACCAGCGCCCATGAAGCGGACTTTCCGGCCGACGCCATCGAGCGTCAGGTGGTGAAGCTGGTGAAAACCAGCGGGGCCATGGACCGAGTGATTGTTTCAAGCTTCGATCTGAGGATTCTCCAGCGGATCGCCGGCATGGACGCCCCTCCCGCCCTCGCCTTGATTTGCGACCATGCAGCCGACCGAAATGTCCTGGAGCGGCTGCTGGCGATGAAGGCCTTCTCCTGGCACCCCCGCTTCACGGTGCTGACCCGAGATCAGGTGGACATGCTGCATGCCGCCGGTCTGAAGATATTCCCCTGGACCATCAACACCCGCGAGGAGGCGCAGAGAATCCTCGCCCTGGGGGTCGACGGCCTGATCTGCAACGAGCTGCGCGTCATGCAGGCGGTATGACGCATTCCGCGTCATTCCCCTTTCGCCTTCAAGCCGCTCTTTCCGCCTCGGATAACCGTGCAGGAATGCGTCAGGTCGGTCGGCAACGGCCCTTTTTCTGGAGAAGCTCGCCGGCGGGGGTTTTTGCGATGCGCTCACAGGCATCGAGGACATCGGCGCCCGATTTCACCGTGGCCGCCGAGCTCGGAGAGCGGCCGAGCCGCAGGCCTGCTCCGATGCCGCCGAACGACCGGAGACTGCCGCGATCCCGCAGGCATATTCCCGCCGGCGGAACTATTGGAAGATTATTCGCAGTATGAAATTTTTGACTCAAAAAGCGCCTGAGGAATGTTGAAAAATTTTGCCGATTAAGGTATAAACGATTGTATTGCGTTCAGATCTGGTCGAGTCGTCTTGCTTCGCATATGACTGAGGGCGTAATATGCAATATGCAAGCAACATTGCTCGGCGGCATTGCATTGCTTCATGCCAGCAGACCCTATCCGGCCGCGGGGCCACACCCGCGCGGTTAGACCGGCCTCGCGAAACTTCCCGCTCCCCCCATTCCATCCGTCGAACCCGGCAGGCTTTTGGCCGTTGGGCCAAGCGTCCTATCTGCGTCCATAACCCCGACCACCTCTCCGAGATGGGGGAGCCTGAGACCGGCACTCGCGCTAAAACCAACGATGGTACCGGGCAGGTGACGGATTGTGGCGGCCGGCGCGTCAAGAGCCTGGTGGGCAACTTTCAGGGTCAACCGATCGAGGAGCGTCGGCCGGTAACAGCCGGCGGCTTATCCCAGCGTCATTCGACAACCAGGAGGTATGGATTATGAAAAAGGTCCAGATGATCATCTCCTCTATGGCGGCTTTGGTGCTTGTAACCGGCACAGTTGCCTTGGCCCAGGAAGACAGTAAAGGCTGCAAGGATCATCCGCTCTTTACCAGAATGGACGGGTTTTACATCGCGAGGTGTTCGCAGGAGAACTTTGGCGCCGAGTCTTTTGTAGATCCAGAAACGAAAAAGAAGGTGAACATTGAAGGGCGAAAATTTATCATTGATTACGGCCTCAAGAAAGGGTTCGAGAAAACATATAGCCGGCTTCAGATTTCCAGAAATTACACGAATGCCATTATAAAAATTGGTGGTACCGCCCATGAGAACCACCCACAATGGCCCGATAGCACGAACATGAAACTCGTTAAAGACGACAAAGAAATTTGGGCGGCTTTTTGGCAAGGATATGCCGGGCTCGCCGGCAAGCTCTGCGTCATTGAAAAGCAAGCCATGACTCAGGAAATTGTGGCCGATGCCAAGTTCATGGCAGAGGGGATCAACACAACCGGGCATGTCGCCATTTATGGGATCTATTTTGATTTCAACAAGACCGACGTCAAGCCGGAATCCGAGCCCGCCCTGAAAGAAATCACAAGACTGCTTCAGCAGGATGCCAAACTCAAAATTTACGTTGTCGGCCACACCGACAACGTGGGCGGGCTCGATTATAATATGAAGCTCTCCCATCAAAGAGCAGAGGCGGTGATCAAGGAACTCACTTCGAAATACGGGATTGCGCCGGACCGTCTCAAGGCCGGCGGTGTGGGTCCTTTGGCGCCGGTTTCATCCAACGACACGGAAGAGGGGAAGGCCAAAAACCGCCGCGTGGAACTCGTGAAGCAATGAACCTCATTTCGACGAAGCCCGATGCCTGGATTGCTGCCGCAACCTTTACCCAGTCGACGCCGCTCAGGGCTCTCCGCTGCACGCACAACAGGAAAGACGTCAAATGCTCTGCATCTCTCATTGCGTGATCATTTACGAATCTTGCCGCAGGTCGTCGGACCAATCGGACATGTTCGGGATGGCGATGGACATCCTCAAGAGCGTCAGTGACAGTCGGACGGACATGACGCGGAAACTATCCAGCATCTGACATTTTCACGGGAGGCGGCGATGGCGAAAATCAAGAAAAGCACTTCCGGCTCGATCGTGGGCATGGCTTTCCTGTTCCTCTGGGCGACGGTCGTCTTTGGAGGCGAGTGGAAGCGCTATCCGGGGGCGAAACTCGATGAACCGGCCACGCAGGAATCCCGGGAGGCGGCCGCTGCGGCGAAAATGGCTCATGTGCGGCCCACGGTCTACACGACGCCGGATTCCTTCGCCCAGGTTTGTTCGTTTTATCGAAACATCGCCACGGAATACCCCCAGCCGCGGGCATCCGGCACAACCGGCAAACCGAAAAAGTACGAAACCTATGACCTGTATGAAGCCTACTTCATTTTTGACGGTGCGAAGGATTTGGCCGGATCGAAGCTCTGGGTGAAGGTGCAACGGCCTTTGATCGGGGAGGATGTCCGCGACGTCACCGCGATCGTGCTGACGGAAAAGACCCCCTAACCTGCGGGAAACCCTCATGGCGGGAAGAAAACCATGGCGTGCAAGACGCAGCGGGTGTGCGTGATCGTTTGGTTGGTCCTGGCGTTTCTTGGGCCGGTTTTCCGGTCCCAGGAGGCGCCCGCCGGAACCGTCGAGTGGGAAAAACGATACGAGGAGTTGAAGAACCGCGTCCAGCCCAACATGGACGAGCCGAAGGGCTACCCCGATAAGCTTGAGCCCTACCTGAGCTGGCTGGAGCGAAAGGCCAAGGACCGCGATGAGGTCAAGAAAGCCGTGGAGGACGCTTTTGACGCCGCCCACGGCAACCCGGACTGGGGCGAAAAATTCAACCAACTCCTCCGGGAGGCGCAGCGCTCCGGAGAGAACACCGCCTGGGACGCGTGCTGGAAATTTCTCCGGATCAAGAAGGACGACGACTGGCAGAACGCTTTGTATAAAGCCCGCGAGTTCGGCCGGGCCATCTATCAAAAGGCGGCGGAAACGAAATTCGATCCCGTCCATGTGCGGGAGCAGTGGGTGCGCTGCCTCATTCGATATGCGATCAACAACGTCGAAATCGCCAAGTTCGGACTTTACAAGGGTCGCGAGAGCGTCTTCGCCGAATGGGATCCCGAGGGCTACCTGGTGATTCCGAAGCGCGACTTCGACGTGAATTGCGAGCGGCGGATTGACTTTCAGGTGTTGCAGAAAGGCGAACCCATAACCCCGGCCGACAAGGGGCTGGCCTGGCTCGATGATATCCGTGAAGAATGCGGCTGGTGGGGGTTCGGCCTCGAGCGCTTCGATGTGAACCGGCTGATGGTCGAATATTTCAAAGACTGTCTGTGCTTCCTTCCCAAAGAGAAATCCCACAAGTGGTATCTGGAGCTGGCCAGGCAGTATCAATTGCAGGAAGCCGTGGACTATGCCGAGGGTTTTTATGCCGTTCTGAAAGGCACGGTATGGCTCGATGACGGGAAAAGCCGCACGCCCGCCCCCGGCGCCCTCGTCAAGGTGATCGACCCCAAAGACAACACCACCTGGGAGACCAAGGCGGGTGCCGACGGACAGTACGCGATCAAAGGCGCTCTGCTTCACGCCCCCAAGGACGCCAAGGGCAAGCCGCGTTGTCCCGTGTTCCGGATTTCCGCCCTGCATGAGGGGGACCGGACGGAGGATGCCTTCGAAGGCAAGCTCGCCGCGCCCGATCCAAGCGCCACGCTCACCAAGGACCTCGTGATCAAGCGCCGGAAAGCAGGCGACCTGGAAGTGGATATCCGCGGTTCCGTCAACTGGGTGCACGACTATCCCAAGCACCGGGTCAGCCTGGTCACGGACCTCCGGATCACGGGCACGATGGTCCTCCATGCGGAAAAGCATGGTGGCGCCTACCAGAGCTACCGTATTGGAAACGTGCAGATGAACTACTCGCACCTGTTCAAGGTTCATCGCAAGGTGCCTGAAAAAGACTGCCCGGAAACCCTGGAGACGGAAGTCACCGCAACCGGAAGCGTTGATGTCGCTTCCGGATCACTGACCATCCGCTATCCCCGGACCGAATCCCGTCGCGCCAGGCAAACCGGTATCAGCTTCGATTTTTCTCAAAACGCGCCAGGCCGGATTAAAGATTTGATCGGCTGCAAGTACATGGTTCGCGATGATCTTGGCTTTATATTCGGCAGATTTCAAATCGTGGACTCGAGCCCCATCCGCCCGGACCAGAGGGAATTCAGCGGATCGGTGGCGTTCGGCATCGACCCGGGCGATGACCCCCTCCGTTTCCTCCGGGGAGTCCCTTTCATCTTTTTCGACGACAAGAGCAGCGCGTTCACCGGAGCGCTCCCGACCACGATGGAGGCGAAAGAAATCGAAAAAATCCTCACCGAGGGAATGGCCTCCCTGGAAAAGCTTCAGAATCGGGCCTGGGGCATCATTCCCGGCGGCGATGCTAAGGTGACCTGGACGATCCGCGCGCTGAAACGCGGCGGATAGCGGAGTGCACCGTCCCCGGACCGGACCGCCCCGGCAGGGGACGGAATCGATCGAGCCTCTCCCCGCCGCGGCCAGCCTTGCCGGCGCGGATCGCGAAGCCCATCCCCTTCCGTTGGCCAAGCCGCGCTTTGAGGGCCGGCAAGGAGCAGGCGCCGGGCCATCCCGGGTGCTGACGACGCCTTGCCCGCATGTTTCCGGGCACCGATTCTTCCGCCGATGCTCCGGCGTGAGGATGAGCCCCGGGCCACTAGCCTCGCCGCCGCTCAGCGCTCAGGTCGACTGAAAGCCGAGCTCAAAGCTTGCGATTGCCTTCTACTACGTCCGGAGCGTCGAAATCACCATAGAATACGGTGCCGCCGCCGTGGCCGCCTGGAGTTCTCTGTTTGGATAGAGATTCTATAACCTAATTTGAGCGATTCTCACAGTGATGGTTATGGTAAGGTCCGCCGGGGTGTTCGCCCCGCAGGGCCCGCCGCAAAAGGCTCCCAGGCTTCGTCGACGCCCCAAGGGTTTCCACAATGGCTCCTCACAGGCAGCGACGGCCGAGTGGGTCGTGAGCTCTGCCGTCCGGGGCTATCCGGGCCTATCTGAGCGGCATTGCTGCCGTTGAGACGGCCACCGGAAAAATTGCAGCGGACCCTGCGGGGCGAACCCCCCCGGCGGACTCCACGGTCGGGTAATCCAATCGCTCAATTCAGGTATAAGTTAATCCCAGGCCTGGTTATCAACACCTTCTCCGATATGAAATCTCCGGGGGCCTCCGACGGCACCGGTGTCGTTGACAGCTGCGACATTTGTCTGTATTTTCAAGACATCGATCGTAGGCCTAAAAAGCGGAGGCGTTATGGCCATTTCGAGCGTCACTCAGCTGCTCGGCGGGAAAAAGACTCTCGGGCGGGAGGTCCGGACGAGGATGGACCTTATCGATCTCAGCCGGAAAGGGGTTCCCAAAGAGGCGCTGCTGGTTCTGGCCAAGTTCATGGGGCTGCCGGTCAGTCAGATGGCGGCGCTGCTTCCGGTGACGGAGCGCACGATTCAGCGCTACGCGCCCAAGGAGCACTTCGACCGGGTGGTTTCCGAGAACATCCTCCACCTGGCGGAAGTCGCCGCCCGGGGGCTGGAGGTGTTCGAAGACCATGAGAGCTTCAAGGCCTGGATCGATCAGCCCAGCACGGCGCTGGGGGGCCGCTCCCCGAAGAGCCTGCTGGCCTCGCGGTTCGGCATCGACATGGTGCTGGATGAACTCACCCGCATCGAACACGGGGTGGCGGCCTGATGCAGGTCTACCGCCTGGCCAAGGCGAAATACATTCGCGATCTGACGGGGATGGGCGCGCGCATCGCCGGCGGCCGTTGGAACGAGAAGGGGGCTGCCGTTTTGTACACGTCCGAGAGCCGGGCGTTGGCGACCGTCGAGTACCTCGTGCACGTCCCGATCGCCATCATCCCAAAGAATCTTAGAATGGCGACCCTGGAGGTCCCGGATGCAGCCTCCGCGGCGACCATCTCCGTCCGGGACCTGCCGCCGAACTGGGATCACTACCCTCCTCCCCCTCAACTGGCAAAGATCGGCACGGGCTGGATCGCCAGGAATTCGCACCTGCTGCTGTACGTTCCCTCAGCCGTCGTGCCGGGGGAGCACAACGTGCTGATCAATCCCGCCCACCGCGACATGAAGCATGTCAAAATAGTCCATGTCGAAGCCTACAAGTTCGACAAGCGCCTGCTTCAATAGCGAGGTCACTTGACCCAGTTGATGTCCGTCCCCGGCGGAAGGTGAGGCGTGAAGACCGAGATGTACTGCAGGTTCTCCTCCAGCGCGCGGGTATCGTGAACGATGCCGCGCGGACACACATGGACGTCGCCCGCCTTCACCGGCTTCCATTCCCCGTTCACCAGGATTTCACCGCGGCCGCCCACCACGATGACGATCTCGTCGGACACGGTGTGAAAGTGGTGGCCGATCTGCGTGCCTTTCACGGCCGTCCGGATCATCATCTGGGTGCGCGGGCATTCGTAGACCACCTCGCTGTCCACCCCCTTATCGGGCAGCTGGCGCTCCGCGTAGTACCCGGGAAGATTGAGCAAAATAGACACGTTGGGCGTCGAGTCGATCAACCCCTTCAGCTCCTGAGGATTCAAAGACATGCATGCCTCCATCTGGTTGAGGTGCCCCCCGCCCGATATGCACTTTGGTAGCTGGGAGGTGGTGTCGATGGTTCGATGCATAAAAGAAATCCATCACGGCGTCAAGCGGTCAGCGGTGCCGGTCTGCGGTCGCGCCATCAACACTCAGAAAAAACGCTCTCCGTGGGACTCCCCGGTGTCGGGGTGTTTCTGCTGGAAAAATGGTCCCCCTGACGCAATTCCATGTCTTGCACTGACAAGATACATCTATGATCAGTTTCGGATGGTTGTAACAATACTAGCTGGCAATCGATGCATATGCCAATGTTGGCATATCATTTAGCAAATGACAGCAATTCAGTTGTTGACAGTTCATCGGGGTTCTTATAATAAAATCATCAAGCGGAATTAGTATGTTTAGCGGTCGCCGTCACAAACAAACTGGTAGTTACTATTTCGCACCCGCCTGTTGATTTCGCCTCAGTCTAACTTGGATTGGTATTTAAACGTGGATGCATCGGTCTCGGCAATTCTTGCTTTTCAGCCTTCATCTCTAAATAAGCGCGAAAGGAGGAGAGATCCATGGAACTGACACGCAGGCAGTTTGTCCAGGTCACGGGCGCCGCCGCAGCGGGGGTGGCGTTCAGCGGCCTGGGATCCGATCTCAAACCGGTCATGGCGCACGCCCGTGAGCTCAAGACCAAGGCGGCCAAGGAGACCACCACGATCTGCTGCTATTGCGGTGTGGGCTGCGGCGCCATCGTGCACACCAGCCAGAAGGACGGCCGGGTCATCAACATCGAGGGCGACCCGGACCACGTCATCAACCGCGGAGCCCTGTGCTCCAAGGGCGCCTCGCTCTCGCAGCTGGCCGAAAACAAGAACCGGCTGACGGAGCCCATGTACCGGGCGCCCGGCGCCAAGGAATGGAAGAAGGTTTCCTGGGACTGGGCCCTGGAGAACATCGCCAAGCGGGTGAAGGCCACCCGGGACGCCAGCTTCATGACCCGGAACGCCAAGGGCGACACGGTCAACCGCACGGAGGCCATCGCCTCGGTGGGCAGCGCGGCCATGGACAACGAGGAGTGCTGGCTGTATCAGGCGTTTCTGCGGTCCATCGGCCTGGTGTACATCGAACACCAGGCCCGTATCTGACACAGCGCCACGGTAGCGGCTCTGGCAGAGTCGTTCGGACGCGGCGCGATGACCAACCATTGGATCGATCTCAAGAACAGCGATGTGATTCTCATCATGGGCAGCAACGCTGCCGAGAACCACCCGATTTCGTTCAAGTACGTCACCGAGGCCCAGAGCCGGGGCGGAAAACTCATCAACGTCGACCCGCGCTTCACGCGCACCTCGGCCAAGGCGGACATCTACACGGCCCTGCGCTCCGGGACCGACATCGCCTTCCTGGGCGGCATGATCAAGTACATCATCGACAACAAGCTCTACGACGAGGAGTACGTCGTCGGCTACACGGACGCCAGCATGCTGGTGGGCGAGGGCTTCGACTTCAAGGACGGGCTCTTCTCCGGCTACGATGCCCAGAAGCGCTCCTACGACAAGAGCAAGTGGACCCTGCAGACGGACGCCAACGGCGTGCCCAAGCGCGACCTGACCCTGCAGGACAAGCGCTGCGTCTTCCAGCTCTTGAAGGCTCACTACAATCGCTACAACCTGGGGCTGGTTTCCAAGATCACCGGCACCCCCGAGAAGGATCTCGTGGAAGTCTACAAGGTCTATGCCTCCACGGGCGCGAAGGGCAAGGCCGGCACCATTATGTACGCCATGGGCTGGACCCAGCACACCGTGGGCGTGCAGAACATCCGCACCATGTCCATCATCCAGATGCTGCTCGGCAACATGGGCGTGGCGGGCGGCGGGGTCAACGCCCTGCGCGGAGAGTCCAATGTCCAGGGCTCGACCGACCAGGCACTGCTTTTCCACATTATCCCCGGGTATCTAGCGACACCGGCCACCAACTGGCCGAAGCTCGAAGATTATCTCAAACGCCGGCCCAAGAGCAGCGATCCCCTGAGTGCGAACTGGTGGCAGAACGAGCCCAAGTACATGGTCAGCCTGCTCAAGGCCTATTTCGGGGACGCCGCCAACAAGGAGAACGAGTTCGGCTACCAGTGGCTGCCCAAGCTCGACGCCGGCAAGGCCTACAGCTGGCTCGATCTCTTCGACGCCATGTACCAGGGGTCGATCAAGGGCTTTTTCGCCTGGGGCATGAACCCGGCCTGCAGCGGCTCCAACGCCGGCAAAAACCGCGAGGCCATGGCCAAGCTCGACTGGATGGTGAACGTCAACCTCTTCGACAACGAGACCGGCTCGTTCTGGCGCGGCCCCGGCATGGACCCGGCCAAGGTCAAGACCGAGGTCTTCATGCTCCCGGCCTGCGTGTCGGTGGAGAAGGAGGGCAGCATCACCAACTCCGGCCGCTGGATGCAGTGGCGCTATGCCGGGCCGAAGCCCATGGGTCAGAGCCGCCCGGACGGGGACATCATCCTGCATCTCGGCAACAAGATCCGCGAGCTTTACAAGAAGGAGGGCGGCGCCTTCCCCGATCCGGTTCTTAATTTGAAGTGGGACTACGCCGATTCCCACGGCGAGTTCGACCCCCACAAGGTGGCCAAATGGATCAACGGCTACTTCCTGGATGACGTGAAGGTGGGGGAGACCGTCTTCAAGAAGGGCACCCTGGTGCCGAGCTTCGCGTTCCTGCAGGCCGACGGCACCACGGCCTGCGGCAACTGGATTTACTGCGCCAGCTACACCGACAAGGGCAACATGGCCGCCCGGCGCAGCCAGCAGGACGCCCCCAACAACATCGGCCTGTACCCGGAGTTCGCCTGGGCCTGGCCGGTCAACCGCCGGATCATCTACAACCGCGCCTCGGTCGACCCGCAGGGGCAACCCCGCGACCGCAAGGACTGGGTGATCCAGTGGGACGGCGCCAAGTGGGTGGGCGACGTTCCCGACGGCCCGTGGCCGCCGCTGGGAAGCCTTCAGAACCCGAACTCCGCGGCGCGCTGGCCGTTCATCATGACGCGCCACGGCTTTGCCCAAATGTTCGGACCGGGCCTGAACGACGGCCCCTTCCCGGAGCACTACGAACCGCTGGAGTGCCCGGTGGAGAAGAACTACATGAACGCCCAGCGCATGAGCCCGGTGGCGCCGGTCTACGGCACCAAGGCCGACGCGTTCGCCACCTGCGACCCGCGCTTTCCTTATGTCGGCACCAGCTACCGGGTGAGCGAGCACTGGCAGACCGGCCTCATGACCCGGCCCCAGGCCTGGCTGCTTGAAATGCAGCCGCAGATGTTCGTCGAGCTCAGCGAGGAGCTCGCGGCCCTCAAGCAGATCAAGAACGGCCAGCGGGTCAAGGCGGTTTCGGCGCGGGGCTCGGTGGAGTGCACGGCCATCGTCACCAAGCGCTTCAAGCCCTTCAAGCTGGGCGACCTCATCGTCCACGAAGTCGGCTTCCCCTGGCATTACGGCTGGCGTTGGCCGGCGACCGGCAAGGAGGAGAGCATCAATCTGCTCACGCCGTCGACCGGAGACCCCAACACCCGCATTCCCGAAACCAAGGCCTTCATGGTCAACATCGTGAAGATATGAGCGGAAGGAGGTGATCTTATATGAGCAAGGCATTTTTCATCGACACGACCACCTGCACCGGCTGCCGCGGCTGCCAGATCGCCTGCAAGCAGTGGAAGAAGCTGCCGGCGGAAAAAACCGTCAACCGGGGCTCGTTTCAGAACCCCGAAGATCTCTCCTTCACGACCTATAAGCTCGTGCGGATGAGCGAGGCCGAGATCGACAAGAAGCTGCAGTGGCTGTTTTTCCCGGACCAGTGCCGGCACTGCATCGAGCCGCCCTGCCTGGAATCCGCCGGAGAGCCGACGGCTATTTACAAGGACAAGGCCACCGGGGCGGTGATCTACACCAAGGCGACCAAGGATCTGGACGCGGAGAGCATCATTCAATCCTGCCCCTACAACATCCCCCGCAAGGGGACCGACGGCAGCCTGGCCAAATGCGACATGTGCATCGACCGGGTGTCCAACGGGCTGCTGCCGGCCTGCGTCAAGACCTGCCCCACCGGCGCCATGAACTTTGGAGAATACAAGGATATGCGGATGTGGGCCCAGGCGCGCCTATCCGAGGTCCGGCACCGCTACCCGAAGGCGACTCTGCTCAACCCGGACAAGACCCGGGTGATCTATCTGGTGGCCTTCGATCCGAACCTGTACTGGGAATACGCGGTGGCTTCCGAACGCGAAATCGACATCACGCGCGCGGTGGCCATGCAGCGGATGCTCAGCCCGCTGAGAAACTTCTTCGCGCAGCTGGGTTAGGCCTGCGCGGGTGCTCAACACAATCAGGGGGGAGGGGCCGAGTTTCCTCCCCCCTGCTGTTTTCTTTTAAACAGCGACATCCCTATCGACCGGGGAACTCACGTCCAACCATGAATCCATCCGCTGAATACACTTCAGAAACGGTCCGGCAGGCGGCCGACGGCATTATTGCCGCAAGGCCCTCCTACGTCGAACTGATCACGTTCTACGCGCGGATTTTTGCAGCCCAGGAAGACGCGCGCCTCCGTATTTCCCTGCCGCCCGTGCAGCTGTCCGACGAGTTGCTCCAAATCAAGCGCCGCGAACAACTGCCCTTGGTCATGACCTCGGAGATGAGTTTTGACCTGCCGGCGTCTGAGAACCTTCTGAAAGAAATTTGCCGGCTTACCATCGACTGCGGATCGCAGCTGGCCGGAACGGCGCAGGCGCTGTCCGGCCAATTGGCCAAAACCAGCTGTCTTTTCGAGCCGTTCCTGAAAGCCCAGGAGTCCGACATCCTCGCCGCCGCTGACGGTATGGGTGTGGCGCCGAACGCCTTGGCCTTTTTCCTCTACCACAGCCTGCGACCGTCCCTGTGCAATGGCGCCGTCCAACTGGCCGCGCACCTCGACCCCTCGCCTTCCGGAGAGCAGGGCTACTGCCCGGTGTGCGGCAGCCAGCCGGCGATCGCCTGGCTGGAAGGAGAAGGGCAGCGTTATTTATTCTGCAGCTTCTGCTGGCACAAGTGGCCCTTGAACCGTGCCCGGTGCCCCTTCTGCCGCAGCCGGAACCAGGAGGGTCTACTTTACCTTTACAGCGAAGAGGAGAAGGAATACCGCGTGGACGCCTGCCAATCCTGCCGCACCTACATCAAAACGGTGGACACCCGATTCCTCGGCCGCCCGGTCTACCCCTCCCTGGAGCAGGTCGCCAGCCTGCACCTTGACCTAAAGGCCGTTGAAGCCGGGTACCAGCCGGGCGTGCCCGCCGCTTGGCCCGCCTGACCTGGCTTCGCCGGTCTCCCGGAAAACCGCCGGCCTTATCCGTACCCAAACGAGTAGATGAAACTCTGCAGCTGGTTGCGCTGATCCGCCGTCATCCGATCAAAGGCCAGGACCCGCTTGCGTGCCGTTGAACTCGAATTGCCGCCGGCCGAACCGTCCGAGATCATTTTGACTGGAAGCCGCTCCAGGTAGACCGGCCGCACGAAGTCGGCTGCGAGGATGTCGAGTTCTTCGGTTGCGACGGGGTTCATCTCGTTGACGGAATCATAGACGATCTCAACGCTTTCGACCCCAATACAGGTTATTCTCCCCGGCCGGCAGGGACCGGGCCTCATCAGGGCCACCGGGTTGCCGATGACGGCCATTCGTTTCTGCCGGCGGCGCTCCATTGGTTTCGATGCGATTCTCACGGGGCCTCCTCAAACGGCCGCTAGGGATTCACGGCCCATTGGGCAATGGTTTCTTGGTTGAAACGCTGCCGCAAGTACTGTTGCACCGCCTGGGGCTGCATGCTGACCTTTTTGGCGATCATCTCCTGCACCAGGGCGTCCCGGTTGCGGGACAGGAAAACCGCCTTCAAGGCCGCCTGTTCTCCATAAGCCTGCAAATTTTTGGAGCGGGAGCTGGTGAGCGTTACCTTGCAGCTGTAGTGGTCGATCTCATCGTTGATGCACTTGATGTAGTAGCTCATTTGCGGGTCGGCCGGAGATTCATCGCCGGAGGCCGGAATGGCTCCCATCGTTGACGCCAAGCAGCCGATGATGATGATGGTAATCAGCCTGGTTTTCATTGCTTGCCCCCTTTCGTTTTGAAGGTTGCCCGGGTTTCGGCCGCCTGCCGGTCATCCTGCCGACCGGCGAGGCAAGCCGCTGAGTTGGCCTCCATTAAACCACACGGGCGCAGGGAAACAATCCAACGAAACTTCTAAAAAACCACTAGAAGCCGGGGCGGAACCGCTAGTGCCGATCACGGGAAACCAGGTCGTTTGAGATGAATTCCCGCTTTCGCCTTCAGCATGCGGGGGCGTCGAAACCTGCGGGAGGGTTCAGCGCAGTGCGAGCAGATGGGTTCGGAGGCCGGTCTTCTGGTTGGTCAGGCCGAATTTGCGGCGCAGGTTGTTGCGGTGGACCTCGATGGCTTTGGGCGTGACGTTCAGGACGTCGGCGATTTCCTTGGTGCGCTTGCCCTGCACGATGAAATTGGCGACATCGATTTCCGTGGAGGTCAAACGCGGGAATTCTTCGGCCAGTCTGTGAGGGTAAGGAGCGAATACGGAACCGAGGCTTTCTTCGAGCAGGCGCAGGTGGTCGACGGCGGCCTTGTCTTTGATCTTCTCCTTGGCCCGCTGCAGGCACGGCATAGCGACTTTGTTGAGGTTGTCCCTGAGCGTCTCTTCGCAGGCGGCGCGGTGCTCCTCCATCTTCTTCATGAGGACGTTCAAGGCGGTGTTGGCCTCCTCGAGGCTCTGGTTTTTGTGCTTCAGCTCGATTTCCTTGGCTTCAAGCTCGGCCTGGTATCGCTTGCGTTCGGTGATGTCGCGTGCAATTCCCATGAAGCCTGTGGGTTTGCCGTAGATGTCCCGCTTGAGGGTCACCGAAACCTCTACGAAGCGCCGGGAGCCGTCCTTGCGGATGCACTCCCAGTCGAAGGCATGCGCGGGGACACCGGTCAGGTAAACTTGATGAAATACACCGAACACTTTTTTGTTGTTGAATGCATCGACGATCCGGCGGTTGTTCATCCCGAGCATCTCTTCGCGCGAGTAGCCGGTGATGCGCAGCAGGCCATCGTTGAAAAACGTGTAATTGCCGTCCAGGTCCACCTCGTAGTAGCCGTCCTGGATGTTTTCAATGATGGTGCGATAGCGCTCTTCGCTCTCCCGCAGGGTTCGCTCGGCGAGTTTGCGCTCGGTGATGTCGCGCGCGATCCCCATGAAACCCGTCGGACGGCCTTTCGCGTCGCGTTTCAGCGACACCGAGACCTCCACGAAGCGCCGCAAGCCGTCCTTGCGGATGCACTCCCAGTCGAAGGCGTGCGCCGGGACGCCGGTGAGATAGACCTGGTTGAAAATTTTGAATACTTTTTTGTTGTTGTAGTCGTCGACGATCCGGCGGTTGTTCATCCCGAGCATTTCTTGGCGGGAATAACCGGTGATGCGCAGCAGCCCGTCGTTAAAAAACGTGTAATTGCCGTCGAGATCCACTTCGTAGTAGCCGTCCTGGATGTTTTCCAGGAGCATGGAGCACCTTTCCTCGGCGGCCTTCAAGGCCACCTCGGCGACGGGGTCCGGTTGATCCGCTGGGGGCTTTTTCGACGGCTGGCGGGAGGAAGGCGTTGCTTTGGCCATGGCGTTCCTCTCTGAAACAGGGTTCAAATGAGAGGGGAACCGGGCGGAGGCGACGGCGGTGAAGAAGTGCGAAGGGGTGCAGAGCGATCTCTTGAGCCCAGACAGCGTGCCGCTTCAAAAGCTCCGCCGGAACAGCCGCCTCGGGGTGGCGTCGCGGCGCCACCCCCTTGACAATCGCCGCCGGTCGGGGGAGGTGCAAGCTCAACCCGCCCGGCTTTTATTATTGTTATCAAATGCCAACCTTGGCCTCAACCTGATTTTTCCCGCTAAATTCCCTTATTTTTTATACGGGATCATCGAGTTTCGAAAGGAAGCTCATCAGGTTGGCCTTGCGATGCGTCAACCCCAGTTTTTTGCGGATTCGCCAGCGGTGGGTTTCAGCGGTCTTATATGAAATATTCAGGGCGGAAGCGATCTGATCGGTGCTTTTTCCCAATTTGACCAGGTTGGCGACCTCAAGTTCCATCCGGGTCAGGTCGATTGGGGCCGTGGAGAGTGTGGTCGTAAACGGGGACAGAACCTCGTCGAGGTTGTTTTTCAAGATGCCGACCAAAAAACGCTGGCGTTCGCTCAAACGGGTCTCGGCAAGGGCATCCAGATAAGGCGCTACCAGCCGCCTGAGATTGGCCAGGATTCGTTTCTGGATGATCGTCCTGTCCTGATCGCGCTTGCGCAGCAGAACCTCCAGGGCCGTGTTCATCTCCTGCAGGCGCAGGGTTTTTTCCCGGAGCTGCTGCTCACGGCGGCGCAGGTTTTGTTCCGCGGCTTTCATCGTGCTGATGTCGGTGATGACGGCAAAGCTCCCTTGAAATCGGCCGTCCTTGTCAAATAGGGCCTTGGGCGACACCAGGGTGGGTATGGTTTGGCCGCCTTTGGTGGTGAATTGGATTTCATATGGCGTCTCAATGCCGGTCCGACGCATCGCCCGCTGCTTCTTGAAAAAACGGCGGTTCCTTCCGTCCATAAAGTCGCTGATTTTTTTCTTCACCATTTCCCTGCGGGCGTAGCCCAGCATTTCAAGAAGCTTCCCGTTGGCATAGGTCAAACATCCCTCCGCATCCGCGATGGCGAAGCCCTCGTTCAAGGTTTCTACCAGAGATCGGAACTGATTTTCGCTCTGGGCCAATTCGGCCTGGACCTGCTTGCGTATATCCGTTTCTTGCTGAAGGCTGCTTTTTTGGGCTTCAATTTCCGAAGTGGTTCTTCTGACTCGCTTTTCCAACCGCTCCCGCGCCTGCCGGAGGTCTATCTCGAGTTGCTTGCGGATGGTGATGTCTCGATCGATACCCCTGAACCCGCGGAATGCGCCGTTTTCATCAAAGACCGGCACCCCGCTGGTTTCCAGAACGACCTTGCGGCCGGACTTGTGGACATTGATGTTTTCCAAATTCGTAAATGCTTTTCTAGCTTGTGCGATTTCACAGAAAATTCGGGTCAGCCGTTTAGCCTCATCGATGGGCATCAATTCAAATGGGGTTCGACCGATGATTTCCTGCGGTTTGTAGCCAAGGATGTCTTCGACGATCCGATTGCAGTAGGTATACCTTCCGTTCGAGTCCACCTCCCAGATCCAGTCGCTCGTAATTTCGACCAGGGATTGGTACCTCGCCTCGGTTGCGGTTTGCGCGCCTAAAGCCGGCGTTGAGGTCGTAGACATAGGGGTATGGTCCGGTTTGGGGGTTACGCAGTCTGCATCCAGACTCAGCGGATGATGAATGACGGCAATTGACGGTCGGGAAACCGTGCGAAAAGGAGGTGCAGCCCCAGGAAACAGAATGCGTCGGAGCCGGTCGGGCGCCGAGTCGAGTGAGAATTTTGTAGCACAAACAGGGCACGGATTCAAGAAATGTGCCCGTGCGGGAGGAGGAGAGCAGAAGTCCGACCGGATTCCGGCGATGAGCCCTAATAAAAGGGTAGTAAACTGGTCGTGTTGCAGCTCGAAGTTTTCTTGACAACCCATATGAGGTAAAATAACCTTATTTCTTTAGCGCGCCCCTAACATTCAAATTGGAGAATCAAAGAATGAAATCACCATCTACCAACGCTAAACTCAATCAGTGGGTTCAGGAATGCACAAACTTGTGCCAGCCCGACAGCGTTTACTGGTGCGACGGATCCACCGCCGAGTACGACCGGCTCATGGAGCAGATGGTCGCCAGCGGGGCTGCCATTCCGGTCAAACCGCGGCCTAAGAGTTTCCTCTTTCGGTCCGACCCTAGCGATGTCGCTCGCGTAGAGGACCGTACCTACATCAGCACACCCAGCAAGGTCGAAGCCGGCCCCACGAACAACTGGATCGATCCGGGCGAGCTGAAGAAAATCATGACCGGCTTCTACAAAGGCTGCATGCGGGGCCGCACTCTGTATGTGATCCCCTTTTCGATGGGACCGGTCGGCTCGCCGCTCGCCAAGATCGGCATCGAGATCACGGACAGCCCCTACGTGGTCTGCAACATGCACATCATGACCCGGGTGGGAACCAGAGTGCTCGATGTTCTGGGTAAAGACGGCGATTTCATCCCCTGCCTGCACTCCATCGGCGCGCCGCTTGAAAAAGGCCGGAAAGACGTTCCCTGGCCCTGTGCGCCGATCGAGCAGAAATACATCAGCCATTTCCCGGAGGAAAACCTGATCTGGTCCTACGGCTCGGGCTACGGCGGCAACGCCCTGCTCGGAAAGAAATGCCTGGCCCTGAGGATCGCCTCGGCCGTCGCTCGGCGCGAGGGCTGGATGGCCGAGCACATGCTGATCCTGCGCCTGACCAATCCCGAGGGGCGGCGCTTCCACATTGCGGCCGCGTTTCCCTCGGCCTGCGGCAAGACCAATCTCGCCATGGTCCACCCCACGATCCCCGGTTGGAAAGCCGAGTGCATCGGAGACGACATCGCCTGGATGAAGATCGGACCCGACGGCCGGCTTTACGCCATCAACCCCGAAAGCGGCTTCTTCGGCGTAGCGCCCGGGACGTCCTACGACTCGAATCCCGCGGCCATGGACACCCTCAAGGAAAACGTCATTTTCACCAACTGCGCGCTGGCCGACAGCGGCGACATATGGTGGGAGGGCTTCGACGGCCCGGCGCCGGCGCACGCCATCGATTGGAAGGGCAGGGACTGGACGCCCGCGAGCAAGGCGGACGCCGCCCATCCCAACGCCCGCTTCACCGCGCCGGCCCGGCAATGCCCGGTCATCAGCCCGGACTGGGAGAAGCTGGACGGGGTGCCGATCGACATTTTCATCTTCGGCGGACGGCGCGCCAGCGTGGTGCCCCTGGTGCACGAAGCCTTCAACTGGGACCACGGCGTGTTCATGGGCTCGACCGCCGCGTCCGAAACCACGGCCGCCAACATCGGCGCGGTGGGCAACCTGCGGCGCGACCCCTTCGCCATGAAGCCCTTCTGCGGGTACAACATGGGCGACTACTTTCAGCACTGGTTCGACATGGGCGACAAGCTGGCCGCCAAGGCCCCGCGCATTTTCTACGTGAACTGGTTCCGCAAGAGCCCCGAGGGCAAGTGGCTGTGGCCGGGCTACAGCGAGAACAGCCGGGTGCTGAAGTGGATGTGCGAACGAGTCAGCGGCCAGGCGGAGGGACGCCGGACACCGATCGGCATCCTGCCGAAGGACGGCGAACTCGATCTCTCGGGCTTGTCGATTCCGGCCCAGGATCTGGCGGAGCTGATGAGGGTGGATGCGGCTGCATGGAAGGCCGAGCTTCCCGACATCGATCAGCACTTCAGGCAGTTCGGCGAGCGGCTGCCCGCTCGTCTGGCTGCCCAGCTCAGGGCCTTGGGGGAGCGGCTCGGGTGAAAAACGACGCCTCCGGCCGTGATCCTTCGTTGCGCTTCATCGCGGAGCCGCTGCGGCGTAACGGAAGTACGCCTCGCTTCGCGCTCTTCGCGCGCCTCGGCTGACAGCCTGAAACGCCGTTTTTCAACCTTTAGACCTTATTGTGGAAACGGATAAGGGGCGCCCGGGTTCTGCCCGGAGGCGCCCCTGCGTCTTTTTTGGAAGCTGCCCGCGGGGCGTTTCGCATCTTCCATTCAGTCGCCGGAACCCGGCGGCTGCATACAGGATTCGCCGTCGCAGCAGTTCACTTCCACGGTCACATGGGCGACCTCGTCGAACTCGCTGATCAGCTGCTTATAGTGTTCGGGAGGCCGCGGGTGATGGGTTACGACCGATAGGATGACGGACAGGCTGCCGGCGCCGATCCGCCAGACATGGATGTCGGCTACCCGGTTGTCGGACTCCGTTTCGATCCGCCGCACGATCTCGGAAACGAGCCTCGGGTCGACATCGCGGTCCAGCAGGATGCGGCCGGTGTCGATCAGCAGGCCATAGGCCCATTTGGTGATGATGGCCGCGCCGGCGATCCCCATGCAGGGATCCATCCACACCCAGCCGAAGGCTTTGCCGGTCAGCAGTGCCACGATCGCCAGAAGTGACGTGAGAGCGTCGGCCAGCACGTGCAGGTAGGCTGCCTTGAGGTTGTGATCGTGGGGGTGCCCTTGGCCGTCATCCTGCCCGTGCGCATGGCGGTCCTGGAGCATGAAGGCGCTGACCACGTTGACGACGAGTCCCACCACGGCCACCGCGATGGCTTCGTTGAAGCGGATGGGCTGGGGTGCGATCAGCCGTTGCAGCGACTCGGCCGCCATGATGATCGCAACCACTGCCAGCACCACGGCGCTCGCGAATCCTCCGAGTTCGGCCACTTTGCCGGTTCCGAAAGTGAACCGGGGGTTGTCGGCATGGCGCCGGGCGAAGAAGTAGGCCAGTGCCGTAATTCCCAGGGCCACCGCGTGGGTGCCCATGTGCCAGCCGTCCGCCAACAGCGCCATGGAGCCGAATGCGAGGCCGGCGCTGATCTCGACGATCATCATGATCACTGTCAGAGCGATCACCTTATGGGTGGATCGTTCACCGTGGCCGTGGTCTCGGTGGAAGCGGTGATCGTGCTGCCAGCGCTGCAGGGTGTAGCGATGCATAGAGGCATTTTACCCAGTGACCCGTCTCAAGTAAACCCGAAAGGAGCCGGAAGAATGGAGGCCATCGAAATCGCGGCCAAGTTGATGGAGCTTTCAGCGGTGACCGCCCCGAAAAGCAAGGGGGTGAATTTCGTGCAGACGCGGATCCTGACCGAGGATGCGCTGCAAACTCTGGCGGAAGCGATGGTCCGCTTCGGGAAGCGGACCGGCAAGCCGGATTTCGACCGCGACGCCAAAGGGGTCGCGCGTTCCGGCGCCGTCGTGCTCATCGGCCTGAAGGGTTCGAAGGCCGTCGGACTCGACTGCGGCGCCTGCGGGTACCCGGACTGCAAGCGCTTAGAGCAGCAGGCGAAGCATTCCGGCGAGTTCTGCGGCCCGATCTGCGCCTTCCGCCTGCTGGACATGGGCATCGCCCTGGGCTCGGCCGTCAAGACCGCAAGCCTGCTGAACATAGACAACCGCATCATGTACCGCATCGGAACGGTTGCGCGCGAAACCCAGATGGTGGACTGGGACTTCGTGATGGGAATCCCGCTATCGGCCACCGGCAAGAATATCTTTTTCGACCGATAGCAGCGGCAGGCCGCTTCCGTCGTCAAAAAGGGGTCCTCGCTAGTGCGGCATGCACATGGTGGAGCATGGTGCCATAATCATAGACGGGCAGCTTCACGGCGGCCTGGACGGCGGCGGCGTAAGGCGGAAGATTGGCGCATTCGAAGAGGATCGCGGCGATCCGCGGGTCGTCCGCCAGCATGCGCTTCGCCTGCTCCACCACTTCGGATTCAACGCCCGGCCCATCGATGCACCCGCTTTCTTCGAATATCGCTTTCCGGAATCTGGGCTGGTTTTCGAGTCCGACCACCGTGATCCGGTCCATGCTGCCGCCGGCTTGGCGCAGGTGCTCCGGCGTCAGGTTGGAGGCATCGGCGGTGATGAGGCCGACGCGGGCCTGAGGGGGCAGGGTCGCCTGGATGAAGGGCAGCTGCAGCAGGCTTGATGTGAACACCGGCACGGGGAATTCCCGCGTGAGTGCTTCCTGAAACAGAATCATGAAGCCGCAGGTGGTGGTCAGCGCCCGGACGCCTTGCCGAACCAGGTCCCATCCGGCCTCGATGAACGGCGCCAGCAAAGATCGGTCACGTTCGTGGATCAGCCGTTTGAGGGTCGCGCCGGCTACGGTGCGGAGGTGCACCGGAAAGGGAAATGTGGCGGGGTGGCCCACATCCCCGGGGATGCGCTCGATTCGGGCATCCATCACAAGAATGCCGATGACGGCAGGATGGAGTTTTGAGCTCATGCCTCCTGTTATCACCAGGCTTTTCAAGAAACAATGCACTTTTTTCGATTTGAACTTTCGTGCCGAGCTGCTATACGAAAGGAGGAGAGCCGCAGCGGGGCCTGTGGCGGTTTGGCCGCCAGCAGGGCAACCATTTGCCGAAGGAGAGCAGAACCATGAGCTACCGCGTCGCATTGATACCGGGGGACGGCATCGGAATGGAGGTCGTGCCCGAAGGAGTACGGGTTCTCAAAGAACTTTCCAGCCGCTTTTCGTTTCAGATGGAATTCACCGAATTTCCCTACTCCTGCCAGTATTTTTCCGAGCACGGCGTCATGATGCCGGAGGACGGCATTGAGAGGCTGCGGCCGTTTGACGCCATTCTCCTCGGGGCGGTCGGCCTGCCCCGAGTGCCGGACCACGTGTCGCTCTGGGGGCTTCTCATCCCCATCCGGCGCAGCTTCGACCAGTACGTGAACATTCGGCCGGTGCGCTTGCTGCCGGGGGTCGCCTCCCCCTTGGCCGGACGCACGGCCAAAGACATTGACTTCGTCATCGTCCGGGAAAACACGGAGGGCGAGTATTCCCAGGCCGGCGGCCGCCTTTACCAGGGAACGGAACGGGAGGTTGTCATTCAGGAATCCGTGTTCACGCGCATCGGGGTGGACCGGATCGTCCGTTTCGCCTTCGAGCTCGCCCGCCGGCGCGCCCGAAAGCACGTAACCTCGGCCACCAAGTCCAACGGCATCATCCACACCATGCCGTTCTGGGATGAACGCTTTCGGGCCGCGGCGGCCGAGTTCCCGGACATCCAGACCGCACAGTACCATATCGACATCCTCACCGCGCACTTCGTCCAGCACCCGGACTGGTTCGATGTGGTGGTGGCGAGCAACCTCTTCGGCGACATTCTGTCGGACCTCGGACCGGCCTGCGCCGGGGGCATCGGCATCGCGCCGTCGGCCAACCTCAACCCGGAAAGAAAGTATCCCTCCATGTTCGAGCCGGTCCACGGCTCAGCGCCCGACATCGCCGGCAAGGGCGTCGCCAACCCCATCGCAACGCTCTGGTCGGCATCCATGATGTTGGATTTCCTGGGTGAGACGGCCGCCGCCCAAGCGCTCATGAGCGCCATCGAAGCGGTGACCGGCGAAGGCAGGGTGCTGACGCGGGATCTCGGCGGCAAGGCCGGCACCCGGGACTTCACGGATGCGGTGATAAAACGGCTGGCGTCATAAACCTGCTGCGGGATGCTCGCTAACAGCATGCCAGGCCGAGGGACAAAAAAAGGAGGAAGCCGCGCGCAGCTGCGCCAGCACGCGGCTTCCTCCCTCATCTGAACCTAACGCTGCGCAGGCGCTCCGAATCCGGTTCCGTCTTGAGGCCCGATGCCCTGGTTCCCGGTCCCGTCTCCGGGCCCGTGGCCGGTTCCGTGCCCAACCGTTCCGCCCGACCCGGAACCAGCGGATGCGCCGGCACCGGCGCCCAATCCGGCGCCTCCGGGGGCTCCGGGGCCAAGCGAGGCACCAGGTCCAGGACCGACCGACGCATTAGGTCCAGGGCCGATCGATGCGGCCGGACCCGGACCAACACCAGTCCCTGTACCCGCACCGGAGCCCGCCCCAACTCCATCACCGCTACCGCCGCCGGCACCTGCCCCACCACCACCTCCAGCGCTGCCGCCTCCTCCACCGGCGCCGCCGCCAGCACCACCTCCAGCGCCGCCGCCGCCACCAGCTCCTGCGGCCGATAGTGGGGTCGTCGCCATGATAAG
>CAYRUF010000012.1:0-3587 GCA_964427375.1 uncultured Desulfatibacillum sp. | reverse complement strand
CGCCGCCGCCGCCACCAGCTCCTGCGGCCGATAGTGGGGTCGTCGCCATGATAAGCGCCAACAAGAGACACCCGACGAACATCAGCTTTTTCATGATTCCGCTCCTTTCCTTTTTGTGATGAACAGGGTTTTTTCGAATCGCAGCCGAACCATCATTATTTTCTACGAAATCTCATGAGCCAGGGACTTCCGCGGATCGCTCATTTATTATGTCTTTTAAACGCGTGAGCCGGGAATAAGTTACACGAGATCGGAAAAATTTTGGGACAAGGGGTGCGCTGGGAAGAAAAGACATTTGAAAACAGAAGAAAAGCTCTAAAGAGGAATAGCCTGGTTATCGATTGCCGCCCCCACCGCCGCCGGATCCGCCGCCGCCGGCCCCGCCGCCGGCGCCTCCTCCGGGTCCTCCTGCTCCGCCGCCCGCACCGGCCCCGCCGCCGGATCCTCCGGCGCTCCCTCCTGAACCGCCCTGGCCGCCCTGCCCTCCGCTCATGCCGCCAAGTCCAGGCGCAGACTGGCCCTGCTGCATTCCGTGCGCAAGCCCCTGCGCCACGGTTTGCGCGGAATGCGTCTGTGATTGGGCGAGCATGGACTGATGCATGCCGGCAATAGCGGCGGTGTTCAGTCCGTTGGACAGCGCGTTCGAAACCACCTGAGAGGAAAGCGCGGAAGCGACACCCAGCCGTGACATATCCCGCACCAGGCTCAGGCATGCTGCGGCCAGTTCTTCCATCTGGTTGGAGCTCAATTTCAAAGACTGCTCTTGCAGTTGGCTTATGATCCGGGATGCATCCGGCTCCTTAAGGCCGGCCGCAAGGCTCTCGGCGAGCATGTTGCCCAGCCGCCTGGTTTGCTCGCCGTCTTGAGTGATGGAGCGGGCCTGCTCGAAAGCAAAAGCGTAGCGGGAGCTCACGACTTCCATGGCTTGCAGAATTCGTTCCGGCGGAACCTGCTTGGCCATGCCTTCGAACGCCTTGTTGATGATCGGCCTGGCCGGAAGCCCTCTGCTCAGGCCCTCCAACACGATGGTTTGAGCTGTTAGGATCTGATCTTCCTGGAAGCGATTAATCTGCATGGCTTGTATGAATTGAACGGCGTCCTCGCCGGCCATCCCTTTTTGGATCATTTCACGGGTGCGGTCCTTGACCGCTGCAGAGAGTTGAGCCAGGCCTTGGTCCACCGTGTCGGCAGTAACCGGGGAGGCCAGGAGAAATACCCCTCCCAAAAGAAACAATAACGTTTTACACAAAAAATTTTTATTGCTCATGGCGCATGCCACCTCGTTCCTATGCTCAAGGCGTAAAAACACAATTGTCCGAACCGAAATCGTCATGTTCTTTCAGCCGGCAATCCGGCAGATACGACTGGTTGTCCATCATATAGAAATATTTGAATTCGCCCGGTCGGCTCAATGTCGCTTTCCATATGCCGAAGGCGTCCCGCTGGGCCGGAACCGTTTGGAACGGATCCCCGGCGACCACCAGGACCACCGACTGCGCCTGCGGTGCGGCCAGATACATTTCAACCCGGCCGTTGTGGATCTCGTGATAATGAGCGCTGCAGCCTCCCGCTGCCAAAACAACCGCCAGAATCGATATCATTCGCTGCTTCACGGCTCAAAGTTTGACCGATAAAATGGAGTTCTCGCCGCCGAAGTCGTCGGCTTCGCGGACCGCGATGGTCGGATCGACCATGCGCCGGCTGCCTTCGATGATATAGCTGAAGCGGTGGTCGCCTTCGGGCAGATCGAGGGTGATCTCCCAGTAGCCGCTGCTTCCGGCATGCTTCAACGGAATTCGCTTCCAGCTGCTGAAGCTTCCGGCCAGTTCGACCCCCTGCGCGTCCGGTTGATAGATCACAAACCGCCAGGGCCGCAGCGGCTGTTCCGGCGACGGCCAGAACGTCAGCCAGAGGATCGCGGCCGCCGCCAGCCCGGCGGCGGCCGCGGCGAGCGGCCGCAACCGCTTCAGCCACAGCGACCAAGGCTTGCTCCGCTCCCGGATGCTCAGTTTCGGCAGTCGATCCACGGCGTCCGCGCGGATGAGTTTTTCCTGCCGGAGCAGGTTCACGGCATCATCTTTGAAGTTCCTATCTTCATGCACGGTTTCGACAAAGACGATCTTTTCGTCCAGGTCGAGCTCATCGTCGATGTACAAGCTGATCAGCTGGTCGTTCATTGCCTCTCCGCTCCCAGGCAGGTTCGCAGCTTCTTGCGGGCGCGATGGATCTTCACCTTGACGTTGGCCTCGCTGAGGCCCGTTATTTCGGCAACTTCGCGGTACGACAACTCGCTGCTCACGACGAGCGACAGCAGGTCTCTTTCGTCGTCCTCCAGATGGCGCATGGCGGCGAGGACCTGCCGGTACTCGTCGCGCACCATGAGATAGTGCTCCTGGCCGTCGACCGCCGGTTCGGCGCCGTCGTCGATCGCTGAAGGGGTGCTTTTTCGTTTGCGCAGCGCATCCAGAACAAGGTTCCTGCCGATCGTATAGAGTAGCTGCGGCGTGACACTCTCGACGGTATATTTCTCATAGAGACGGGTAAAGCTCTCCTGCATGATATCGCAAGCCAGCTGATAGTCTCCCGCACGGCGGATGAGATAGGCAAAAAATTTCTGCCGCTGCCGGTTATAGAAGTCCTTAAACGTGTTCACACACCCAGTTTAACGCATAAACGCGGGAAAAGTTACACAGTTTTAAGCTTTGATGGCAGGACGGCCGGCAATGAGTGCTAATTCTTCAAGAAATTACGGCGTCGTTCCAAAGCATTTGGAGGAATTCACGCCAGGGGAGAATATGAATTCCCTCATGCACACGGGAGCGCGACTCGTTGCAGACGGCGAACGCCCCTGCAGGCCGGTATTCCTGCAGAAATGCCTTGATGGGGTGCAAATCGGACTTGTCTATCCGGCTGGCCCCTTTTATCTCAACTGCCACTTCCCCGCGCCCCAGAACGAAATCCACTTCCAATCCCGACTTGGTTCGCCAGAAATTGATGTCGTCGTCCAATTCCTTGAAGGCGCGGTGGGCTATGATCTCCATGAGAATGAAGTGCTCGAAGGCTTTGCCGAACTGCTCGCCCCGCTCTTGGGGAATCCGGCGTTGGGTGATGGCGCCTGCGACCCCGACGTCGAAAAGATAGAACTTGCCCGCCTTGGTGATGACCTGCCGATCCTGCCGGCGCTGGAAGGGCTCGATCATCGTGCCCAGCAGCGTGTCTATAAGAATTTGGTAATATTCCTTAAAGAAGGTGGGGAACCTTTTGAACTTCGTCGATGATGATCGGCTCCTTCAGGCGTCTGGGTTCGGCCGCGAGCAACTGCTCCCGCAGCAAGGAAGGGCGTTTGGTGAATTCCAGGAAGAGATCGGTTTGGAGCGGGTCATAGACGATGCTGTCCGGAAAGGCTGTCCTGAGAAATGTGGTCTTGCCGGTTTTGCGGGGTCCCCACAAGAAAGCAGACTGCCCGTTCGGCAACTTGAGATCGAGCGCTCGGGGAATCGTCTGCATAGCGGAGCTTATTCCACTTTAGTTCAACCTGAATTGAGCGATTGGATTACCCGACCGTGGAGTCCGCCGGGGTGTTCGCC
>CAYRUF010000011.1:0-90706 GCA_964427375.1 uncultured Desulfatibacillum sp. | reverse complement strand
TACAGGCCGTCAACCTCACGGTTTTGGAAAACTGATATGGTGCCCCTTGCTGTCAATACATGCAGTTTGAATCGTTCGTGAAAATCGAAGAATATGTTGGAGATATCCACAGGACCTTCTATAGGTGGGCGTGTGGTTAAGCTGCTTCACATGAGCCCCCTCAAAGCGGATGCTATCCCATCAGCATCGACATGGGCTTCTTTGTCATTTCGGAGTCACATCCTCGATTTCTTGTGATTTTCGCTTATCCAGGGGAACATGTTTGATTTTTCCATTGTTTTGCGAAAAATCGATCTTACCGAGATCAACCATTCTTACTTTGCGATTGTGCTGCGTATGGTAATAATACTTGAGATTCCGGGTGTCGGCGGCAGTCGTCCAAATCGTTGAGCTCCGCATTCCCTTCAAAAGCTCGGGATTAGCATCCGGACCTTCAGCGGAACCAAGGGGCAGGTTGAAGTTGTCCATAATGCGGAACACCTCGTAGACCGTTTCATCTCCATCGGGCGTTTTCCGGGCCGTTTGTGAATAGGCCACTGCGCGAACAAAACGTGAAGGAGGAGTATAGTCGCCCGGAATGCCGAGGAAACCGGACCCGGCTCCTATGGGGGCAAAATTAAGATCTTCTATTTTCTTGGTCGGCAGTGCAACCGCCGATAGATTGATGTAATTGCGAAGGTTTGTCATATGCCAATCAAAACTTGGGGAATTGGTCAGCACCCGAAGTGGATTGTCGAAAATTTTCAATTCTCCCTTGAGATATTGGACCACAATGGCTTTGCCGCTTCGGTCAATCACAGTCCAGTGCAATGGCGCGGGGATACCGAGGACGGGCTCCACGACAGGTACGACACGAATATTTTTCAACCCCTCACGCACTTCATCAACTGTGGCAAACTGGGTGAGAACATAATTGGCAAATTCCGCTGATCCTATCGATATGTTGGCCTGGGCGGGGTCGTAGGGTTGAAACTCGGCAAAGCCGGGAAGATAGAGAACCCCCACCACCAACCCTTTTTCGTTTATTCCGTCGGTAATAATGTCCTTCTCCAGTGCGTCAAGACCGACGACGCCATAACGAGCCTTCCAACTGATGCCGGGCTTATTGTCCGGCATGTGGCCACTTAATTGGTATCCGCGAGGAATAATCGCCACGCGGGAGTTAAGGTCAAACGCCCCCCATTCCATGGTTCGTCCATACACGACCGTACCATCCTCTGCCACCAGGGCAATGCTGGTACATGCCGATGTTAAGCCATTAAAGACGGAAAAAGCCAGTACAAGGAACATGCTTATAATTAATGACCGTTTTACTAAATTCATAAACTCCTCCCTTGGTTAATTTATAGTGAAATTTGTTCCATGAATGAGGTATGTCAGGCTTTCAGGAACTCGAAGCCGTTCCACGAGTATCAAGGACCTTTATAATGGCCTTTTGTTAAACAGGAAATAGCAAACTGAAATGGCACTTGGCCAAGTCACAGGCCTGACTCGAAACCAAAATTGCTCGGCGACAGATACATTGAGAGTATCTAAGAACCGCTCAAGGTGCAGGTACGTCGATGAAAACACGAAAAAACATTTCCTCCGGATATAGGGTCCATATTCGCATCAAACCGGTCGTTCGATCCCTGAGCCTTCAACCGCATATAACCCTTTTTTTGTCATTGCGAAAAACCTGGGCAAATTTCTTTCTTCACAACGCACGGAATCCCGGCCATCCGTCATTCGACGAAAACGTTGTCGTGGCCGCGGCGCAGGAAGATCTGCCTCACGGCAGCCGCGTGCCGCCAATTGCCGCATGGCGGCTTTGCGGCTTGCGTTAGAACGCCATCGACAATCGAAAGATTCCCCGGATTCCCTCCGGCCGGTTTTCCGCAGCGGTCTCGTAATAGGTGTTCAGGTATAGCGCAAATCGCTCGTAAGTGTACTTGAGGCCGGGGCCGATGCCCAGAATGCGCTCTTTGGATGCAGCCTGGTCCTTCCCGTCGATCTGATCATCGGTGAGCTGCTGGAGGTAATAGCCGTTGAGGCCGAGCCGGAGGCCCTTCAAAACCTCGCAGGAGGCGGCGAAGTTGGCGTGAAAGGCCTGCCCGGGCTGCGTGTTGTCGGCGTCCAGGCCCACGAATGGATCGCTGTTTTCGGAGCACCACAGATAATGCAGGCGCGCGCTCAGCTCCAGGCGCTCGGTCGGGATGAAGGTGAAGGCGTAGTAAGGATTGAAAGTGTAGATGTTGCTGCCGACGTTGACCGGGGAGTTCCGGCGGTATTCGCCGGTGGGCAGCGTGAAGTCGAGATTGAACCGGTGGAAATAGGGCATGCCGAAGAGCTTGCTGTCGCTCCACTGGATGAACAGAGGCCCGACGATCAAGTCGCCCATTCCGCGTTCCCGGCCGTTGGGCCCGAAATCCGTGTCGAAGTCGAGATCGGCCAGCGGCAGAAGAACCTCCGCCCCGTAAAACCCTCCCAGCAGGCGGAAGCTTGAAATCCAGGCCACGTGGGTGACGGCGCTCATGGCGGTCAACCGGTTGGAACCCGGGATGTCGTTTCCCTTTGAGTCGGTGAAGGTGTCGGCATCGTAATAGACGAAGGTCTCTTCCACGAGCCAGCCGGGGAATGCGATGCCGTCCTGGAAGCTTGTTTCCCCTAAATTGACGGGCGGAAGCGGCAGGTCGGCGGCGGGTGCGCCGGTAAAGGCCGCAACCGCCGCAGCAATCAAGAAAAAGATCCAGATCGTTTTAAAATGCCGGAACACGTGCCCCTCTCTTTGATCGAATTTTCCGTTGGTCAGTATGACTCAAGACGTCGAACCCGTCGGCAAAGCCATTCAAACGGCTCGAACTGATTGTGAAAGGCTTCTCGAAAACAATTCACGCAGCCGGCGCCGGCGTTCGAACCGAACGGCGTTTGTCGATCCATTTTTTCACGAGAAAAGCGATGACGACAACGCATCCGATGAGGTCCGTCTCAATGGACGGGAAGAACAGGGCGATGGCGCAGACGCCGATGACGATGCGCTCCAACTTGGACAAATCGATTAAGAAATAACCGACCACGGCGGCGTTCAAGCACAAAATCGCCAGCGTGGACAGGAAATAGCGTGCGGCGATCAGAAAGATGGCTTCGCCCAGCGGCAGGGTCTGAATGACCGGAATAACCAACAAGGCGGTGCCGCTGGTGGACAGCAGAAAGGTGATCCCGATCAGGTACTTCGGCACCGCCACGCGTGCCGCGAACACGCCGGTCTTGATCGGATCCGTGCCGATGACGGCCGCGGCGGCATATGCCGACAGCGCCACGGGCGGCGTGACCTCGGCCAGCACGGCATAGTAGAAAAGAAACATGTGCGTTGCGAGGATGGCCGCCTCTTCCGGGATGCCGTTGATGACGGCCAACTGCTGGATGGTCGGGGCCGTCAGCGCGGAGGTCAACACATAGGTGGCGACCGGCGGCACGCCCATACCGAGGATCAGGCTGAAGATTCCCGTGAAAAGCGTGGCCAGCAAGATGCTGCTGCCGCTGATTTTCATCATGACTAGAGAAAATTTGGAGGCCAACCCGCTCATCACCATCATGGACATGATCATATTGGCGGCGATGACGGCGCTGGCGATCGGCAGCAGGTGGATAATGCCTTCCGCCAGGGCGTCGGGAATGTTCTTGAGCGGGGGGCGGACGGTCTTGTCAAGGTAAGCAAAAACGATGAAAAGAACGGCTGCCAGGCTGACGGTGATGTTGATGCTGTACCCCCGGTAAATCAGCAGGATGATGATGAGAATCGGCACGAAAACGTAGCTGTAGCGTCTGAAATAGGCGAAATCATGCCCCGCGGCGATCTCCATCGGCGGCAGCTTCATCTTGCGCACGTAGAGCTCGTTGTAGAAGGCGATGCCGAAAAGATACAGAAGCATCGGGCCGATGGCCATCGCGATGATCCAGGAGTAGGGGATCGCCAGCAGTTCGACCATCAGAAACGAGATCGAACCCATCACGGGCGGAGTGATGTAGGCGATCGAGCCGACCGTGGCGATGATGCCCGCGGCCACCAGCTTGTTGTAGCCGACCTTGTCGTAGAGCGGTTTGGTCAAGGTGGCCACGAATTGGGTGTCCGCCGCTCCCGAGCCTGAAAACATTCCCATGAGCACCGCCATGATGCAGCTGGTCCGGCCGGGGGAGGCCGGGCTGCGGCCCACGAACAGCAGGGCGATGTTGGCGATGATTTTCCCGAAGTCCATCTTCGAAATGACCGCCCCAAGGGTTGTAAAATAGATGAGGTACTTCAGAGACACGCCCGTGATCGTTCCGAAGATGCCGGCTTCGGTTTCGCAGTACATCTTGCCCAGCAGCATGTCGATGCTGAAACCGGGGTTGGAGAAATAGCCCGGTATGATGTCCCCGTAAAGGTTGTAGAGCACGAACACCATGACGAAGATCGGCATGATGGGGCCGCTCAGCCGGAAGATGATGCCGAGCACGAGCAGCACTTGGCTCAAAGCCATGACCAGGTCCCAGGGCTCCGGCATGATGGCCCGGTAGATCAGCTTTTCGTAATGGATGACCAGGTAGGCGAAGGGCAGCGCGCTCAGCGCCGCGCAGGCGAGGTTGGAGGCCCGCTGCAAGGCCGGAACGACGGTCGGCAGCATGGTGCAGGCCCATACCAGCACCGCGGCCGCCTTGAAGATCGCGTCGATGTCCAGCTTCAGAAATTCATAGACCATCAGCGCCGTCAGCACCGCCAGCGGGAGGCTGCCGCCGATTTTTCGCTTCTTGATCCAGACGAAGTTCAGCAGGTAGCCCAGGAAGGAAATCAAGAAGACGTGCGTCGCCCGCTGCACCTGGGTCAGATCCAGAATCGAGATGCGCAGGGATTCCAGCGGCAGGTAGGGGTGGAGCACCAAATACAGGTGGTACAGAGTTCCTATGACGGCCACGATGTAAAGCAATCTTCGAATCAGATGGTCCACAGCAGTCTTACCTCCAGGCATCCGTCGCTAAGTTCGATATCGTAAAAGCCCAGTTTCAAGGATATCCCTCTGATAGAGCACAGCCGGAGAACGGCGGTCTTCTCCGCGGCGGCCATTGCATTCATGGAATACGTTCCGGAGGTGTAGTAGGCTTCGGTTAAAGGATCGGTTGCAACCGAAAACTCCTGGAACACGCGGCCGACCCGGAAGCGAATCGCTACCGGTTCCTGCGTCACCGAATTGGTGAAACGGATCTGGCCGGACTGCCAGCGGAACAGCACCAACAGCCCGGTCCCCTGATCCGTCTCGATTACAGCCGGCTTGACCGCAGCCAGCAGCAGGCAGGCCGACAAACCTCCGCCGAAAATGAGTCGACGAAGGCGCATGCGGACCCTATTTCACCAGGCCCTTCTCTTTGAAGAACTGAACCGCGCCCGGATGGAAGGGAATCGCGCTTTTGCCGATGAATTTGGCGGTGCTCTCGGGGTTGGTGTCCTTGGCCGCTTTGACCGACGCGCGCAGCGTCTCCAGGTTTTCGAAGACCGCCTTGGTGGTCTTGTAGGCCAATTCCACGGGGGTGTTTTCCGGAGCCACGAACATGTTCCAGAACGCCAGGGTGGGCGTATCGGCCGCGGTGCCGTAGACATCCTTCGAAATCATCAAGGGATCCACCAGCCCTGAAAATTCCTTCATGAAGTTCGCCACGCCGGGGTCTGATTCGGGCAGCGGCACCAGGGTCAATTTCAAGCCCTTGCGATCCAGGGTGTTGGCCAATTCGACGAGGGAGCCGGTCGGCAGCCCGCCGGACCATACGAAGGCATCGATCGTCCCGTTGGCCAGGGCCTCTTCCGACTCTTTGGCGCCCAGTTTCTCCCACTTCTTGAACTTGGCCGGATCCATTTTGGCGGCTTGGACCAGATTGAGCGCCGTGAATTCCGTGCCCGAGCCCGGCGCGCCGGTGGAAACCCGTTTGTCCTGAAGATCGGACAGCTTGGCGATGCCGGATTTGTCGGTGGTGACCACATGGAGGTAATTCGGGTACATCATCCAAAGAATATTGGCCTTGACCGGCTTTTCTTTGAATTTTTCATGTTTGCCGGTGACGGTGAAATAGGCGGTGTCCGGCAGAACGGTGGCGATGAAAAAGGTATTCTTGGCGGGGTCGGTCTTGTCCCGGATCAGGAGCATGTTGTCCACCGAGGCGGCCGTCTGCATCGCGGTTGCCGCGGCGATTCCGTTCTTATTCACGATTTCCGACACCTGGGTCCCGTAATAGTAGTAGACGCCTCCGATGCCGCCCGTTGCGATCACGAGCTTCTGGGTCTGAGCGAATCCGTTCGCAGCCATCGCCGGGATCAGCAACAAAACCAACAGTGCAAGCTTCTTCATGATTTCCTCCCTTTTCATCGGCAAATGTTAACAAGACATTACAGCGCGTTTGGCTGGAAGAACCTCTTTACCTCAGCCCACAGTGCAAATCAATTGGGAAGTGCGGCGGCTTCAAATCCGCAACTATTGATGGCTTGGAAGACGATTAATAAAATGGATGCGGTTTGGCGAAAATCTTCGGGGGCAAGCAGCATCGCCAGTTCAGCCGGCGTCTGCTCAGCGGAGATGAACCCGAATTCGTTTGGACGGGATTGCGGCGAAGCGGTGAATAAAACCGGTCGTTCTACTGGCGCATGCTCTGGATCAGCGCCAGATCGGCCAGCACCAGGGCGGCCATGCTCTCGACGATGGGCACCGCGCGCGGAACCACGCAGGGGTCGTGGCGGCCGCGGGCTTTCAGGGTGACCGGGGCGCCGCCGAAGTCGACCGTCTCCTGAGCCTGGCCGATGGTGGCGGGCGGCTTGAACGCCACGCGGAAGACGATGGGCTCGCCGTTGGTGATCCCCCCCTGCACCCCGCCGCTGCGGTTGGTAAGGGTGCCCAGCCGACCGTTCTTCGCCATGAACGGGTCGTTGTGGCGGCTGCCCCGCATCCGCGCACCGGAAAACCCCGAGCCGATTTCGAAGCCTTTGGTGGCCGGAATGGACAGCATGGCCTGGGCCAGGAGGGCCTCGGTCCTGCCGAACACCGGTTCCCCCCATCCGGCGGGCACGCTGCGGCAGACACAGGCGACCACACCTCCCACCGAATCCTCGGCGGCTTTCACTCTGGCAATCTCGGCCATCATCCGTTCGGCGGTCTCGTCATGCGGGCAGCGCACGTCGAACCGATCCACGCCGGCCCGGTCGACGGACAGGACGTCGACCTCCGGGGCATCCACATCGCCCACCGCGGCGACCCAGGCGACGATCTCCACCCCGAAGCGCTCGCGCAGGAGTTTCTCGGCGACCGCGCCGGCGGCCACCCGGCCGATGGTCTCCCGCGCGCTGGAGCGACCGCCGCCGCTGGCGGCGCGGATGCCGTATTTTATCTGATAGGTGTAGTCGGCGTGGGAGGGGCGCGGCACCTGCTGCATGGACGCATAGTCGGCAGGCCGCTGGTCCTTGTTCGGGACCAGCAGGGCGATCGGGGTGCCCAAGGTGAGGCCGTTTTCGGTTCCACTCAGGATGGCGACCGTGTCGGTTTCATTCCGCTCGGTCGAAAGGCGGCTCTGGCCCGGCCGGCGGCGGTCCAGCTGACGCTGAATGTCCGCCTCGACCAGCGGCAGCCGCGGCGGGCAGCCGTCCACCACGACGCCGACCCCGGCGCAGTGGGATTCCCCGAACGTCGTCGCCTTGAATACGGTCCCGAAGGTACTGAACATGGGCAAACCTTCCGTCGAGCAGTCAGATGAATCGGTATGATGGCTGCGGTAATAGCTGGGTTAAATCCGGAAAAGCGCCCCTGACGGGCTTGCCTACCAGAGATTTCCCTCTGAATTGAAGTTAAGCTCGAATGGTTCCGATCGAATTTCCATCTTCGAGTTCGTGCGGGCTTCGCCGAGCAGGTTTTCCGAAATCTCCATTTGGTGGACCTCGAGGGTGTTTTTGATTCGCCCCAGCCGCACCTGCCGGAAGTCCGCAATGTTGCAGGTCTTGATCGCCGCCTGGATGGCCAGCCGGTCATTTTTCAGAACCATGGGGATTTTGATGCTGGCCGGCACCGTGGATGTGAGCGAGTTGGGATAGGTCTCTTCGAAGCTGAATTTGCGGTAGGCCCGATCGGTCGTGAAGTCCAGGATTCCCAGGCCGTTGCCGTTGCCGTGGGACGCCTCGGTGATGTCCAGGGCGATGATGCGCGTGATGAACGGCCCTGCGGAGGTCATGTGCGGCAGGTGGTAGCGGCCCACCACGTTGTTGTCGAACCCGGTTCCGGAGATGTTCTTGCCGATCTCGTCGATGATAAGGACGTCCAGCCGGTCGAAGACGATCCTCGGCTCCAGGCGCTTGGCTTCCGCCTGGAGGCTGGCTTCCTCTTCCTCGATGCGGTCGGCGGGAAGGACTTCGATGCGGCAGGTCTCGTGATACGCATTTTCGAGCAGGGCGATGCCGAACAGAATCCTTCCGGTCGAAAGGGCCGTCCGACCGATCGCCTCGATGTTTTCCAGCATTCGTTCCATGCCCAACTGGTGGCAGGCTTCAGCCCCTTTCTGTTTGCCGAGGCCGATGGCGATCATCTTCATCAGCCCGCTTTCGTACCGGCCCCGAAAGGAGACATGCGGCTTGATCCGGTTCAAGAGCACGATGCCGTCCGCAGCGGCGGCGTAGGCGTCGAACCACACCGTGAGGCCGTTTTCGGCCGTCCCCATGTCGACCACGTCCATGGTGGCGCGCACGGGCGCCCCCATCGTCTGTTCGGAGATGCCCATGCGGGCGAGGAGCTCCTGCTGCCCCTCGGCGGTGGCACCGCCGTGGCTGCCCATCGCAGGGAAGATGAACGGACGGGCGCCCCGGGCCTTGAGATGATCAATGAGGATTCGCACCATCACAGGCTGGTTGGCGATGCCGCGGCTGCCGACGCCGACGCCGACGCGCATGCCCGGCCGCACGGAATCCGGACCCCGTGAACGCACAAGCCGTTCCCGAAACGCGGACGCAACATCCGCGATGACCGGCCGCTCAAAGACCTGCCGGATCTTCACGAGGCGCGGAATCGGGATGCCCTCCAGCAATCTGTCAATCGTACTGGACATAGGAGACCAACGCACATGCGTCGGGCCTGCCCTGCAGGCAGGTCCACCCTTTACTTGCGCGCCTCGAATTGGGCCAGTTTCTCGTAATACTGGGCGATGCCGCTGTGGTCGTTGCCGGCCTTGCCGTCGACTTTCAGCGCCTGCATGATTTCCATCACCTGGCTGGTCAGCGGCAGGGGCACTCCGACTTCATGGCCGGTCTCGATGGCGTTCGCAAGGTCTTTAATGTGCAGCTCGATGCGGAATCCCGGCTTGAAGTTGCCGCTCAGCACCATGGGCGCCTTGGCATCCAGCACGGTGCTTCCGGCCAATCCGCCGCGGATCGCCTGGTAGATGGTTTCGGGATTGACGCCGGCCTTGGCCCCCAGGACGAGCGCCTCCGACATGGCGGCGATGTTCAGGGCGACGATGATCTGGTTGGCCAGCTTGGTCGTGTTGCCGGCGCCGATGTCCCCGCACCGCACGACCGAGGCGCCCATTTTGCTCAGGATGGCCTGGCATTTATCGAAGATTTCCTTTTTGCCGCCGACCATGATCGAAAGCGTTCCGTCAATGGCTTTGGGCTCCCCGCCGCTAACCGGGGCATCCAGCATTTCGACCCCCTTTTCAGCCGCTTTGGCAGCGACTTCCTTGGCGGCGAGCGGTGCGATGGAACTCATGTCGACGATAATCAACCCGGGTTTGGCGCCCTCCAGCACGCCGTTGGGCCCCAAGACGGCGGCCTTTACATGGGGAGAGTTCGGCAGCATTGTAATGACGATGTCCGTTTTTTGGGCCACTTCCTTGGCCGACGAGGCCGCCTCGGCTCCTGCCGCCGCCACGTCTTTCACGCTGGCTGGGACGATATCGTACACGACCAGCGGGTAACCCGCCTTCAAAAGGTTTTTTGCCATCGGCTTTCCCATGATTCCCAGGCCCACAAATCCGATTTTCATTTCCTGCTCCTCCTGTTCTGCTTTTTGCGAGCGATCCATGCTCTTGAATCAACACCTCGACCATCGGCCAATCCGGTCGACGGATGCCTGAAATTCGTCGACCGGGCGCCGGCCCCGTTGAACCGACTCTTCTTTCTATCAGAAATCCTACTGGATCGAAATATTCAAATCTTTGATGAGCTTTCCATAATCGGCATAGGCTTGCTGCAGGAACTTCGCGAAATCGGCGCTGTTCTGGTACATGATCGGCTGGGATAGGTCGACCATGAGCTTCTTGAATTCGGTATCCTCACAAATCTTTTTGAAAGTGGCATCCAGGTACGCCACCACCTCCTTGGGGGTCGCCGCCGGCGCTGCCACGCCTTTGATGGAACCCCAGGTGTGGACGTTGAACCCCTGCTCGATCAAGGTCGGTACCTCCGGCAGGGAGGGGTCGCGCTCGGGCAGGGCCACGGCGAGCGGTTTAAAGCGGCCGGCCTTGATATGCGGCATGATCTCCGAGGGATGGCCGCCGCCGATCATTACGTGCCCGCCGGCGAGCGTGGTCACGGCATCCGCGCCTCCGGCGAACGGCACCGTCACGATATTGATGGCTGCCACCTTGCCGAGCGCGGTGATGGTGATGTCGACGGCGCCGGCCTTGGTCGAAACGGAGGAGGTGACCGGCTTGTTCTCCTTCTTGGCCCACGCCACCATGTCCTTGATGCTGTTGAACTCCGACTTGGCGCCCGTGCAGATCGCGACGGAATGGACGGACAGCCGCGAAACAGCCGCCAGGTCTTTGTAGGTGTCATAGGGCAGTTTTTGCAGGTGCGGCATGACCACATCGTGGCCCGATCCGTACCCTAAATATAAGGTGTACCCGTCGGGTTTGGACCGCACCACGAACTCCGTTCCGACCACGCCGCCGCCGCCGGGCTTGTTGATGACGACCAAAGGCTGGGGTGAATAGTTCGGCCAGATCTTTTCAACGGCTCGGGCCAGCAGATCCGACGAGCCGCCGGCCGCGAACGGAACGATCACGTTGATCGGCTTGGACGGGAATTTGTCCTGCGAAAATGCCGCCGGAACCAAGAAAGCGACAACCCATGCAATGACCCAACTGCTGACGATCCTTCGTTTCATACGTCTTCTCCTTTCGTGTTAGGAAAACAGGAATTGGCCTGCCGGTCAAGCCGTCTTCGGGGCACTGGCCCACCGGCTCGAACGGCGAATGGAAAGAACCGCCTGCCCGATGACAAAGAGCACGAACAAAGCAACGATGGTCCCGGATATGGGACGCGTGAAGAAAATCGAGAAGCTCCCTCCGGACATCAGCAGCGACTGGCGCATGGCGCCCTCGATCATGGGGCCCAGAATGAAGGCCAGCGGCAGGGGGCCGGCCTCGAATTTAAGTTTGCGCAGCACATAGCCGAGAACGCCGAAGGCGATCAGCGAATAAAGATCGAAGGCCTGGTTGGCGATGCTGTAGGATCCGATCATCGTGAAGAGGACCACCACCGGCGCCAGAATGCCGTACGGCACCCGCAGCAGCTGCACCCAGATCCCGACCAGCGGCAGGTTCAGGATGATGAGCATGACGTTGCCGATATACATGGAGGCGATCACCCCCCAGAACACGTCGGCATGCTCGACGATCAGGAAGGGGCCCGGCGTCACCCCCTTGATCAGCAGGCAAGCGAAAATCATGGCGATGGAGGCGTTGCTCGGGATGCCGAGGGTGAGCAGGGGGATGAACGATGCGCTCGAAGCCGCGTTGTTGGCGGATTCAGGGCCGGCGACCCCCTCGATGGCCCCCTGGCCGAACTCCTCCGGGTGCTTGGAGGCCTTCTTTTCGACCGCATAGGACACGAGCGAGGCAATCACCGCACCGCCGCCCGGGATGATGCCGATGAAGAAGCCTACCAGCGTGCCCCGCAGGATCGCCATCCGCGCTTTGATCCAGTCCGTCATTTTGGGAAACACCTGCCCCACTTTGGTGGTAACGATCTCGGCAGTGCTTTGCTGTTCCAGATTGTAGAAGATTTCCCCCACGCCGAAGACGCCCATGGCCAGCGTCACGAAATCAAACCCGCTTTGGAGCTCGGTGACGCCGAAATCGAATCGGCTTTTCCCCGAGATCGGATCGATGCCGACCGTTCCGAAGAGCAGGCCCAGGACCATGATGATCAGCCCTTTGACGACCGAATCGCCCGAAAGCGTCACCGCCATCAACAGGCCCAGGAGCGCGAGGGCGAATTTCTCCGGCGGGCCGAAGCCCAGCGCGAACTCGGCAATGGGCGGCGCGAAGAGCGTGAGCCCGACTACGGCCACGGTGCCGGCGACAAAGGACCCGATGGCCGCGATCCCCAGCGCCGCGCCGGCCCTGCCCTGCCGGGCCATCTTGTAGCCGTCGATGCAGGTCACCACCGATGCGGCCTCGCCCGGCAGGTTGAGCAGAACGGATGTCGTGGACCCGCCGTACATGGCCCCGTAGTAGATTCCGGCCATCAGGATCACCGCGGGGACCGGGGAGGGAATCGAATAGGTGATCGGCAGCAGCAGCGCAATGGTGGCGGCGGGCCCCAACCCGGGCAGCACGCCCACCGCCGTGCCGATCAAAGCTCCCATAAAACCGAACAGGAGGTTCATGGGCGTCAGCGCGATGCCGAATCCCGAGATGATTCCGTCAAAGATGCTCATGCCAGAACCTCCTTCGATCTATCCGAGCAGGGGATTGGGCGGCAGCTCGACATGCAGCAGCAACCGGAACAGCGCGTACATAGCGGCCGAACAGAGCACCGTAATGACGATGGCCCTCCGCCAATGCTGCCGCTCGACGACCGCCTGCCAGACGAGCATGAACACCAGGGTGGCCAGAAAAAAACCGATCCGTTCGAACAAAACGGCACAACCGACGGTGGTCGCAAACGCTAGGACCAGCTTGGCCCGCGAAACCGGCGGCAGCGCGCTTTCCGCATCACCGGTTGCTGTCAAGGGGTGCCCGGCGTGTCCGGCTTTCGAGCGCGGTTTGAACAGGGTGGTTTGAAGGCGCCATATGACGGCCAAGACAACCAGAGCCAGCCCGCAGAGAAACGGCAGGAAGCCGGCGCCCGGAGCAATCAGGATGCCGAGCTTGAGATAATTGTAGGAGTGGTAGGCAACGAAAACACCCAGCCCGATAACGACCAGATTGGCGACATGGTCAGACTTGCTCATAAGTCCTCCGATGACTGGCCGGTTTTTGAGATAATACCAAATGTATTTTTATTGTCAATAAAATAATTGACAAACGGATTCTTATTGTATACAATTTTACCATGATGGATAAAAACACGGTCTACGAAGACATCCGCCGGCAGATCGTCGAAGAAAAACTGGCGCCGGGGCAGTGGTTGATCGAGCGCGAGCTCTGTGAAACCTACCGCATGAGCCGCACCCCCATCCGGGAAATCCTCTGGAAGCTCACGGCCGACGGTTTCCTGGAACAGGAGGCCAACCGGGGGTTTGTGGTCCGCCGGCTCGGTCTCGAGCAAATCTTCGAGATCTTCCAGACGCGCGAAGCCATCGAAGGCATGGCCGCCCGGCTGGCCTGCCGCCGGGGCGGCGAGGCGTTTCGCGCCAAGCTGCGCGACATCAAGAAAAGAATCGCCAACGCCCATATCGAATCCGATCCGACCCTGGGAATCGCCCTGGGCCGCGAACTCCACCGGGCCATCATGGCCGCCGCCAACAACGGCATCCTGTCGGATATCAACGAACGGCTGGAAAATCTGACCGTACTCACGGCCAACATCACCAAACGCTCGCCCGCCATCGAAAAAGCTTCGGGCCACGCCCATCTCAAAATCATCAACGCCATGCTTCAGCAGGACGAGGAAGGAGGCGAGCAATTGATGCGCGAGCATCTGCGCGAAACCTGCCGAAACGTCGTCGATCAGTTTTACCCCGGCATGCTGGCGGCGTCTTCGAGCCACCATAAATAGGGATTCAATTCGAGCCGATTAACGGATCATTAAGGAGAAAAACGCATGGCAGTTCAAAAGCTTCGCGAAGGCAAGAGAGCGGTCGGCACCATGGTGCGCATGATCCAGAACCCCGCCGTGGCCGTGGTCGCGCACAACGCCGGCATGGATTTCATCATGCTCGATTTGGAGCACGGCCCCTACACGATGGAGACGGTGGGAGATGTCTTCAACGTGGGCCGGGCCCTCGGCATCGGCTGCTTCGTCCGCGTGCCGGAGCTCGCCAAGGGCTATGTTTCGCGCAGCCTGGACTGCGGCGCCACCGGCGTCATGGTTCCGATGCTCGAATCGGTGGAGCAGGCCGAGCGGTTGGTGCGCTGGTCCAAATTCGCCCCGCTCGGCGGACGCGGCTTCGGCGGCGCCGGCGGCCACAGCAACTTCATCGGAGTGGCGCCGGACGCCACCCCGGCCTTCATGGCCAAAGCCAATGTCGACACCATCGCCATCGCCCAGATCGAAACCGCGCCGGCCATTGAAAACATCGACGCCATCGCCGCCGTGCCGGGCATCGACGCCCTGCTCATCGGGCCCAACGACCTCGCCATTTCGATGGGATGCGCCGGCGATCTTCTGGGCGAGACCCTGGACCGGGCCATCGGCAAGGTGGCGGCGGCCGCCCAGAAGCACGGCAAGATCTTCGGCATGCACGGTCCGGACCCGCTCACCGACCGCTGGGTGTCCAAAGGGCTCACGCTCCTCATGAGCGGCTTGGACACGAATGTTCTTGCGGCCGGCTTCAAGGCGATCTGCCAGAAATACAGAGCCTGATCCGTCATCATCCATCCATGCGATCCAAGCCGGCAAGGAGGTTTCCAAATGGCGTATAGAGTATTGATCCCGCAGGACGTGGCCCTGCCCGGAAAAGACTACCTGCGCGAGCGCGGGTACGAGATCCAGATGGGCAGCGGCACCACCCCGGATGCCATCGCGGCCGACGTGGTCGACTGCGACGCCATCCTGGCGCGCACGGCTCCCTTTCCCGCCGCCGTCTTCGAGGCCGGCAGAAAGCTCAAGGTCATCTCGCGCCACGGGGTCGGCGTCGACAATATCGATGTGGCCCGGGCGACCGAGCTGGGCATATGGGTGACCTTCGCGCCGGAGTCCAACGCCGGCACGGTGGCCGAGCACACCATCGGCTGCATCCTCGCCCTGGCCCGCAATTTCATCCAACTGGACCGGGAGACCCGCGCCGGCAACTGGGGGATCCGGGACCAACTGCTGGGGGCCGACCTGGCCGGCAAGGTGCTCGGCATCGTGGGGTTGGGCAAAATCGGCCGCCGCGTGGCGCAGAAAGCCTCGCGCGGCCTCGACATGAAGGTCGTCGGCTACGATCCGTTCCTGAAGCCGGAGCAGATGGCCGAATTCGCCACGCCCCTCGCGTCGATGGCGGAGGTTTTCAGCGCGGCGGATTTCGTAAGCGTTCACATCCCCGGCGGCGCGGCCACCCGGGGCATCGTCAATCAGACGCTCTTCGCCCGCATGAAGAAGACGGCCTTTTTCATCAACGCCTCGCGGGGCGACGTGGTGGCGGAGGCGGACCTGGTCGAGGCGCTCCGCGCAGGCGCCATCGCCGGCGCGGCCATTGATGTCTACGAAAAAGAACCCCCGCAGAAGGAAAACCCGCTCATCAGCATGCGCAACGTCCTCCTGACCCCCCACAACGCCTCCCAGACCCGTGAATGCATGATCCGCATGGCCCTGCACGCGGCCCAGGGAATCGACGAGGTGCTGTCCGGCCGGCGTCCGACCTGGCCGGTGAACGACCCGACGAAAGGGAGGTAGACATGGCCTTCATCCCCAGGGGCATCATCCCCGCCATGGTGACCCCCCTCACCCCGGCCGGGAAGGTCAACGAAAAAGGCCTGCGCCGGTTCGCCGATTACCTGATCCAGGGAGGGTCCCACGGGCTTTTCGTGGTCGGAACCACCGGCGAGTTCTACGGGCTCTCGCCGGAGGAGAAGAAGGCGCTCTTCGAAATCACCGTGGATCAGACCCGCGCCCGGGTGCCGGTGTATGCCGGCACCGGCGCGATCACCACGCGCGAGGTCATCCAATTGACCCGTCTGGCCGAGGAGGCCAAGGTGGACGCGGTGTCGGTGCTGACCCCCATGTTCATCAACCCGAGTCAGAAGGAGCTGATCGAGCACTACACGGCCATCGCAGCCTCGACGAGCCTGCCGGTGCTGCTGTACAACAACCCGCCCAAGACCGGGGTGAACCTCGCTGCGGCCACGGTCGCCAAGCTCGCCGACGTGCCCAACATCGTCGGCATCAAGGACTCATCCGGAGACTTCACCCTCACCGGCGAATACATCCGCCTGACGCGCGGCAAGGACTTCCACGTCCTGCTGGGCCGCGATACGCTGATCCATGCCGGCTTGTGTTGCGGCGCGCAGGGATCGATTGCGGCCTGCGCCAATGTGGCGCCGCGGTTGGTGGCGGACATTTACGACAAATATGTGGCGGGCGATGTCCAGGGATCGCTCGAAGCCCAGTTCAAGCTGGCCCCCCTGCGGATTGCGTTCAACCTGGGGACCTTCCCGGCCGTGATCAAGGAAAGCCTCGAACTGCTCGGCATCGACGCCGGCGCCTGCATGGCGCCGGTAGGCCCCATGAGCGCGGAGGAGCGCCGGCAGCTCAAGAAAATCCTTGCCGACATGGGTCTTTTGAATTAATGCGTTGGTTCAACTGCCCGAAAGGAGAATTGAAGATGCCTCAGTTCTGCGCGAACCTGACGATGCTGTTCAATGAAGCCGAATTCCTCGATCGTTTTGAGAAAGCGGCCGGGGCCGGTTTCAGGGGCGTCGAGTATCTCTTCCCGTATGCCTGGGAAAAAGAGCAGCTGGCGGAGAGGCTCGGAACCTACGGCCTCACCCAGGTGCTCCACAACCTGCCGGCCGGCGATTGGAACGCCGGCGAGCGGGGCATTGCGTGCATCCCGGGACGGGAAGCCGAATTCCAGGAGGGGGTGGGCCGGGCCATTGAGTACGCCAAAGCCCTGAAATGCGCTCAGCTAAATTGTCTGGTGGGGCTCACCCCTAAAAATGCTCCGGCTGAAAAAGTCCGCCAGACCCTCGTTGCGAACCTGCGATTCGCCGCGGCCGCCCTCGCCAAGGAAGGCATCCGCCTGCTGGTGGAAGCGCTGAACGACAAGGACATTCCGGGTTTTCACCTGGTGCGAACGGCGGACGTGCTGGCCCTCATCCAGGAGGTCGGCCATCCCAACGTCTGGGTGCAGTATGATGTCTACCATATGCAGATCATGGAGGGTAACCTGATCCAGACCATCCGCGCGAACCTCGACCGGATCGCCCATATCCAGATCGCCGACAACCCGGGCCGCAACGAACCGGGCACCGGCGAGATCAACTTCGCCAACCTCTTCAAAGCGATCGATGCGGCCGGCTACCGGGGTTGGATCGGCTGCGAATACAAGCCGGCCGGGAAGACCGAGGACGGCCTGAAATGGCTTAAGCGGTTCGGCAGTTGACGGAATCCGTTCCATGGCAAACAAGGCCCATCTCAAAATACTCAAGCAGGGGGTTGCGGCCTGGAATCGTTGGCGGCAGGACAAGCCTCACATCATTCCCGATCTGAGCAACGAGAGCATTTTTAAATTAGGGCTTGGGACCACGAATTTCAGCCGTACGGATTTCGCCCGGGTCAACTTCCACCGATCGTACCTGCATGTGTTTGACCTGAGGTCGGCTGATTTCAAACAGGCCGATCTCAGCGAGGCCAATCTCACCTCCTCGGATCTGCGCGACGCCGACCTCAGAGAGGCCAATCTGAAAGGCACGGTTTTCCGCTTTTCCGATCTCCGCGGCGCCGATCTGAGCGGCACGAACCTGCAACAGGTCCGGTTCGAAGATGCCCAACTCAGCGGCGCCAACCTCAGCCAGGCCGACCTGAGCGGAGTCGATCTGCGGGAGATCGATTTGAGCGCCGCGAATTTAAGCCGGGCGAATCTGAGCAGTGCCAGCTTCAAAGGAGCCAATCTGGCTCAAGCGAATCTGCACGGCGCCAATCTCAGCGGCATAGACCTCCGCGGCGCCGATCTGCGGGCGGCGAACCTCAGCGGCGCCTATCTCGGCGGCGCCAACCTCAGCGGCCTGGACCTGAACGGAGTGAATCTGAGAGGAGCCGATCTAACGGACGCGGACCTGAGCGAAACCCATCTCAGCTCGGCCAACCTGAGAGAGGCCGCGATCACGGGGGCCAACCTCGCCGGAGCCGATCTCAAGCGGGCCAACCTCAGCAGCGTGGATATCAGCGGCGCCCGCCTCAGGGGCGCCGACTTCAGCGAGGCGAATCTCAACGGCGTGAATCTCAACGGGGTCGATTTCAGCGAGGCCAATTTCAGCCGGGTGGATTTCACCGGAGTCGATCTCAGGAAGGCCAACCTGCGAAAGGCCCGTCTGGAGGGCGCCAATCTGAGCGAGGTCGATCTCTTCGGAAAAAACCTCAGCGATGCAGACCTGAGAGCAGCCGATCTTCGCAAAGCGAATCTGCGTGAGTCCAATTTGAACCGGGCCGACCTGTCCGGATCGGATCTTACCGGAGCGCAGATTTATCGGGCCACCCGATATGAATGGCGGATCGACGGCATCCGGTGCGATTATATTTTTTGCGACCGGGGCGGAGAGATTCCATTTCCAACCGACCGAAACTTCCGTCCGGGTGAATTCGAACGGCTGTTCCGGCAACTGCCGACGTTGGAGCTGGCGCTGGAACCGGGCGCCGGCGGCCTGCATGCGTTCGCCCTGGACCAGGCCGTTCAAGGGCTGAACGAAAAGCGGCCCGAACTGGAACTCACGTTGGATGGATTTCGCACCAGCGGGCAGCCCCAAGCGGATTTAACGGTGCGCCGCAGGGAATATTGCGACGAGCCGCTGCGTGAAGAAATCTGGGCCGCCTACCAAGCCCGGCTGGCCGCCCTGCGGAGCCAGGCACCCCGGCCGGGCGTTCCGCCGGCGCGCTCCGGCAGCCCGGAACTGAGAGGGAGCCCGCGTTATGAACGTCTGGAATCCGTGCTCGTTGAAAAATCCGAATCCGAACCGATCGGCCCGGCCCAATTGAACAACTTCAGCGCCGACGGCCTGATGCTTCGGTCCGGGTTTGCCCTGCCTCCCGGTGAGTTGATCCAAATCCGATTCGAAAAACCGCTGATCGCTTCGATTCCGAAGGTGATGACCAGCCGAGTGGTCTGGTGCCGGGATCTCGCCGCCCCTAGCGGGGCGGATGCCCGATTCGGCATCGGCGTCAGCCTGGTGCACTGAGGCCGCGGCGCAGGTCTGGTACCCGATCGAACAGCTCCATCCAGCGCTTAAACCACCCCCTTCGGCATCGGCTGCATCGGTTCCCCGCCCAGCACATAGCCGCCGTCCAGCCGGAGCACGCTGCCGGTCATGAAATCGGCGTCGCGCAGAATGAACATCACGGCCTGGACGACATCTTTGATGGTGCCGGTGCGGCCCAAGAGGGTATGGCCGCGGATCGCCTGTTTCTGGGCCTCGTTCAGAAGCCCCCATCCCCGGGTGCCCGGACCGTGGCGGGTTTCCACAAAACCGAGCATGATCTCATTGACGCGGACCTCGGGCGCGGCCTCGCGGGCCCAGGTTTCGGTCAGCAGCGAAACGGCGCGGCTGGCGGCGGCGTAGCCGTCGTTGAACACCGGCGCCGCCGCACCCGAACGGCCGACGACGCCGGCAATCGAGGAGAAGTTGATCACGGCGCCATCGCCCGATGCCTTGAGGAAGGGCAGGGCCGCGGCAAACACCCAGCGCTTGGCCCGCAGCGTGGTTTCCATTTCGAGGTCCCACTGCTCGGGGACGTAGGGCCCATGCACGATGGGCCAGCCCCCCCGCTCGATGTTGTTGACCAGCACATCCAGGCGGCCGAAGCGTTCGGCGACGGCCTGCACCATGCCGGGAATTCGGTCCGGTTTTCGCAGGTCGGTCTTGAGGATGAGGTGGTTCCCGCTCACGGCGGCCATTTCCGAGGCCAGAGCATTCAGTTCGTCCTCCCAGTCGCAGTAATTCACCGCGACCGCGACGCCGGCCTTGGCCAGCGCCAGGGCGATGGCCTTGCCGATGCCCTTGATCCCGCCCAGTACCAGGGCCACTTTGCCAGCCAAGTTCATGGGAAGGAAGCCTTTCCGTAAAATTTTTTATCCCGCATCCCGTATCCCGCATCCGGATTGCACGGACGAACCGGCCAACGTCCTTTCCAAGAGCTGCGTCACCCACTCCAGACCCAGATGCAGCCGTGCCACCTCATCCGTCATGGCCCTTTCCATCCGCTCGGGGGAAATGCCGCGCAGGATTCCATCGTGCAGCCGTTGCTTAAGCTCGTCCAGATCGTACAGCGCCGTATAGACCTGCTCGGCCAGAGACGGCGGAAGCGCTTTTGAACTCAGGCGGGCTTTGAGACGGATGACCTCCATCAGGCGGTCGTTTTCGGCATTGTATTCCTCGAGACCCTGCTCCGCGATCCAGGCATGCACGGTTTGCCGGTGCGCCGCATCAAAACCCTGGCAGTGCGGTTCTCGGAGCAGCCGGTATTCCTCCACCCGCCCGGCAGTGTCCCGGGAACGGCGAACGATGCGGATCAGCGGATAGGTGCGGCAGGAGGAGGGGCGGTTAAGATAGACCCGGCAGCCAGACGGTGTGACGAATGGGCAGGTCAGCCGATCCGGATCGCCGGGGGCCAACGTGACGACCGGCAGTCCGGATCCGGGGCCGATATGCCGCCGGGTGTATTCGGCGAGAAAGCGTTGGGAGGGCAGGCCGATTCCGTTCTTCAACCGGAGCACGTCGTATGGGGTCAAGAACTGATTAAGGTCCCGGCAGCACTCGTTGAAACAGGCTGTCTGCGGCGAACAGCTGAACTTGAACGAACCGTCGCGGTCTAAAGCAGTTAAGCAGGCGTCCATGAGGGAGGTCCCGAGGTGGTGTATTCATCGATTAGATAGTTGAATTTTAGCGGATTGTCATTTGAAATCTCGACGTGACCCTCATCCCAAGGGCGGCAGCCTACTGCCCGGTCCTGAATTTTGGCCTACATTTTGTGCTGAAAAAATGTATACCGCCTAGATGTGGACCTTGCGGTGAAGCCCCGGAATCCGCGGGGTTGGAGAGTTTTTATGCGCTCAAAAATCCTTGACAAGGCATATGGGGAATGGTATGGTCCTACGCCTGCTAGTGATTTATCTCTCTGATTTCAATGACAAATTTTAATTTTTTTGAGTTGCATCGTGCGTCAGGCTCCGGAGTCTGACGGCGTGTTGTTTTATCCAGAACGTCTTGGCTATCAGCCCCGCTGGTTTAACGTCAATGAAAGGAAGGGAGGTGCAAAATCACCCAACTAAACCGATCAACCGCTGTATCTCGAGTCATCACTCTTAACCACCCTGAAACCATCTAGGAGGTACCTCAATGCCAAGTTTTGTCATTCAAGAAAAGTGCGACGGCTGCAAGGGCGGCGAGAAGACCGCATGCATGTACATCTGCCCCAACGATCTGATGGTCCTGGACCCCACGGCCATGAAAGCCTACAACCAGGAGCCCGATCAGTGCTGGGAGTGCTTCTCCTGCGTGAAGATCTGCCCCACTCAGGCGATCGAGGTGCGCGGCTATGCGGATTTCGTTCCCTTGGGAAGCAGCGTCATGCCGATGCTGGGCACCGAGGATGTCATGTGGACCTGCAAGTTCAGAAACGGCGTCATCAAACGGTTCAAGTTCCCCATCCGGACCACCCCGGAAGGCGCGGCCAATGCCTACGAGAGCCTGAAGGGCAAGGACCTGGACAGCCAGCTCCTGAGCACGGAAGAGGCCGATGGCCGGCAGATGCCGAAGCCCAAGGAACTCGTGAAGTAGGCGGTACGGTTTAACCGAATATCTACCGATCACTTACGACCATAATCTTTAAGGAGGAATCAATATGGCATTGCCGAACAAACCCAAGGGTGAACTCAAGGCCGTTAAGGACCCCGAAGTTGTCGAGAAGGAAGTGGACATCCTCATCGTCGGCGGCGGCATGGCTGCCTGCGGCGCGGCGTTTGAAGTCAAAAAATGGCTCCAGCCGGACCAGACCGTTCTGCTGGTGGACAAGGCCGCCCTCGAGCGCTCCGGCGCGGTGGCCCAGGGCCTGTCGGCCATCAACACCTACATCGGCGAAAACTCTCCGGACGACTACGTCCGCATGGTCAGAAACGACCTGATGGGCCTGGTCCGCGAAGACCTGATCTTCGACCTGGGCTGCCACGTGGACGACTCGGTGTGGCTGTTCGAGGAGTGGGGGCTGCCGATCTGGAAGAAGGACGAGGCCGGCAAGAACCTGGACGGCAAGAAGGGCCTCAAGATGGGAACCCTGAAGGCCGGCGGCAAGCCGGTGCGCACCGGCAAGTGGCAGATCATGATCAACGGCGAATCCTACAAGCGGATCGTCGCCGAAGCCGCCAAGAAAGCCATCGGGGACACCAACATTCTCGAGCGCGTTTTCATCGTCGAGCTGTTCCTGGACAAGAACAAGCCCAACCAGATCGCCGGTGCGGCCGGCTTCTCGGTGCGCGAGAACAAAGTCTACATCATCAAATGCAAGACCTGCATGATCGCCTGCGGCGGCGCCGTCAACATCTACCAGCCGCGGTCGGTCGGCGAGGGCAAGGGCCGGGCCTGGTACCCGGTGTGGAACTCCGGATCCACCTACTACCTGGGTGCGAAGGTCGGCGCCGAGCTCTCCATGATGGAAAACCGTTTCACGCCGGCGCGCTTCAAGGACGGCTACGGCCCGGTCGGCGCCTGGTTCCTGCTGTTCAAGGCCAAGACCCTCAACGGCTTGGGCGAAAACTTCGCCGCGAGCGAAGCCGCCAAGAAAGAGCTTCAGAAGTACGCTCCGTACGGCACCGCCGCCGTCACCCCGACCTGCCTGCGCAACCACCTCATGCTCTTTGAGATGAAGGAAGGCCGCGGTCCGATCATGATGGACACCGTGACGGCCCTGGCCGAGCTCGGCAAGACCATGGACAAGAAGGAGCTGAAGCACCTCGAGTCCGAGGCCTGGGAAGACTTCCTCGACATGACCTGCGGCCAGGCCAACCTGTGGTGCGCCACGAACACCGAGCCCGAGAAGAAGAACTCCGAAGTCATGCCGACCGAGCCCTACCTGCTCGGATCGCACTCCGGCTGCTGCGGCTTCTGGGTCTCCGGCCCGGATCTCGACTGGATTCCGGCGGCCTACAAGATCAAAGCCGCCAACGGCAAGGTGTACAACCGCATGACCACGGTCGACGGCCTGTTCACGGCCGGCGACGGCGTGGGCTGCTCCGGCCACAAGTTCTCCTCGGGTTCGCATGCCGAGGGCCGCATCGCCGCCAAGCAGATGGTGCGCTATGCCAAGGACAACGCCAGCTTCAAGCCCGAGCTGGCCGTTACCAAGGACCAGATCGTCGACCTGGTCTACAAGCCGGTGCGGCTCTACCTGCAGCATGCCGCCTACACCACGGCCGACGACATCAACCCCAACTACATCAAGCCGAACGGCATGATGTACCGCATGATGAAGGCCACCCACGAATACGGCGCCGGCACGGCGACCTTCTACCAGACCACCAGCAAGAACCTCGAGATCGTCATGGAGATGCTGGCCTGGATGCGCGAAGACTGCGAGAAGCTGGCGGCCGGCGACCTGCACGAACTGATGCGCTGCTGGGAAATCATCCACCGCATCTGGACGGTCGAGTCGCACCTGCGCCACATCCAGTTCCGCAAAGAAACCCGCTACCCGGGCTTCTACTATCAGGCCGACTATCCCGGCCAGGATGATGCGAACTGGTTCTGCTTCGTCAACTCCAAGTACGATCCCAAAGCCGCGAAGTGGGATGTGTTCAAGAAAGACTACATCAAGCTCATCCCGTAAGCGATGGATCTAACCGTGAGTCAGCGAGTCAGTCGGTAGCACCCAAAACCTCCAGGTGCCGGAAGGCACCTGGAGGTTTTTTTAATGGCTGAAAGAGCGTCGCCGCAGTGGGCATTCCGACGGTTATCTCAATGAGAAAGGGCTTTGTTTAGCGAGAAAGCATTTTCGCATTCAGATAGCGACGCCATCGGATATCGCCGGACGGGCGAAAAAATCATTTCACACTAACAGCTGTCCAACCACATTGCACAGCACGGAGGGAAGGCATGACAGACGCAACAGCAGCCCCTGTGAGCGGAAGCATCATGGTCGTCGGCGGCGGCATCAGCGGGCTCACGACGGCCCTTGAGGCGGCCGAGGTCGGTTACGAGGTGTTTCTGGTCGAGAAAAACCCCTACCTGGGAGGCCGGGTCGCCCAGCTGAACCAGTATTTCCCGAAGCTCTGCCCGCCGACCTGCGGACTCGAGATCAACTTCCGGAGAATCAAGGACAATCCGCGCATCAAGGTTCTGACCATGGCCGAGGTGGAGAAGGTCGAGGGCGGCCCCGGCAATTACGCCGTGGCCGTGAAGGTCAAGCCGCGCTACGTCAACGAGAACTGCACCTGCTGCGGCGCCTGCGCGGACGCCTGCCAGGCCGACTTCGCCAGCGAGTTCGACTTCGGCATGAAGCAGATCAAGGGGGCCTATCTGCCGTTTGCCATGGCCTTCCCGGCCCGGTTCGTCATCGACCCCCGCATCGTCGGGACCGAGGACGGCAAACGGGCCAAGGCGGCCTGCAAGTACGACGCCGTCGATCTCGAGATGCAGGCCAAGACCCTTAATCTCAACGTGGGCGCCATCGTCTGGGCCACCGGCTGGGTCCCTTACGATGCCAAGAAGATGGACAACCTCGGCTTCGGCCAGCACCCGAACATCATCACCAACATGATGATGGAGCGCCTGGCTGCCCCGAACGGACCGACGCTGGGCAAGATCGTACGCCCCTCGGACGGCAAGGCGCCGGCGAGCATCGCCTTCGTGCAGTGCGCCGGTTCCCGGGATGAGAACTACCTCCCGTACTGTTCCTACATCTGCTGCATGGCTTCTTTGAAGCAGGCCACCTATATACGCGCCCAGTATCCCGAGGCTAAAATCTACATTTTCTATATCGATCTTCGGGCGCCGGGCTATCGCTACGAGCGCTTCTACGAGAATATCAAGAAAGACCCCAACGTCTTCTTCATCAAGGGTAAAGTGGCGGAAGTGAGCGAAGACAAGGCCAGCGGCAACATCACGGTCGTCGCCGAAAATGCCGTCACCGGCGCGAAGATCCAGCAGGCGGTGGAGATGGTGGTGTTGGCAACGGGCATGCAGCCTACGGCGGCGGTCAACAAGCTGCCGGGGGCGGTCAAGACCACGCCGGACGGATTCATTCTGAACGATTACGCCGCCGGCGGGATGTTCGCAGCCGGCTGCGCCAACAAGCCGGCGGATGTCGTATCGTCCAACCAAAATGCGACCGGTATGGCCCTCAAAGCGATTCAAACCCTGGTGAGACGGTAGGAGGTCGACCATGAACAAGAAATACGGTGTGTATCTTTGCCAAGGTTGCGGGATCGCCGAATCCCTCAACATCGAAAAGCTGAGCGAGGTGGCCTCCGACGAGGGCTACACGGTTAAAACCTGCCCCGTGCTGTGCGGCAGGGAGGGGGTGGAGCTTCTGAAGCAGGATGTCGCCGCCGGCGTCAACACCCTGGTCCTTGGCGCGTGTTCGCCCCGGGTGCTGTATGACACCTTCCGGTTCGACGGCTGCATCGTGGAGCGGGTCAACCTGCGCGAGCATGTCGTGTGGTCCCATCCGCGGTCCACCTGGCCGGCGCCGACCGAGGAGCAGAAGGACGACGAAAGCTTCATCGACCACGTCCAGATGATGGCCTCGGACTATTTGAAGATGGCCCTGGCCAAGGTGGAAAAGATCAAACTGCCCGAGCCCTACAAGCTCGATACCTTCACCAAGAAGATCCTCGTCATCGGCGGCGGCATCACCGGCATCTCGGCCGCCATCGACGCGGCCAAGGCCGGTTACGAGGTCACTATCGTTGAAAAAGAAGCCGCCCTGGGCGGCAACGCCGCCAAATGGCGCAAGCAACTGCCGACCGACTACCCCTTCGAAAAGCCGATGGCCCCGGTGATCCAGTCCAAGATCAAGGAACTCGGCAACTACCCGGGCATCCAAATCAAGACCGGGACCGTCGTCGCGCGCATCGCCGGCCAGCCCGGCGATTTCACCGTGACCTTCAAGAAACCCGGTGAGAAGATCGAGTTCGACGTGCCCTTCCCGCTGCCGCCGGAAATGCGGGTGGATGCCAGCGGAAAGGAACTCGAACCGGACAAGCTCAATGAGCTTTACAAGCAGTACAACGAGGGCAAGGTGGACATCCTGACCTTCGATCCGAACGGCGAGAAGTTCGGGGCCGTGGTGCTGGCCGCCGGTTGGCGGCCCTATCAACCGGCCGAGGGCGAATACGCCCACCTGGGCTTCGGAGCCTCACCGGACGTGGTGACGAACGCCCGGTTCGAAGAGATCGCCGCGGCCGGCAAGGTCAAGCGTCCGTCCGACGGCCGGGAGGCCAAGTCCGTGGTGTTCATTCAGAGCCCCGGCCAGGGCCAGGACCAGGACTTCCCCTACGCCGCCTCGGTGACGAGCCTGGTGGCGCTGAAGCAGGCCAAGTACGTGCGCGAGGATTACGCCGACGGCAAGGCCTACATCATCTACCAGCACATGCGCACGCCGGGCATGACCGAGAACTTCTACAAGGCCGTCCAGCAGGACCCGGGCGTTTTTCTTACCAAGGGCCAGGTGACGAAGGTTGCTAAGAACGGCGCCGGCCTGATCGTCGAAGCCGACGACACGCTGCTGGGTCAGCCGATTCAGATCAAGGCCGACATGGTGGTCCTGGCCACCGGCATGGTGCCGGCCACCAAGGACGATCCGGTAATCAACCTAGCCTACCGCCAGGGTCCGGCCTTCCGCGACAACGCCATTTTCAACGACTACGCGGATTCCAACTACATCTGCTTTCCGTATGAAACCCAGCGCACCGGCATCTACGCGGCCGGCGGGGTGCGGCGCAGCATGACCACGGAGGAGTCCATGGAGGACGCGGCCGGAGCGGCGCTCAAGGCCATCCAGTGCCTGGAGTCGGTCAACCGCGGCGTGTCCGTTCATCCGCGTTCCGGAGATTTGACGTTCCCGGATTTCTTCTTCCAGCGCTGCACGCAATGCAAGCGCTGCACCCAGGAATGCCCCTTCGGTGCGCTCGACGACGATGAGCGCGGCACCCCCAAGCCCAACCCCACCCGCTGCCGCCGCTGCGGCACCTGCATGGGGGCCTGCCCCGAACGGATCATCAACTTCGCCAACTACAGCATCGACAGCATCAGCTCCATGGTCAAGGCGATCAAAGTGCCGTCCACCGACGACTTCGAAGAGCCGCCCCTGCGCATCCTGGGGCTGATCTGCGAAAACGACGCCTATCCGGCGCTCGACATCGCCGCCTTGAACAAGCTGTCCTGGAACGCGGACGTGCGCTTCATTCCGGTGCGCTGCCTGGGTTCGGTCAACGTGATCTGGATCAAGGACGCGCTCTCCCAAGGCATGGACGGGGTCTTCCTCATGGGCTGCAAGCACGGGGACGACTACCAGTGCCATTTCGTCAAAGGCAGCGAGCTCGCCGAAATCCGCGTGAAAAAGATCGGCGATGCCTTGGCGAGCCTGGCGCTGGAGGTGGAGCGGGTCGCTCAGTTCCAGGTGGCCATCGACGAGTACGACAAGGTTCCGCAGATGATCCAGGAATTCGCCGCGACCATCGAAGGCCTCGGCCCGAACCCCTTCAAGGGTTTCTGATTCTACAAGGACGAGTCGGGGGGAGGGCGCGATACGGCCCCCTCCTCCCTGCCACACAGGAGGTATGGGTATGACCGAACGATTGGTGATTGAACCGGATCTTAATTTCATCAAAGATGTTGGAATTCTGGGCGGCGAAGATTTGAAAAAGTGCTACCAGTGCGCAACCTGCTCGGTGGTTTGCCCGATCTCCCCCGAAAACCGGCCGTTTCCGCGCAAGGAGATGATCGCGGCCTCCTGGGGGCTCAAGGACAAACTGGTCAAAAGCGCCGACCCCTGGCTGTGCCATAACTGCGGGGACTGCAACACGCGCTGCCCGCGCAAGGCCAAGCCGGGGGACGTGCTGGCGGCCATCCGCGCCCAGGCCATTACCGAATACTCGGGGCCGAAGGTGCTGGCGAACGCGTTGAACAATCCCAAGATGCTCCCGATCCTGCTGCTGGTGCCGGCGGTTTACATCCTGATCATGGGCGCCATCATGGGCAAGATATTCAACTTCCAGTTTCTCAATTTCAGTCCGGAGGGCACCATCGTGCACGCCAAGATGGTCTCCACCTGGCTGGTGGACGTCGTCATGCTCTCGGCCGCGGGTTTCGCCGCGCTGACCTTCTTCAACGGGGTGAAGCGCTTCCTCGCCGACATCCACCAGAACGCCTTGGCCGAGGGCAAAACCAACCAGCAGACGATCGATGCCGGCGGATTCATCCAGGCCTTGATCCGAACCATCCCGACCATCCTGCGGCATGCCAAGTTCAACGAGTGCACCGAGAACAAGGAGCGGGGCGTTTCGCACATGCTGGTCCTGTTCGCCTTCATCGGGCTGTTCATCGTGACGTCGATCTTCTTCGTCGCGATCTACGGCCTGCAGATTCACGGCCCCTACTCCCAGCTGAACCCGGTCAAATGGCTGGCCAATGTGAGCGGCGTGGCGCTCATCATCGGGAGCATTCTGTTGATCAAGGCCCGGATGAACAAGCCCGACCAGAAATCCGCTTACAAGGACTGGCTGCTGCTTTGGCTCGTCCTCGGACTGGGCGTCACCGGCATGGGGGCGCAGGTGACCCGGCTGGCCGGCTGGGCGGGAGCATCCTATACCGTCTATTTTATCCACCTGATCCTGATCTGGTTCACCTTCGCCTACCTGCCGTTCTCGAAGCTGGCCCATCTGGTCTATCGAACGGTGGCGATGACGTATGCGGAGTATGCGGGGCGTAAATAACGAGTTATCTGGGTTGGTCATAGGATTGGGGCGTCCGCCGCTGGCGAGCGCCCCAATCCTATTTGACGGTTTGTTCTATCCGCAACAGAGGAGAATCGGGCTTATATTATGAGATGGAATCGGACAGGATTGATAGGATCGATTCATGGAAAAGAGAATAAAGGCGGTAAGGGGCGGATGGTACATCCCACTGTCGCGTATCTGCCGACGTAATGGCGACGAAATGCGCAGCGCTTCAGCCTTCGATGGCAGCTAGAAATTCTTCCGGTGTCATGATCGAAATAATGTCGGTGTTGTAATCGGTCTTGTTTCTGGTGATGAGGCAGTCTGCTTTCGCTCTGACGGCCGAATAGCACTGCACCGCATCCTCAAAATCTTTGAAATCGGACGCAAGTGATAGGTCGATAACCTTTTCGTCCACGGTGGCGACGCGGAATACGATTCGAACCTTTTCGAGGACGCGCATGGCCTTATCTCTTTTGAGTTCCTTTGCCAGGATATAAAAGAGAATGGGGAAGCTGTTCGCGCAAAGATAGCCTTTGAAATGCTTTGCCTCGATCATCGCAAAGATTCGGGCTGCAGGCGTATAGAACGGTTCGCGCACCAGGAAAATGTCCAGAATGAAATTGATGTCGCACAGAATGGCTTTCACTGGTATTTTCCCTCAAGGTGTTGATGGTAGCCTGCAATAAGCCTTTTCGAATCGGCGTGAGGGCTGAGAACGCCGGAGATCTCCGCCAGAACGGGTGTGGCTTCAATCTTAAATGCCTTCCTCCTGCAGACGGCCTGAAAATATCCGGACACCATTTCTGACAGACTGACACCCCGCAAACGGGCAGCCCGTTTTGCATCCCGGATAACGCCTTCATCGAGCCTCAGGGTGAGTTTCGTGGCCATGGTAGTCACCTCCTGACGTATATAATTTATGCAAATATACGTCTTTTGTCAATGGGCGTTTTAGTGTGGAAAACGGGCATGGAATAGAAGGACAGGAAGCTGGGAGATCAGGAGGCTCAGAATAAAAAGCCCGCCGAAAACGGCGGGCTTTTTATTCTGAAAACGTCTTGTTGAATTTACTTCTTGGTGTCGCCCGTGGCGGCGCCGTGCAGTTTGATCTCGACCTTCTCGGTCAATCCCTTGTAGTACTCACCCAGGATGGCGAGGACCTCGTCGCGGCCGAAGTGATCGGGCACCTTGGCGCCTTCGGAGAGCATCTTGCGCAGCGCCGTGCCGGACAGCAGCACGCGGTCTTCCTTGCCGTGCGGGCAGGTGCGCAGGGAGGCCATGCCGTCGCACTTGAAGCAGTAGAAGGTCCAGTCGATCATCAGCGGCTTGCAGAGCAGGGCTTTGCCGGCTTCCTTGGGGGCGGGAATCTTGTCGAAGATCGTTTGGGCTTCGAACATCCCGTAGAAGTCGCCCACGCCGGCGTGGTCGCGGCCGATGATCATGCGCGAACATCCGTAGTTCTGGCGGAAGGTGGCATGCAGCAGGGCCTCGCGGGGACCGGCGTAGCGCATGTCGAGCGGATAGCCGCCCTGCAGGACGTTCTTCTCGACGAAATAGCCCTTGACGAGCGCATCGATGCACTTGACGCGGACTTCGGCGGGGATGTCGCCGGGCTTCAGGTTGCCCACCAGGGAGTGGATGAACACGCCGTCGCAGACTTCCACTGCGATCTTGCAGAGGTACTCATGGGAGCGGTGCATGGGGTTGCGCAGCTGCAGGGCCGCGATTTCCTTCCATCCGCGCTCTTCGAAAATCTTGCGGGATTCGGCCGGCCGCATGTAGACCCCGGCGTATTTCTTCGGGAATTCGCCCTCGCTTAAAACCTTAACGGGACCGGCCAGATTGACGGCCTTCTGATTCATGACCATCTGAACGCCCGGGTGATCCTTCTCGGCGATCTTCCAGAACTCTTCAGCCGTCTTGGTGCCTTCGCCCATGAAGATCTTTTCGCACTCGTACTTTTTCTCGGCCGTGCCCATGTCGTACTTTTCGGTGACCTTCATGGTGGCCATGATTTCTTTGCCCTCGGGGTCGTACAGGGCGATTTCTTCCCCGACATTGATCTTGGCCGCATCCTCCTTGGAGGCGGAAAGGGTAACCGGAATCGGCCAGAAGGTGCCGTCCGCCATCAAAAAGTTGTCGCAGACGCCTTTCCAGTCGGCCTTGGTCATGAAGCCGGTCAGCGGGCTGAAGCCTCCGATCCCCATCATGATCAGATCGCCTTTTTCGCGCGCCGACACCGGGATCTGCTTCAGACCGGCCGCTTTTTTCTTTTCGGCCTCCAGCGCCGCGCCTTCCAGCAGACAACAGGTCAATCCTTTTCCGCCATGGGGGGGTATCAACTTTGACATAAATTCCTCTCTCCTTTCCTGCGTTGTTATAGTTCGCCCGGTCCACCCCGGGCTCAATGGCTACAGTACGAAGAGTGTATCTCTATTAGGGAATGCTGGGTTTGTCAAGCGCATTCAAACGCGCAAACGCGCAGCCAGCAGCCAGTTTTCCCGGCGAAAGGGGGCCGGCATCCCCGCCGGCCGGATGGAGGATATCGTCTGAAGCCCCACCGTTGGATTGGGCGGCGCAGGAGTTTTCCAGCCAGCCCAATCCCTCTATTCGGCCAGTTCGTACATCGCCTCGAACTTGGAGGCCGCGATGCAGTAAGCGTCCGTCCCATCCTCGCTGTTGTAAACCAAATAGTCGCCGGCGGCGTAATGAGATTGTCCTTCTTTGGTCGCCACACGGCCGGGCTGCGCCGCCCGTTCGGCCCACACGGGGGTGGTCTTCACGTAAGTGCCGGGGCCGGTGGGGCGGTATGTCCGGCTGAACACGGCGTGGTCCACCGAGTAGATGTCTCCGTGGTTGTCGACCAGCCAGTCCCCTGGTTTGCAGCGCTGTTCAGCCCCCCACTTTCGATAGGTGAATCCGGAGGTGTCCAGGTCCAACCGCACAGCGACCACAAATTGGTCGGCCTTCTTTAGGTAACGGCGGCGCGTTGTCATAATCGGTTCCAATCGTATCCTGAGCGCAGGGAATCCGCCGCATTGCGACGGCCGAGAACTAGCGCTTGTATTTGCCCATCAACTGCCCCTCGGCCAAAATATGGCCCTTTATGGCGGCCAACACCTGGGCCTTGGTGCTGCCGCTCTCCAAGGTGAGCAGGGTATCGAGGGCGTAAATCTTGAAATAGTAGCGGTGGGTGCCGCCGGGCGGGCAGGGGCCGCCGTAGCCGAGCTTGCGGAAATCGTTCTGGCCGTGGCGCGCGCCGTTTTTGAGCGTTGCATCGGCCGGAATGCCGGCCGGAAGCGAGCGGACGTCCGCCGGAATGTTGAAGAGCACCCAGTGCACCCAGGTGCCCACCGGGGCGTCCGGGTCGTCGCAGATGAGTGCCACGCTCTTGGCTCCCGACGGCACGCCGGACCATTTCAAGTCGGGAGAGATGTCCTCGGCGTCGCAGGTGTACTTCTTGGGGATCCATGCCCCTTCGGTGAAGGCGGAAGATGTGACGGCAATGCTCATGTCCGGGCCCTCCTTTGCGGGGACAAAGGTTCCGGCTCCCCGATCGTCGCAAGAGCCGGATACGGGAAAAACGGGATAGGTTTCTGTTTATGTTGCTTTTACTCTGATGTCAATCGGTTATCGATGATGGCGCGGCCGTTGCGGTCGCCTCTCCGGCAGATGCTATCCTCGGCCAACTCCCGTCGGCCGGACGACGTTGGATTGCCATCGAGGCCTCTGCCGCAGTTTGCAGCAGGCTTTAGGATGGTATATATTCGGCTCCGCGATGTTGGTTTGATCAATTGGGATTTCATGGGACGATTCCTCCTATCTCATTGAAGTCTCGAAGGAGCCATAAATGAAAAAAACACGTTTGGCGACTCTGACTTTGGCGGCCGGAATCCTCTTCATCGTGTCCGGAGGGTGTTCGACGTATGTGGCCAAGCCTATGCCTTTCAAGACGCCTTCCGCCTATCCGAATGCCACGGAGGCGGCCGGTGCGACGATCGCCGCCCAGGCTTTTGCGGACGCCGAACAAGCCAAGGAAGCCTTCGGGTTCGACATCCGAGCGGCGGGGATGCTGCCGGTCCAGGTCATCTTTGACAATCTCGGCGATCATCCCATCGAAATCAACAGCGGGCAGACGTTTCTGGAGGACGATGCGGGCAACATCTGGCCGATATTGGACCGTGAAACCGCCTACGATCGCGCCACCAAGTTCACCCAGACCAAGCAGGTTTTTTCGGAAGGCGCGTATCATGCTTTCCTGGGCGCCGCCGCCGGAGCGATCATCGGTGCGGCGGTGGGCATCGTGACCGGCGAGAACGTGGCCGTGACGACGGGCAAGGGAGCCGCGGTCGGAGGCGCGGCCGGCGCCTCATTGGGAGGTGCCAAGGGCTACTTTTCAAACGATGCGCGGCAGGTCGTGATCAACGACTTGAAACGCAAGACGCTGCAGAGCAAACCGATTGAACCCCGCAGCCTGTCTTTCGGATTTTTGTTCTTCCCCGGGGAAGCACCCACCGCCAAAGAGCTGCGACTCCAGCTGAAGGAAGCCGATACCGGACAAATTCACCTGCTGAAAATGAGGCTTTGATCGCTTTGTAAACGGAGCTAAGGTCGAAGGTTCTGCGTGTAAACGCAAGACGGGAAAGCCTGCCGAAAAACGGAAGCCGCCCTGAGGGGCATCCCTCAGGGCGGCTTCCGCATGAACGGTGGCGGAGAGACCGGGATTCGAACCCGGGATACCCCTTTCGGAGTATACTCGCTTAGCAGGCGAGCGCCTTCGACCTACTCGGCCATCTCTCCGTGGTTTTTGCCTGTCTTTGGCGGAGGGAGTAGGATTCGAACCCACGTCCCGTTGCCGGGAAACGGTTTTCAAGACCGCCGCTTTCGACCACTCAGCCATCCCTCCGGACGAATTGACATTTCTATCACTGGCGAGAGGTTCAGGTCAATAATTTTTCCGGATCAGATGCCGCTTCCGAAAAAGAGCCAAGCGGTGAGCGCGGATGCCAGACCGCCGGTCCGATCGAGCAACGGCAGCCGATCGCGGGCTCATTGGCTGTTGACATATCGCGGCGCAAGGGATAAAAATTACAAATTTATCGAATAGCTGGTTGATCAGTTAATTTTTAAGAAGGGAAACACTCCGGGATGAAACAAAAATACGAAATTCTCAGGGATGACGACAATAAGCGCCTGATTATCCGAGAATTTGCAGAGCTGGACAAGGATACCATGTCGCTGCTGTGCGAGGAAAGCTATGACCGCAAGGCGGTCAAATCGGCGATCGGCATGGGCCGGGATGCGCTCATTGCCGCCCTGCGGACCAAGAATCTGTATCCGCCGGGGATGTACGCCGGCAAGATCGCCGAAAAGGTCGTCGAACTTATGGGCACCAAGGGCAAGGTATCGGATGAACTCCTCTTCGACGATATCGAGTTCCTGTCCCGCGAGCACGAACCGGCCGAGGCCGCCAAGAGCTATGAAGGGGAGCCGGGCGAGATCGATGAGCTGCTGGACGTGGGGCTCGACGACGACAAGTTCGAGGAAGGCGATGAGATCAAAAAAATAGACACGACCCTCAAAATCGAGGACGATGAATTCTCGGACATCGAAGACGAGAGCTGACAGCGAACCCCATTTATCGGGTATGATTTTCGATTGACTTGCCGGAAATACTGAAATAATTAGGCTTGCGAACGGGAAGCCATAATCTTTGAGCAGGCGCATCCAATTTCACCTGATGTTTGATCCCCACTCTTTTTTTGCTGCACCACTCTATTCCGAGACGTTGCCGCAAGAACAACTTGCGGCGTTGCCATAACAACGGAAGCGGTGTGAGGTTACTATCAACAATCGCATCAAGGAGGTGCAAATGGACAAAGAAGAAAGAGCCTTTTACGAAAGACTGGAGGCCAAGGGCGTCTCCAGGCGGGATTTCATGAAGTTCTGCACGTTCCTCACGGCAACCATGGGCCTCTCCTCCTCGTTCGTTCCGAAAGTGGCCGAGGTGTTCGCCCAACCCGCCCAGCGACCGCCGGTGATCTGGCTGCATTTCGGAGAATGCACGGGATGCACCGAAGCGACGATTCGGACCATGTACCCATGGATGGATCAACTGGTGCTCGAGGTGCTCGATGTGGCCTACCATGAAACCATCATGGCGGCCGCCGGTCACCAGGCCGAAGAGGTCTTGCACAACGCGGTCACCAAGCACAGCGGAAAGTTCATCTGCGTGGTCGAGGGCGCCATCGCCACCAAATTCAACGGCGGCTACGGCAGGGTTGGTGGTAGAACCTTTCTACAGATCGCCAAGGACGTTTGCCCCAAAGCTGCCGGCGTCATCTGCATCGGCAGCTGCTCGGCCTATGGGAACATCCAGGCAGCCAAACCCAATCCGGGCGGATACAAGGGCGTGGGCGATGCGCTGGGGATTAAAACCGTCAACATCGCCGGGTGCCCGCCGAATCCCATCAACTTCGTGGGGACGGTGGTCAACTACCTCTTGCTCGGCAAGCTGCCGGCTTTAGACAACCTCGGCCGCCCCTTGTTTGCCTACGGCCAGACCATCCACGACAACTGTCCGCGCCGGGGCCACTTCGAAAATGAGGAGTTCGTCACGGAATTCGGATCCGAAGAGGCCGCTCTCGGCTACTGCCTGTACAAGGTCGGCTGCCGCGGTCCGGAGACTTACAACAACTGCGGCATCGCCAAGTTTAACGACGGCACCAGCTGGCCGGTCCAGGCGGGGCATCCCTGCATCGGCTGCAGCCAGCCGGATTTCTGGGACAAGTTTACCCCGTTCTACCAGGAACTTTAGCCCAAGGCGTTTCCAACCAAACGAACACCCTTAGCTCGACAGGGAGGAAAATTATATGGCTGAAAGAATCATCGTTGATCCGATAACCCGCATCGAGGGCCACCTGCGAATCGAAGTCGAGGTGGCCGGAGGCAAAGTTGTTAACGCCTGGAGCTCCGGGCAGATGTTCCGTGGGATTGAAATCATTTTGCAGGGGCGCGATCCAAGGGATGCCCAGCATTTCGTGCAGCGCTCCTGCGGGGTCTGAACGTACATTCATGCTCTGTCCTCGGTGAGGGCAGTCGACAACGCCGTTGGCGTGAAAATTCCCAAAAACGCGCGCCTAGTCCGCAACCTCATGCACGGCGCGCAGTACCAGCACGATCACATCGTCCATTTCTATCATCTCCACGCCCTGGATTGGGTGGACGTGGTCAGCGCGCTGAAGGCCGATCCGGCCAAGACCGCGGCTCTGTCCGACAATGCGACGAACGCCCCGTGGGGGGGAACGGCCTACTTCAAAGAAGTGCAGCAGCGCCTGAAGACTTTCGTCGAAAGCGGCCAGCTGGGGCCCTTTGCCAACGCCTATTGGGGCCACCCGGCCTACAAGCTGCCGCCGGAGGCCAACCTCATGGCGACGGCTCACTACATTGAAGCCCTGCGGCTGCAGGCCAAGGCCGCCCGCATGCATGCCATCTTCGGAGGCAAGAACCCGCATCCGCAGTTCCTGGTCACCGGCGGCGTCAGCTGCGTGGGCGACCTGACCCCGGGCCGCATCGCGGAGTTCCTTTACATCACCAAGGAAACCCAGGATTTCATCAAAAACGTATACATCCCGGACCTTCTCGCGGTGGCCTCTTTCTACAAGGACTGGGGCGCCATCGGCGGCACCAGTAATTTCCTCGCCTACGGCGACTTCCCGCAGAGCGAGAAGGAGCCGGAAAGCCTCTTCATGCCGCGCGGGGTCATCATGAACCGCAGCATGTCCGGCGTAAAGCCGGTCGATCCGCAAAAGATCACCGAGCATGTGGCGCGCTCCTGGTACGAGGGCAGCGCCGACAGGCAACCCTACCAGGGGGAAACCAAGCCGATCCAGGCCGACCCGCAATACGACACCAAGAGCGACAACGGCCGCTACTCCTGGCTGAAGGCTCCGCGCTATGACGGGCATGCCTGCGAGGTCGGCCCGCTCGCGCGGGTGCTGGTGGCCTACGGCTACGGCCACAAGCAAATCGCTCCGGTGGTCGACAAGGTCGTCAATACGCTGGGCGTGAATGCCGACGCGCTGTTCTCGACCCTCGGCCGCACCGCCGCCCGCGGCATCGAAACGTTGGTGGTCGGCGAGGCCATGCAGGGCTGGGTCATGGAGCTGGTCGAAAACCTCAAGAGCGGGGACGCCAAGACCTGTGCATCTTATGAAATGCCGGACAAGGCCCAGGGCATGGGCCTGAATGACGTGCCGCGCGGCGCCCTCGGGCACTGGGTGGTGATCGAAGGCAAGAAGATCAAGAATTACCAATACGTCGTGCCGTCGACGTGGAATCTCGGGCCGCGTTGCTCGAAGGGCAAGCTCGGACCGGTCGAAGAGTCGCTCATCGGAACTCCGATCGCCGATCCCAAGAAGCCGCTCGAAATTCTGCGCACCGTGCATTCTTTCGATCCGTGCATTGCTTGCGCCGTTCACGTGATCGATCCGGATTCCAACCAAGTATACAAGATCAAGGCGCTGTAGGACTGCATCGCACGACCGGCCTCCTCCCAGCCGGGGGGAGGCCGGTTTTTTTAGCGGCGATGGTTTTGCCGGTTCAGCGATTTGGAGGATGCATCGTTGGCGACGAATGGAACCAGTCCGTTCGATGACATTTACTCTCCGGAGATCATGATTCTGGGGATCGGGTCGATCCTTTTTTCCGACGACGGGTTCGGCATCCAGGTGGTCCAGAAGATCGAGAAGGAGTACCAATTCCCGGACAATGTGCTGGTGGTGGACGGCGGCGTGCTGGGTATCAATCTGCTGGGCGTGATCTCAAAACCCAAGCACCTCATCGTCGTCGATACCATGCGCAACCACGGGCAGCCCGGCGACCTCTACCGCATCGAGGGAGACGCCATCCCGGAGCGCATCCGCGCCAAGAATTCCCTGCATCAGGTCGATTTCCTGGAGGCCCTGACCCTTTGCCAGGCTCTCGACAATGTGCCGAAAACCGTTATTATTGGTGTTGAACCCGAAGATATCCAGACCCTCAGTCTGGTTTTAACGCCGACGGTCCAGGCCCAGGTGGAGCCAGTGGTCGCAATGGTTCTGAAAGAATTGGATCGGCTGGGCGTATCTTATGGCAAGAAGGATAGCAAGAAGGATTCCACGAATCATGTGCCTCGCGATTCCATCGAAAATAACGCAGATTGAAAATAACATGGCCGTCATCGATGTGGACGGCGTTCGGCGGGAGTGCAGCCTGTTGCTGGTGGAAGATGCCCAGGTCGGCGACTACGTCATCGTCCACGCCGGTTTTGCGATATCGAAGCTGGATGAAACGGCGGCCCTCGAGACCCTGGCGCTGCTGAAAGAGGCCGCCGCTCTGGTGGAGGCCAAGGGAGGTCAGGGGGAGGAACCGGGTGCATAAACCATGGCGCAGGGTTTGGAAGCCAGGCGGCTGCAAGTCAACGGCATCGTTCAGGGGGTGGGCTTCCGGCCGTTCGTTTATCAGCTGGCCGCGCGATACGGCCTGAAGGGCGAGGTGGCCAACACCTCCGCCGGCGTTTCCATCCGGATCGAAGGGCCGGCCGAAAGCCTCATCGCATTCGAAAAAGACCTTGCTGCAAAAAGCCCCCCGCTGGCGCACATCGTCGAAATCCAAAGCTGCCCGCACCCGCTTCAAAACTACGTAGACTTCCGCATCGCCTCCAGCCGCGGGGAGGCGGCGATGGCTACGCTGATTTCCCCGGATGTCGCTGTCTGCGACGATTGCCTGAGGGAGATGTTCGACCCTGCCGACCGGCGCTATCATTATCCTTTCATCAACTGCACCAACTGCGGCCCGCGTTACACCATCATCGACGATATCCCCTACGATCGGCCCAAGACCTCCATGCGGCACTTCACCATGTGCCCGCTCTGCCAGGCCGAGTACGACGACCCCCTGAACCGCCGCTTTCACGCCCAGCCCAACGCCTGCCCGGTCTGCGGCCCGCAGATCAGCCTGTGGGACAGCCGCCGGCGGCCGATCCGCGCGGCGGTTCCCGTCGCCGCCGCCGCAGACCTGATCCGGCAGGGGAAAATCCTGGCCCTGAAGGGTCTGGGAGGCTACCATCTCGCTGTGGATGCGCTGAACCTCCAGGCGGTGGCCCGTCTGCGGCAACGCAAGCTGCGGGAGGAAAAGCCTTTTGCGGTCATGTCGCCCGATGTGGCGGCGATCCAGCGCTATGCCCTGATCGATCCTGCGGAGGAGAGCCTGCTCCGCTCGATCCAGCGTCCGATCGTGCTTCTGAAAAAAGCGCCCGCTTACGGTCTGGCCGATGCAGTGGCGCCCCGCAACCAGTATGTCGGAGCCATGCTGCCTTACACCCCGCTGCATCATCTCCTGCTGCGCTGCGGCTTCACCGCGCTGGTGATGACCAGCGGCAACCGGAGCGAGGAGCCGATCGCCATCGCCAACGATGATGCGTTTGAACGCCTGGCCGACATCGCCGATGCGTTCCTCATCCACGACCGGGACATATACCTGCGCAGCGACGATTCCGTGGTGCGGCATGCGGCGGGTGCGACCCGATTCCTGCGGCGCTCGCGCGGGTATGTGCCCGTGCCGGTATTTCTGAAACAAGCGCTGCCGCCGATTCTGGCCTGCGGCGCCGAGCTCAAGAACACGGTCTGCTTCACGAAGGGGAGCCAGGCCTTCGTCAGCCAGCACATCGGCGATTTGGAAAATCTGGCCACGTATGATTTCTTCCAGAAAACGATCGACCACATGCAGCGCATTCTTGCCGTGCGGCCGGAGATCATCGCCTGCGACCTGCATCCGGATTACCTCAGCACGCGTTGGGCCGACGAGCAGACGGAGATCCCCAAGGTGCGGATCCAGCACCACCACGCCCATATCGTCAGCTGCATGGCCGAGCACCGGATGGAAGGTGACGTGATCGGGCTGTCCTGCGACGGCACCGGCTACGGCGCCGACGGCACGGTGTGGGGCGGAGAGGTTTTGATCGCATCTGCGCGGGGCTTTGAACGCGTCGCCCATCTGTCGGAGGTGCCCATGCCGGGCAGCGCAGCCGCCGTTCGCGAACCCTGGCGCATGGCCGTCAGCTATCTGAATGATGCCTTTGGCCGGGATCTCGGCGGCCTGGACCTGCCGTTCATGCGGGAGGCCGGCGGCGGCAAAGTCGAACTGATGCAGGAGATGATCGCCAAGCACATCAATTCGCCGCTCACCTCCAGCCTGGGGCGCTTGTTCGACGGGGTGGCCGCCATCGCCGGCCTGCGGTCGCGGGTCAGCTATGAAGGCCAGGCGGCGATGGAGCTCGAGATGGCGGTGCAGAGCGAAACCGAGTCTTTCTACGATTATTCTCTAGAGGGCGAGGGCCCCTGGCGGATACCGCCGGCACCGATCGTCCGCGCCCTAGCGGAGGATGTCGGGAGGGGCTGCCGGGTGGGGCTGATCAGCGCCAAATTTCACAACACCCTGATCCGGTTGTTCGGAGACCTGTGCGATCGGATCCGCACCGCAGTCGGCTTGAAGCGGGTCGTGCTGAGCGGCGGGGTTTTCCAGAATGCACGCCTGTCGGCCGGTTTGACTCAAGCATTAGAAGCCAAGGGTTTTGAAGTCTTCAGCCACCGGCTGGTGCCGACCAACGACGGCGGGATCGCCCTCGGCCAGGCGGTGATAGCCGCAAAGAGCATGCAGGAAAAGGCTTAGAGCAAAGAGCATGGGGCATAGGGCCAAGACCCGTCGTCGATTCGTTTTTAACCCTATGCTCTATGCCCTTTGCCCGATGCCATTAAAGGACCAACTAATATGCCCATCAAGCACATCGAGGAATACCGGGATGCCGATTTGGCCCGCCAGCTGGCGGGCCGGATCAAACGGACCAGCCGGCGTCCGGTCCGTCTCATGGAAGTCTGCGGCACGCACACCGTCGCGATTTTTCGCAGCGGCATCCGCAGCCTGCTGCCGGAGACCGTTTCGCTCTTGTCGGGCCCCGGCTGTCCGGTGTGCGTGACGGACCAGGCCGAAATCGATGCCTTCATCGAGATTTCCAGAGAGCCGGATGTCATCGTGGCCACCTTCGGCGACCTGATGCGGGTTCCCGGCAGCACCTCCTCTCTGCAGGCCGAGCGGGCGGAAGGGCGCGACATCCGGGTGGTGTATTCAACGATGGATGCACTGGCCATCGCCCGCAGCCACCGGGATAAACAGGTGGTCTTTCTCGGGGTGGGCTTCGAGACGACGGCACCGACCATCGCCGCCGCGATTCTGTCGGCGGCTGCGGCCGGTCTTGATAATTTTTCCGTGCTGTCCGCCCACAAGACGGTGCCGCATGCCCTGGACGCGCTCATGTCCATCGAGGATGTCCGCATCGACGGCTTCATCCTGCCGGGCCATGTCTCCGTCATCATCGGGCTCAACGCCTATCGACCCTTCTTTGACCGGCACCGGGTCCCCTGCGCCGTTGCCGGCTTCGAGCCCGCGGACATCCTGCAGGCGGTCGCCGGCCTCATCGAACAGATCGAAGCCGGAACCGCCCAGCTCGTGAATGCTTATCCGCGGGCGGTCACTGAAGCCGGCAACCGCAAGGCCCAGGACGTATTGAGCCAGGTGTTTGAACCGGCCGATGCCTGCTGGCGGGGCATCGGGCTGATCCCATCGAGCGGGCTGCGCATCCGCAACGCCTACGCGGCGCATGACGCCGCGCGGCGCTTCCACTTCAAGACGGCGGAAGCCAGGCCGCCCAAGGGCTGCGCCTGCGGCGACATCCTCACCGGCAAGAAAACGCCGCCGGAATGCACGCTCTATAGGAAGGTCTGCACCCCCATGGACCCGGTGGGCCCGTGCATGGTGTCGAGCGAAGGGACTTGCGCGGCTTACTATAGATTTCACTACGAGGCATAGAGCATAGAGCATAGGGCAAAGAGAAAGCGGCATAGGAAGTTGTTTAACCCTATGCTCTATGCTCTGGGCCCTATGCCGAATAGACGGCGAAGCCTTTCGAATTCGTTAAGCTCTGCGGGCGGTGATGAAAATGAAGTATGACAAGGTACTTTTAGACCACGGCAGCGGCGGCAAGATTTCCCACCGCATGACCCAGGACCTTCTGCTGCCGGCTTTCGATAACCCGATCCTTTCCGAGCTGAACGACGGTGCCATTTTCGAGCTGCAGGGCCTGCGCCTGGGGTTCTCGACGGACTCCTACACCGTCGACCCCATCTTCTTTCCCGGCGGGAACATCGGGGAGCTGGCCGTATACGGCACGGTGAACGACTTGGCCATGTGCGGGGCGGAGCCGGCCTATTTGAGCGCGGCGCTGATCATCGAAGAGGGGTTTGCGTTGGACCAGCTGCAGGCGATCGTATCGGCCATGAGTCGGGCCGCCGCGCAGGCCGGGGTCACGGTGGTGACCGGCGACACCAAGGTCGTTCCCAAAGGCGCCGCGGACAAGATCTTCATCAACACTTCCGGCATCGGCGTGATTCCCTCCGGCGTGCAGGTCGCCAGCCACCGGGCCAGACCCGGCGACCGGGTGCTGTTGAGCGGAACCATCGCCGACCATGGCGTCAGCGTGCTGGCCAGCCGCGAGGGGCTGTCGTTTCAAACATCCGTCAAAAGCGATACCGCGCCGCTCAACCACATGGTGCGGAGCATGCTCGCCGCGGGACCCGGCGTCCATGCCTTGAGAGATCCGACGCGGGGCGGTTTGGGGACGGCGCTGAATGAAATCGCCGATAAGTCGGCGGTCGGCATCCGCATCCGCGAAGACCGCATCGCCGTCAAGGCCGAAGTGGCCGGCCTATGCGAACTGCTGGGCTTCGACCCCCTCTATCTGGCCAACGAAGGCAAGCTGATCGCTTTCGTGGCGCCTGAAGACGCCGATGCCGTGCTGGCGGCGATGCGACGGGATCCCTACGGCCGCGACGCCGCCCTCATCGGCGACGTGACCGCCGAGCACCCCGGCAAGGTGTTCATGGACACCCGCATCGGCGGCACGCGCATCGTGGACATGCTGACGGGGGAGCAATTGCCGCGGATATGCTGATGGCAGAGGGCAAAGAGCATAGGGCATAGGGTAAAAAGAGAAAATGAAGTTCAGGTTCCAGGACCTTAAGATATGGCAGCTGGCGGTAGAGATCGCAGACGGGCTTTTTGACATTGCGGAACGCCTCGATAAGCAAAGGCTTTATCGTTTTGCCGAGCAATTAAGAGCAGCAGGGATGTCAATGTCCAACAACATCGCAGAAGGTTCTGGTTCGGATTCAAAAAGAGAATTCAAGAATTTCCTTAATATTGCGCGACGTTCGACATTTGAAAATGCTAATATTCTGTTCCTTCTCCAGAAAAGAAATCTGATTGCAACGGAAGAACGCGACAAACATCTATCCGATTTGGACAGGCTTTGTCGCCAGATCACCAGCTTTATCAAATCACTCGAATAGCTTTTTTGCCCTATGCTCTCTGCCCTATGCTCTCTGCCCATGCGTCTGATAGTTTGCCTGGCAGCATTCCTGGCGGCCGCTGGCTGCGACGCGAAGCGCGAGCAGACCCTGTCCGGCCGGACCATGGGCACCACCTACACCGTCAAGGTGGTCACCGGCTATTTCGGTTCCGTCTCCGGTCTGCAGGAACAGATCGATCGGCGCCTCGATCAGATCAACCGCAGCATGTCGCCCTACCTCAAGGACAGCGAAATCAGCCGCTTCAACCGATTTCAGGAGGCCGGTGTCGAGTTTCCGATCTCAAAGGACTTCCTGCGCGTGATGCAGGAGGCGGCCCGGATCCATGCGCTTTCCGAAGGGGCCTGGGATGGTACCGTGAACCCCTTGGTCGACCTTTGGGGGTTCGGTCGCACCGGCCGGACGGACCGGCGGCCGCCGCCGGAACAAATAGCGGCCCTGCTGAGCGACATCGGCTTCCAAAAAATCGAGGTTCGGGATTCCGACGCCTTGGTCAAACACCAGGCCGCCGTGAGCCTGGATCTCTCCTCCATCGCCAAAGGCTACGGCGTGGATCAAGTCGCCGCTGAAGTCCGCCGGGCAGGATTCAGGGATTATCTGGTCGAAATCGGTGGGGAGGTCTATGCCGCCGGCGTTCGGCCGGACGGTCGCCCGTGGCGGGTCGGCGTCAACCGTCCCCAGGCCGGCGCGCGTTTCGACGACGTCTACCGGGTCATCGCCCTGCAGGACCAGGCCTTTGCCACCAGCGGGGATTATCGCAATTTCTTTGTGGAAAACGGCGTGCGCTATTCTCACATCATCGACCCCCAAACCGGCTACCCGGTCCATGCAGGGGTGGTGAGCGTCTCTATTTTGGCCGACAATTGCACCCTGGCGGATGGGCTGGCAACGGCCGTCATGGTCTTGGGAGTCGAGAAGGGGCTGGCCCTCATCAACCGACTCGACCACGTGGAGGGCCTGATCGTTGAGGAGCTCGCGGACGGCAGCCTCAGGGATCATTTTTCCGAAGGCCTTCGCCTGGAGCCGTCTGCGCCATGACCTGGATCCGGCTGCCAACCCGGCCGTCCGGCGTCCGCCCCGCCCCGCTCGCCGACATTGACAGGAAAAGGCGTCCTTCTTACTTTCAGTGAAAAAGTTGGGAATTCTGCTGAATGCAGGAACCCGTCAGGGTCCACTCCTTGACGGGTTCCTGTTGAATGGCAGCGGTCGATCCGCATATGCGCCGAAAAGAGTGGCCATTACGATTCCGCGTTGCCGGCCGGAAACTGCACCTGGTCAGCTTGGGCTGCGCCAAGAACCAGGTGGACAGCGAGGTGATGCTGGGCCGGCTGAAGCAGGCCGGCTGGACGATTACCAACGATCCCGAAGAAGCCCAGGTCATTGTCGTCAACACCTGCAGCTTCATCCAGTCGGCGGCCGAGGAGTCCATCGATACGATCGTGGAACTGGCCGGGTATAAAAAAACCGGTTCCTGCCGGCGGCTGGTGGTCACGGGCTGCCTGCCGGAGCGCTATCGGGAACAGATCGTCCAGGCCATCCCGGAGGTTGATATTTTCCTGGGCACGGGGGCATTCGACCAAATCGTCCAGGCCGTTGGAGATGATCGACGCGCCCGCGAAGCCATCCTGCCGGATCCGGAACATGCCTGCTTGGACCGACATTCCGCCTCGCGGGTGCTGACCGCCCCGCATATGGCCTATCTCAAAATCGCGGAGGGTTGCAGCAACCATTGCTCGTACTGCATCATCCCCAAACTGCGCGGACCCCATAAAAGCCAGCCGCTGGAAAGCGTGATGGCCGAAGCCCAGGAACTGGTGTCATCCGGCGTCAAGGAGCTGGTTCTGGTGGCCCAGGACACCACCGCTTACGGGCAGGATTTAAACCCTCCGGTGACGTTGGGCCATCTCATCAGCGGACTGGCCGGCCTGTTCGCCGGAGGCGCGAACGAGTCGAAATTCTTCCCCTGGATCCGCGTGCTCTACGGCAACCCCGAAAGCATTGAAGAATCCTTCGTCCGCTCCGTTGCCGACCATCCCCGGGTATGCTCCTATTTCGACCTTCCCATTCAGCATGCGAGCAACCGCATCCTGAAGCGCATGGGCCGCCGCTATACGCGCGAGAAGCTGGGCCGGCTCTTCCGACGCATCCGGGAAATCGTCCCGGACGCGGTCCTGCGAACGACCGTCATCCTGGGGTTCCCCGGCGAGACCGATCAGGATTTTCAACAGATGCTGGATTTCGCCGAAGAAATTCGATTTGACCATTTGGGGGTCTTTGTTTATTCTGATGCCGACGATATACCGTCCCACCGGCTGCGCCAGCATGTCCCGCGGGGCGTTGCCCAGGACCGCTACGATCAGCTCATGTCGACCCAGATGGATATTGCCGCGGAGAAAAACCAGAAACACATCGGCCGGACGCTGCAGGTGCTGATCGAAGAGGATCTGGGCAACCACCTGTTCGCCGGCCGCGCCAGCTTTCAGGCACCGGAGGTGGACGGGGTCACCTACGTGAACACCGGCGCTTCGGCGCCGCCGCTGACCATCGGGTGTTTTGCGCAGGCACGGATCAACGATGCGATGGAGTACGACCTGATGGGGGACGTTGCGTGAGCGATCTCAAGCGTAAAATCCTGGCAGCGGTGCAGGTGGATCTGGAAGCGATTGAAACCGCTCTTGAGGACAACCTCAACCCCCATCTCGACCTCGTCCGCGATGTGGCCGGCCATATCCTCTTCAGCGGCGGCAAACGGCTGCGGCCGCTGCTGATGGTGCTGTCGGCGCGAGCCTGCAACTACACGGGCGGCTACGACAAAACCTTCTCAACCGCCCTGGAATACCTGCACGCGGCCACCCTGCTGCATGACGACCTGGTGGACGGTGCGACCCTGCGGCGGGGAAGGCCCGCGGCCTATATCAAGTGGGGCCATCCGATTGCGGTGCTGGTGGGGGACTTTCTCCTGGCCCGGGCGCTGTCCGTTTCGGCCGCCACCGGCAACGTCCGGATCGTCCAGATTCTGGCCGAGCTGACCGAGCAGATGTCCCAGGGAGAAGTTCACCAGCTCATGCGCAAGGGCGATATCGGGTTGGCCGAAGATGAGTACCTGGACGTCATCCGCCGCAAGACGGCTGTTTTGTTCGAGGCGGCCTGTCGGGTGAGTGCGGTTCTCGCCGCAGCCTCTCCTGAAAAAGAATCCGCCCTCGCGCGATTCGGGTTCAACCTGGGCATGGCCTTTCAGATCGCCGACGACCTGTTCGATTACACGCTGGAAACCCCCCAGCTGGGCAAGCAGGTCGGAGCCGATCTGCGCGAGGGCAAGCTGACCCTGCCGATCATCCAGGCCTTGAGGCTGGTGCCGCCCGCCGAGCGGGAGTGGCTCGTGAGCGTTATCCGGAACCCTCAGTTTTCCACCGAAGACTTCCGCCGGCTGGTGGAGTTGCTGGGATCCTGCGGCGCTATTCGATATGCCGAGCAGGCCGCCGAAAAATTCATCGGCACCGCCAAGAACGAGTTGTCGGTGTTCCCGCCGTCGGCAGCTCTCGAAACGCTATCCGATATCGCCGACTATGCCCTGCATCGGCGCGTCTGAGGATGGGGTTGGGGGATTTTAAAAATTTCTGAGGTCGTCCCATGAAGCCAGCGTTTTCCACCGCCGCAAAGCTGCTGGCTCTGCTGGCCGGCGCCTGGACCTGGATGCCGGACAGCGGCGCTTATGCCCAAAAGGCCGAGGACACCCGCTTGCTGGTCGTCATCGGCTCGGCGGGGGTTCAAGGCAGCAACGTCACCGCGGCGCGCGATGCCGCCATCGCCAGCAGCCTGATGAATGCGGTCGCCCTTGCGGCCATGGACATTCTGTCTCCGGAAGTGTTTTCGGAAAACTTCAAGAAGCTGAACGAGCAACTGCTCCATCGGCCCGACGCTTATATCAAGGATTTCAAGGTGCTCTCGGAGGCGGTGGTTTCCAAGCAGCATCGCGTGGTGGTCCAGGCGACCGTCGCCGCAAAGCAGATCGGCGACTTCCTGGCCGGCGCGGGCCTGGTCGGAGGGAAAGCCGCGGCGGCATCGCAGCCGGTGGCGCTCACCGTGGAGGGCAGCGGGAACCTGGCCAACTTCGTCAAATTCCGCCGGGGGCTGGGCGGCATTTCGGGCGTGGAGGGGATCCAGGTCAGGGATATGAAGCCGAACGAGTCGACGTTGGTGGTCACCTACCGCGGCACGGCCCAGGACCTGGCTGCCGCCTTGATGCAGCAGGCGTTTGATTCGTTCGAACTTGCGGTCGCTGCGGTCGGAGAGGGAACCTTGCGCGTGGCGCTGGCTCCCAAGTGACGGAAGGATTCATTGCGAATTGGCCATGCACGCCCTGCCATCACCGAGCCGACCCCGCCGGCCGAAGCTCACCATCAATATCCCGAACATCCTGACGGTCCTGCGGATTTTGATCACCCCTTTGTTCGTCATCTTCCTGATCCGCGATCTGCACGGCTACGCCCTGATGCTCTTCGTATTCGCGGGAATCAGCGACGGCCTGGACGGCTTGATCGCCCGCATGTTCAACCAGCGCAGCGATCTCGGCGCCATCCTCGACCCCATCGCCGACAAGCTGCTTTTGACAGCGGCCTACCTCAGCCTGGGGATCCTCAAGGACGTTCCGGGATGGCTGGCCGTGGTGGTAATCAGCCGGGATGTTCTGATCGTGACCGGCATCGGCGTCCTGACGTTCTGCGGGATCCAGTTCGCCATCCGACCCAGCCTCATCAGCAAGTGGACAACCGTCGTTCAGATTTTAACCGTGGCGGTGACGCTGCTGGAACTGCGGTTTCACGGCGCGGCGACCCTTTGGCGCGTTTTATGCTGGATCACGGCTGGAATGACGGTGCTGTCCGGGCTGCACTACACCTACATCGGACTCCACACGCTGCAGACCGGCTTCGGGAACCGACCCCAAAACGGCGCGGAGTGAAACCGGCTCTTGACAGCCTTCAGGGCCGATGGTAACTAAAAAAAGTACATAAAGGCACGTAGCTCAGGGGGAGAGCACTACCCTGACACGGTAGGGGTCAAGAGTTCAAATCTCTTCGTGCCTACCAAAAGAAATCAAGGGGTTGGAGGTCGTCAGGCCTTCCAGCCCCTTTGGTTCTTTGGTCCTAATTTGTCCGTTCAATATTTAATCCCCTACCCCCCTTTTCCCACCAAGCATGTTCAAAGAGGTTGCTTCACTTCACCTACCTTTTTACAAAACTCTCCTGGCCTGTCTTGTCCGAGGTTTTCCGATCGGTGGGAGGTTTGGCCGCTTTTAGCCGGACATGCAGGACAAAATTCGCCGGACCATCGCCAACCTGGGCCGCCTTAATCTGCTTGACTTCGAGGTAAGCCTGCTTGCGGACCAATTCTCCCAATTTCTGGCATCCGTAGTTTCGCGGATCAAACGAAGGGCTGTTCTTCATGATCATGGATCCGACCGCGGAGAGGGAAGCCCACCCGTTATCGCGTGCGGTTGCTGCTACTGCAGTCCGAACCATCAGTTCCAGGGGCTCCGGCGCCTGCCCATCCGGGACAATTTGAGTCTGCTGCGGCTTCAGAATCTCCGTATAGATGAACTTGTCGCAGGCTGCCACGAAGGGCGGAGGGGTCTTCCTTTGTCCGAAACCGTAAACGACCAGGCCGGCTTCGCGAACGCGCGTGGCCAGACGCGTAAAATCACTGTCCGACGAGACGAGGCAAAAGCCGGTGACGCTGCCGGCGTGCAGCAGGTCCATTGCGTCGATGATGAGCGAGGAGTCTGTCGAATTCTTGCCGGTGGTATAGCTGAATTGCTGGATGGGCTGAATTGCCATTTTATGCAGCACTTCCTTCCAGCCCTTCAGATTGGTTGAGGTCCAATCGCCATAGGCGCGTTTCACGGTTGCGGTGCCGTAGCGTGAGACCTCTGCAAGCAATTCCTGAATGATGGACGCCTGTGCGTTGTCGGCATCGATGAGAACTGCCAGTTTGTCGTTATCGGAGTATGCCACCTTTGCTCCGTTCAAGAGGGTTAGAATCAGAGAATTAAGCGGTTAGCCTTCAAAAAAGGGTGAGTGGCCGAAAATCCAATAAGTTCTTCAAACGAACGCAAGGATAACAAAATAAATAATATCAGATTTTCGATTAATTAACTAATGTGAAAAGAATTTTGGTGTCAGATCTCGTTTTGTGATTAATTGATCTACGCCACCGATTTTGAAACGAAAGCCTTCGCAGTAAAATCTGCTCCGGGGAACCCTACTCCTAAAAACACGAAACCCCCACATCCCGAATGAGATGCAGGGGGCCGCTTTTTTCCTTATCGCCGCCTCGTCTTAAGGTTCTGGCCTAACTATCTTTCTTTGTTATTCTATCCTCACAAGCTGGCAAGGTCAAGGTTCGATTTGCCCTCGTTGGTCCAATCAGAATTCATTCAAGACATGGCTACGCACAGCCGATAATGGCCCCATGGGAGAACTGATCCAATTTCCGAACTGTAGGCCGATTCCACCGGAAGCCCACCAGGTGATCTCGGAACGCACCGAGAAAGCATCCTATTGGGTGCGGCGCTGGTCTGAAATCCATAGCAGCCTCTGCAAAGCCGGTCCAAAGGAAGCGGGCGGAGGGCTCTTGGATGACGCTTCGTTTTACTTGGACGGTTGGCTTCAAGACCGCAACCGTGCCGCGATCAAGGCCCGGGGGTTTTAAGACCCCGTATTCGGCAAGTCGGAGGGGGTAGGCGACCGCGGAGCATGAAGTGGGGGTGAAAGCTTTACTGCTCCGCGGCCGCCGCAAATCGGGTCGCCTGCTGAAAGGGACCTGCCACTGCCGTTGTTCCGATAGTCCATAGATCGCTCGCCAGCCAAAATTGGAGATCTCTAATGATCGGTCACGCCCTGAAAATTAACGGCTCTCCGCAAGCCGTTGTCAAAGAGAACACGAAGCTTCACATCGAAAAGCGCAGATGTTCCAGGGTCTCGATCAGAGTGCCAGTATCCTGTGCGTCGCTCGACTCCAAGGATAGGCTGCTCGATCACAATAAGGGCATTGCCAGAAATGTGAGTCAGGCGGGGCTTCGAATAGAGGCAGAAAAAAACGCATGCTCGGATCGGCTGAAACTCGCCTTTGTCGATCTCAACAAAAACCGTATCGAGATTACCGGAAGGGTTGTATCTTCCCATAAAACCGCAGCGGGCACCTATAAGATCGGGGTCCAGCTTCAGGGCAATAAACCGGATGTGATCCGGTTTGTCTCGAAGCTGGTAACAGTTTATCACCACACCAAAAAGCTGAATTGATCGGCGGGTGCTGCTGAGACCGGATAGGGTGAAACCGGAGGAGAGTGCCGACCGGCGCCGGAGGGAGGATAGGCGCTCGCGCAGGAGGCCGGCCATGAGGTATCTCCTCATCAGCTCGGCCGTCATCATCCTGCCCGTCTTCCACAACGACTACTTCCGCCCCCTGCGCATCCAGGTCCAAACTAAGCCCTGACGCCGCCTCCACCATCATTCTGACTAAAGCCCACGAAGTCCAGAAGCCCCTTCAGCACCAGGGTGCAACCAATAAGGCGGCTTCCCAAGCGGTGTCACCTCGACTGCCAGCACCGAAGGTTTTCATTACCACTTCCCTGCTGCCGAGGATCAGCTTATTGACTTTCTACACGGCCAGCCTAAGCTTACTCCCAAATTCGAAGATATCGATATGAACCTGAGCTGAAACTGAATCTGTCCGGGCCGAAAGGCCCGATACCATCCTCCGCCCTGGCGTGCTGTTCCGGTACGGCGCTGCGCTGCATTCTTAAGGCCTCGAAAAGAGTTGCGATACGATCCTCCGATTAAAAAAGAATTAAACCTATTGGAGGCAAGAAGATGACTAAACGAAAAGTCTTCATCAGCTACCGCCGAGATGATGCTGCCGGCTTTGCCCATGCTATTCATGACCGGCTTGTGGAAAATCTTCCGAGGGAGCAGGTTTTTATGGACGTGGGCGGCATCGAGCCGGGAGCGGATTTCGTAGAAAAGTTAGAATCCACCGTCAACCAGTGCAGTGTATTGCTCGCACTGATAGGCAAGCGGTGGTTGGGGGAGAACGGTGAGGGGAGGGCGCGGATTCACGACCCGAAAGACTGGGTTCGTGCCGAGGTTTCAACCGCGATCCAGCGAGGGGTTCGGGTCATACCTGTCCTGCTGGACGGTGCGACCATGCCGACGACCGAGAGTCTGCCGGAAGACCTGCGCCCTTTGACACGGATGAATGCCGTGGACCTCCGGGGAAGCCGTCTCAACGCGGACGTATGGGATCTGACAGGCTCCACCATTACAGCGCTCGGCGGGAAGTGGCCGCCGGATGAGCCGGGTGGAAAGATTTACTCGGTGCTGGCCGGCATATACGCACTGTTTGCTGGGGCCGTTGCGCTGCTTGTTTCGCTCGGCGCCATGTTCATGCCCGAAGTCAGTATACCTACAGTCTTGGGCACCGTCGTGTTTGTGCTGAACGCGGTGCTGCTCCTGAGACTGCCGGTTCATTCCTGGGTTAGAATGATTAGCCGGCATCAGGCGCTTAAGATTGGTTCCGTAGTTCATCTGCTTGGATTCCTCGTAATGGGAATCGGCTCGACGGATGTGGAAGGCGTGATGGTGATCTTTTTTGGGATCGTTCCAGCGGCAACGCTTTTCCTGGCATCGTTCGCCATGCGGCGGGTAGTCCGCAATTGATATGCGATCCCAGTTTATTGAGAGGAGGTTAAAATGAAAAATCCCCGTTCGATGTTTGGCCCCGGCGCCGCGCAAATAGTCTCCTTTCCATTCGCGATACTATGCATCATGCTCGTTGGGTGTACCGCTGTGTGGGCTGACGATCTGCCCCCCGGCGAGGAGCCATGGCTTGCGGAATCCGGCGACTGGGCTGCAGACTTCAATGAGGCTCAAATCGCCTGTTACATGGGGTCAATGGCAGCGTGTGACTCAATCTGGCTAAACAACCGGGTCTTGATGGAGACCCTTCTTTACAAATACGGACGAACCTGTGGCGGACGTGTGGACTATCGTGCGATACGCCGCGCGGGAGCCAGCTGTATTGACGTATTCCCCGAATATGAATAAGCAGGCTGACGAAATCCATAGGCGAAGAACTGCGATTGTAAGCTCCTTCTCCTTACCAAGCCATCAAAGCCTTGACACGGTAGGGGTCAAGAGTTCAAATCTCTTCGTGCCTACCAAAAAAATCGGGGGCTTACAGCCCCCTTTTTTTTGGTTTTGACCAGGGCCAATCCCTGCCAGACGATCATTCCTCCCTCTTTGTTCGCCGCCCGCCATGGTCATAACGCCTTGAATAACCATCCCAGCAAGCCTCCTCCGGCGATCAGCCAAGTCGAATTGACCCCGAAGCGGATTAACAGAAAAATTGAGAAAAAAGCGATGGCTATGGTGAGCGGGTCAATTAACGAAGCGGCACCCAATTGCCAAGCCACGGCAGCCATCAATCCGAGCGAGGCGGCATTGACTTCGTCCAACAGGCTGCCGAACCATGCCGATTGGCGCATTCTGGGAATCAGCGGATTGGAAATCGCCACAAAGATGAAAGAAGGCAGAAAGATGCCGAGTGTGGCCAGCAGTGCTCCGGAGGGGCCGCTCAAGATGAAGCCCAGGAACGTCGCCGTGGTGAACACGGGGCCGGGCGTCACCTGACCGATGGCGATGGCATCCAGCAATTGCCGGTCGGTCAGCCAGCCGAGACGGACAACGAAGTCGGCCCGCAGGAAGGCGAGCAGAACATAGCCGCTGCCGTAAAGCACGGAGCCGATCTTCAGAAATGTAAAAAACAGAAGAGGAAGGCTGAACGAAGTAAGGGCCGGTGGAATAAGCCCAGCGCCTGCGGCCGGCACGAGAAATAAACTCAGGGCTCGACTCCCCAGCCGATGGAGATTTTTGGCGAGCATCACCGCCAGGCCGGCCGCGAAAAGCAGCAGGATTTCATTGAAACCCAAAAACTCGTTGACAAGAAAACCGCATCATATTAATAAATGCTTATATGTTATTTTTTAGGCCCATTCAAGGCGATTTTTTCGCTGGAGCCGGCTGAATTCCTCCCGTCGGGAACCAGGTGTTTTTATGAGAAAGGCAGCCCAGAAGAAAATCCAAACCCTATCCGGACGGCATGATGCCGGCGCCGATCTTCAAGCGCACCCGCGAGCGTTGCAGGCCAAACTGGGTGGAACCAACTATCGCTCGGTTGCCGCCCTGGCCAAGGGCATCGCCGACGAGAACCGCCTCCGGATTCTTCTGAGCCTGGCCGGCCAAAAAAAGTCGGTTACCAACATCGTAGAAGAGGTCGGATTATCTCAGCCGCTTGTATCCCATCATCTCAAGGAACTCAAAAGGTGCCTCTTAGTAACCGTCGAGCGCAGCGGACCGTTCATTTATTACACCCTGGCCGATCCCCGAGTCCTTGATGTCGTGGAGATTTTAGATGCATTGGCCGCTGATCTGGTTGCGGCGAGGAAATTAATCTGACCGTCGAGAGGACTGCCAGCGCACCATGAGCGAACTTCTAAAGATCATCAATGAAATGGGACCGGAGAAAGCCCTCAACGAGGTTGGGCGCGCATTAAGAAATATTTTCCCGGTGCTGTCCCAAGATCTGCGGGGCAAGTTCCTGCTGGATCTTGTCGGCGAATCCCAGGAAGACAAGGTGTCGAGCCTGGTCCACCTCTGACTGGCGGAGTGCATGGGCGAAGGTGTCGACCCGACGCAGATGTGCCAGAGCTTGGTGGAGAAGGTGGCGCATTCCAAGCAGTTGATGTCCATTACCGACCCGGACCTGTTGGTGCTTTTCGAAGACTGGCTGGAAGAGCTGGAGGCCGAGGTCGTCTTGTTTTCGAAAAACCGCAACGCCTTGACGGCAGGCGATCTGGCCTCTGAGTTAGGGCTATCCCAAAGGGGCGCAACCTTTATCCTGTCCAAATTGCAGCGCGAAAAAAAGCTGTAGCCGGACCGTTCCGAACTTCAGGAAGACGCCAAGATGCCATTGAATCGCACGATCATCATGGCGCTGGCCGCCTTGACGGCGGCGCTGGGCGCCCTATGGCTTACCAATGGAGCCGTCACGCCCAGGGAAGCGACCTGGGATGATGTCCTCGCAGAGGCCCGAGCAGGCAACTACCGCATCATCACCACGCAGGAACTGGCCTCAGCCTATCTAAAGAATCCCAACGAGTTTTTTATCGTGGACACCCGCCAGGAGTGGGAGTACCGCACCGGGCATATCAAGGGCGCGGTCAGCTTTCAGATGGAGCCGACCGGGTGGTCGCGCTGGCGCAAGGCGGACGCACTGAAAGAACTGCTCGGGCCGGACCCAGACCGAAAAATCGTTTTCTACTGAGGGGGCCTGACCTGAGTCCGCAGCGACTCGGCGGCCCGGGTGACCGTTAATCTTGGGTTTAAAAACGTCTATCGCGATCCCCTGGGGTTGCCCGAATGGGAGAAGCTGGGCCTCCCGGTTGACAGGCAACTTGCCGGCCTGGCCGATACCGCGCAGGAGCCGAAATCCCCCGGTCCCCTTTACGGATGGGCCATGATCTGGACCCTGCTGGGTATCTTTGCGGGCGGAGTCGCGCTGAACCTCACCCCTTGCGTCTATCCGATGATCCCCATCACCGTTTCCTATTTCGGCGGGCGCGCTGCCGCCGGCACCCCGCAAGGCAAAAGCCGCTTATTCGTCCATGGCCTTTGCTATCTGCTGGGGCTGGCCTTCACCAATTCGGTCCTGGGCGTCATCGCCGCACTGACCGGAAGCCTGATGGGGGCCGTGCTGCAGCACCCGGCGGTTCTGATTGCGGTTGCGGCCGTACTGGTAACCTTCGCCACGAGCCTGTTCGGCCTCTGGGAGCTTCGTCTTCCCAGCGGCCTGACCCAGGCGGCTGCCAAATCCTACAGCGGCTATTTCGGAAGCCTGTTCATGGGGCTCACCCTCGGCGTCGTCGCCGCCCCCTGCATCGGCCCGTTTGCCCTGGGGCTCCTCACCTGGGTGGCCAGCATAGCAAGTCCCTGGCTGGGCTTCATCGTGTTCTTCACGCTGAGCATCGGCCTCGGGCTGCCCCTTTTTATTCTCGCCCTTTTTTCGGGCCAGCTCCAGCGCCTGCCGCGTTCGGGCGGATGGATGCTCTGGGTGCGCAAGCTCATGGGCTGGGTGCTGGTAGGGATGGCCGCCTATTTTCTTAAACCTCTGCTAAGAGAGCCGGCGGCAACATGGACCCTATCAGCCGTCCTGCTGGCGGCAGGCGTTCATCTGGCATGGCTCGACCGAAACACGGCAGCGTTCAGGGCATTCCCCTGGCTTAAGGCCGCGGCCGGGGCTGCCTCCTTCGCACTGGCCGCAATTCTCATCACGACCATGCTCATGCGAGGGCCGGGGGTCGCATGGACGGATTATTCAGACGAAATCATCAAAGAGGCGACGCGGCTGAAACGGCCGGTCGTAATCGATTTCTACGCCGCCTGGTGCGCTCCCTGCCGGGAGCTCGAGGAGAGCACCTTCCATGATCCGGCTGTGGTCAAGCAAGCGCAGAACGGTTTTGTCATGATCAAGGTGGATGTCACCCAAGGCGGCAACCCCATTCATGAGAGACTCCTGCAGGAATACGGAATCAAGGGGGTGCCGACGGTCGTTTTCTTAAATGCCGACGGCAAGGAGTGCCATGATCTCCGCCTGCTGGATTTCCTGCCGCCGGATCAGATGGTTACCCGCCTGAGCCGACTTCAAAAGGACTGCAGCTGAAGAAAGGAAGCCATATGCTCAAGGTGCGATTTTTTCTGAACGAGCCCAACGGCATGCCTTGAAAGGGTTTCAAGAGCATGATGCCCAGGCTGGGCGCAACCTATCCGATCGAGATCGAGGTGACATCCAAGCCCATCGCCGACTACCAGACCGATGAGTACTTTGAATTAGATCTGCCGGTGGCCCCGGCCGTCATGGTGGGGGATGAAATCGTAGTTGAGGGCTCCGGAATTTCGGGGGACGAATTAGAGGCCGCCATTTGCCGTCATCTGGGCTTGCCCGAGCCGGCGGCCCGGAAGAAGGGCATTCTGGGCAGGCTATTGGGCGGCTGAGATTAGGATTCAGGTGTCAAGTGTAAAACGTAAATGAGCCCAAATGGTCGTTGATTGAAATTTAGCGCGCTTCGCGGATTTCTTGAGATTCCTGCTTTTGATGCCGGTCGCCCTCGAAAAGAAAGCATTCTCCCCGGCCCTGGCATTCGCTGCAAATCGATTCGCTGCTTTTCCCAACCACATACCCTTTCCCGTTGCAGACTGAGCAGACCATCATACTCTCCTGGTAGTTGCCGCCTATAGGATCTTTTCTGCGTGAAATCCCCGGCAGAGCTCAAACCGCGAACCACGCATTAGGGAAGCTGCCGCGCAGCCGATGACGTTATATGCGTTTTTCATGTAGTTAGCAAGAAAAAAGCACACCGATCAAGTAGGTTTAAATTAAATCGGCTTTTCGCCTTTAAACTTTACTATGGCGAACGCCTCATACCATGCGGCGGTCGGATTCAAGTTTTTTCAGTTTTCGAGCGATGATGCAGGTTGAGGACCGCATGGAAATCGTTATTGGAAAATTGTTCTTTCTGATCAGCTCGGCCTGGGCTTTCGTGGTACTCTATCGGATCGCCGCCAGCCTGCTGGCTCAACGCAGACCGATTCAACGCATTCGATCCTATCCTCCTCAGGCGTCGGCACGGCCGGGTTATTCTGAAAAGCCAAAGCGGGCGCCAACCCACTGAGAATGGGAGAGCTCATTAACTTTCCGAACTGCAAAGAGATATTGGAACATTCAGGTCGGAGGGAGGACAGGCGGCCGCCGAGCGGGGCGGGGTGAGGGTTTTCCCGCTCGGCGGCCGCCGCAACTCCGCCCCCCCCAGCTGCACTTCACGCGATGGCGCACCGGAACGCTGATCAACTCCGCGCCGCGGCCTTCTTTGGGATATCGGCGCCTCGCCATAAATGACGGCCGGATTCCGGATCGCCGTCTTTGTCGGCGTCTTTCGGTTCAGGTTCTGCAAGCTCGATTTCCGCCACGAAGCAACGGCGCGAATCCCTTCATCCCGTTTTAAAATTCGTTTCAACCAGGGACCGGTCATCCATCGGTTGAACCCCGGATGGGCCGCCGCTAAATATGTTTACGTTAACTAGCTAAATCTGGCCAATTCCGGCCAGGTTTTTAAGAAAAAATTTAAACAGATTACGGAAATTCAGGAACAAGGCCGTTTGCCTGCACCGCGGATTAAAAAAACGAATTGCGTATCTATCTAATTTTTCTTAAATATCAGGCGGGAGCGCGAACCCGGCTGGGATTTTGGATAAGTGGCCCGGATAATGCTTGCACATTTATAGAAAGATCAATATGTTGTTAATAAAATCGGCGGAGAGGTATTCAAGGCGGCCATGAGCTCTATCCGGAAGCTGGTAACGATGAAATCAGATCAAAACGACCAGGAAAAGCCTGAACGGCGAATCGAAATCGAACGCCGCCAGTTTTCTTATTCCGCACATATCCCCGAAAGACGAAGCGGTCAGAAAAGACGCAAGGAAGATGGAACCAACAAAACGCCCGATGATCTGAGCACACCGGATTCAGGCAGTTAATCGTTTCCGGAAACCGCGCTAGCAGTACGTATCAACCCGCATGGCGCGTGGCCTTCTGTAAATTCCACGATCCGATCCTACGTACGGGTCATTTCCCCGGGACCTTCGTTGCACGGCTCCGAGATAGCGAACGCCTTGGCATTGAGGCTGATTTTCAGATGGTTTGCAGGACGGCGAGCGGGCCTTCATCAAGGCACCGATCGGCCTTCCGCTGGCTGAAAGCCTGGGGCAGGCTGCGAAAGCGTGATCCTGTTTAACCGGTAAACCAGCCGACATGGATTCTTCTCCTCAAACCGATCCACCCTGAGCAACGCCCCGTCTGCATAATTTCATCGTGTTCAGAGGCAGGCGAATCTGGTCGGCATATCGTTTAGCAAAAAAGAAGCCAAGGCCTTTAGACAAATTATTCCTTTAAATTCAAGCTGATAAATTTCTATGAAGATGGCGTTGAAGTGATAAGGATAGGGCGGGGTCTATTTCTGAGAAAAAACTTTCCCTTTGCAGGTCGACGGGCGACCATCACACGGCAGCCGCCCATTTCTTTTTGGCGATAAGGCACAACCCGTTGACGGCCAGGAAGGCCATGGCGGCGGCCAGATGAAACAGGTCCAGCGCGATGATGAAGCTCTCCGGCAAATGCACATAGGGGAAGTTTTTGAAGACGATCAGCGCGCCGGAAAAAATGACGGCCGCCAGAAGCGCGACGCGCACCCAGGCGCTGGCGCTGAGCTTCATTTGCCGGCGGTTTGAGAGCATGAAATCGAAGGCGGAAAAAAACACCAGACCCAGCAGCATCACCGCTCCGATGTAGTGAATGTTGCGCGTAACGTAGAAATCCGCCAGCCAGCCGAATCCCGGAATGTCGCTCATGTAGTAACGGTTGTAGATCGGCATCTGTCCGAATCCAGTCAGGGCCATGAAAAACAGGGTCGATAAATAAAGCAACCGGATCGGCCGCCAACGGACAGCCGCGCGCGTTTTAACTTCAGACATTTTCAGCCTTCCCTCCGGCCGCCTTGCTGCTCGGACCTGTTGCGGGTTTTCAAAAACCGAACCGCCGCGGCGGCGATTCCGGCCACCGGCGCCATCAGCATGGCCGCCGCCAGGTTGTTGGCATCCGCCATGGCGTCCTGAACCGGGTCCAGATGCGGCCGGCCGTCGCCCCGGGCAATGGCCCGGTTGAGATCCTCGAACGGCACGGGCGAGACGTAGATCGTGTTGGTTCCGCCGTTTTCAATTTCGCCGTAGACATACCCGCCGATCTCCTTGGCGATGGCGTGGGCTTGGGCGATGATGTCCTGCCGGGGTCCGATGGTTTGCACGTCTTCCGGGCAGGCATCGATGCAGGCGGGCGGTTCGCCCCGGGCGATGCGGTCGTAGCAGCGGTCGCACTTGTACATGACGCCGTTGCCGGCGAGCGACGGCAGCAGCTTCAGATACAGCCCGATTCCGGTCTGGCGCTGGGGGATATCCCAGGGGCATACGTTTTTGCATTTCGAGCCGCCGAGACAAATGTCCGGATCGATCCGCGAAAGCCCGTTTTCCAGCTGCATGGCCGAGCCCCAGGGACAGAGCTTGACGCAGGGCGGGTTCACGCAGTGCATGCAGCGCCGGGGCAGCGTGATCTCGGTGTCTTCGCCGTTGACCTTCACGGTGGCATGCTGGATGAACAACCAATTGTACGGCGTGAGCCGGTCGGCGACGTCCCGCTTCTCGGACCAGTCAGAGGCTTTGACCCGGGCTGGATACATTTTAGGGAACGGCTTAACGGGTTCGGGAAACTTGGCGGCGTTGGTTTCGCGGCAGGCCTCCACGCAAGCCTCGCAGCCGATGCATTTGCGGATGTCGATGAGCGTCGCCAGGTAACCGCGGCCGTCGTTGGCGGCGAGCGCCTGGCTTCCGGGGACGGCCGATGCAGCGGCTCCGGCCACGGCCGCCATGCCGCTCTTCAAAAACCTGCGGCGTGAAATCAATGAACTCACCAAAGCCTCCTGAAAATTGGAATTGGAACCGAATCCCCTCCGCCGGCAGCGCGGCATCGGGAAAAGGCGGATGGCAGGCTTTAACGGCCACCCGCCTGATGGGTCAACGCCGGGCACTGCCAGCTTCCGCCGGAAGCTCTGCAAGACTTATTCCACCGTTTCCATTTTTAGCGGGATGCCCCATTTCCGCATATATTTCCAGACCGCCGTGCGGCTGATTCCGATGCGTCGCGCAGCTTCGGCCTTGTTCCAGCCGCAGGCGTGAAGCAGACCCTGCAGCTCCTCGGGATTCAAGCGCCGAGGTGCGGCCGGCGGCCGGTGCAATGGCCGCCCCGTATGGAAACGGAACGAGCCCGATTCGCGCATTTCGAGCGGCAGGTGTTCGAGCTCGATACGGCCCGTCCGGCATAATACGAATGCGTGCTCGACGGCGTTTTCCAGCTCGCGCACGTTGCCCGGCCATGCGTATTCCATGCAAGCTCGCAGGGCGGGCTCCGACATCCCGGCCAGCTCCTTCCCGGTGCGGCGGTTCAGTCGGTCCACGAAGTGTTCGGCGAGCAGCGGGATGTCTTCGCGGCGCTCCCGCAGGGCCGGCAGATGAATCGGGAATACTTTGAGCCGGTAAAAGAGATCCTCGCGGAAAAGCCCCTGCCGCACCCGGGCAACCAGATCCTGGTGGGTGGCGGCCAGAATCCGGATATCCACCTTGCGTCGGACGGATTCGCCGACGCGCTCGATTTCACGCTCCTGCAGCACGCGCAGGAGCTTGACCTGAATGAAGGGGCTGAGTTCGCCGATCTCGTCCAAAAAGACGGTGCCGCCGTCCGCCTCCTCGAATCGTCCCTTGCGGTCGCGTACGGCGCCCGTGAAGGCTCCCCGAGCATGGCCGAACAGCTCGCTTTCCAGAAGCGACTCCGGCAGGGCCGCGCAGTTCACCGTCACGAGCGGTTTCGGCGACCGGCCGCTGAGGTGATGGATGGCGCCGGCGACGAGCTCTTTGCCGGTGCCGCTCTCTCCCTGGATCAGGACGGCGGCATCGCTGGCACCGGCGGCGGCGATGGCCGCAAACACGTCCTGCATGGCCCGACTCTTCCCGATCAGATTGCCGAAGGCATACCGCTCTCCCAGGCGCCGGGCGGCGTCCTCGGCCCGGCGGCGGGCGTCGACCAGCTCGCTCAAATCGGTCAGGGTTTCCACCACGCCGATGATCCGGCCGTCCTCGTCGCGCACCACGCGGGCATTCTTGATCACCGGCACGTCGAAGCCGCCGCGGTGCCGCAGGTGGCACTCCTTGGCTTCGGTCTTGCCCCGCCGGATGAGCCCGCATTCCTTCAATCCGGTCGGGCAGACCTGGTTGATGCAGCGGCTGAACTGAAGCATGTCGCAGGTCCGTCCGATCGCATCGGCTGCGGCGTATCCGGTGATCTTTTCCATGGCCGGATTCCAGGAGGTGATGCGGCCGCCGCGGTCCAGGGTGAAAACACCTTCGGCCATGCAGTCGATGATCTGCTGAACAAACCGGCGATTCAGATTCAGTCCTTTTGGCAGGATCGATGGCATGGGTCGGATTCGGCCTCCATTTTCGCTACTGTAACGTTACCATAACGTTATCGTACCACCGGCTCCCGGTCAAGGCCCCCATCGAATACCGAATCCCCAAGGAGTGCCCCCGGCCGGCTCCCGCTTTCCGCAGTTGACGGCCTTTTCGGCATGGGGTAGCTTTCGGATGTCCGCCGGCGGTTTCTCGCCGCCGGCCCGAGGGGTGGGGGTTATCGGGTAGCAATCACGGAGGCTCAAGTGCTCCCCCAGATTCCGATTTGGATTCGAGCCGTGGCGGCGGTCCTGACGTTCTGCGCCGCCGGGTCATCCGGTTTCACCGGAGGCCCGCCGGAAAAAATCCAGAACCCGGGGTCTTCATCCCAGGACCTTTGGTTCGGGTTGATCCAGCGCCGGGCCTACCCTTATCGCATCCCCTTGCCGGAGCCCGTGCGCAGTCCGGTGGACGGCACCTACACCAAAGTCGTGGCGGCCGCGGCCGATCGGGTTCATTGTCTGCGCTGTCCCGATTATGCGCCCGAGGGCGGCCTCTGGAAGCTGAACCTCAGCCGGGGCACGCTGCGGATCCTGCACCCGGAGAGCCGCTGGAAAAGCGTCGGAACCTTCATCGTCGCGGGCGACCGGATCCTGCTGGCGAACGACCCGGCCTGTCAGGATGAACTGGGGCTGTACCGATGGCGGCTGCACGAAGGGGAGTTGGTCTTCGAGGTGATCGACGACCCCTGTGCGATCCAACTGCGCGCCATGAACCTGACCCAGCAGCCGTGGCGGTCCTGCCAGCCGCCGAACACCGAAGCGGCGGTGACGGATCATTGGCCGAAGCCCGAGGGATGCGACGATGTTTCAGGCCATTGATTCGTCTGACGGCGAACGATACCGGGCGATGCCCGGCTCCGCGAACCGCAGACCGGTTCGGTTCAATCCCAGCGACAGATGCCCAGGGAGGCGGTGAGTGCCAGTGACGGTTGATGCGCCATGGCCGCAGCCGGCGGAAGGCTACATCGAGGTCTCCGGCGGCCGGCTGCACTACCTGGACTGGGGGGGCGATGGACCTCCAGCCCATTTCCTGCATGGCAACGGTTTTTGTGCAGGGACGTACGCGCCGTTCATTCAACACCTGGTTGGCGATCTTCACCTCATCGCCAGCGACGTGCGCGGCCACGGAGGATCCGAATTCGTCGGCTTCGGGCGCATCCGCAACTGGGAGATATTCGCGGAGGATCTGCGGGAAATCATCTCGGCGACGGCTCGTCCGCCGGTCATCGGAATGGGGCACTCCCTGGGGGCCGTAGCCACCTGCATCGCCGCCGCCAGGTTTCCGCACCTGTTCAGCGCCATCGTGCTGGTGGACCCGGTTTTCCTGATGCCGCACCGCTTGGCCATGATCGGCGGCATGCGGGCGCTGGGGTTGGGCGGGCGCCTGCCGCGCGCCCGCGCCGCCCGGCGGCGCCGAAAAGCCTTCCGCAGCAAGGCGGAAGCCCTCAAGCTTTTTCTTTCCGGCCGGGGGATTTTCAAAACCTGGTCGCCGGAGTTCGTGGAGGCGTATCTGGAGTGCGGGCTGTTGGAGAAAGATTCCGGCTCGGCGGTGCTGACGTGCGACCCGGAACTCGAAGCCCAGATCTTTGAGTCGATCCCGTTGAACGTTTGGAGCTACGTCCGACGGGTTCGCTGCCCCCTCCTGGCCGTTCGCGGAGCGCGGTCCGACGTTTTTCAGGCCGATTCCGCTGAGCGCCTGCAGCGCACGGCCCTCCACGCCCAAGTGGTCACGATCGACGGCACTGGCCATTTCCCGACCATGGAAAAACCCAGGGAATGCGCGCAGGCCGTTCGCGGGTTTCTGCGGCGGCTAAACCCAAAAGAGAAGCGCGGCTTTTAACCGCCGCGCTTCTCTTTTTTCCAACTTGAGCCGAACGATTGATCATTCGGGCAGCCGCCCGACGCGTTTTATCCCTCGACCTGCTGAATCCCCTCGAGTACCCAGAACGCCTGGGGGTTGTCGGCGGCGCGGCTGAAATGCCAGATTTCACGAACCTGGCGGCCCATTTCGGTAGCGGCTTCCCGCATCATCACATCATAGAGAACCGATGCCACGATTTGGCCGTCGAGCTCGCGCACCTCCAAAAGTTTGGGATGGATGAGCAGCAGCTCCGTTTTGCCGGGCGTCGGATCCTCCTGAAACTGGCGCTGAATTTCCTCAAAAACCTCCGGAGCGGTGAACTGCCGGATATCGTCGAGGTCGCGCTGGTCCCACGATGACTGCAGCCGGGTGTAAATGGCCTTGGCTCCCTTCAGGAATTCGTCCGGATCGAATCCCGGCGGAATGGACGGCTGGGCCGCGGCTGCCCGCGTCGAATCCGCCGCCGGATCGTATCCCGAGCTCCCCCAGCTCTGGGCCGGTCCGCGGTCAAACGACATGGATTCGCCGGCGGAAGCGCCTGCGGCGGCCATCCGTCGGGCGCGCAGGACCCGCATGAGCAGAAAGAGTCCGCCGCCGATGAGGGCGATGTCCAGCAGGCCGATTCCGCCGGCCCCGTGCATGCCGCCGCCGAACAGCAGCGAGCCGATCAGCGAGCCCGCCACCAAGCCGCCCAACATGCCGCCCCAGCGCCCCATGCCGGACGCCGCGCCGGGCATCTGCGGGCTGGTCTGGCCGGGGCTCATCTGCGGCGACGTCGGACTCGTAGACGGCGCCGGTGCGCTGCGCTGATAGCTCGGCCGGCTGCCGAAGGATTTGCCGCCGCCCAGCCGGGCCGCTTCAGCGGTTTCTCCCATTACATAAAAGACCGCAAGGGCGAAAACGAAAAGTCCCGCCATCGAAAACCATCTTTTTCGTGTCATTGTTTCGTATTCCTCATGGGTGGTAGTTGGGCGATCCGCCGCCGCTGCCGAAGCAAATTTGCTATTAATTGTTAACATTAACAATTGGATTAAACCGCGTCAATAGTAAGTCACCGTTCGAGGATCGCGACCAGGCGGTCGACGATCTGCTCGGCCGCTGCCGCTTTGGACATGAGCGGCAGCGTCTGCACCCCGCCGGAGGCATCCAGGAGGGTCACTCGGTTGGTGTCCACCTCAAAGCCGCTGTCGACGGCCGAGACGTCATTGGCGACGATCAGGTCCAATTTTTTGCGGGCCAGCTTTTCACGGGCGTTGTCGAGCACATCGCGGGTCTCCGCGGCAAAACCGATGACCGCTCGCAGGCGCCCCCCGTCCCCGCGCCGGCCGGCGACCGCGGAGAGGATATCGGATGTTCGCACCAGGTTCAGAGCCAATCGGTCGTCCCGCTTCTTGATTTTTTGCGGCGCGGCGGCCTCCGGCCGGTAATCGGCCACGGCAGCGGCCATGACCAGCGCATCCGCTTGGCCGATGGAATCGAGTACGGCGCGCTCCATGTCCGCGCAGGATTCCACCGCGATCGTCTTGACGCCGTAGGGCGGTTCCAAGGCCGCGGCTCCGTGGATCAACGTCACCGCGGCCCCTCGGTCCCGGGCAGCGGCGGCCAGGGCGAAGCCCATCTTGCCGCTGCTGCGGTTGCCGACGAACCGCACCGGGTCGAAGGCTTCGCGCGTTCCGCCGGCGGTCACGATCACGGCTGTGCCCGCCAGGCGGCCGCTGCGCCCGAGCACCCAGCGGGCGGCGTCCAGGATGGCCGCCGGCTCGGACATCCGTCCGGTTCCGTGGCCGCCGGACGCCAGCCGGCCCGATTCGGGGCCGACCGTGCAGGCGCCGCGGCCCTTCAGGATCTCCATGTTCGCGGTCGTTACGGGGTGGCTCCACATGCCCGACTCCATCGCCGGCGCGAGCAGCAAGGGCGCCCGGCAAGCCAGCGCCGTGGTTGTGAGCATGTTGTCGGCCAGGCCGTGGGCCAGCTTGGCGATCGTGTTGGCCGTGGCCGGGGCGATGATCATCAGATCCGCCCGCTGCCCCAGAGAAACATGGCCGATGTCGGTCTCCTTCAGCAGCGCAAACATCTCCACGACCACCGGCCGGTGGGTGAGCGCCTGAAACGTGAGCGGCCGAACGAATTCGGTGGCGGCGCCGGTCATGACCACATCCACCAGCGCCCCGGCCTGGACCAGCCGGCTGGCGAGATCGGCGGATTTGAAGGCGGCAATCCCGCCGGTGACGCCCAGCACGATCTGTTTGCCCTCCAGCAGCGCAACCCGGGTGTCCATGTTCATTCCTCGCGATTCATCTGATAGATCAGGCGCAGTCCTTCCAGGGTCAGCATCGGATCGACCGATTCGATGACGGGCGTCTGCTCCGCCAGGATGTGGGCCATCCCTCCGGTGGCGATCACCTTGGCCCGGCCGCCGAGCTCCGCCCGAATGCGCGCCACCAGCCCCTCGATCAACCCCACATAGCCCAGCACCAGCCCGGACTGCATCGCATGCACCGTGTTCCGCCCGATCGCCGCCGGCGGGGCCGTCAATTCGATCCTCGGCAGCTTGGCGGTCCGGCTGAACAGCGCCTCCGCGGCAATGCCGAGGCCGGGGGCGATGGCGCCGCCGAGGTAGTCGCCCTCCCGAGAGATGGCATCGAAGGTGGTGGCCGTGCCGAAGTCGACGACAATGCACGGGCACCCGTGCAGGGTCCGGGCGCCGAGGGCATTTAAAATCCGGTCGGCGCCCGCCTCGGCCGGATAGTCGATGAGGATTTTGACGCCGGTTTTCAGCTGGTGCGTGACGACCAGCGGTTCGTGCCCGAGGTAACGGCGGCTCAAATCCACAAATTCAGTGGTGATCGGCGGCACGACGCTGGACAAGGCCACGCCGGTGATCTGCGACCAGTCGAGTTTGCTGTACTCGAACAAATTGCGCAACAGCATGGCGTATTCATCCGGCTGTTTGGCCCGGTCCGTCGCCACGCGCCAGTGAACGATCCATTTTCCGTCCGCATGGAGGCCGAATGACGTGTTGGTGTTGTTGACGTTCATAGCCAGCAGCATGGTGTTCCTCCACTGCATCCGTCGTTAAACCGCCGCGGCGGGAGGCGCGATCATTGCGCCGGCCGATCTTACCAGATTCAGCCGGGCAACGGAAATTTAATTTTTGGGAATGCTGAATGGCGTGGATGGGTCTTGCCCGCGCCGCCGCTGCCGCCGGTCGACAATGCCGCTGCGGCGGTCGCGGGCGAGAAAGGTGTTGAGCTGCCGCCGATCCGCTGCCCGGCGCCGACGATCGAAGGAAACGACATTGGACCAACGCTCGCCGGTCGGAGGTTCCGGGAGCCCCCCGGAGGCTTCGTCGATATCGGGGGCCTCCGCGGCGCCGGCTTCGTAGGGGGATTTAAAGTAAAACAAGTCGATAAAATCCGCGCGGAGGGAAACAACCAGGTGTTGAATCCGGTCCAACATCCCCAGCAGATGGAGCTTCTGGGAGTTGAAACGGGAATCGGACGGCAAGGACATGGCCGAAGCGACGGATTTCGCCTCTTTGAGATAGGTGATGATGCGGAAGAATTTTTCGCTGGACATGCCCGCGTCCATCCTCCTCCCAGGACGGAGTATTCTTATACCAAGCTTGAGCGATTCTTGCATTGAATGTGATGGGAAGGTCCGCAGGGGTGTACGCCCCGCCGGGCCGCCGCAATTTGGACGAAGGCGGTCTCGACGGCAGCCATCCCGCTCAGATAGGCCCAGACAGCCCCGGACGGCAGCGCTCACGGCCCACTCGGCCGTCGCTGCCGGTGCGGAGCCATGGGAGAAACCCCGGGGGCGTTGACGAAGCCTGGGCGTCTTTTGCGGCGGCCCGGCGGGGCGTACACCCCTGCGGACTCCGCTATCCGGTAATACCATCGCTCCAGTCAGCTTATTCTATAAGCTTTAGCCGGAAATAAACCCCAATGCAAGAGCGGCGGCCAGTCCGACGCTGAAGAGCGCGCTCAGCATCATCAGATCGCAGGCTTTCTTAATATCCTCGATCCGCACCGCTGCGAAGCGGATGCCGATGTACGGCTTCTTGACCAGGATGCCGCCGTAGGTGTTGGGGCCGTTCAGCTTGACCCGCAGGGCGCCGGCGAACGCGGCTTCCGGCCGGCCGGCGTTGGGGCTCGTGTGGTTGCGGCCCTCGGACCAGGCGGTCTTGAGCGCGCGCATTCCGGAGCCGGAAAGGATCTGGGCGGCGAGCGCAATGAGGGGCACGGAAACGCGGGCCGGCACGAAGTTGAACCCGTCGTCCAGCCGGGCGGAGGCTTTTCCGAAGTGATAATAGCGTTCGTTCTGGTACCCCACCATGGAGTCCAGCGTGCTGACCATCTTGAACGCCATGGCTAGGGGAGCGCCGCCGACCGCCGCGAAAAGCAGCGGCGACAGCACACCGTCGACGAAGTTTTCAGCGACGGTCTCGATAGCGGCGCGGGCCATGTCCTGCGGTTGGTAGCGATCGACATCACGTCCGACGATCCGAGCGAGGCGTTCGCGGGCTTCGGCGGTCCGGTGTTGGTTCAGCAGCGTGAAGATCTCCATGGCCGCGTCGTTCAGGGACCGCACCGACAGGCAGAAATAGACCATCACGATCTCGATGGCCCTGGCCCAGAGCGGCTGGACGCTGCGGCCGGCATCGATCAGCAGCGCGGCGAGCCACCAGGTGCCTGCCACCAGAACCGCCGCAAACCCGCCGCCGGCCAGAACCGGATGAACCGGCAGGCGCCGGAACCAGGGCTCGGCGGCCACGATGGCCCGGCCCATCCAGCGCACCGGGTGGGGAAACCGGTGGGGATCGCCCAGGAGCATATCGAGGGCGAACGCCGCCGGGATCACGATCCAAGAGGAAAGCCCTTGCATGCAGCCGCCCTCACGATTCCGGGTAGGAAACACCGCTCGGCCGGGGCGGCGGCGTCGGAGAAACCGCAGTCGACGGACTCGCCGGGGCGGCCAGCTCCGCCAGGCGTTCCGCCACCCGGCGGTTGGCGTCGGGCGTCTTGGGCGAAATCCGGATGAACCGGTCGGACAGGCCCTGGAAGTTGCTGCAGTCGCGGATGAGGATCCGCTCCTGCGCCAACGCCGTCCACACCATGGAAGCGGACAGCCCCTCGGGCAGCCGGACCAGAAAAAAAGAGGTCGGGCTGGGAAACACCCGGAGCCCCGGAATGGGGCCCAGGCGCTGCTCAAACCGCATCCGCTCGACATCGAGATACGCACGGGTCTCCGCTATGAAGGCCTTGAGATCCGGTCCGGCCTGGCAAAGGAAGTGAACGGCGGCCTGGCCGAGCTGGTTGACGTTCCAGGGCCACAGACTGCGGGCAAATGCCGCGATGATCGCGGGCGAAGCCACCAGAAAGCCGACCCGCAGCCCGGGAATGCGGTAGATTTTTGAAATCGAGAGCAGAACCAAGAGGTTGTCGATTCCGCACCGCACCAGGCTCTGGCCCTCGCCGTCCGCGACGAAGGGTAGATAGGATTCATCCACAATGAAGCGAACCTGCGGGCGCAGGCGGCAAAGCCGTTTCAGCTCGTCAGCCGGAATGAAGGCTCCGGTGGGGTTGTTCGGATTGCAGATGAACACGGTATCGGCTCCGGCCGCGGCTTGGGCGAGCCCGGCCAGGTCGGGCCGGAAATCGTCCGACTCCCGGCACCCGAAAAATTCGGGCGAAACCCCGTGGAGGCGGCAGGCGTCGGCATAATCGGAATAGGTCGGTCCCACGATCAGCGCCCGCTTCACCTTCAATGCGGCGGGAATGGAATAAATGAACTGGGTGGTTCCGTTCCCGGCGATGACCCGATCGGCGGGAACGCCGAGATGGTCGGCATAGCACCGGATCATCCCCCGGTTGTCCACTTCCGGCAGCGCGCTCACGGTTTCGATCCGCCGCGCGAGATCGTCGCACAGGCCGGCCGGCGGGCCGAGCGGGTTGACGTTGCTGCTGAGGTCGATGATCTCCGCCGGATCGCACCCCAGCCGGCGGGCCAGTTCGTATATGTTGCCGCCGTGGCCACCGATCATGGCAGGCCTCTCATGGAAGCGATCAGGAACAGGCCGGCTTCGACCGTTTCAGTCAACGCCCCCAGCATATCCCCGGTCACGCACCCCAGCCGTCGTTTGTAGTAGACCATGATAAGACCCACCAGCAGGATAAAGCCCGCGTTCAACCCCAGGGCCGTCGCTCCGAGGCCCGTTGAGAGCAGCATCGTGGCCGGCAGGGCCCAGCATTCGCGCCAGCCGATCCTGCGGGCGAAGAACGGCCGGCCCGTTCCGCCCTCCGGCCGCCCGTACTCCAGCCAGCGCATGGCGCAAAGGATGGCGCCGCGGGCATAGGCCGGAACCAGGATCAGCACCAGCACGCGGTGGGCGCCGAGGCCGCTGATGCCGGCCCACTTCAGAGCCAGAACGGAGCTCAGCACGACCACGCCCATCGCACCGATGCGGCTGTCTTTCATGATCTCGAGGGTCCGCTCCCGGGAGCGGTGGCTGCAGAGCCCGTCGGCCGTGTCGGCCAGACCGTCGAGATGAAACGCGCCGGTGACGGCCGCCAGGAAAATTACATCGAGGACGGCAACCGTCTGGGGGCCCCACAGGCGGCCGGCGGCCTGATCGAAGCCGGCCAGCCCGGCCCCCAGCAGCAGGCCCACGACCGGAAACCATCGGATCATCCCCATCGCATCGAAATGATCCGATCGGCCCACCGGCAGGATCGTAATGAATTGGATGGCCGCACGCAGGTTCTTCACGAGCTTCCGTCTTTCAGAGGTTTCAGACCGGGTTGCCGGTCTTGATCGCGACCGGGATCCCCGCCACCGTCATGATCACTTCATCCGCCCCGGCCGCCACGGCCTGGTTGGCCATGCCGGCGAGGTCGCGGAACTGGCGGCCCAGCGGGCTGTCCGGAACCACCCCGAGGCCGACCTCGTTTGAGACCAGAATCACCGGGCCGGCGCAGGTCTGGAGGGCCCCGGCCAACTCCGCAATGCGGCGTTCGACGGCCGCGGGATCCGACCCTTCCAGGAGCAGGTTGGACACCCACAGCGTGAGGCAATCCACCAGGATCACCCGGTCCGGACGGCTGTGCTCGGCCAGGGCCTCCGGCAGGGCCAGCGGGACTTCAAGGGTGATCCAGCCGGCTCCGCGTTCTTTCTGATGGCGCCGGACCCGATCCTGCATTTCCGCATCGAAGGGCACGGCCGTAGCAATGAAGATGCGCTGCTCCGCCGCGATCGCCTTGGCGGTTCTCAGGGCCAGGCTGCTTTTGCCGCTGCGGCAGCCGCCCAAAACGAACGTCACTGGCGCCAATTTGTCCTCGCTTCCCAAATCCAGTTTCAGGCCAGATAAATGGCTACGACGGGTCAGGCAAAGGGCATCGAGCATGGGGCGCAGGCGAAAAGATAGACCTCCCTATTTTAGCCCTCTGCTCTTTGCCAACTCAATGATCGCCTCGACATCCACATGCGCTTCAAAGTGGTCGGCCAGCCGCTCGTAATCGCGGTCGCGGGCGGCCGGGCCGTGGAGCGCCGGAGCCTGGACCTCGTTCACGCCGATTTCACCCAGCCAGCGCGCGGTGATCGCCGGCGCGTCGAACATCCCGTGGATGTAGGTCCCCATGACGCGTCCATCCAGGGCGACGCACCCGTCTTCCGCCGCTTCCGGCCGCCCGTTGCGCTCCAGCACCCCGAACCAGGGCATGCCGCCGGAGCGGACCGTCCGCCCCATGTGGATTTCGTACCCGGCCCCCCGAGCCTCCCCCCAACGGAAGCGCGTGCGGGTCGTGGTCTTGGGCGCCCGCAGGACCGTCTCGACGGGCAGCAGGTCGAGGCCGGCGGATGATCCGGGCGCGCCCTCATGGCCCTCCGGGTCGTGAACCCAGCGGCCCAGCATCTGGTAGCCGCCGCAGATCCCCAGCAGCCGGCCGCCGCGGCGGTGAAACTCCAACAACGCCCGGGCCCAGCCGGAGGCCTGCAGCCAGTCGAGATCATGGCGGGTGTTTTTCGACCCCGGCAGGATGGCCGCGCGGAATCCCTGCAGGGACTGGGGCTTTTCCAGGAAATGAACCTGCAGGCCTTCGATGGCGGCCAGCGGCTCGAAGTCCGTGAAATTGGAGATGTGCGGCAGGCGCACCACGGCGACGGACGTTCGGGCCTCGGCTTCCGGCGCGAGGACCGTCGGCGGGTTCTCGATCACCACGGAGTCCTCGGATTCGATCCGGATTTGATCGAACCAGGGCAGCACACCCAACACGGCTATTCCGGTGCGCTGCTCGATCCAGCGCACGCCGTCGGCAAACAGGGCCTTGTCGCCGCGGAAGCGGTTCACGATGAGCCCGCGCACCATGTCGCGCTGATGCGGCTCCAGGCACTCGAGCGTGCCGACGATCTGCCCGAAGACCCCGCCGCGGTGGATGTCCGCCACCAGCACGACCGCGGCCCCGGCCTGCTCCGCCATGCGCAGGTTCACGATGTCGCCCGCCATGAGATTGACCTCGGCGCAGGAGCCGGCGCCTTCCAGGATAACCAGCTCGTACCCGCGGCGCAGCCGCTCCAGCGCAGCGGCGGCTTCGCCGAACAGAAGCTCTTTGCCGGCGTGGTAGTCGCGCGCGCTCTGGTTTCCGCGCACCGTCCCCAGCAGCACGACCTGGCAGCCGACGTCGCTGGTCGGCTTCAGCAGGACGGGATTCATGTCCACGTGCGGCGGTATGCGCGCGGCCTCGGCCTGGACGATCTGGGCGCGGCCCATTTCAAGCCCCTCCGGCGTCACGCCGGAGTTGTTGGACATGTTCTGGGCCTTGAACGGCGCCACCCGCACCCCGCGCCGGCTGAAAATGCGGCACAGGGCCGTGGTGACGATGCTCTTGCCCACATCCGAGCCGGTCCCCAGGACGGCCAGGCAGGGGGCGAGGCCGGGATGGGATGTGCTGGTTCGATTCAATAGCAGCTCCTACTTTTCTATCCCGGCCCGGGCGGCGACGCCGGCCTGGTAGTAGTGCTTGAGCGCTTTCATCTCGGTGACTAGGTCGGCCCGGGCGATGATCTCCGGCGCGGCCTGACGGCCGGTCAATACCATCTCGACCCCCTCGGGGCGGGCCTGAACGAGGTCCAGGAGAGCCGTCGGCGAAAAAAGTCCGCAGGCTGCGGCCACGTTGGCCTCATCCAGGACCACGAGCTGATGGCGGCGGCCGGCGAAGATTTCCCGGACCCGTTCGATCCCGCGGCGGGCGGCGGCGACGTCCTCGGGAGCGGGATTGCCGCGGATGAAACGGCCCGTCCCGAACTGCTCGACGGTGATGCGGTCCGCCAGCCGTCTGAGGGCCGCGATCTCTCCGTAGTCGCCAAGCTTCATGAACTGGGCGATGTAGACCGTGAGGCCGGCGCCGGCCGCTCGGACGGCCAAACCGATCGCCGCGGTGGTCTTGCCTTTGCCGTCGCCGGTATAAATCTGCACATACCCTTTCATCCGACCCTCGCCTGAAATCGGTCTCCAGCCCCGAGATCCAAACGCGAAGCGCTAACCGATCTCATACTTATCCGAATATCCGCGTGGAGTGAACATAAAATCCAGATATCGGCTGGACGACCGGCTGCCGACGAACAGGGTCGTCTGCATGTCCACATGCGCCTCGTTCAGCGCCGCCAGCGGGACGATGCGCACGTCCTGATTCGAGCGCATGGCGCCGGTCACGACTCCGACCGGCGTGTCCGGAGGGCGGTGCTCCTGGATGATGCTGCGGGCGGCCTCCAGCTGCCAGGTCCGCTTTCGGCTCTTCGGGTTGTAGAGCACGATCACGAAGTCCGCCCGGGCGGCCGCCTCCAGCCGTTGGGCGATCACCGCCCAGGGCGTGAGCAGATCGCTCAGGCTCACCACGGCAAAGTCGTGGGTGAGGGGGGCCCCCAGCAGGGCCGCCCCGGCGCAGAGCGCGGGGATGCCCGGAACCACCTCGACCCGGAGCGCCGGTGCGCCCGCCTCTCCAGCGGCCTTTCCGCCGGGAGGCAGCAGGGAAATCTTTTTCAGCTGGCAGGTTTCGAACACCAGGCCCGCCATGGCGTAGATGCCGGGATCTCCGCTCGAGACCAGCGCGCAGGCCTTTCCGCCCATGGCGGCTGCGATCGCCGCCTCCACGCGGGCGACCTCTTTCATCATGCCGGAGCGCAGCGTTTGCTTGCCCTCGATGAGCGGCTGAATGAGGTCGATGTAGAGGCCGTAGCCGACCACGCACTCGACGGAATGGAGCACCGCGACCGCGCGCTGCGTGAGGTGTTCGACGCGGCCCGGCCCGATGCCTACGATGAAAAGTTGATGCGGGCGACCGCGACCGTCGCGTTGCGGGAGGACCGTTTGGGCACGATCAGGCTCCCGCCCCTTGACGCCAGAAGGGCTGTGGCTTCGCATACGCTTTTCACTCCAATATGTTTGGCAACGGCGGCCGACGGCGTCGGCACCGCCGCCTCCACCCGGCCGATCGCCTCGCGGCTGAAAAATTGAAGGGGCAGGCCCCATTCGCGCGCCAGCGCGGCCAGCCCCGGCTCGTCCTGTTTCAAATCGACGGATGCCAGACGCTCCAGGCTGGCCGCGGCCAGCCCGGCCGCCTGCAGCGTGCCGAGCAGCAGCTCGCGGATTTCCGCCGCACTCGTGTGGCGGTTGCAGCCGATCCCGGCCACCAGCGAGCGGGGCCGCAGGACCAGGGCGCCGGGCGGCGCTGCGGCCGTGCGGTCGTCCACCCAGACCCTGGCTGCGGCCGCCGCGCCGCTCCCGGCTGCAGCGGCCGGTAGGCGGCCGGCCAGCAGGTTCAGAGGGTCGTGCACTTCCAGCGGCGACCCGGTGAGCAGGGCCATGTTCACGGTCTTGACGGCCGCCGGGGTTTCGATTGCCAGGCCCAGTTCCACGGCCAGAACGTCGATCGCCGCGGCGCCGTTGACGTCGGTGGCGGTGGTGACGACCGGTTGGGCGCCGATGGCGGCGGCCACCTGCAGGGCCAGCCGGTTGGCGCCGCCGATGTGGCCGGAGAGCAGGCTGATGGCGAACCGGCCCCGGTCGTCAACCACCACCACGGCCGGGTCCTTGGTTTTGTGGACGATCAGCCCCGCCACCGTGCGCACCACGATACCGGCCGCCATGATGAAGACATGGCCGCTGTACCGCCGGAAGCGCGCGGCCGCCGCCTGGGTCAGGGATTCAAAGCGCACGGCGGATTCCGGCAGACGATCGAGCTGTTTGCTTCCATACACATCCGCATTCGGAACGGCCTCGGCAATCCGAGCCGCCAGGGCGGCCCCGTTGGGCGTGATGGCCCAGACGGCGATTTTATTGGCGGAAACCATGCTCGAAGTCCGGGTCATACAGTCTGGACTTGACGTTCGGGTCGTCCGGCCCGATCTCCAGCACCCGGCCGACGATGATCAAAGCCTGGCGGGTGATCCGTTCGGTCCGCACGGCTTCGACCAACTCGCACAGCCGAGTCCGAATCACTTTTTCCCCGCTCTGACTGGCCCGGTAGACCACGGCGCAAGCCGCCTGCGCGCCGTACGCCTCGGCCAGAATGGCGGCCACTTCCTCGACCTGGCCCATGCTCAGGTAGACCGCCATCGAAGTCCGGTGGGCGGCCAGGCCGGCCAGGTTTTCGGTCGCGGGAACCGGGGTGCGGCCCGCCGCGCGCGTCAGGATCAGGGTCTGCGCGACTTCCGGCAGCGTGTACTCGATCCCCAGGGCGGCTGCCGCGGCAAAGGCGGCGGTGACGCCGGGGATGATCCGAGATGGAATCCCCAGTCTGCGGAGCGCAGCCATCTGTTCGAAGACCGCCCCGTAGAGGCTGGGGTCCCCGGTATGCAGCCGCACGACCCGCCGGCCGCTGCGCTGGGCCTCGGCCATGACCGCGACGATCTCCTCCAACAGCATGGAAGCGCTGTTGATGGCCGGCGTTCCCGGCCGCGCCCAGACCAGCAGGTCCTCCGGCACCAGGGAGCCGGCGTAAACCACCAGGTCGGCGGCCGCGAGCGCATTGCGGCCCTTGACGGTGATCAGCTCCGGGTCGCCCGGTCCGGCGCCGACGAAAAGAACGGGATGGAATTCGGAAGGCGGAAGGCGGAAGGCGGAATTCATGTCTCGATCTTCAGCGCTCATCTTTCTTCGCCTTTCCGCCTTCCGCCTTCGCACTTCCGAATTCCCGTAATGATCCAGACCGGGTTCAACGCCTCCAGCCGTTCGCTCCAGGGCATCGGCGCGCTGCGCTGGATCTGGACCTGAACCATCTCGGTTGCAAAGCCCAGGCGCCGCAAAGCGGCCCAAGCGCCGTGCACGCTCTGCAGCAGCACGGTATTGATCACGATGATTCCATCGGGCTTCAGGTGCCGGACCGCTTCGGAAACAATAGACAGCAGGTCTCTGCCGCCGCCGCCGATGAAGATGCGGTCCGGTTTGGGAAGCCGTGCGAGCCCTGCCGGCAATACCGCCTGTACGACCCTCAGATGGCGGACCCCGAACCGCCGGGCGTTGGCTTTGATCTGCTCGACCCGCCGGAGGTCCTTCTCGACGGCCACGATCCGTCCTTTTCCGATGAACAAGGACGATTCGACGGCGACCGAACCGCTGCCGGCGCCGAGATCCCAAAATACCTGGCCTTCCTCCAGCCGCAGCTTGGCCAGGACCACCGCGCGCACCTCGGATTTGGTGATCAGTCCCCGATCGTGGTCGAACCACTCGTCCGGCGCCCCCAACACCGGCCGCCGGCGAGCGGCGGCAGCCGGAGGTTCCCGCTTCAGGACCACGAGGTTGGGTTCGGCGAATTTTCCGGTTGCGGCCTGCTCCAGGCGGTACCAGCCATGACGCTCGGCGGGCTCACCGAGCGCCTCCATGACCGCCATGCGGAAGCCGCTCCCCAGGCGGTCCAGCACCAACCGGGCCAGCCAGGCTGGGCCGTGCTCCGGGTCGGTCAGGACCGCGATTCGATCCTCCTCCACCAGCGCCCGGAGCAGTTCGCCCTGGTTCTTCCGGCCGTGCAGACTGATGATGCGAACCCCGCTCCAGGGCTCCTTGATTCGGGCGAAGGCGGCCGCCACCGAGGAGACGTTCGGATGGATCGTCACCCATTCAGGCCCGAAGGCGTCGACCAGCCTGGCGCCGATGCCGAAGAACATGGGATCGCCCGAGGCCAGGACCACGATCGACTTTCGGTCCACCCGGCGCCGGATGTAGGCGATGACGTCATCCAAATCTCTGCCGATCGCTTTCTTCTCGGCCGGCGATTCCGGAAATAGAGCCAGAATCCGCCTGCCTCCGATCAAAACATCGGCCTGCTCGATGATGCGCCGATGCTTTGCAGTCAAATCGTCGAAGCCCAGGCCCATGCCGACGACGTCGATGCCGCTCTTCGCGGAAGGCCCTGGCGGTATTGATTTCTTCATCCTTTGCCCTGTTCCAGGATAGTATTGTCCAATGTTTAAAGTTTAAGGCTTAAGGTTGAAAGAGCTTAACCCAGAGTTCGGCCTGTTTTGGATTTTCATCCCTTAACCTTTAAACTTTAATCTTAAAACCGCCTTTCCGAATCGAACGCCACCCGTCCCTCGTAATCGAAAATGACGTTTTGGATCTTGATCCCCGGGCCGGCGAAACGAGCGGCGCTCGCAACCACCCGCCGCCCCACCTCGGCGATCAGGCTCGGACAGGTCGAGGCGATCAGCGCAAAGGCTTCCCGGGCCGTGTTGCAGGATCGGATGGCCGCTGCCAGCGCCGGCGGGCTGCCCGGTTTCCCAGACCAATCGGCCAGCGCCGCCAGGCTCAACTCCGATCGCGACGCATGCGTATGCGGCGCGCCCTGGGCCATTTTGAGGGCCTTGCCGAAGAAGACCGCCAGAATCAGCCGCGCGAAACCCTTCTGGACGGCCAGCTCCAGGCTCTTTTGAAAGAAATCGCCGACCTGCACGAAGCTTTCCTCCGGCCGCTGCGGCCAGAGCCGCTGGGCGAAGCGCTCGCTGCGCCGGCCGGTGCTCAGAACCACCTGATCCAGGCCGCAGGCTCGCGCCACGGACAACCCGGCCGCGATGGTGGCCGTGAAGGCGTCGTGGGACATGGGCCGCACGATGCCGGTGGTGCCGAGGATGGAGATGCCGCCCACGATGCCGAGCCGCGCGTTCAGCGTCCTGCGGGCGATATCGACTCCGCGCGGGACGAAGATCTCGACGGCGACCGCGTGCGCCGCCGCACCGGTCGCGAGGGCTTCGCCCACCGCCTGGGCGATCATCCGGCGCGGGCCCGGGTTGATGGCGGGCTCGCCCGGCGGCAGCTCCAGTCCGGGCTTGGTGATCCGTCCCACGCCGTCGCCGCCGGAAATGACGACCTCCGGCCGGCCGCCCCCGCCACCCGCCGGATCGTCGAACCGGACCCGCGCGCCGATCTCCGCGCCATGGGTGACGTCCGGGTCGTCGCCGGCATCCTTGATGGCGGTGCAGGCGGCGCCCTCGTCGGTCCGCCTGCAGCTGTGGATCGGGATGGCGATGCGGTCGCCGGTCAGCAGAGCGACGGACACCTCTGCCGGCGGCCGGCCCTCCAACAGAAACAGCACGGCCCCCTTGGCAGCGGCGGCAGCGGTCGCGCCGGTCGTGAATCCGGTCCGTAGGCGCCTCTTCATTCGTCAAGCCACTCCATAGTACAGCGCCCCCACGCCGATGAGGCTCACGACCCGAAACAGTTGCCCCAGGACTAAAAGTTCGGCGCCCATCCGCGGCGAATAGATCCCCATGTAGTGCGGCAGCTGATGCCGCAGGGCGCGGATGGGAAAGGCCAGAACATTGCCGGTGAGCAGCGCCAGCACCGTCTGCTGGGTGGTGAGCATCCCGGCATCCATCAGCGCGCCGGCCGTGGCGAATCCGGTGGTGAACTCGGCCACGAAGCTCAGCACCACCAGGGAAAGGGACTCCATGGGCACGAAAGTGGTCACCACCGCGTCCGCCAGCCAGTCCCGGGCGGTGGAAAAAAGACCCAGCCGGTTGAGAACAAACACCGCCGTATAGATCGGCACCACCAGAATGCCGATCCGCAGGAGGCGCTCCGGGAGTTTCTCCCGGACGGTCGCCCAGACCTGTCTGGGCCGAGAGGCGGGCGGCCCCGAGTCCTGGGCAGCGCGCTCGCCGGTCGGTTCCGGCTCGAGGGGCAGCCGCATCCGGCCATAGCCGATGAAAACCGCCGTCCGCACAACGACGGCCAGAAACGTCAGGGCGAAATAGAGCGCCCCGGCCGCCCCGGTCATGGAAATGACCGTGAAGAAGGTGGTCGGCAGATGCAGGAAGAAGGCCGGGAACTGGTTGATGAAATTGGTCAGATAGAGCTGCCTGCGGGAGATTTGGCCCTCCTTGTAAAAATTCTGCAGCATGGCATTGGCCGCCACGCCGGAGGCGAACGCCGCCGTGAAAGCGGCACCGCAGCGGTCCCCCAGCCGGCCGAAACGGAACAACGGCCGGGCGAACACGGCGAAGGTGCGGGTCCAGCCGGCCGCCTCCATCACCTGGCCGATCAGCAGGCCGGACGCGATGGTGAGCATCAGCTGCCCGAGCGGCCCAATCAGCCCGGAAAATACCTGCCGGCCGCCCAGATGAGGGGCCCGATACAGGCCGGCCAGCAGGATGACCGCCGAAATCCCCAAGGACAGCAGCAGTCGGCCGGCAATGGGCTTATTCGGCCGCCGGCTCATGGGATGCGTTCTTCTTGGCGATGACCAGGGTCCAATAATCCGGCGTCTGCCGGCAGAGCTGCTCGACGTCCGTGACGATCTCCTCGTTCGGATGGCCGCAGTTCTTCACTCCAACGCAATACGGATAGTCGCCGCATTCCGCCAATGCCGCGCATATGTCCGGCAGGCTGCGGTAGGCTTTCAGGAACACGACGGTTTCGGGTTTCCGGGACAGCGCCCGCAGGCGATCGCCGCCCGTGGCGCCGGAAGTGACCATCATCGTGCCCTCGCCTTCGACCAGGGTGGTGTTCAATCGACCGGCGGCGGCCTGGTAGGAGGTGATCCCGGGCACGGGCACCACGGCGAGGTGCGGCGCTCGGGCTTTTACAAACGTCATCAGATAGCCGAACGTGGAATAGGTCAGCGAGTCGCCCAGGGTCAGAAAAGCCGCGTTCCGTCCCGCCTCCAGCGCGTCGACGATGCGCCGGGCGTTGGCGGTCCACGCCCGGCGGGTCTCGGACTTGTCGCGCGTCATGGGGAAGCGCAGCAGCTCCACCGGGGTGGACTCGGGAATATGCGGCCGGGCGATGTCCATTGCCAGACTGTGGTGGTTTTTGGTGGAGGCTGCCGCAAACACGATGTCGACCTGCCCCAGTACCTTGACGGCCTTGAGGGTGATCAGGTCCGGGTCCCCCGGACCGACACCGATGCCGTATAAAGTTCCGCCAATTTTTTCCATGGCAACCGCCTGAAAAAGGTTTCTCGTTATCGGTTTTATTGGTCCTATGGGTCCTATAGGACCTATTCTTTTTCTTTTTCCTGCGCCAGCAGCAGCAGCGCATTGACCACGGCCGCCGCCACGTTGGAGCCGCCCTTCCGGCCCGCGTTGGTGATGAAGGGATGATCCAGTTCCGCCAGGGCGGCCTTGGATTCGGCCGCGTTGACGAAGCCGACCGGCAATCCGATGATCAGGGCCGGCCGAGCCCGGCCGCAGCGCACCTGTTCGATCAGGCGCAGAAGCGCGGTCGGGGCATTGCCGATGACGTAAATGCCGTCCGTCATTTCCGCCAGGGCCGCGTCCACGGCGGCCTCGGCCCGGGTGGTTCCCGAGCGGCTGGCCGCGGCATGCACGGCCGGGTCGTCCATGTGGCAAATCACGGCGACGCCGAAACGCCGGGCATCCTGCTGGCGGATGCCGGTGCGCGCCATGTTGGTGTCGGTCAGGACGGGCTTGCCCGCCCGCAGGGCTTCTAGGCCGGCGGCGACGGCCTGCGGGTGGAAGCAAACGGTGCGCAGGTAGTCGAAATCCGCCGAGGTGTGGATCATGCGCCGCACGATCGGCCACTGGGCGGCCGTGAACGCGTGCGGTCCGGCTTCCCGGTCGATGATGCGGAAGCTCTCCCTTTCGATGTCCATGGGCTTCATGCGGTTCGGTTCCTCTCGGAGCGGTAGGCGCGGCAGGCGGCGGCAAACGCCGCTGCCGCCTGCGGGGCGCTTCCGAAGTGCAGGTGAATGTAGCTCCCCAGCGTTCGATGGAGCGCATGGCCCTCCATCGTCTCAGGATGGCCGCCGCGGATAGAAACCCGATACGCGGTCTCCCCCGCGTCGGGGCCCTCCGGGATCTCCGAATAATGAAACTCGTGTCCGCGAATGACGGCATCTTTCTCGCCGAGGATGGTCCGGCGGGCGAGCTGCACCTCTCGGTAGCCCAGCGCCTTCAGCCGCGGCAGCATGCGGGTTTTGAACGGAAAGCAGCCCGCCATCGAAAACCGCCGGCCCTGTTGATCTTGGAGCTCGCTGCAAAGATACATGAACCCCCCGCACTCCGCGTAGATCGGCATGCCCGCCCGGCTGAACCCGCGGATGGTCCGCCGCATGGACTCGTTGGCGGCGAGCCGGGCAGCGAAGAGCTCCGGATACCCTCCGCCGATATAAATCCCGTCGAGATCCGGCGGCGGCGCAGCATCCGCGACCGGTGAAAAAAACGCGAGCTGCGCACCACTGCCTTCCAGCAATTCAAGGTTGTCGGGATAATAAAAGCAGAAGGCCGGGTCCCGGGCGACGCCGATGCGGACCGGGCCGGCCGGAGGTGCCGGCCGGACGGATGCCGCAGCCGCCGGGCCGGCGGCTGCGGGCAGATCCATCAGCAGCCGGCTGACATCGATGGCCTCCTCGACGCGGCCGGCCAGCCGCTCGACGGCGGCATCGTCCAGGGGGTGCTCCTCGCGGGTGACCAGGCCCAAATGACGTTCGGGTATGGCGATGGCCTCCTCGCGCAGCATGCCGCCCAGGCAGGGCATCCGCACGGCGCCTTCCATGGCCTCGCGCAGAAAGCTCAGATGGCGCCGGCTGCCCAGCTGGTTGAACATCACTCCCGCGAATCGCAGGGCCGGATCGAAATTCTCGAACCCCTGGACGAGGGCCGCGGCGCTGCGCGCCATGCTGCGGGCATCCACCACCAGGAGCACGGGCAGCCCCAGCCACTTGGCCATCTGGGCGGTGGAGCCGTTTTCGGTCTTGCCGTCAGTGCCGTCATAGAGTCCCATCACCCCCTCGACGACGGCGACGTCGGCATCGGCGCACGCTTTCCCGAAGGCATCCCGGTTGTACGCCCGCGACAGCATCCAGCCGTCCAGATTGCGGGAGGGTCGTCCGGTGATGCGGGCATGGTGGCCCGGGTCGATAAAGTCCGGGCCGACCTTGAACGGCGCCACCCTCAAACCGCGGCGCTTCCAGGCCGCCATCAAGCCGAGGCTCACGGTGGTCTTGCCGCATCCGCTGTGGGTGCCCGCGATGACGATGGCTTTCAATTCCGGGCCTCTTTTATGATTTCCAGGGCTTTCTCCGGGAAATCATCCGGATAGAGAATCTTTCCGATTTCAAAAATCCCGTCCAGCAGGCGCAGGGTCGGCCGTGAGACCAGGCGCTCGTCGATGATGTGGATCTGGCCGGTCTGGACCGCCCGGATGGCTCTGAACCCGCTTTCGGCCTTGATGAGTTCGACGGTCGGCTGGTTCATGGTTCCGGACTGGGCGAGGAAGACATCGATGTCGGCGGCGCGCGCCAGGATCCGCTCCTTGCCGTAGGCGGCGATGTTGGTGTCCCTTACCGGCTGGGCATCGGCGGCCACGTTGATTCCGCCGGCTGTTTCCAGCGCGAACACGGCCATCGAATCGGGCGAAAAGGTCTTCATCTTGGTGTGGATCGCTTCGAAATAGACCCGCTTTTTCGGGTGGATCCCGGCGCTGAGCGACCGCAGCCCGGCCACCGCCCGGTTGAACCGGTCCGCCATCTGCTTCGCCCGGTCCTCGCGGCCGGTCAGCATCCCGAGAATTTGCCAGTAAACGATCATCTCCTCAACGGTGCCCGGCTGCAAGGAAACGACCGTGATGCCGCTTTTCTCCAGGCGCTGCACGAACTGGGGATAGCCCCGGTCGATCATGGGCCGGGTGAGGACCAGGTCGGGGCGCGCCGCCAGGAATTTTTCCGGGTCGTCGTGATAGGAGAAAACCGGTTTTTGGCCGGCCTCCGGCGGGTAATCTTCACGCGGTGACACGCCGATGATCTGTTCGCGGCATCCCAGAGCGAACAGGTTTTCGCTGTGTGCGCCGTAAAGGGATATGATCCGGTTAAACGGCTGATGGACCGTGATCCTCCGGCCGGACGGGTCGACGACGGTCCGTCCCCCTTCCATCCAAAAGTCGGCGGGCTGGCCGGCAGCGCACAGGGCGCCAACGGATAAGCTTAAGATAATGGAAACCGCCGTTTTGATTTTCACCGCCATTTCCCCTGAATCCTGAACTCCGAACCCTTAAACCCCCTGCCGTTTGTACACCACATGCAGCGCCTGAGAATAATCGTCGTAGTGCACCCGGGCGTCCACCTCGAAGACCCCCCGGATGGCGTCCGGCGTCAGCACCTCGCGGGTTTCGCCGTGGGCGGCGATCCGTCCCCGCGACATAAAGATCAGATCGTCGCAGTAAGCGGCGGCCTGGTTGATGTCCTGGAACACGGCCAGGACGGTCCCGGCCCCGCGGGCGACCCGGCGCGCAGCGAGGCCCAGCAGCTGCATCGCGTGGCCGATGTCGAGGTTCGAGGTGGCCTCGTCGAGGATCAGCATCGGGGTGTCCTGGGCCAGCGCGCGCGCAAAGACCACCCGCTGCCGCTCGCCGCCGCTCAGTTCAGTGACCAGGCGCTCCGACATGCCGGCGACATCGGCCGATTCCATGACCGCAGCGACGAGATCCGCGTCCCGGGTCGAGGGCCGCCCGAACCTCGGGATGTAGGGGTAGCGGCCCATCATCACCACATCCCGGACGCGGAAGGGGAAGTTGATGTAAAAATTCTGCGGCACGAGCGCGATCTCCCGCGCCAGGTGCCGCTTCGAATAGGCCTCCAGCGGCCGTCCGGCGTAAAGAATCCGGCCGCGCTGCGGCGACCGGAACCGGCAGAGCAGATCGACCAGCGTGGTCTTGCCGCAGCCGTTGGGTCCGACGACGCCGTAGAACTTTCCGGGCGCGAGCGCGATCGACACGCCGTCGACGACGCTCTTGCCGTCGAAGGAGAAGCCGACCTCCTGCAGCTCGAAGCTCATGGTCACCAGGCTCGGCCGGCCGACTGCCGGCGGAACACGTAGCAGAAGAAAGGCCCGCCGATCAGCGCGGTCAGCACGCCGATAGGGATTTCGACCGGCAGGACCGCCCGCGTCAGGGTGTCCGCCCCCAGCAGCAGCAGCGCACCGGCCAGGAAGCTCAGCGGGACCAGGCGGCGGTTGTCGGGCCCGCACAGCAGGCGCATGATGTGCGGCACCAGCAGCCCGACGAAGCCGATGATCCCTGCAACCGACACGCAGGCGGCCGCCACCACCGAGGCGGCGGCCAGCAGGATGAGCGTGACCCGCCGGGTGTCCACCCCGAGGGAGGACGCCATCTGACTGCCCAGGGACATCAGGTTCAGCTCGCGGGCGAAATACAGAAACACGGATGCGCCCGCCGCGACGCAGGCGCCGGTCAGGCCGGCATCGCCCCAGGTCTTCGATGCAAAGCTGCCCATCAGCCAGAAGATGATCACCGCGACCTGTTCGTCCGCGACATACTTCAAAAAACTGATGCCGGCCGACAGGATCGCCGCCACGATGATGCCGGAAAGGATCAGGTTGTTGGAAGACAACCCGCCGGTTCCGGCCGACAGGTAGATCACGGCCCCCAGGGTTGCCACCGCACCGAGAAAGGCGAAAAGGGGGACCGAAAAAAGCCCGAGTGCGCCCAAATTCATCAAGATGGCGAGGGCGGCGCCGAATGCGGCGCCGGCCGAAACCCCGAGCGTGTAAGGGTCGGCCAGCGGATTGAGCAGGATGCCCTGGAACACCACTCCGCTCATGGCGAGCCCGCCGCCGACCAGCGCCGCCGTCACGATCCGCGGCAGGCGCACGTCCATGACGACCACCGGGAAGATTTCGTTCATGCCCGCGAGCGCTTCGGGCCGGCCGCTGATTTCACCCCAGATGATCTTCAGCACGGCGGCCGGCGGTATCTGGATGAAGCCCATGCCCGTCGAAACGAGGAGCAAGCCGGACAGGACGACGGCCAGGGCTGCCGCCTGCCAGGCGGTGGCATCCCGCAGACGCCTTCCCAAACCGCTGCTTTCCATCGGCGGATCCCGGTCCATCGATCCTCGCACAAATAAAAACCCTTCAGATGATTGCCATCTGAAGGGTTGCACCCAGCTTGCTTGGCCCTTGGGAATTCGACCGGTCCGCCCGTGTCCGCAGGCGGACTCGCTACTCGGCTAGGCAGGTCTTCTGGCTTCCCCGCTCTTCCGGCGACCTTCCCATCCCGCTCATACGAAACAGTGGTCATCCAGGGCCGGCAGAGTCCCCCGGCAATGGCTGCCGGGGAGGGGTTACAGCGGCGGGACCGCCCCCGATTCACACGGGGTTCCCTATTAAGTGCAAACACCTCGCCGAAATCAATGGCTATTTTTTAAACGAGCCTCGCCATCCTGTCAATATATATGTGGCCGGAGGACCCATCGGCGCTAAACGGATGATTGACAAAGCGGAGCGGATCGTTTAAATGCAGCTCCACATTCCATGTTTCGGCCTGATGGCGCCCTTGATAGGGCTCAATAGGGAATCCGGTGCAAAACCGGAGCGGACCCGCCGCTGTGTCCGGGGACGAAACCCGCAGATACGCCACTGATCTTTTCAAGAGGATCGGGAAGGCGCGGGGAGTAGGTCGATCCGGAAGCCAGAAGACCTGCCATCCGGCTTGCTGAAGAGGAGATGGCAAATCCTCGAGCGCGATGCCTGCGCTTGGGGATTTTTTATTTTAGGAGGCCCTTATGACTCTTTCATTGCAGCAAATCATCGATGGCATCCACCCTCTAAACCGTCAGATGGCGGAGAAGGCCCGAGCGCGTACGGCCCAGCTCGTGATGCCGCCGCGCGCGCTGGGCCGCCTGCACGCGATCGGCGAACAGTTGTGCGGGATCCTGGGGACCCTCCGCCCGCAGATCTGCGGCAAGGCGGTCCTGGTGATGGCCGGCGATCACGGGGTCGTCGCCGAGGGCATCAGCGCGTTTCCCCAGGCGGTAACGGGAGCCATGATCCAGACGTTTTTGACCGGCGGCGCCGGAATCAATGCGATGGCCCGCCACGTGGGCGCCGAGGTCTGGGTGGCCGACATGGGAATCATACCGGATCTCGATGCCGCGCGCCTCAAGAACGGCAGCCGGCTGCTCGTGCGCAAGCTGGGCCCCGGCACCGCCAATTTCGCCCGCGGCCCGGCCATGGCTCCGGAGCAGGCCTACCGGGCCGTTCTGACGGGCTTCGAGCTGGCTTCGAGCCTGATTTCCAAGGGCGTGAACCTCCTGGGCACCGGCGACATGGGAATCGGCAACACGACCCCGGCGGCGGCCATCGGAGCGGTCATTACCGGCAAGAGCATTGCCGACATGGTCGGACCCGGTACGGGCATCGATGACGCCGGGATTCTGCGCAAGCGCGAGGCCATCCGGCGGGGGATCGAGCTTAATCGACCGAATCCGCAGGACGGCCTGGACGTGTTGGCGAAGGTGGGCGGCTTTGAAATCGGCGGCATCGCCGGGATCATTCTGGCCGGTGCTTATCACCGCAAACCGGTGGTGGTGGACGGGTTCATTTCGACGGCCGGCGCCCTGGTCGCCCAGCGCCTCGCGCCGGCAACAGCCGATTATATGCTGGCCGGGCACTGCTCGGAGGAGCCCGGCCACCGCCATATGCTCGCCCATCTGAAGCTATTGCCGATCCTCGATCTCGGCATGCGCCTGGGCGAAGGGACGGGCGCGGCGTTGGCCATGAGCGTGATCGAGGCCGCCGTCCGGGTGATGACCGAGGTGATGACCTTAGAGGAGGCCGGGGTGCCGGAGAAGCAATAAGGCCTGATGCGGGATGAGCACTGCGCGCGATACGGGATTCGGGATGCAGTATCAGTGTTCATGCGGGCTGGCGCCCAGGGGGTGGGCATGGATGTGCTGGTGGACTTTCAGCTCGCGATCCAGCCGAATCTGCCCGTTCTCCATGGTGTAGACTACGTTGGTGGTGGCGGCGAGAAAATCCAGTTCATGTGAAATCAGGATGTAGGATAGCTCCAAGCCGCGCAGGATTTCGATCAGCCGGAGGCGGGTCCGGGTGTCCAGCCCGTTCACGGGCTCATCCAGCAGCAGCACCTCGGGCTCCATGGACAGCACCGCCGCCAGGGACACCAGGCGTTTTTCGCCGCCGGAGAGCTTGAAGGTGATCCGGTCCTCGAAGCCGTTGAGGCCGAGAAAACTCAGCGTTCGCCGGGCAACCGCTGCGGCTTCGACTTTGGTTTTCCCGAGGTTGAGCGGCCCGAAGGCCACGTCCTCCAGCACGGTCGGGCTGAATAGCTGGTCATCCGGGTCCTGGAAAAGCAAGCCGATCCGGCGGCGCACCTCCGCGAAATCGCGCTCCTCCCGACGGGTCTTTCCGAATATGGTCATCGTCCCCCCGAAGGGCTTGGCCAGACCCATGATCAGATGAAACAACGTGGTCTTGCCGCTGCCGTTGGGGGCGACGATCCCGATGCGCTCGCCCGGGTGAAGGCGGAAGTCGAGGCCGCGCAACACCGGCGGGCCGCCGGGATAGGAGAAGTTCACCTGCTCCAAATCGATGATCGGTTCGGATATCGTCATGAGCTGATTATGCGGATTCCATAGCCAATTTCAAGAATAAAACCCTTTCAGAGAGTGGCGTCCATCCACGAGGGGCGCGGCCAGATGCCTGCCCGTGCACTGCACGCAGACAGGCCGCTCCCACAGGATATGAGTCTCAGCCCAGCTCGAAGGCGATGATCCCCGCCACGGCGGCACACATCAGAAGCAAGAACGCAACGCTTCCCGCCCCGGCCCGGAATTCCTGCAGGCTGTAGAATTTGCGCTTGAACCCCCGGCAGAGCATCGCCCAGCGGACCCGCTCCGCCCGGTCCACCGCCCGGACGAACAGCATGCCCACCAGATAGGCATAGGTGCGGTAGGTGTGCAGATTGGTGCCCGGCCGGAAGCCGCGAACCCGGGCGGCTCGCACCAAGCGCTGGTACTCCTGCTCGAGCACGAAGATATAGCGGTAGGTCATGAGCAACAGGTGCACGATTTTGTCCGGCACCCGCAGGCGGTGCAGGGCGTGTCCCACGGTCGCCAGCGGCATGGTAGCCACCAGGGCCATGAAGGCCAGCACGATGGCATTGGATTTCAGGGTGATCTGGGCGGCCAGCTCGACCCCATCCTGAGCGGCGCTGAAAGGCCCCAGGCGGAAGAGCGCCTCGCCGGGAAACGTGAACGGGATGACCGCCCAAATGAACGCGACCAGCCCGTTGACCACCAGCAGCCGCTTGAAAATCTCGGTGATCCGGAGGCGGGCCAGGGCGATCAGGGCCATGGAGAGGAGCAGCGCAGCCAAAAGCGCGGGAAATGCGCGGCACACCGCCACGGCGCATGAATAAAGCACGGCCGACATCAGCCGAACGCGGGGATCCAGGCGGTGCAGAAACGAATCGCCGGCTGCGAAGGGTTCCAGGAGCATAAAAGAGCGCTTCAGGAGCCGAAGACGATGCGGTGGTTGACCCGGTTCATGGATGCTCGCCCGCCTTTTTACACTTGAAGTAGGCGGCCACACCCACCAAGCCGAAGATATACCCGAGGCCGCCGAGGACATCCGTCAGCCGGATTTTCTGCTCCTGCATCTCGGCCAGCGTTCTCATGATGGGCGCGAGTTTCTTGTCCAGCGCTTTTTCAATCACCTTGTCGATGCCGGCCGGCAGCGGCGGTGACACGGCAGGAGAAGATTCACCGGCCGCCGGGGCTTCGGTTTTCGCGGCGGACGGGGGTGGACCCGGTGCCGGCGCGCTCTGGGCCAGGGCAGCGCCGGCCGCCAGGAGCAGCAGCGCCGGCGCCAGCCAAAACACGGATAGCTTGCGAACCCTCATAAAACCTCCTTGGGAATTTGCTCCGGCAGTATAGACGGATAGGCTCCGCGGCTGCAAGTCGAGGATGTCGTCAGGGTGCGAGATCCTGCTTGGATATCGGCCATTCGGCCCGATGGCCCATTCCGGCCTCAAGGACGACCTTCAGATCATCGATCTTGGGGACCTTGAACGAAAACTCGCCCTTGTCATTGGTTTTCCCATTGAGAAGCTCTTTGCCGGCGGAATCGAAAACCCGGATGACGCCTTCGTGCACCTTGGTGCCGTCCGGGTATTTGCACTCGACGAAAACCTTGTCGCCCTCGACCCAGGCGAAGATGTTCACCCGGTGGGCCGAGGCCGCGACGGCTGCGATCAGAATCCCTATCACCAAACAAACCTTCAAGAGTATGCGAATGTTCACGAAACCTCCTTGGGAGAATACCCCGGCAGCAAAGCCGGCTGGACTTTTATGAGAAAGGCCACGCAAAGGGCGGTTACCAGGCCCTCGATCACCATTACGGGCAGGTGCGCCGCAACGACCGCGGCCGCAACCTCGAAGAAGTTCTCTTCGGTGAACATCAAGGCCAGGCCGACGATGATCCCGCCGATGCATACGGCCATGAAGCCGCAGGCGAAAGCCGCGGCGAGGGCGACGGGTCGGCTGCGTCGCAGCAGCGGAGCAAACGCGTAATGGCAGGCCACCGCGGGCAGGGCCATGATGACGGTGTTGACTCCGAGCGAGGTGATGCCGCCGAATTGGAAGAAAACCGCCTGGAGGGCCAGCGCCACCAGGATGGCGGGAAAAGCGCCCCACCCCAGAAGAAGCCCGAGGAGGCCGTTCATGATCAGGTGGACGCTCGTGGGGCCCAAGGGCACATGGACCAGCGAGGCGACGAAGAACACGCCCGACAGCATCCCGGTCCGGGCGATTTCATCGTAGTCCAGCTTTTTCAGCCCGATGGCGGTGCCGGCGGCGGCCAAGGCGGCACCGGAGAGAAGCACCGGGCCGGAAAGAACCCCTTCGGAAATATGCATGGCGGATTCCTCGAGGATCGCGGCTGGAAAGCCGCTCCCACAAAAACAGCTGCCACGGAAATCAACTTCATCGGATGCCGGTTGCGGAGCGTGGCGCCATCCTATCAGCGTGTCAGTGTGTTCCTTGTGGGAGTGGCTTCCAGCCACGATAGCATCGCGGCAAGATGCCGCTCCCACAGGGGGAAAAAAGTTAGCATTCGTCACGCAGCCTGGTGGGCGGGGTGGAGTCTCGCCCTCCAGGCTGCGTGCTGGCAGTCTAATTCAATACACGGCGCTTGGCAACCAATGCGGCGCCGTTGCGGCAGCTTCAGAAGTTGAACTCACCCCTGATCATGCCGGCGAAGACGCCGTCGTTGTCGGAGTCGCCGCCGGGGTTCCAGACGTACTGGATATCCGGGGTGAAGGCCAGGTTCTCGGTCACCGCGATGCGGTAGTAGACCTCCAGGTGGTACTCCGGGTCGTTTTGATCATAATCATCCCCCGGGGTCAGCGCCGCAAAGCCCACGCCCAGGTTGTCCTCGTCGCGGCCGGGGATCAGCCCCTTCAAGTTGACGCCGCCGGAGGCCTCCCACTGCACGACATAAACGTCGTCATTATTCCAGCCGAAGCGGCCGAACAGCCCGATTATCTCGGTAATCTGCTGGTCGGCGCTGATGCCCACCCCCCAGCCCTTTGCCTTCTCGCCGTCGATGGGGTTGCGGTCGGCGTCGAGCTTGGAATGGTTGTAGCCCGCGTACCAGCCATAGAAGCGGTAGTTGCCCTCCAGCTCCCCGAACTTGGGCGAGACGGTCAGCTGGCCGCCCACAAACGGCGTGCTGAAGACGTTGTCGTACTTGCTCTTGGAGGTGTTCTCCAGCGGCGTGCCATCGACATAGGGCCGGGAGGTGGAGGCGCCCACCAGCGAGAGGGATACGAGCTCAATGGGCTGGA
>CAYRUF010000010.1:0-99372 GCA_964427375.1 uncultured Desulfatibacillum sp. | reverse complement strand
CCGTAGTGGCCCCAATCGGCCGGCCACCAGTCCTGCGAGTCGGTCATCAGCGCATGGAGGTCCTTCTTCAAGGCCTTGAAATCGAGTTTCTTGAATTCCTCGGCGTAGTTGAAGGCCTCGCCCATCGGATTGCTCAGGTGCGAGTGCTGATGCAGAATCCTGAGGTTCAACTGCTTCGGCCACCAGTCCCGGTTCGACATGCCGCCGCGGACGGTGGATCCCATTACCGGCTGCTTTTTGTCTTCACTCATAATGGTTTCTCCTTTCGATGGATTTGCTTTATTTCCTAATAGTCGTTATCGACAATTGGATAAAAAAAAGGTTCGGTGCCAGCTATTGGCACTCGCGGCAAAGGCCAAAAAAATCAACCCGGTGAGTGGTAATTTGAAAACCGGTTTCTTTGGTAACTTCCCTTGCCAGGTCCTCCAGGCTGCTCAAATCCGGGTCGATGATTTTTCTGCAGCGCGTGCAGATCAAATGCGGGTGCGGATACGGTTTGTTGCCGTCATACCGGTTGCTGCCATCCGGAAAGCTGATCTCTAAGACTTCATTCTCCTGCTTAAGCAGCGCTACCGTCTTGTAAATAGTCGCGATGCTGGTAGTCGGAAACTGGGCTCTAACCGTTTCATAGATCCGTTCGACGCTGGGATGCCCGTCGCTCGCGGCCAGCACCTTCAAAACAGCCAGCCGCTGGGGTGTGATCCTAAAATCATGATCCTTGAGTTTCAACAGCATTTGGTCTAAACGCTGCTCGGCTGGAACTGTAATGGACCGCTTTAGCATTCGTTTCAGGGTTTGAAATATGGATATTTTGTATTTTTGGATAATAATTATTATTTAGTTAAATCATTCCGATGCCGGGTGTCAAGAAAAAAATGCGGCTCTTTTCAAGGTGTGTCTCAGAGCGCGGGTGAGGGGGCCGCCCGCGCTCTGAACCCAATCTATGGGAGGGGGCTTCAGGCCTGGCCGGTCAGCACGATCGACACCCGCCGGTTGGCGGCGTTGTCCGAAGACACCGGACAGCATTCGCCCATCCCGACGGCCGAGATTCGCGCGGGATCAATGCCCTTTTGGCTCAATGCGTTTTTGACGGCGTTGGCGCGGCGCTCGGAGAGCTGCAGATTGTACTGCTCGCCTCCGGTCTGATCCGTATGGCCTTCCACCCGGATCATGGTCTGGGGGTATTGGTTGAGAACATTGGCAACGCGGTCCAGCTCGGCGTAGCCGCCGGGCTTGATGGTGGCGGAGTTGACGTCGAAGAACAAGTCGCTTTTAAATGTGGCTGTCAGCATCTGCTCGTTGTTGCGCTGAATCGTGGCGTTGTTCTGGGAAACGGTCGAGGCCATGGCGTTGCGCAGATCCTGCTCCTGTTTGTCCATGTAGGCCCCGACCCGGTTTCCGAGGACGCCACCGATCAGTGCGCCCGTCGCTGCGCCGATGGCCACCTTTTCGCGCTGGTTGTGCTTGCCGGTCGCAGCTCCAATTACACCGCCGATAACCGCTCCGGCGCCGGCGCCGACGGCGGTGCCGGTCTGCTCCTTTTCGCCCATCGACGCGCAACCGAACGCGCCGAGAGTCACCAAAACGACTCCAAATTTTAATAATTTCATAACGTTAAATCTCCTCCCAACGCATGAATGGTTTTTGGGTCTGGGGATCAGATCTTAAACCATCGGCGGCGTTTTGGCAAACCGCGGATCGCCCAAGACGGTTCAGCCTAGTATACCCGTGCCGAAGCCTGCCCGGGATAATCGTGCGCCGGCGGCGGTGGTGGCGGGCTTGGCATGTACCCAGTGGATGAATAACGCCGCGGGGGCGGCGGCGGGGGGACGTAGCGGCTGCGCACCGATGAAGGCTCCGCCGATGGGATCTGGTTGCCCTTGGCGTACATGCACTGCTGGTAGGCATTGTCGTAGCGACGCTGGACCTCCCACCCGGACCCATAAGCCCGGTTGTGGGCCATGGCGGCACCGGCCAGGAGACCCGCTCCCGCACCGATGGCGGCTCCCGGACCGACGTTGCCCGACGCAGCTCCGATCAAAGCGCCTGCCGCCGCTCCGAGAGCCCCTCCCGCGACGGCTCCGCCGGCCAGGTTCTGGTTCACGGTTTCATTGGCCTGCCAGCCCGCCTGGTTCTGGGCCCACTCCCGACAGGTAAAATCATCGGCCTGAAACGCCTCAAACGACTTGCCCTGGCCGGGCATCACCATGACGCTCGGGCCGGGCGGAATGGTCGCACACCCGCTCACCGTCAGCACGGTCAGCAACAACGCTATCCATAGCGAACGTTTCATCTGAATGGCTCCTCCATCATACTTGTCAGCGATCGGGCGGAACAGTTTCCGGAACCACTTTCATCCAGCCCCCGGGACAGGATTTAACGTACGGATAATAGCCCTGCGGATTGTCGCAATAATACCAGTAGCCCGTTTCCTCATGGCCGCGCTGGCTATACCCGACCGGCGGCTGGACGAACACAGGAGGCGGACCGTAATAGACCGGTCCGCCGTAGTAATACCGCGGGTACCATGGCGCCGGGCCCCAGAAAGGCGGGGGGCCGACCCAGTAGCTGCCGCCGATGAATACGCGGGTGTTGCCGTGATGGCCGTGGCCGGCGTTGCTGGCCCACGGAATGGCCAGAAGCAGCGCCAACAAGACGATGAATGCCGCGATGGTTTTTTTCATCTCGAACACCCTCAGCGTTGGGTATTAACCAACTTGGTTGACATGCTCCTGACCCGATTAGACGGATGAATCCGAAAAACGTTTACAAATTCGAGATGCCATTTTTCCATTGGGTTTCGGCCACCTCCGGCGCCGGGCCATCCATTTTTGGTTCCGGGGGGCTGGCGAACGCAAACAGAAAATGCTAATATGACATTCAAGCTGCTCCGCGTTGCAGCCGTGCTTCATTCACCATATGCTCCGAAGTTGATTCAAAAATCCAGATGAAGCGTATGCTAGGAAAAATCACCGGCGCCCTGATCCGCAAAGAAGCCGATGCTTACCGAGCGCAGGGGCTCCACGAGGAGGCGCTGGCGCTTTTCAAGAAAAGCCTTAATTCAGGGCCTCGACTCCCGCCGGACATTCAGAACGCTATCGAGCAGCAGATCCGACAGCTCGAAGCCGAGCTGGCCAGTGCAGCCGGCGATGAGTGCGAAATGCTCTCCGATGAACAAATCGCAATTATCCGGAAGGGATGGAGCGGTGACGCCTCTGAAGACGATTTGGCCGGTTCGGCCCATGCCCTTCATGCGATGGGCCGCTACTGTGACGCGCTGGAGGAATTCAGCATTTTGATTCGGCGGGGATATTCACCCCACCGCATCATCGGGCCCATGGCCAGCTGCCTGGCTCATCTGAATCGGCCCCTCGATCTGGTGGAGGCCGTCGATCGTTTGGCAGCAGCGTTGTTTCAGGACTCGAAGAACAATTTCGCTTTCAAGCTGGCTCTGGCGGAGGAGATGGTTAAAGGCCGATTCGTCGAGCATTCAATGGAGCTGAGCCGTTATCTGGGCCGACATGCAGGCATTCCCGGTGCCTACCGGATCCGCCTGGAGACGTTGAACAAGAACCTTAAAACTTCCTTCCGGAAAGCCCATTCCTCGGTTCCCAAACCGGCTGCGGCCGGCGGTGCCGTTGCCATCTCGCCCTCCGTCATTCAGCGAATCCGCGCCGCCGTCGGGAAGCGCGCTTCGAAACGCGGCCAATGACCGGCTCGCTGCCCGCGGTTCCCCGTCTTTCCTGAAGCACATTTCATACTTTCTTGAACGCCGATTTCGGGAAAAAGCAATACGGACACTCATCCGGCGGCTCATCCCCGTAATGCACATGGCCGCAGATGCGGCAGCGCCAGGCGGCCGTTCCGGGCTCCTGATAGACGCAGTCGCGGTTCAGATGGATGGGCAGGTCATCCAGCGGGGGCATGGCCGGCTGGTAATCGCCCAGGGCGTATCCGGACAGGATGATGCGCTGGATCTCGCTGGTGCCCTCGTAAATGCGGAACAGCCGACAGTCGCGTTGGATCTTCTCGATCGGGAACATTTTGGTGTACCCGTATCCGGCGAATATCTGCAAGGCCTCGTTGGCCACGTCAAGGGCGATTTCACTGGCATAAAGCTTTGAAACGGAGGCGGCGATGGTAGGGTCCATCCCCTGATCGGCCTCCCAGGCGGCTTTCCAGACCAGCAGCCGGGCGGTTTCAACTTTCTGGTACATGTCGGCGATCTTGTGCTGGATGGCCTGGAAGTTGGCGATTGCGGCGCCGAATGCCTGCCGGCGCTTGGCATAGTCGATGGCGAATTCCATTGCCGAGCGGGCCGCGCCCACGGCAAACGCGCCGATGGCCGGGCGCGTGCGCGCGAAGGTTTTCATCGCCAGGGCAAAGCCTTCGCCCGGCGGCGCCAAAATGTTCTCTTTCGGGACGCGCACGTCCTTGAAGTGAACCCCAACGGTGTTCGATCCGCGCTGGCCGAGTTTGGGGATGCGGCTTCCGATCGAGACTCCGCGCCAGTCTTTTTCGACGAGGAACGCGCAGATGCCGCCGTGTTTTTGAGCCGGGTCGGTGGTGGCAAACACGGACATATAGTCGGCTAGCCCGCCGTTCGTGATCCAATACTTGGTGCCGTTGAGGACGTAGTCCTCCCCGTCGCGCCGGGCCAGGCAGCGGATGCCCGCGACATCCGATCCCATCGTCGGCTCGGACGTCGCAAAGCAGATGAGTTTGAAGCTCCGCGCGATCTCCGTGAAATATTTTTGCTTGAGTGCCGTGTTGGCCGAAAGCCGCAGAGGCTCCATGCCAAGCGAGTTGTCAAAAATGCTGGTGGCCAGCCCCGCGCACGCGGCGGCAAGTTCCTCGGTGATGAGGACGTTTTCGACCAGTCCGCAGCCCTTGCCGCCGTACTCCCGGGGGATGTCGGCGTTCATGACGCCGGCTTCCCAGGCCTTTTTCAGCACCGGAAGCGGGGTCTCATCGACCGTATCGTAGTACCAGGCAACGGGCAGAATTTCCCGCAAGGCGAACTCACGCGCCCATTTCTGGGTTTCAAGCTGTTCCGGCGTCAAACGAAAACCGAGCATGGCGGTCACCTCCGGCGGTGAAATCAGGAACCTCGTATCGAGTTTATATCGTATGAAACTGCGCCGCGCAAGGCGGCCGGCGGCGTCAAATTCCAGTTGGACAACCTGCGCCGTCCATGGTACAGACTCGCGCTCGCACCCCTGATCCGGTGGCTGCCTCCTATGTTTTTCACCTACATCAAACTATTGCTGATGGCCGTCTTCTGGGGCGGGACGTTCATTGCCGGGCGCAGTCTGGCATCGGAAGTCGGGCCATTTTGCGGCGCGTTTCTGCGGTTTCTGGTCGCTTCGTTTTTCCTGCTCGCGATCATGCTACCAAGCGAGAAGAGACCGATTCTGCCGCGGCCTCATCTTTTCCTGCCGCTGTTCCTGATGGGAATGACGGGGATTTTTCTGTACAATGTCTTTTTCCTGAAGGGGCTCAAGTTGATCGAGGCCGGCCGCGCATCGATCATCATTGCCAATAACCCTATTTTCATAGCGATTTTTTCTGCCCTAATATTTCGCGAGGGTCTCAACCGGATGAAGGTGATCGGCATTCTGATTTCGGTGACCGGCGCGATCACCGTGATCACGCGCGGGGAATTCCTATCCGGGCTGGGGGGCGGCTTGGGGTGGGGGGAACTGTTCATTTTCGGCTGTGTGGCCAGCTGGGTGAGCTACTCGCTGCTCGGCAAATCCGTGATGTCCAATCTGTCTCCGCTGGCGGCGGTGGGCTACAGCTCGGTGATCGGGGCGGTATGCCTTTTTCCTCCTGCCGTGTTGGAAGGCCTCGGGGAACTCGGATCTTATTCGTTGTCGGCGTGGGCCAGCATTTTTTATTTAGGCTTCTTCGGGACCGTGCTCGGCTTCGTATGGTACTACGAAGGCATAAAACGCATCGGACCCATGCGCGCCGGTCTGTTCATCAATTTCGTTCCGGTCAGCGCGGTCTTCCTGGCCTATTTGATTCTGGACGAGCCGTTGACCGTCTCGCTGCTGATCGGCGCGATTCTCGTCTCTTCCGGCGTGTACCTGACGACGCTCGGCTCCCGGCGCGCCTGACCCATGACGCGGGGCAGGCGCGGTTACCCCCCCCTCCGGTGGCGGCGTCTCCCCGGAAACCGGAAAGTGGGCCTCGCGGCGGATGTCCGTTTTGAATTTCAGACGCCTGCATTATATTGAACCGTCTCAGCGAGAGTCGCAAGGCATTCGAAGGAGGATCACACCATGGCATTGAAGGATTATTTTGAACAGAAGAAAGGCATCGGCGTGTTGGCTACGGCGGATAGCTCCGGAAAGGTTGATGCGGCGGTTTATTCGCGTCCGCATTTCATGGAAGACGGCAGCATGGCCTTCATCATGCGCGATCGATTGACCCATCACAACCTGCAATCCAATCCTTATGCAACCTTCCTTTTCATCGAAAACGGGCCCGGATACAACGGCAAGCGGCTGTTTCTCAAAAAACTCCGCGAGGAGAACAACCCCGAGCTCATTCTGAGGATCAAGCGCCGGAAATACACCGATGACAACGAGGAGCCGAAGTTCATCGTGTTTTTCAGCCTCGAAAAGGAATTGCCGTTGATCGGCGGCGGGCCATCATAGAGGGGTTGCCCATTAAGGGGGCTTCCCGGCCGTGGCCTCTCCTTCCGGAGGCGTGAGACGCAGGGCACCCGATCACCGTCACGCGGAACCGGCAGGGAGGATGCCCTCCGCACGCCGACGGTCATCATTCCAGGTCGGCGTGGTGCGCCTCGGTCAACCCCTTGAGCAGAAGGAAGGAGCGGATCCTCACGCAAAGCATCTCGTTGTCGCGATGGTCGAGGAACTCCTGGAGATGGGGGTGAATGGATAGGAGCCGATGCCGGACCAACTGTCGTTCGGAGTCGTCGTCGATCCGCGTGCAGAATCCCTCGATCGTGAGCGCCCGCGTGAGGCTGCGCGGAGATGCGTCCCGGGTGTCGATCATGAGGCTGACGGCCGGGTTGTCGAGGAGATTCCTGAATTTTTTCGTCGAACGGTGGGTCGCCATGTAGATTGCGGTGCCGTCCTCGTTGGCGGCGTAGGCCATGAGCGAGCAATAGGGCTTATTGCCGGCGATCGTGGCCAGGACACAGATGTTTTTTTCCCGCACCAACTGCTTCATCTCAGACAGCATGGCCTGCCTCCCCAAGTGGAGTTGTCGGTATCCCTTTTAGCATTTTTGTGCTATCGATGGAATGGCCATCATGGAGGAGCGGATCGTCCCTTCTGGAGAGATCTCATATGGAAAACCGGATCAAGATCGGTGTCCGCGCATGCCTGCTCGGGCAACCGGTGCGCTTCGACGGGAGCCACACGCATGATCGCTACCTCACCGGCATTGTCGGCAAATGCCACCAGCCGGACCTTCAGCAGCAGCCCTGTCTGAATCCACACTCCGTCGCGCTCAAGGTGCGCAGCCATGCGTGAAACGGAGACCTGGAAATGATCGACCTTTATCTGGGGCCGAAACGGTATGTGCAGTGTCCGGGGGCGCTGGCGGAAGCAGGCGCTTATCTGAGGGGCTTCGGCCGCCGGCCCATGATCCTGTGCGATGAACTCGTCCGTTCCATCCTTCGGCCGCTTTTGGAAGAACCGCTGCAGTCAGCGGGGCTTGCCCCATGTTTTACGTTGTTCGGAGTGGAGTGCAGCCTGGCCGAAGTCGCGCGCCTGACCGCCGTCGGCCGTTCCGAGAAGGCGGATTTCATCGTCGGAACCGGCGGCGGCAAAGCCATCGACACGGCTCGAGCGGTCGCCGGCCGGCTCGACCTTCCGCTGGTGACCATTCCCACGAGCGCTGCGACCTGCTCGGCAGCCTCCACGGTGTCGGTCATTTATGAAAACGGCATCCGCACCGATACCATCAACGGCAAGGCCGCCGAACTGGTGCTGGTCGATTCCGCGATCGTGGCGGCCGCTCCTTCGCGGCTGCTCGCCGCCGGCATGGGTGATACCCTGGCCAAATGGTACGAAGGCAAACCGACCTACGACCAGACGCCGGATCCGCCGCCTTCGCTGCAAGCGGCCTTGGCGCTTTCAACCCAGGCTAAGGAAAGCATCTTCGAATGCGGCCTGACCGCCAAACAGGACGTCGACGCCGGCAAGAGCTCCCCGGCTGCGGAGAAGATGATCGAGGCCAACATCCTGATGGCCGGTGTTATCGGCGGCATCGGCGGGAGGACCTTCCGGGTCGCGTTGGCGCACGCGTTGCTGTACGGGCTGACCATCCTGCCGCCGGTGCACCATTACCTCCACGGCGAGGTGGTGTCATATGGCCTCGTGGTTCAAGCCTGCCTGGAACGAAACGAAGCCGAATTGAACCGGCTGATCTCATTTTTCTCGCAGCTGGGGCTTCCCATTACCCTGGCGGAGGTGGGAATCCTCGATTCGGAGAGCCCCGGTTTCCGGGAAGGGCTGCGCCGGACCTGCGCCAAGGGTAGTTCGGCTCACAACCTCACCCGACCGGTCGACGAGAGGATTCTGCTGCAGGCCATTCTGGAAGTAGAGGAGCGGGTCGAGCAAATGCGAAGATGAATCCATCCACTCCAATCCGCATGACAGGACGGTTCAATATGAAACTCATCATCTTGCTGTTAGCGGCAGGCGGCGTTTTTCTCAACCACGCGAAGCTGGATGCGGCTGAGGCGAAACTGAGCGAGGCCACCCAGGCGTGCATCGAATGCCACCAAGTCATTCATCCGGGGATCGTCGCCGATTGGCAGCGCAACCGCCACGCCCAGGTCACACCCAGAGCGGCCCTGGCGGTGACCGGGCTCGGGCTCAAGGTTTCGAGCCCCTCGGTTCCCGAGGAGCTGCGGGACACCGCGGTCGGCTGCGCCGAGTGCCACACCCTGCGAGCCAAGGAGCATGCCGATACCTACACGCACAACGGCTACGAGATCCATACCGTTGTCAGCTCCGGCGACTGCCGCACCTGCCATGTCCAGGAGGCCGAGCAGTATTCCCGCAACATCATGGCTCACGCCTACAAAAACCTGGCGGAAAACAAGGTCTATAACGATCTGGAAAACACGATCCTGGGCGGCCTTGAGCGCAAAAACGGCCGGATCGCCATCCAGCCGGCCAATGCCGCCACCCGGGACGAGGCCTGCTACTACTGCCACGGCACGAAGCTCAAGATCGTCGGAAAGGCGACGCGCAACACCGCACTGGCCGGCGAGCTCGAGTTTCCCAAGATCGAGGGCTGGCCGAACCAGGGCGTCGGACGGGTCAACCTGGACGGTACCCTCGGCTCCTGCGCCGCCTGCCACACGCGGCACCAGTTTTCGATCGAGATGGCGCGAAAGCCTTACACCTGCAAGGAGTGCCACGTCGGCCCGGACGTGCCGGTCGCGAAGGTCTACGAGGCGAGCAAACACGGCAATATCTTTTCGACCCACAACCAGGGCTGGGAGTTCCAGGCCGTGCCCTGGACCATCGGCAAGGACTTCACCGCGCCGACCTGTGCGGCCTGCCATGTCAGCCTGGTGGTCGACACCGAGGGCGAGGTGGTGGCCCGGCGATCGCACCAGATGAACGACCGCCTGCCCTGGCGGATGTTCGGTTTGATTTACGCGCATCCCCACCCGATCGAACCGGACACCACCATCATCCGCAACAAGAACGGCCAGCCGCTGCCGACCGATCTCGACGGTGGATTTGCCGCCCAGTATCTCATCGGCACGGACGAAATGGAAAAACGGCGCAAGACCTTGCAGGCGGTGTGCCTGAGCTGCCACGGCACCTCCTGGGTCGACGGCCAATGGGCGCGCTTCGAAAATACCATCCGCGAGACCAATGCCAAGACCCTCGGCGCGACCCGGATCATGAAGGAAGTCTGGGCGGCCGGCTTGGCGAAGGGCCTGGACCAAAAAGCCAGCCCCTTCGACGAGGGCATCGAGCGGCGCTGGGCGGACAGCTGGCTGATTTACGCCAACACCATCCGATTCTCTTCGGCCATGGGCTGCGGTGGGGACTATGGTGTTTTCGCCGACGGCCGCTACGAACTGAACAAGGCCGTCATGGATTTGCATGACTGGCTGGAGCTGCGCCGGCAGGTGCGGCCTTCAACGAAACCCTGAGATTTGCGTTGGGAGTTTGCCTGCATGGACGCTTGGCCCATTCAAGACGAGCGGATTCGACACCTGAACGACCGGGAAATCGCTCGAGGCCGCTACGTGCTCTATTGGATGCAGCAGTCCCAGCGCGCGGAGATGAATCACGCGCTCGAATATGCCGTCCACGAAGCGAACCGCCTCAGGCAGGGGGTGGTGGTGGCTTTCGGTCTGACGGACGAATACCCCGAAGCCAACCTGCGGCATTACACCTTCATGCTGGAGGGCTTGCGGGAAACCGCTCAGGCTTTGAGGCAGCGCAATATCCGGCTGGTCCTGCGCCGGGGTTCTCCGGCGGCCGTGGCCCTGGACCTGGGGCGCGCGGCCAGCCTCCTCGTGTGCGACCGCGGCTATCTTCGGCACCAGCGGCAATGGCGGCAGACCGTGGCGCGCGAGGCCGCCTGCCGCGTGGTGCAGGTGGAAAGCGACCTGATCGTGCCGGTGGAGACGGCATCCAACAAAGCCGAAATCGGCGCCCGCACCCTTCGGCCGAAAATCCATCGGCGGCTGTCCGATTATCTCAAGCCCTTGTCCCCCTTTGCCGGGGGAGCATCGAGGGACGGATTCAAACCGGAGGGGCTTGCCTTGGACGACCCGGCGGCCCTGCTCCGAACGCTCCGCATCGACCGCAGCGTGAGCCCGGTTTCGGGCTGGTTCCGGGGCGGAACCTCGGAGGCCAAGCGGCGCTTCGCCGAGTTCCTCCAAAACCGCCTCGCGCGCTACGAGCAAAACCACAACCAACCGCAGACGGATGACATTTCCGGCATGAGCCCCTACCTGCACTTCGGGCAGATTTCGCCGCTTTACCTGGCGCTTGAGGTCAGCCGGGCGCCCGTCCCCCAAGCGGCCAAAAACGCGTTTCTGGAGGAAATGATCGTCCGCCGCGAGCTCGCCTGCAACTTCACGCATTTCACCGCCGACTACGATTCGTATGCCTGCCTGCCGGGTTGGGCCAAGCAGAGCCTGGCCGAGCGCCGTCGCGACCGGCGCGAGTATCGGTATTCGGCCGACCGGCTCGAAAATGCCGGAACCCACGACATTTACTGGAACGCCGCCATGCGCGAGATGGTTTGCACCGGCTTCATGCACAACTACATGCGCATGTACTGGGGCAAGAAAATCCTGGAGTGGGCGCGGACTCCGGAGGAGGGCTTCGCTACGACCCTAGCGTTGAACAACAAATATTTCCTGGATGGCCGCGATCCGAACTCCTATGCCGGCGTGGCTTGGGTCTACGGCGTTCACGACCGGGCCTGGCCGCAGCGGGCCATCTTCGGCAAGGTCCGCAGCATGATGGCCTCGGGATTGGAGCGCAAGTGCGACATCCGCGCCTACGTCCGCAAGGTAGAGGCCCGCTGCACCGGGCTGTGAAATTATGCAGAGCTTTTGCGGCGCAGTCTCAGAATCAGACCAGCGCTCAGGGCTCGAGCCGTACGCTGGATCATGATGACGGCGGCAGCGCAAAGGATAATCAAGGCGTCCTGAGCGCTTCCTTTCAAAACCATTCCGAAGACATCCTGCCAGCCGCTGTGCCCGACCGACCAGTTGGCTTCCAAAGGCCAGAACCAGCAAACGGGTGAGGCCGATAGCAGCTCATCAGTCGCTCCATGAGACAGAATCAATGCGAAGCAACCCGGGAACCCCATGCGAGGAAGCCATGTCCAGCTCTTAGACGCCTTTGATTCCCATATTCCATAGTCTCAGTACGATAACCGATCACAACCGGATTGCATGGACTTTCCGGCTGTATTCCCACCAATGCCGCCGGCTCCCGCTTGCCGGAGGTGCCGTAACCGCCTAGGGTAAGTGAAAACCGTCCATATCAGGCCGATGGGCTGATGCGGCTCTATTCCGCCGGTCCGCGACCCCTGAGCGCCGATCGTTCATGATGAAGGTGTGTCGCTGGCGCCGGTCGCAGGTGGCCAGCCTCCGTTCGCGTTTATAGCCAGCGAGAAACCGCTTGACCAGATTGGAGGTGTCGGCTCTTCTGTCGGCCAGACCGGATCTTCGATCATCTTACCCCCATTGGCAAGTCGAGGTTCCATTCTTATTGTAAAGCGAAAATTGGGTTAGGCGATTGGCCCCCGGCCCGATGGCGGGGGCGGCCGGATCGAAAGGCGGTTATCATGAAGGCATACGACGATGCGCTGGCAACGATGGATTTTCGTGTGAGCTGGGAGCACCACGGCATCCGCCACACCGACTGCCGGCACGCCCAGCGCGTGAATTTTTGGCGGGACCTATTGCCGAACGGCCTTTGCGAGGCCTTGACCCGACAGCCGGGCGTCCGGTCGGTCGCCCTCACGTTCCAACCGGGACAGGCGCTCCCGCTTGAAAATCCTGCCGCAGTCTACCGGGTACGACGTACGGAGGTCGAAAAACGGTGGCGTTCGAGAGCTGAGATAGAACCCCGCTACGGGCGTTTTTATCCGCGCGGAATTCTGCGCGGCGTGCCGGGGGTCTTCCGGGAAAACATCCAGCCGTTTCGCTGCATCGGGATTGAACCGGAATGGCTCTCCGCCGATTTCAATCATCCCCTGTCCGGGAAGGCTCTCTCCGTCGAGGTCGCCATCCAGGACCTGCGGCCCAAGTTCGAGGAGCACGGCGGCACCACCATCGACTGGCTGGAAACGACCCTGACCGGTCCGGGCATGCAGGCCCGCGCCAACGGCGGTCCGACCCACTTTTTTGCCAACCGTCCTTTCGCGCGAACGGATGAAAACGAGGACGGCGTGTTTTACGGCCGGCCCCGGCTGGTCAACCACCTCGACGATGCGGCGATCCGTATCATCTCGGAACTCTATGGGCGCCTGATCCCTCCGGAGGCAGAAGTGCTCGACCTGATGGGAAGCTGGCGATCCCATCTGCCGGAGGCCCTCCCGCTTGAGGCGCTGGTCGTGCTCGGAATGAATCGGGACGAATTGAACGCCAACCCGAGGGCCTCGGAACGGGTGATTCACGATCTCAATCTGCAGCCGGTTCTGCCGTTTGGCGCCGGCCGCTTCGATGCCGTGATCTGCACCGTCTCGGTGGAGTACCTGGTGCGGCCCTTTGAGCTGTTTGATGAAGTCGCCCGTGTGCTCAAACCGGGCGGGCCGTTCATCGTAACCTTTTCCAACCGCTGGTTTCCTCCCAAGGTCATCCGCGTCTGGACGGAGCTGCACGAGTTCGAGCGCATGGGAATGGTGCTTGAATATTTCCTGAAGTCGGGTCAATATAGGGACCTTGAAACATATTCCGTGCAGGGCCTGCCTCGCCCGGAAAATGATAAGTATTTCGGTCAGATGCTTTATGCCGATCCGGTGTATGCCGTTTGGGGCCGGAAGAGTCCGGGCCGGTCTTGACGTTGGATCGAGGCTCGGCTGGCCGGCGCGAACGGAGGAGCACCTATTAGGGCATGATGGATGAAGCGGTTGGGAAATTGCAGCTGGCGGCCGGAGTCCCGGTCGATTCGGGGCTGATCCCCGGCCACAGCGATCGGTTCAAGCGCCAGGTCGAATTTCTGCTCGAGATCGATCGGCTGAAGCACACCTTTCGGCAGACGATTCTTCTCGACCGCAGTCGGCACGAGAACTCCGTCGAGCATTCATGGCACATCTCGCTGTCGGCCATGATTTTTTCAGAATATGCCAGTTCAAAAGGCGTCGATCTCGGCCGGGTGATCGGCATGCTTCTGCTCCACGACTTGGTGGAAATCGATGCGGGTGACACCTATTGTTATGATGAACAGGCGGGAGTCGACCAGCATGAGCGGGAGCAGCGGGCCGCCGAGCGCATTTTCGGCCTGCTGCCGGCTGACCAAGTTAAGGATTTCCGGACGCTGTGGGACGAATTCGAAGCGGCCGAGACGCCGGAGGCCTGCTATGCCCACGCCATGGACCGGTTCCAGGCTTTCTTGCACAACTATTTCACGCAGGGGCAGGTCTGGCGTCAACACCGGATCCGCCGCCATCAGGTCGTCCGGCGGATGCAGCCGGTCGCGCGCGGCGCGCCGCTGTTGTGGGACTACGTGCGCACCCTGATCGACGATGCGGTGCAAAAAGGATTTCTTGCACCTTGAAAATGTCTGCGACGCCTTCCAACGAACTCGTCATTCACGCCGCCAACCTGACCCGCATCTACCCATTGGGCGACAGCTCGGTGGTGGGCATCAACCAGGTCAACCTGGATGTGGCGCCTGGCGAGCTGGTGGTCCTCAAGGGCAACAGCGGTTCCGGCAAGAGCACGCTGCTGTCGCTCTTGGCCGGGCTGGACCGCCCCACGTCCGGCGATCTCACGGTCGCCGGGAACAACCTGTCGAACAGCCATGGCCTGGACTTAACCCGATTCCGGCGCGAGGTCGTCGGCATGGTCTTTCAGTCCTTCAATCTGCTGCCGACCCTGAGCGTGCTCGAAAATGTGTCGCTGCCGGCCCTGCTCGCTGACAAGGATGCCGAAGCCACTCGCCGCAAAGCGATGGAGCTGCTCGATTGGCTGGGCCTTAAAAACCGGCGGGACCATCACCCGGACCAGCTTTCCGGCGGTGAAATGCAGCGCACGGCCATCGCCCGGGCGCTCATCAACGACCCCGCGCTCATCCTCGCGGATGAACCGACCGGCAACCTGGACAGCCGCAACGGAATGACCGTCATCGAGCTGCTGGGGCAACTCAACCGCACTTTCAAGCGCACCGTCGTGATCGCCACTCACAGCGATCTGGCCGACGCTCTGGCGACCCGGCATATCCGGATCCGGGACGGCGCCATAACGGATTCCTCATGCAACGGCTGATGTTCTTCCTGCGCCTGTTGCGGTGGTTCAGCCTGCGCAACCTCCGGACGCATTGGGGCCGGGCGCTGGTCGTGCTGCTCGGAATCGCCCTGGGAGCGGCGGTATTCACCAGCGTCCGGCTGGCGGTGCATGCCTCCCTGAGTTCCTTCGTGCGCAGCATGGACTTCTTCGCCGGCACCGCGCAGAAAGTGCTGGTGCGGCCCGGCGGCCATCTGCCCGAAGGCGTCCTGCCCGTCTTGCTCGGCCACCCGGCCGTCAAGGGCTTCTCGCCGCTGCTCACGACCTATGTCCGCCGTTCGGGCGTTCCAGGGGATTCGTTTCTGATGATCGGGATCGACCCGCTTCTGGACCGGTCCTTCCGGAAGTGGCGGATCAGCGGAGACCGGGACCAGGCGAACGAGGGGTGGCTGGACCTGATCCGCGAGCCCTACACCATTATTTTGACGGAGCCGCTGGCGCGCGAACTACAGATCGTTTCCGGTGCGCGTCTGAAGCTGGATCATACGCGCAATTCGGCGGAATTCCGCGTGGTCGGCATCCTGATGCCGGAGGGTCTGGCGCTGGTGGAAGGCGGGCGGGTGGCGTTGACGGACATCGCCACCTTTCAGGAATTCACCGGCCTGCACGGCCTGCTGGACCGCATCGACCTCATGTTCAAACCCAAGGCCACCCCGCAAGATATCAACGATCTTGCGCAGAAACTGCCGCCGGAGCTGGAGCTGCGCTCGCCCTCGGCGGCGCGGGACAGCGGCACGGCCATGATCCGGGCCTATCAGCTGAATCTCTCGGTGCTGAGCTTCGCGTCTCTGTTCGTGGGCATGTTCCTGGTTTACAGCCTGGTTGCCTTGAACGTGGCCGCGCGGCGACGGGAGCTGGCGATTCTGAAGTCGCTCGGCGCTTCGCCGCGAACGCTTTTCACGCTTTTTCTCTGCGAGGGAATGCTCTTCGGCGTCGGCGGATGGTTGCTCGCCATTCCGCTGAGTTCGGTCCTGGTGAAATACCTGCTGCACGGCGTGAGCCAAACCATCTCGACGCTGTTCGTGCGGGTTCAGGTGGAGGGCCTCGTGCTCAGTCCGCTGGAGATCGCCATCAGCTTTGGGGTGACGCTGTTGACGGCCGCCGGTGCGGCATTGCAGCCCGCCCGCGAAGCGATGGGCGTTGCGCCGAAGGAGGCGATGGAAATTTCCCAGGCGGGTGTGCGGAGGCGGCGCTCGGTTCGGCGCCTGGCCCTTTGGGCGCTGGGTTGTATCGCTGCCTGCATGCCACTGTCGCTGCTGCCCGGCGTCGCCGGAGTTCCGCTGCCCGGGTATCTGGCGATGATGCTGCTTTTCATCGGCTTCGCACTGCTTTCACCCTGGATGATGGAGCGGCTGGGGCAGCGGCTAGCGCCGCTGCTGCGCCGGTTCGTCGGCATCCCGGCCTATCTGGCCGGCCGCTACCTGCGCGACTGCGGTGCGCGCACGGCCATATCCGTGGGAGCGCTGATCACGGCCGTGGCGCTATTTACGGCGCTGGTCGTCATGGTCCACAGCTTCCGACACACCGTTGAGCTCTGGGTTCGGCAGACGGTCAGCGGCGACCTGTTCGTCACCACCAAGATGGGCCAGGTCAACCGGTTCCGGTTTCCGATTCCCGAAACCATCGTGGCCGGGCTGAAACAGATGGAGGCCGGCGCCGACTATGTGCAAAGTCGGCGGTATCAGATGAACTATGGCGACTTCCCCTATGAATTCGAAGTCATGGGCATCGAAACCTTCTTGAATCACGGGGGCTTCGTGTGGCTGCAGGGCGACCTCGCGCAGACGCGGGCGCGCCTGGTGCAGGGGGATGGAGTCCTGATATCGGAGGTGTTCGCCACCCGTACCGGCCTCGGCATCGGCGATGTTTTCCGGGCTCAGATCGAGGGCTCGCGCATCGAGCTTCCGGTCGTCGGCGTCATTCGGGACTATCGCACGGACGGCGGGGTGGTGTTCTATTCCTGGACGCACTTCAAGGAGCGTTACCACGACCCCCAGTGGAGCGGGGTGCGCTTTTTCTTCAAGGATCGCACCTCGGATGTGAACGGCCGGGTGAGCGCCCTGCGCAACGCCATCATCCAGCGCTGGGGCGACGCCCTGGATATGGTCAGCGGCAAGGACTTGCGCGAATCGGTGCTCCGGATTTTCGACGAGACGTTCGCCATCACGACGGTACTGCTGCTCATCGCCCTGGCCGTGGCCGCACTGGGCATCACCACCACGCTGACGGTCATGGTGCTGGAACGCACCCGTCAGCTGAACACCCTTTATGCCGTCGGGGGGAGCTTTCGCCAGATCCGGGGGATGATCTTCTGGGAAGCGTCCTTCCTGGTGGCGGCTGGCGAGGCGGCGGGATTGGCTTGCGGGTTCCTTCTTTCCTATCTGCTGGTGTACGTCATCAACCGGCAGTCGTTCGGGTGGACCTTCTTATACGTCGTGGACTGGGGAGCCTTGGCTTTTTCCCTGCCGCTGATCATATTGACGGCGCTGGCGGCGGCGGTCCCGGCCGTGCGGACGGTTTTCAGGACCCCTCCGGCGGCCTTGTTGCGTGAACGATAAGCCTGCGGCAGCCGATCAACGCTTGGACGAGAACGGATGAGAATCACCTTTGCATGCCTTCTGGCTTCCGTGATCCTCCTTTCAGTGGGGAGGAGCGTGGATGCCGGCGATCCTCCCGCGGGATTCCTCCAGGTCACCGGGCCGTGCCGCTTGGAGTTCCCGCGGGACCATGCCCCGCACCCGGGATTCCGCAACGAATGGTGGTATTACACCGGCAATCTGAAGTCCGAGACCGGCCGGCATTTCGGGTACCAACTCACCTTCTTCCGCTATCAGCTGACGCCCTTCGGCGGTTCGGCCGGATGGCCGGACCCCCCCTCGGCCTGGCGCTCCCGGCAGGTCTACATCGGCCACGCAGCCCTGTCGGACATATCGGCGAAACGGCACCTTCAGGCCGAGAAGGTCGGCCGGGAGGGCCTCGCCGGACTCGGTCTCGGGGGTTGGGTCCAGTACGGCCAGGACGTGACGCTATTTCTGCCGGGCTGGAGCGCGGTCATCTTTCCGGATTCCCACAAGCTATCGGTGGCCGGCGACGATTTCGCGTTTGAACTGGAACTGAAACCGGCCAAACCGCCCGTCAAACACGGGATCAGCGGGTACAGCCGCAAGGGCTCGACGCCCGAGCGGGCCAGCTGCTACTATTCGTTCAGCCGATTGGAGACGAGCGGTTCCATCACGGTTGCGGGCAAGTCCATCCCGGTAAAGGGCGAAAGCTGGATGGACCATGAATTCAGCACGGCGCCGCTTGAGCCCGGCACGGTGGGATGGGATTGGTTCAGCGTCCAGCTGGCCGACCGAAGCGAATTCATGATCTTTCTGCTGCGAACAGAGGACGGGGGCTTGAATCCAGCGTCGAGCGGCAGCTACATCGATTCGCTGGGAGCTCTGCGGCATCTCGATCGCAGCTATTTCGACGTCCGCATTCTGGACACATGGCGGAGCAAGGCCTCGGGAGCCGTCTATCCATCGGGTTGGCAGATCCAGATCCCTTTGCTGGGCATCGACGTCGAGGTGACGTCGAACCTGCCGGACCAGGAGATGCAGACCTCGGCGAGCACGGGCGTCACCTACTGGGAGGGAAGCGTATCGGTCAAGGGGGTTAAGGGCGGCAGTCCGATCGAAGGCCAGGGCTACGTGGAACTCACCGGCTATGCCGGACCCTTCTCGGCCCTGAAATAATGGGCTGTCCGGCATGGAGCGGAGCGCAGGAATGGGCCGGCGAATGTCTCCCCGGAAGGTTGCTCGCGGCGCCGGCCCTTCTCGGCGGGTTGCCTTTTACCGGCGGCGGTGACATAGTGCAGCCTCCGGCCTGGGCTGTTTTCCGTCTCTGACCGAACGATGAAACAAGAAGCATAGCGGCAGTTTTCATGCAGCCAATTATCGACGTCCAGCATCTCTTCAAGAAGTTCCAAGACGTCACGGCCGTCGACGGGATATCCTTCACCGTGAGGCCGGGCGAGTTTTTCGGGCTTTTGGGCCCCAACGGCGCCGGCAAGACCACGACGATCCGCATGCTCTACGGCTTCTCACCGCCGACCCGCGGAATCATCCGCATCTTCGGAATGGAAATCTCCAGGGACTGGCGCAGGATCAAGGCGCGGATCGGCGTCTGCCAGCAGGACAACACCCTGGACCCGGACCTGACGGTCGAACAAAACCTGATGGTCTTCGCCGGATATTTCTCCATCCCGTCCAAGGAAGCGGCGTCCCGGACCCGCGAACTACTCGACTTCTTTGCGCTGTCCAACCGCCGGAGCGCCAAGGTCATGGATCTGTCCGGCGGGATGATCCGGCGCCTGATCCTGGCGCGGTCGCTCATCAACCGGCCCGATCTGCTGATCCTGGACGAGCCGACCACCGGGCTGGACCCCCAGTCCCGTCACCAGGTGTGGGACCGGCTGGAGAAGCTCAAGGCGAGCGGTTTGAGCATCGTCCTCACCACCCACTACATGGAGGAGGCCAGCCGCCTTTGCGATCGCCTGGTGATCGTCGACGCCGGCAAGATCCTCGTGGACGGCAGCCCCGCCGACCTGATCGAGCGGCACGTCGGCCGCCATGTGATCGAAATCGTTGGGCCTGATCAGACGTTGCGGGACTTTTTGAAAGCCCAGCAAGTTCCGCATGACGACCTCGGCCAGCGCATCATTCTTTACACCCCGGACGGCAACGATCTGAGCGCGGCGGTTCGGGCCAATTTCTGTCATGAGCAATGCACGTTCCGGAATGGAACCCTGGAGGATGTTTTCCTGAGGTTGACCGGACGGGAGTTGCGAGACTGAGGGCATCGTTGCATCGGCCGGGCACCTTTGAAACGTTCAACAACCTCAACCTAACATCCATTCGATCATGAACATCGGAGTCATATCCTGGCGGTTCTGGAAGGTCTGGCGGCGCAATCTGGTCACGTTCCAGAAGATCTGGAAGATCAATTTCATCACCCCCCTGTTGGAGCCGCTGCTATTCATTGCGGCCTTCAGCCTAGGGTTCGTGGGGATCGTGGGCCAAATCCGGTACGCCGGGGCCGAGCTTTCCTACACGGCCTTCATCGCGCCGGCCCTGATCGCCACCGCCGTCATGAACAACGCGTTCTTCGAAACCACCTATGCGTCCTTCGTGCGGATGTACTACCAGAAAACGTTCGACGGCATGCTGGCGACGCCCCTGTCGATCGAGGAAATCATCATCGCCGAGATCGTCTGGAGCGCCAGCAAAGCCGCCGCCGCCGCCGCGATCATGCTGGGCGTGCTGGGGGCGTTCGGCTACGTGCCGTTGCCTTACGGTCTGATCGCCATTCCCCTGGCCTTCTTCGGCGGATTCGCCTTCGGCGCCGTCGGGCTGTTCTTCACCGGGGTGGTTCCGACCATCGAGATGTTCAACCTTCCGATTTTTCTGTTCGTGACCCCCATGTTTTTATTCAGCGGGACCTTTTTTCCGGTCTCCAACCTGCCGCTATGGGCCAAACCGCTGGCACTGGCGTTCCCCCTCTACCATCTGATCGAGCTCGCCCGTCTGATCTGCCTCGGCCGGTGCGAAACCGTCCCGCTGCTCAGCATGGTCTACCTGGTTGTTTTCGCTTTCCTGTTCACCGTGCTGGCGTTGATCTTCATGCGCCGCCGGCTGGTCAAGTAAGCCGCACCCATCAACCGATGAGAGCGCCTGCGCCGCTTCCGCCATGAGCGCTGGGCGTTTCACGCGTTGAGGTGCCTCTGCAGCGCGATGGACATCCGCTCGATGGCCTGCTGTAAAAGAGCCCGGGGGCAGCCGAAGTTGAGGCGTACGAAGCCCGGGCCGTCGAAGTCACGGCCATCCTGCAGACCCACACCGGCCTCCTCGAAGAAACGCACGGGGTCGGCCAGCGAGGCCCGGCGATGATCGATCCAGGCCAGGTAGGTGGCCTCGACCGGCGCCATGGATAAGCCGCCGGCCATTTGAGGCAGGGCCGCCGCTAGAAGGTCGCGGTTGCCCCGGAGGTAGGCGACCAGCTCTTGGCGCCACGGCTCACCGTGCGTGTAGGCCGTCTGGGCGGCTAGGTAGCCATAGGGGTTGATCATGGGAACGATGCCGGCCTTGGCCTCCATAAACCGCCGGCGCAGGGCCTCCGAGGGGATGATCGCAAACGAGCAGCCGAGCCCCGCCAGGTTGAAGGTTTTGCTCGGCGCCATCAGCGTGATGGTGCGTTGCTCGACCTCCGGGCTGAGCGTGGCGATCGGGACATGCCGTTTGCCGGGGTCGAGCACCAGCCCGCAGTGGATTTCATCCGCGCAGATCGTCATGCCCTTGGCGAGGCACAGCTCGGCCAGCCGCTCCAGCTCATGCCGTTCAAATACGCGCCCGACGGGATTGTGCGGGTTGCAGAGCAGAAAGAGCCTGGTTTTCGGCGTGACGGCGTCCGCCAGGCGTTCGAAATCGATGCTCCAGCCGCCGGACCCCTCGTGCAGGCGCACCCGCACTACGCCGCGCCCGGAATAGCGCGGAGCGGATAGAAACGGCGGGTATGCCGGCACCAGCGTCAGGACATCGTCACCGTCCGAGCCCACCGCCCGGCAGGTCACATTCAGGCCCGTCACCAGGCCCGGCAGCCAGACGATCCACTGCGGGTCGATCCGCCAGCCGTGGTCACGCTCCAGCATGTGGATGACGGCATGATTCAGCTCCGGCGAGGCGCCGGTATATCCGAAAACGCCGTGCTCGGTGCGCCGTCGCAGCGCTTCGATGACCACCGGCGGCGAGCGAAAGTCCATGTCCGCCACCCACATGGGAATGATGTCCCGGCCCCGGTATTTGTCCCATTTCTCGCTGGCCGTGTTCCTCCGATCGACCACCTCATCGAAATCGTGCAATCGCCGCCTCCATAGTTGCCAACCGGCGGGCGGGTTGGCCCGCCGGTTGGTTGCGCTCGGCTACCGTATCGGGTTCGGATTGCAGAGATGACCGGCTTCCATGGCCACTCGCCCGCATCCTCCGCAGACGTACTTCATGGCGGAGAGCTTGTCCTTGCAAACGTGTTTGGTATCCGTTGACGGAGCACCGCAGAAACTGCACTTGGTTTTGTCTCCGCAGGGGTTGCACAGGTGCCCGGGCTCATCGGCCACGGCACCGCAGGTCTTGCAGGTATATGCCATCGTCGACCTCCTTGTCACGATCATCATCGAAGAGATTGCCAACGCTCGGATGAGCGCTGCTGATGCGCGCAAATGTGGGGCTGATTGGGATAATGTCAAGCCGCCGCGGCGCATGCGCGGTCAGCGGCTGATCGTTCCGCTCGACGTCTCCTGCAGGCCGGGAACCAGGGGCTGGATGACCTGGATGGGCAGCAGCAGGGTGCGTTCGATCATTTCGACGATGCTGGTGCCCACGGCGGAAGGAGACAACGGAATCACGCGAGGGTCGTCCAGGCGGCCGACGGCCTGCATGGGAATGGCAACGAGCCGACCTCCGAGAATCCAGCGAAGGCCTGGAATCGCGTTGATGATCCGGTCGATGGTCTTGAAGGGCGAGACCATGATGGTGAAGTCGATCTGTTGGGTCTCGATGTCGATCTCACCCCGTGAGCCGATCCAAAGGGTCCGGCCGTCGATCGACCAGTCGTTGACCCTGAACTTGCCGCCCTTCACGTCGATGGATGCGCTCATGCGCTGGTAGTCGAGTCCCTGGGTGTTGAAATCGGGGAGTTTCCCGCGATAGATTTCGGTCAGATTGAGGAGGGTGAACAGCCGGGCGAAGAGAAGCGATTGCCGGATGGTGCCGTCTTCGGCGACAAATGTCAGGCGTCCCTTCAACGCCTGGGCCCGGTCGTCGCGCCGGCCCCTGAAGCGGAGCTGTCCGTTCAAATTGAAATAGCCGCTGAGGAGGCTTTTCTCCTCCGACAGGCAGGAGATGACGCCGTCCAACGGCATGACGTCTGCAATCGGAACGATGAAGGCGTCCACGATCGGCCCGTCGACATCCACGCGGCCGATCAAGGTAATGCCGCAGAAGCCGGCCCGCTCGATTTCGACCCGCGTGTTCTCCGCATCGAGCCGCACATCCGCATGGAACGGGATCAAATGAACCTGGTCGAGCACCAGGCGATCCAGGAGCAGGTTCAGGCGCCCGCGCACCGGCCGGCTGTCCGGTTGACGGTGTCGGGCGAAGCGCTCGGAGAGCTTTTCAATCCTGCCCCAGTCGAGGGTCTCGGACCGGATTCCGATTTGGAGGGCGGTGCCGCTGTCTGTCCGCGCGATGTCGCCGGACAGAACCGCTGAATCCGTCCCGATGCGCACTCGGATCGAATCCAGCTGAAGGAGGGCCGACGCGGCCTCCGGCTCTTCGGGGGTTGTGAACGCCAGCCGCCCCGCGGGGAGCTCGATCGGGTCCTCCAGAAAGGTCGTGGCCACGAAGATGTCCTTGAGCTCCGATTCGGCCTGGACATTCCAACGCCGCGGGTCCCGGAGCGGTCCCCTGATGCTGACATGGGACGCAGTCAGGATCCCCTGGATGTCGCGCACATCTTCGCGCAGGCCTTCCAGGCCCGTCCGCGGCAGCAGACGCGTAAAGATTTCGCCGAACGCGATGACGGCGCTAGCGGCCCGCAGATCCAAGCCGCCGCCGGCGCCCCCGTCCGCGGCGATCCATAGGTCTTGGACCTCGGATTGCCCCAGCGACGCCTTCGCGATCCCCAGCTTGAACGCTGAGCCCCGCCAATCGAGGTCCCCGGCGGTGAAGGCCAGCGGAAGGCCGATGGGAGCTGATAGGATCCGGGAGTCTTTAAATCCGGCCGCGAACCGATCCAGCGTCAAGCCCTCCGGGAGAAGTCGGATCTGGAGCCGGAGATCCTGCATGCGCACGGTGCCGTCCGCAGGGTAAAACGCTCCGGCATGGCGGGCCGCGTCCGGAATGGTTTGCACGACATGAAACGTATCGGCGATCGACAAATCCAGTTCGCGGGCTTGGAACCTTGCCAGGATCACGTCTGTCCAATCCGCTTCGGCGACGAGTTCCCTGATGTCGGATTGGTTGAGCGACCCTTTGGCCCCCGCGCAGCGGATGGTCCGGTCCAGCCAGTCAAAGCTGCCGGCCGGCAACCGAAAAATTCCGGGCAGAAGCTCAGATTCGATCATCAGCTCCTGAACGGTTCCGATCGACGCCAGCTTCCAAGTGGAGGGATTACGCAACTGACCGGTGAGATGCCACCGGTTGAACGTGACCACCCCTCCCAGGCGATGCAGGTGGTTGAACGGCGGCCGGTCGCGCAGCAGGTCGAAGATTTCCGCCAGATGGATGACCGCCTTGGGCGAGCTGGATTCGATGAGAAGCTCTTCGGAGAGACCCAAAGTCAAATTTTGCTTGAACAGTTTGGAATCGCCGACGGCGATATCCACCTCGCGCAGAATGATCGAATCCGCCTCATAGGAAACCTCACCGCCCTGAAACCGAAGCGGATAGGGAATGTCGGGGTGGAGGGCCTTGAGGTCGACATCCTTTGCCTGCACCTCCACCGTCAGATCCGTGTGGGTGCCGTTGAGCCGCAGCGTTCCGCGGGCCGTGCCGGAAAACTCCTGGATGCGCGCGGCCTCCCGGCGAAACGCCGGGTCCGAAACCACCCGGCCCAGCACCGCCGGAAGGGACGAAAGCTCGGCGTTGGCAAAAATGTCGAGCCGGAGCACCGGATCGGCCGATGAGAGGCCGACGCGCAACGACCCGTTTTCGCCCCGGGTGCCCTGGTAGCGGGCCATCAAATCGCTGCCCTCCAGGACACCCTCGGCGATACGGACATCGCCGCAGACCGCCTCCAGGTCCAGGTCGATCCAGGGAAGGTGCAACCGGCCGTTTTCAAGGCGCCCCGCGATTTGCAGGTTGCCCAATGCAACCAGATCGTTCCATGCGTTGCCGCGCAGGTTGATCCGGATGGAGGGGATTTCTCCGTCGCGCAGGATTTCGAAAACCTGGTTGACGTCGTTCGGCTCCTGAAGCAAGGCCAGGGCCGCCTGGCGGACCCCGCCGGCATCGACGCGGCCCTCGAGCTGGACCTCGATGCGGGGTTGAGCCCGCTCGTCGACGACGAGCGAGAGCGCGATGGCGGCCGGTGGCGCGGCGGCCGCGCATTCGCGTACTTCGACCGCCAGTCTTTTGGGGGAGAGATCCACATCGGCTTTCAGCCGCTCCACGCGCAGGCGGGTTTCGCGGTGCTGACGGCCGAGGGTGATGGACGGCGCCTTCGCGTGAATCACCGCATTCAGGTGTTCGGGGCCGTTCAGACGAACGGCCGCGTCGAGATCGAGCCGGCCCTCGCGCACGAAAAAGGGATCCTCGGGCCTGAGCCAGGCATGAACCCGCTGGGCCTGAACATCGGCGGCTTTGAGGGCGGCCGTTCCATTGAGCGAGTCCGTGTCCAGCCGACCGACCGAGCTGAAAGAAGTGAAACTATCGGACCCGCCCTCCAGCGCCCATTGTACGTCCGGGCCGCTCCGGAGCCAGCGCAGGCTGACACTGTGAAATTCGAGGCGGCGTCCTGCGGGCATGGACAGCGCTATGCGGCCCCCGCTCATCTCAATTTCGGATTCGGGGAGGTGCTTCAGGCGGCCGGCCGCTTCAGCGAACAGACGCAGGATATCGGATGGAGAGGGAGGAGCAGCCGCTGCGGGCATCCCGGCGGCCGACAGGTTGATTTCCGGGAATCGGATGTGAGCTGAGTCGGGCAAAACCCGGCCGCGCAGAAGAGGGAGCAGCTGCAGGCAAACGTCGATCTCGGCGGCCCGGGCGCTGATCCGATCGGGCAGGTCCAGGCGCGGATGCTCGACCGATGCGCAAATTCTCGGAAAGATCGACAGCTTGGCCCGGTCGAAGGCAACCGTTCCGCCGATGGCGGTGCCCAGATAGCGTTGAATGGCGTCCCGAGCCTCCGGACGGTTGATCCAGATCGTCGGCAACCACCCGGCGAGCACGCCCAGGAGAATAAACAGGATGGCTGCCGCCGGGAGCAGCCGTTTCGCTCGCGAGGTCAGAGCCATATCGGGAGATCGTTCTATGCGGATATCCACCAGAAGTCAAACCCCGCCCTATGCCGACGGCGGACGCAGCCGAGCCGGACGCGGTTCTATCCGGGGAGTTGGTCCCGTATCCGGCTTTCATTTCAAAGGTGGTTGCGAAACAGGCGGAATTTGGATTATAAGTCTGTCCACGCTTTACTAACAGGTTGGCATGCTTATTGTTTTGCCAACATTTCGACGGTCGCTGCAAGAGGAGACGAGCCCATGATGTACAACAAGGTCGTGATGGATCACTTCCGCAACCCCCGCAACGTCGGCACCATCGAGGATGCCGACGGCGTCGGTGAAGTCGGCAATCCCCTGTGCGGGGACATGATGACCATCTATCTCAAAATCAAGGACGAGCGTATCGACGACATCAAGTTCCAAACGTTTGGCTGCGGGTCGGCCATCGCCGTCTCCAGCATGCTGACGGAGATCGCCAAGGGCAAGAGTCTGGAAGAGGCCAAGAAAATTACCAACAAAGACGTGGCCGAGGCCCTCGAAGGGCTGCCCAAGAACAAACTGCACTGCTCGAACCTGGGTGCGGACGCCTTGCAGATGGCCATCAGGGACTACGAGGACCGCAAGGCGGGCATTCAACGTCCGCAGCTCAAGCGCAAGGATGAGCACGAGCATTCGCACGGCGACAAGTGCTACTGCCCGTACTGCGATGTGGAGATCGAGGAGGGCGTGACCTTCTGCGAGGCCTGCCAGCACGACCTCCAAGAAGAGCATTGATGCCGCTGCCGGAGGAGGAGAGCGCTGCCGTATGAAATACATCAACCTGGATCATATTTCATCCAACCCGCTGTTGCCCGAAGTCAAGCAGGCCATGATTGAGGCCATCCAGCACGACTATCACAACCCCTCCAGCCAGCACCGGGCCGGGGAGGAGGCCGCCGCTGTTTTGGAAAAGGCCCGCGAGCAGGTGGCCCGGCTGATCAACGCCGATACCCCAAAAGAAATCGTCTTCACCTCCGGCGGGACCGAGGCCGACAACCACGCCATCAAGGGCGTGGCCATGGCCAACGCCGACAAGGGCAAGCATATCATTACCACCAACATCGAGCACAATGCCGTCATCCGCAGCCTGCGTCGCCTGAAATCCGACGGCTTTACGGTAACCAGCCTGTCGGTGGACGAGCAGGGCCGGGTCCGGCCGCAGGACGTGGCCGACGCCATCACCCCCGAGACCATCCTGATCTCCGTCATGCACAGCAACAACGAGACCGGTACGCTCCAACCGGTGGAGGAAATTGCTGCGATCGCCCGCGCGAAGAAGATTCTGTTCCACACGGACGCGGTGGATTCGGTCGGCATCATGCCCTTCGATGTCCAGCAGATCGGAGCCGACCTGGTGAGCTTTGCATCCAACACGTTCTACGGCCCGACCGGCGTCGGCGGGCTTTACATCCGGCGCGGGGTCAAGATTTTTCCGATTCTGGACGGCGGGGTGCAGGAAAACAACAAACGCGCCGGGACCGAGAACCTGATCGGCATCATCGGGATGGGCCGGGCGGCGGAGATTGCCGCCCGCGACATCCACCGGCGCCATGCCTATCTGAAAGGGTTGAAGGACCTTTTTTTGCGCGAGCTGCCGGATTACCTCGACGAGGTGATCATCAACACCCATCCGGTGCACAGCCTGCCGCATCTGGTCTCGGCCTCGATCCGGTACATCGAGGGCGAGAGCGTCATGCTCATGCTGGACGACGAGGGGATCGGGGTTTCCACGCGCTCGGCGTGTGCGACCGGGTCTCTGCGCGCCTCCCACGTACTGCTGTCCATCGGCCTGAGCCATGCCGACGCCCAAGGAACGCTGGTGATCGCCTTCGGCATCGACAACACCGAGAACGACGTCCGCCACTTCCTGAAATCCCTCAAGCAGGTCGTGACCACCTTGCGTGACATTTCTCCGCTCTATCAAAAAGCCGCCGGCCGAGAGCGGTGATGGCGCACCCCAGGAAGCTGAGGCATGTCTAAGAGCGTCTTTGACCAGGTGGCGCGCGATTACGAGCGCATCCACGATCGCAGCCTGCCTCCGGGAGTCCACAGCGCCGATTTCATCCGCCAGCGGGCCGCCCGCGTCAGCCGTTGGATTTCAGAGCGCTGCGCCGGCAGCGAGTTTTGCTATCTGGATTTCGGGTGCGGGAACGGCCGCATGCTCAAAGCCCTGCTGGAGTTCGGCTCATTGCGGGCTCTGGTGGAAACGGGACGACTGAGGCTTTTCGGCTTCGACCCATCGGTGGAAACCATCCGCGAGGCCAGGGACCTGGCGGGTGATGATCCCATCGGCCTGGTGAGCGGCTGGAACGAGCTGCCCGCCGGCCTCCGGTTCGACTTCGTGATCAGCTGCCATGTCTTTCATCACATTCCTCCCAGCGACCGGCCGGCGACGGCGCAGACCCTGCGGGACCGGATGAACCCCGCATCCCGGCTGGTGATCTGGGAGCATAATCCCTTCAACCCCGCCACCCGCCTGCTCGTCAAAATGTGCCCCTTCGACGGCGACGCGCGCCTGTTGACGCTGCGCCGGACGAATGCCTTGTTTCGAGACAGCGCTTTCCATCCGGTTCAACATGCCTATGTGAACATCTTCCCGCCGCGGTGGCTGCGATTCAGGATGTGGGCCGGGATCGAAGAAAAACTGCTCGGACTGCCGGTGGGCGCGCAATACTGGGCGATGTTTGAGCGGCATGGATAGCGTCCGGACGGCCTGGAGGGCGTATGCCCGCGAAGGGCTGCCCACGCGGCTGCACGTGGTGATGCGTGCCCTGACCTGTCCGTTCAGGCCGCTCATGGACCGGTTTCCGACGACCGGGGCGCTGCTGGACGTGGGCTGCGGCCATGGGCTGCTCGTCAATCTGCTGTCCAGAGATCCATCGCACCGCGCATTGAAGATCCACGGAATCGATCATGATGCGGCTAAAATCGAAGCCGCACGCCGGACCGCGTCTCCGGGTGTCGAGTTTTCCACTGCGGGGCTGGGGCTTTTCCCGGAGTCGGTTTTTGATGCGGTCTCGGTTGTCGATGTGCTGTACACGGTGCGCAAAGACGCCTGGAGGGGGATCCTGGAAGGCTGCTCCCGCGTTCTACGGCCGGGCGGACGGCTGATCGTCAAGGAAGTCGTCGATCGCCCGCGTTGGAAGTACTGGGCGATCATGGCCCAGGAGGCGCTTTCCGTCCGGGTGTTCGGGATCACCCAGGGCGACCCTCCGCACTTCGAATCCCCCGACGGCTACCGCCAGGCGATCGTCACGGCCGGTTTCTCCATCATCGACGAGCGGCCGCTGCCGACCCCCACCTGGATCAGCCACTATCTGTTCGTCGGACAAAAAAATCCGACGGGATCAGATGGTTAAAGCCGATCAGGCGGATCCCGCGGGCGGCGATCTCCGAACGAATCCAGGCGCTGGTGAGCGCCCGGAGTTCCTGCTCGTGGCGATAGCGCCAACGTTGAATATCCGGCTCGTCCGGTGCGAATCCCGGATGACACATCAGCTCATAGGTGCGCCCCGGCCGGAGCGTCCGGAGCAACCGATGCAGGCGGGTGCGCGTCAGCCGCCCACCCTCCGTAAATCCCAAGAACCTCAGCCGTCTGCCTACTGGCGTGCGGGCTCCTGAAAGGCGGGCCAGCATCCAGCTCGTCCGAAGGGCCATGGCGCCGCTCCAGCGGGACGCGGCATGGAGGCTCAGCGGCCGGTCGATGCGCGGTTCCTCGACCGGGACGCGGACGAAGGGAATGCGGTAGCGGTCCGAGAGCCGCAAAACCAGTTGGGCGATACCGGGCAGGGCGTGCACATGCTGGTGGCTGTCCAGGTGGGTCGGCCGCAGCCCATGATCCAGAACGCGCTCGATCTGAGCGGAAAGCTCCGCCTGGATATCCGTCATCCGGATGGCTCCGGCCAGGCAGCGCCGCAGAAAGACGCCGATGGTCGGGGGCAAGCGGCCGTCGTCGCCGGTCAGGGAAGACTCTTTTGGTTGCAGAGGCTTTTCGGCCACCAGAGTCAGGTGGACGCCCACATCCAGTTCGGGCGCCCGGCGGCAGCACTGCACGGCATGATCGAAGCCGCGGCCGCTCGCCATCAACGAGGCGGCGGTGACGATGCCGGAACGGTGGGCCTGAACGATGCCGTCGTTCACCCGCTCGGATACCCCCAAATCGTCCGCGTTGACGATCAGCCGGACGACGGGGCCGCCCGGTCCGGCTTGGGTCAGACCGTCGACCGGGTTAGCGTCTGAGAATGTCATCCGGTATGCGGGTGCGTTTGCCGAACCCCTTGGTTTCGCAGACGATGAAGCGGGGCCGGTGCCGCACTTCGACAATGATGCGGCCGATGTACTCGCCGAGAACGCCGAGATAGACGAACAGCAGAAAGAAAAGCAGCGATATGACCATCAGGGTCGAGGCCCATCCGGGAACGAGTCCGCGGCCGAAAATTCTTCCGAAAAAGGCATAGAACATGCTGAGAAGCGAAACCAGGCTGCCGATCAATCCGATGAAAATGCCGATCCGCAGGGGCGTGATCGAAAATGAGCTCACCCCGTTCCAGGCAAGGCGGAGCATTTTCTTTAAGCTGTATTGCGATTGGCCGCATGCCCGTTGGCCGGCCTGGTAGGGGATGACGCAGGAGGAAAAGCCGATCCACTCCGTGAGCCCGCGCAGGAACAGCCCCTCCTCCCGCAGCCGCAACAGCTCGTTCAACGCCCGGCGGTCGAGCAGCCGGAAGTCCGCCAGGCCGGGCTGCAGATTCACGCCGCTGAGCACCGAAAAGAGCCGGTAGAAAGCACGCGACGTCCAGCGCTTGAACCAGCCGATCTCGCAGTCGTCCTGCCGCATGGTCTTCACCACTTGATAGCCCGCCCGCCAGCGTTCCAGCATCGTGGGGATCATTTCCACCGGGTGCTGCAGGTCGCAGTCCATCATGATCACGACCTCGCCTTCGGCGGCCTCCAGGCCGGCGAGCAACGCGTACTGGTGGCCGAAATTGCGCGACAGCCGCACGCCCCGGACGTTGGCGTCCGCCGCGGCCAACGTGCAGATGACGGACCAGGAGTCGTCCCGGCTGCCGTCATCGGCGAAAATCAACTCCCAGCGGCGGGCGCCCGCCTGCGGCAGCAGCTCGGCGATTTTCTGGTAGATCAAGGGGATGTTCGGTGCTTCGTTGAATGCCGGGACGATCACGCTGACGAGCCGGTCGCTGTCGGCAGGCGTTTCCCGCTGCGAAAGTTCGTTGTCGGAGAGAGGGTCCATCGCTACACCCCGTACGTCCCAATCCATGAGCGGCGTCAACCGGCCCAGTAGTGGTTGACGAAGCAGATGATATTGAGGGCCAGCAGCAGCGCCGAGCTGAAGAGCCAGACGCTGCGGCCGACCACCGAACGAATGCCGCCCGCCATAATGTAGATCGGAAACAGCACCATGGAATACCGGGCGATGCCGAGACCGGTCCCGCTGCTCAAAGCGACGGCCAGCGATACCAGCATATACAAGCCGTAAGAGGGCCGGAACTTTTTCAGAGCGAGAACTCCCATAATAACCGCTGCCGCCACCAATGCGGCATCGTAGGCCGTCACGACGATGTTGGGATTGTTGCGAACCACATACTCCAAGGCGTCGAACCGGAAGTCCCTCCCGTAAAGACGCTGGATCCGCAGATAAAGAAAAAAATCATCAAAGGCGACCCAATGGTAGAGGAAAAACGCCAGCGCCCCGGCCGGGGCCAGCGCCAAAGGCCAGACCCGGCGAGTCAACAGCGCGCGCCAGCCGTTCGCCTGTATGAATTCGACCAGCAGCGGCACGCAAAGAAATACGCCGGCAATGCGGGTGGCCGAAGCGAACGCCGCGATGAGGCTCGCCAGGAAAAAGTTGCGCCGCAAGGTCCACAACATCATGGATAGAGAAAGAAACAGGAACAGCGATTCGGAATAAACCGCATTCAGAAAGAAGGCCGCGGGATAGGCCAGCAGGAAGAGGGGCGGCAGGAGCGGATCGATCTCGGGATGAAACTCCTGGGTCAGACGGACCAGCATCCATACGGACAGCATCAGGAAAAGGCCGCTGACCATCCAGCCCGCCAATACGAGGTTGCCGCCGGCCAGCGGCCCGACGGCCCTGATCAACAGCGGGTATAGCGGGAAAAAAACCACATTGGAGATGGTCTTTTCACCGCGATCAACGTAACCCTCCTGGGCGATGTTGAGATACCAGTAGGCATCCCAGCGGTTGTGCAGGTCGATGATGTTCCAGCTGGGTTGAACCGGCCGGACGGATCCCTCCGACATCCAGTCCAAGGCGTTGTCCGGAGCGAGGTTCAGGCGGTTAAACGCCGTGAGGGCAAACAGGTTGACGATCAGCAGCCAGGCCGCCGTCAGCGCCAGCGCGCGCCGCGCCGGCGGATTGCACCGAACCGAAAAAGCACGCCATTTAGATCCCACCGCATCCAGGAAGGCAGCCATACTCTGCTGAGATCCAACCTCGCAGCCAAACGCCCCGCGTCCACTTCCATCCTCGGATGGGTCCGGCAGGCCAATGGACCGAATCGGCGCTATTTAAACGGGGCGATTCTACCCAACTAATCCGCTCGGGGTCAAGTCATTGTTGGCTTTTCAGGTTCAGTTCCACCCGCCAGGACCGGCCGCCGTCGTTGACGATGATGTCGTCCTTGCGGATCTGGGTCACGCTGAACCCCTCCACGGATTCCCCCTCCTTGACGATGTGCCCGTTCACCACGGCCAGGCGGCGAGAAGGCTCCGCAGCCCAAGCGATCGCCATCAGCTTGAGCTTGGATTCATCGATGCGGCTCAAATTGTCTTCGGCCGTCCGGGGGGCGGGCGCTCGGTCCCGGTCGGAGCGTTCAGCGGATGAGCCTGCGCTCCGAGCCGAAGAGGATCGCACCTCGGCCGGAGGGGTTGACGGGCTCTCCCGCGGGCGCACCCGGCTGGTCGGCGGCGGCGCCTGAACCGGAGATGCCGGCTGGGCTGCCGGGACCGGCGGAGAAGCGGATTCGGGCGGCGGCGCGGCAGGCGGAGCCGGCTTGGGCTGAACGGTCCGGGTGGGAACGGAGGCGGGCTGGGCCGCAGAGGCGGGGGGCCCCGGCGGCAACTGCCCGCGGACTTCATTCGGCCGGGAATCGGCCGAGGGCATGGCGCCGTTGTCCCCGCGCCCAAAATAGACCGCGCCGGCTCCGGCCAATAGCAGCGCCACGGCCAGCACATACACCCGGCGCCTGCCCCGCAGCCATGCGCCCGGTTTCAAGGACGGCCGCTGCGAGGGCGGCTCGTGAGGCAGCGACGGGTGAACGAGAGTCTCTCCGGTCTGGCCGGATTCTTCGACTCTCCTGAGGGCTTTAAGGATCGAGCTCAACGATGATTTCCTCCCCCGGTAGAACCGGCCCGGAGACCCGACCTTCACGGGCTGGCCAGTCGCGGGATTTCAAACGACTTCGCTTCGCGGTAAAGAACGATCTTGGTCAGGGGGCCTACGACCCCGTCGACCGGAAGGCCGTATTTGGCCTGAATCCGTTCAATCGCCTTCTGGGTGGCCGAGTCGTATTCGCGGCTGAGGGCCAGGTTCCTGTTTCCCGCCTCGCGCAGCAGCATCTTCAACGCCACGACCGAATCCGGCGGTGCGCTGCCGGGGATCGTTCCTTCCACCGAAAGAAAATTTTTCCAGAGAATGTAGGCGACGCCGGTCCAATTCTGATCGATTTCGCCGGCAGCGACGGCGAGGGGCGACGGCTCCCCTGCCTTCAACCAAAGGTGTTCTGCGCTGGAACCCGAAAGGACCAGATAACCGGGCGAACGTTTGGCATCGGTTCGAAATTCGAGGATGGCGGGCATGTTGAGGTTGCGCAGCACCTCCAGGTTCGCCTCGATGCGCTGAACGAAGAACCCGGCGGCCTTGGCCGACAAGTTGAAAAAGGTCGAATCGTCTTCAATGGCCTCCAGATACGGTTTCGGCTCGGCGACCGCTCCCCAGGCATCCAGCGTATCCCTGAAGGCGGTCCGCCGGGACGCGCGTCCGTCCATCTGCTTTAAAAAGTCGGTCAAGCGGGGATTCAACGGCTTGAGGCCGGCGGCCTGCTCCGGCCGATCGGCAAGCGCCCGCTCCGGGGTCACGCCGGAATCGGCTCCGGCACCGGAGCGCGGCGGAGGCGGCAAGGCGGCTCCGGCGGCGTAATCATCGGCGCTCGATCCGGACGGGTGTGAGGCCGGGGGCGTGAAGAAGCGGCTCTGGAAGGCATCGCTCAACGGCTTGCGGTAGAGAAAGGCCGCGGTCACCGCACAAAGCAGGACGAATAACGCCAGTGCCCGGCGGCCGTCCATCAGCCCGGCGGCGGACGCGCGGCCCCGGTGCATCATTTCGCCGAGGGCGGTCTTGGCGACCCGGCGGGTCACCTTGTGCTGATGGGTGCCGAAGGCCGCGATCAACGCCCGATCGCAGGCGATGTTGATCACGCGGGGGATGCCTTTGGAATACGCGTAGATCAGCCGGATGGCGGCGGGATCGAATAGCGGCTGCCGCTTCTGGGAAGCGATGTTGAGGCGGTATTGAATGTATTCCTGGGTCTCCTTCAAGCTCAGCGGTGAGATCTGGTAGCGCAGCGAAATGCGTTGGCCGATCTGGCGCAGTTCATGTGAATCGAGCATCGCAGCCAGCTCCGGCTGTCCGACCAAGATGATCTGAAGCAGCTTTTCCCGGTTGGTTTCCAGGTTGGACAGCAACCGCAGCTGTTCGAGCACGGTCTTGCTCAGGTTTTGGGCCTCGTCGATCACGATGATGACTTTTTTGCGTTCACGCTTTTTCTGAAGCAGAAAATGGTTGAGCTTGTCGATCAGGTCCTTGGTGTCGTCGCTCCGGTATTGGACGCCGAATTCATCGCTGATGCTGCGCATGAGCTGCTTCGGCCCCAGTTTCGGGTTGAAGATGTAAGCGGCGACGGTCTGGTCATTCAGGCTTTCCAGGAAGGCCCGGCACAGGGTGGTCTTGCCCGTGCCCACCTCGCCGGTGATTTCAACGAATCCGTCTCCTTGCGAGATGGCATAGTTCAAGTGCGCCAGGGCTTCTTCATGGCTCCTGCTGAGGAAGAGGTATTCCGGATTCGGCACCAGTTTGAAAGGCTTCTCGCGGAATCCGAAATAGGCATTGTACATATACCGATAACCCCATCGCGGGAGAAAGAAACCCACCGCTCTGTAAAGCGCATCTCCCCACGGAAGCGGTGGATGATGACGGCGAGACGGGAAGCCACAACGCTTAAGTTGCGGTTCTTAAAAAATATTCAGTAGTTATCGATAATTTTAAGAAATATGCGCGCTTATGTCAACATGCCCCGGCCGCGGAGGGATGTTCGGGCACGTTCACGGCTGGGCGCTGGTCCGGAAGGGAGGACATGAGGGCATGAGGGCGCCTTGCTTGAAAAAACGTTTTTCGAAGAATCCCACGCCGTCAGGGGTCATATCAGGCTATAGCAGAATTTCTCAAAGATGCGACGGCTGAATTTGCCGGCTTCCACATCGTCCTTGATGAGCTTCAGAGTGTCCATCGGATCTCGGGCCCTCCGGTAGGGTCGTTCTTCGTTTGTCAAGGCTTCGTAGCAGTCGACGATGCCGATCACCTGGCCGCTGAAAGATATTTTCCGGGTCCCCAAGGGGTAGCCGCTGCCGTCCAGCTTTTCATGGTGTTCGAGCGCACCCAACGCGATATCGTCGCCGAGCCGATTGATGTCGCGGATCAGCTGGCTGCCGATAATTGGATGGGATTTGATGATTTCGAATTCCTCGGCTGTCAGCTTGCGCGGAGCGGAGAGGATTTCAGAAGGGACCCCCGTCTTGCCGACGTCGTGCAGCAGCGCCGTCAGCCCCAGGCGTTTGGTGTCCCGCAGGGAAAGGCCGGTGAAAAACGCATAGCTCAAAGTCAATGCCATGACGTTGACGGAATGGATGACGGTTGAGTAGTCTTTGTTGGAAATCGTGGCGAAGGTTCGCAGAATCGAGGGCTGCTTGGAATATCCGCTGACGAGAATGTCCACGGTGCCGGGCAGCGACTGCAGCATCCCGGCTCTCGGCTCGGCCAGGGTCTCGGCGACCAAACCGCAGAGCGTCGACTTGACGGCAGACACGTCGCCGGTCTCGATGCTGCGGGCGATATCCTGGTTGAAACCCCTGTGGACTTCTCGAATCGCCTCCAGACGGTCGGACTGCTGGATGTAAAGACGCGGCCGCATCCCCTCGTCGGCGCGGATTTCGTTGATTTCCATGCCGGTCGGCTTGTACAAATGAAAAATCTCAGGCGCCGTCTCAGAATACAACGGCACCCGCCGGTAGTATCGGATTTGAGAATTCCTGACCGGTATGTAGGATCTGTTTTTCACGGCTTGGTGCCTTGCGGAACATCATTTCCGAGTAAAATCGAACTGGTGCTGTGGATGTCATCGGTTGAATGGGGCTAAAAGTTTAGCCCAGAAAATGACATCTCACGCGGGCGGACTATTTTGGGGTTGAACCGACAGAGCAAGTGATATAAAACCTCCGGCCGGAATCCATGCCCGGCATCGAACAGACAGCTCTTCGATAGGCATATGAATTCAAACGAATAATAAGAGGCGGCGGCTATGACCATCAACGTGGTGGAGCGGATTGACGGCCAGGTGCCGATCCGGCATGCGCTGGTGAGCGTATCGGACAAGAGCGGGCTTGACCGGTTCGTTCCCGAACTGGTGCGGCTGAACCCGGGTCTGCGCATTTTTTCGACCGGCGGAACGTATTTGCACCTGGAAAAAATCCTGGGCGCGGATGCCCGGCGCACGCTCACCCAGGTATCGGACTACACGGGCCAGCCCGAAACCCAGGGCGGGCTGGTCAAGACCCTGGACTTCAAGATCTACCTCGGCCTTCTGACGGAGACCTACAACGAGGCGCACCAAGCCGACCTTCAGCGCACCCAAAGCGCGCCCATCGACATGGTGGTGGTCAATCTCTACCCCTTCCGGGAGACCGTCGCCAAGGCCGGTGTCACGCCGGAGCAGGCGCGGGGCAACATCGACATCGGAGGCCCCTGCATGATTCGCGCTGCGGCCAAGAACTTCATTCGGGTCGCTGCCGTGGTGGACCCGGCCGACTACCCCGTGATTCTCGATGGGCTCAAGGCCAACGCCGGCAGGATGGCGCTCGAACAGCGCTTCCGCCTGGCGCAGAAAGCGTTTGCGCATACCGCCGAATACGACCGCGCCATTGCCGATTATCTGGGCGGGCAGGATGCGACTGTTGTGCGAGCGTGTTATCGGCTGGAATGAACAGGAAGTTTAAGGAGGCCCCCATGCCCCAGGATCTGAAGAAAATGTACCGCACCATCATGGATGATCACTTCCCGTCCGGCATGGAAATCAGCTTTGTGGACGGCGCGCGCCGGCAGACTCTGATCTACGATAAGGCCAGCTGGGTCATCGACGGTGTCGAGAAAGGGCTGCGTTACGGCGAAAACCCCGGCCAGGAGGCCGCTCTTTACAAGCTGGTCAACGGCAACCTCATGCTCGGGCAGGTTGAAAACATTCAGCCCGGCCGGTATCTGGCCTCGGAGACAGAACTGCTGCAATCCGGCAAACACCCCGGCAAGACCAATATCACGGATGCCGACAATTCCCTGAATATTCTGCGGTATTTCACCGACCGGCCGACCGTGGTGATCGTCAAGCACAACAACCCCTGCGGCGTGGCGCGCTCCGAAACGCTCCTGGATGCCTATGTGAAGGCCAACCGGGCGGACCGGGTCGCGGCCTTCGGCGGCTGCATCGCCTGCAACCGGCCGGTGGACCGGGCCACCGCCGAAGCGATCGCCAGGCAGTATGCCGAAGTGGTGGTCGCACCGGACTTCGAGGAAGGCGTGATGGACATCTTCAGCCGCAAGAAGAGCCTGCGGGTGATGCGCATCGCCAACATGGCCCGGCTGCAAGGCTTTGTCGGCCAGCCCTTCGTCGAGTTCAAAAGCCTGATCGACGGCGGCCAGATCGTTCAGTGGTCCTTCGTACCGGTGACACGCAGCCCGGCGGATCTGAAGATCGCCGAATGCGAGTACAAGGGCAGGACCTATCGGGTCAAGCGGGATCCCCTGCCAAGGGAATACGAGGACCTGCTGTTCGGCTGGTTCGTCGAAGCCGGCGTGACGTCGAACTCGGTGATCTACGTCAAAGACCAAGTGACGGTGGGCATCGGCACCGGCGAGCAGGACCGGGTGGGGGTGGCCGAGATCGCGCGCGACAAGGCCTATCGCAAGCTCGCCGACCGCTACTGCTTCGAGGCCCACGGGATCGCCTACAACGACCTGAGGGACGCCGACAAGAAGGCCGAGATTGATGCGCGCGTAGCCAAGGAGAAGGGCGGGCTGATCGGAGCGGCCATGGTGAGCGACGCCTTCTTCCCGTTCCGCGACGGGGTGGACGTAGGCATCCGCGAGGGCGTCCGCTCGGTGATCCAGCCGGGCGGCTCGGAGAACGACTATCAGGTGATCGAGGCCTGCAATGAGGCCGATGTCGCCATGGTGTTCACGGGCCAGCGCAGCTTTAAACATTAGCCCGGAGACCCGGAGCTATGTTCCGATCTACTTCATGACCTGGGTCATGACGTTAAGGGCGTAGTCGATATCGGCGACCGTCACCTCGTAATGCGTTACGGCGCGCAGCGTGTGGGTGCCGGAAGCGAGCATGCGCACGCCTTCCTGCTGCAAGGCGGCAACCAACTCCGCCGCATTCAAACCCGGTTTCACGACGTCGAAGTAGACGATGTTGGTTTTATATCGTTCGGGTTCCAGCTGCAGTCCAGGCATTTCGGCCAGCCCTTCGGCGAGCCGGCGGGCGTTGGCGTGGTCTTCGGCCAGCCGGTCCGCCATTTCGTTGAGGGCAACCATTCCGGCCGCGGCCAGCACGCCGGCCTGGCGCATCCCGCCGCCCAGCACCTTGCGGGCGCGGCGGGCGGCCAGGATGAACTCCTGGCTGCCGCAGACGACCGATCCCACCGGCGCCGCCAGCCCCTTGCTGAGACAGAACGAGACCGAATCGGCTTCGAGCGCCAGATCCCTCGCCGGAACGCCGAGGGCCGCGGCGGCGTTGAACAGGCGCGCCCCGTCGATGTGCAGCTGGATTCCGCGGCGGCGGGCGATGTCGGCCACGGCCTTCAGATAAGCCGGTTCGAGCGGGGCCCCGCCGCAGAGGTTGTGGGTGTTTTCGAGCGCGATCAGCCGCGTCCGAGGGAAATGGATGTTGTCGGATCGAATGGCCGCTTCCAGTTCGTCCAGGGGGAGTTTGCCGTCCGGCTGGTTCGGCACCGTGCGCGGGTGGATGGCGGCGACGGCCGCGGAGCCGCCCTGCTCGTAGTAGAAGCTGTGGGCCAGGCTGCCCAGGATCATTTCGTCGCCGCGGCCGCAGTGAGCCATCTGGCTCACCAGATTCGCCATGGTGCCGCTGGGAACGAACAGCGCGGCCTCCTTTCCCAGCCGCTCGGCCGCCATGGCCTCGAGGCGGTTGACGGTCGGGTCCTCCCCAAAGACATCGTCGCCGACTTCGGCTGCGGCCATGGCTTTGCGCATGGCCGGGGTCGGTCGGGTCATCGTGTCGGATCTCAGCTCAACTGCGCGCATGGCATCCTCCTTTAAGCCGTCGGGGTGTCGGCTCTGCCCTGGTATCGCACATCCATCGCCGGTCTGCAAGGCGGATGGGCGCCAATTGGAATCGCCTTGACTGCCGCCGCCGTTGATTGTACGAACAACCATTGAACCGCTTTCAGTGTTTAAATTCCGCCGCAGAGGCCAGGCGCCGGAAGCAAAAGAGGGGGTTGACCATGTCGAAGATGTTGTGGAAGCCTTCGGAGGAGAGCGTTCGGGAATCCAACATGTATCGCTTCATGCAAGTCGTCAATGCCCGGCACCATCAGAAGTTCGACGACTACGCAGCGCTTCATCGTTGGTCGGTCGAACATCTGGCCGATTTCTGGGCGGCCATGTGGGACTTCGCCGGAATCATCCATTCCACGCCCTACCGGGAGGTGGTGGACGATGCTTCCAAAATGCCGGGGGCGCATTGGTTTTCGGGCGCCCACCTCAATTTCGCAGAAAATCTGCTGCGCTATCGGGACGAACGTCCGGCCCTGGTCTTCAAGGGTGAAGGCCAACCCGCCATCCGGATGACATACGCCGAGCTTTACGACGAGGTGGCGCGCATCGCGAAATCCCTGCGTGCCATGAGAATCCGGCCCGGCGACCGAGTGGTGGGCTTCATGCCCAACATGCCGCAGGCCACCATCGCCATGCTGGCCGCCGCCAGCATCGGTGCCGTCTGGTCCTCCTGCTCGCCGGACTTCGGCATCAAGGGAGTGTTGGATCGTTTCGGGCAGATCCAGCCGCGGGTGATCTTCACGGCGAACGGTTATTTTTTCAAAGGCAAGCCAATCGATTCGCTGGAGCGCATGGCCGGCATTCTCAAGGAGCTGCGCACCATCGAGCGGGTGGTGGTCGTGCCGTATACCGATCCTGCCCCCGATATCCGGGGGGTTCCGAACGCCGTGCACTGGTCGGATTTCAGAGCCAAGGAATCCGGGCTTGCGATCGATTTCGAGCAGCTGCCTTTCGAACACCCGCTTTACATCATGTACTCCTCGGGCACGACCGGACTTCCCAAGTGCATGGTGCAGAGCGCCGGCGGCATCCTCATCCATCACCTCAAGGAACTCATGCTGCACACCAACCTCACCCGCCGCGATACGATCTTCTACTTCACGACCTGTGGCTGGATGATGTGGAACTGGCTGACGAGCGCGCTCGCCGTGGGCGCCACCCTGGTGCTTTATGACGGCAACCCCTTCTTCCCCCATCCGGGAGCTCTCTGGGAAATGGCCCAGGACGAAAAGATCACGGTGTTCGGTACCAGCGCCGGCTACATCGGGGCCCTCATGGCCTCCCGGCTCAAGCCGGCTGCCCAATACAATCTAGCGCCGCTGCGGGCGGTGCTGTCGACCGGATCCCCGCTGTCGGTGGAGGGCTTCGAGTTCATCTATCAGCACGTCAAGTCCGACCTGCAGCTGGCGTCCATCTCGGGCGGAACCGACCTGAACGGCTGCTTCGCCCTGGGCAACCCCATGGGTCCGGTCTATGCCGGGGAATTGCAGTGCCGCGGCCTGGCCATGGATGTCCATGCCTTTGATTCCGAGGGCCGATCGGTGATCAACCAGCAAGGGGAATTGGTGTGCTGCAAGCCTTTCCCTTCCATGCCGATCTACTTCTGGGACGATCCGGACGGCAAAAAGTATTTCGGCGCCTATTTCGGCGTGTACCCGAACGTCTGGCGGCACGGCGACTTCATCGAGATTAACGAGCGCGGAGGAATTGTGATCTACGGTCGATCCGACGCCACCCTCAACCCCGGGGGCGTTCGGATCGGAACGTCTGAAATTTACAGCATCGTGGCGCTGATGCCCGAGATCGTCGACAGCGTGGTGATCGGTCAGAACTGGAAAAACGACGTGCGCGTCATCCTGTTCGTGCAATTGCCCGAGGGTGAGACGCTGAGCGAGGCGCTCCGGCAGAAGATCCGCGAAAACATCCGTACGCTCGCCTCTCCACGGCATGTGCCGGCCAAGATCATCGCCGTTCCGGGGATACCCTATACCCTCAACATGAAGAAAGTGGAGATGGCGGTCAAGAAAGTCATCGAGGGAAAGCCCGTTCTAAACAAAGACGCACTGAGCAATCCCGGTATTCTGGATGTGTATGCCTCCATCCAGGAGTTGCAGGAGGATTAAGCAGAGGGCAGGTGGTTTCAGGAGCCTTTCGCTTGGGCGCCTGAATTCTGGGGCGGAGGTGAAACCGCTTTGGCCGCAGCATACCGCATTCATCCGGTCGGCTGGATTCGGAAAACGGAAGACTCGGCGTGCATCGAGATATTCGACGCCTATCGCGATGCCATGTCGGGCCTTGAAGGCTTTTCCCACATTCACGTGCTCTTCTGGTTTCACGAAAACGATACGCCGGAGCATCGCCGCACTTTAAAGGTGCACCCGCGCAACAATCCCGCCAATCCTCTGACCGGCGTCTTCGCAACGCATTCGCCGAGGCGCCCCAACCTTATCGGGCTTACCCGTTGCCGCATCACTGGGATCGAAGGCAACCGCATTGCGGTCGAGGCCATTGATGCGCGTGACGGCTCGCCGGTGATCGACATCAAGTGTTTTATTCCGGACCCCAGTCCTTCGGCAGATGTCCGGTTGCCGGACTGGGTGTAGCCAAATCCCTCCACGAGCAAAACCATCCGATCGATCTCCTATCCGTATCGTGTGCCCACCATCGTCCGGTCTTCCCCCATGAAACTGCAGATGAATTAAGGATATATGAAAAAAATTACATAGGTACTGGAAACCAATTTTATATCTTCCCAAAGCAGTTGTTAATGTCCCGATAATTTTTAACTAATTGAATTTTATTAAAAAAACAAGATAAGAGCCTTTCTTATAATTGTTAGCACGGTTTTTGCTAAAAGTTGTATCAAAGTTGGATTAATCAAGGAAAACCAGCCATTAAGCGGTGATGAGCGCATGAAGCCAACAGCAGATCAAGGCAAGACCGGCAGCCAGCCGACGGAGAGGCGGAATTTTAGCCGGAAGGTGTATTCCGGGTCCATTTTTTTCGCGACTCGGAAAAAGTTATTTGAGGGTGAGCTTTTGAATTTCAGCCAGGCTGGTCTTGGCGTCAAGGTTCCGGAACGGTTTGTCGAAGGTGAGAATCTCATCGTTGCAATGCCATTTGACGGCGCGATACCGGCCAAGTGCCCGGCCCGAGTGGTCTGGTGCAACGGCAAGGGATTCGGCGCCAAGTTTGTTCGATGAAACGATGAGGCGGTCTTGGTGAAAAGGGGCTCCGATTCAGGCTGGCGTCAGGAGGGGCAGCCGGATCGGAATTTAAAGGGATCGGCAGTCCTGTAGAAGGCAGGATGCACTCATTGAACAAGGAGGCCCCCTATGTTCATGGACTTTTTCCGAATCGGCGGACTGAACAACCCGCTCCTCATCGGGGACTTGGTTTCGCGGGTGCTTTTTATCTCTTTTTGTGCGCTGATCCTGCTGATTCTGGGATGCAAGATCAGGCGTCCGTTGGGAGCCGGTGTCGTGATTGTCTATGGAATCGCGGTCTACATGTACAATCAGGGGTTGCTTCGGTTTTGAACCGGGTCTTCTAACCGATTCGACCAACGGTCGCCAGGCGAACGGAGACTCTCGACCGGTCAGGCCGAAGGAACATCCGGGCCGGCGGAACTCGAGATGATATTCGAATATATCCGATTGACCGGGATGGGCGACTCGCCGTCTTCGCTCGATATCATCTCACGGGTGTTGTTTCTGGTGATCGCGGGCCTGGTGCTCATCATGGTCGGCTATAAGATCAAAGGGGTGTGGGGCGCTGCCATCTCGTTGGCAGTGGGGGCGGTCCTATTCTTATACAACGAAGGGATGATCCGATTTTAATGAGCCATCTTGCATCGTGTCGGGCCGAGGTCGAACTGGTCGGGGTCAGCCGGAACATCCAACGCATCCGGGAATTGATCGATCAGGTTGCTGAAACCGGCTTCAACGTCATCGTGTGCGGCGAGACGGGCGTGGGCAAGGAGCTGGTCGTCTCCAGCCTGTACCAGAAATCGAACCGCCTGGGGAAGCCTTTTGTCAAGGTCAATTGCGCTGCGCTGCCAGACACGCTGCTGGAAAGCGAGATGTTCGGATACGAGCGGGGAGCGTTCACCGGGGCCATTCGGACCCGGCGCGGCAAATTCGAGCAGGCGCATGAAGGCGTGTTGTTTCTAGACGAGATCGGCGACATGTCGCTTCCCCTGCAGTCGAAGTTGCTGCACGTGTTGCAAGGAGGTGATTTTACACCACTTGGATCAGAAAAACCATTTAAAACAGATGTTTGGGTTATCGCTGCCACCAACCGGAATCTGAAAAAGGATGTTGAAGAGGGTCATTTTCGAAATGACCTCTACTACCGTTTGAGCACGCTGTCGATTCTCATCGAGCCGCTCCGGAACCGACCTGAGGATATTCCGCCGCTCATCGATTACTACACGGGAAGATATAATCGGGACCTGAACCGAACTGAAACGGGAGGGCTCAGCCCGGATGCGATCGCCAAGCTGTGCTCCTATCCATGGCCCGGGAACGTGCGCGAGTTGCAGAACGTGCTTCAGCGCATCATCGTGCTCGGCGAAAGCGAAGAGGCACTGGATGGCATGCTTTCATCCGCGCCGAGTGTTCGTTGCGATGCATCCCATGGACTCAGCGCCAAGGCTCCCGGGGTGCTGAGTGAAATTATGGCGGATAACGGCGGGAGGCTGGATCTGGCCGACCTGTCACTTAAGAAGATACGCAAGAAAGCCATGAATCGAGTCGAGCGCGACCTAATCGGACACGTATTGATCAAGACCGGATGGAATCGCAGCAAGGCTTCTCGAATTCTTAAGATCAGTTATAAAACCTTGTTGCAGAAAATCGATGAGCTGGCCATCGTCCCCCCGCCGGAGCTCGCCTGAATCCCCTTCATCCTGCTGCCGGTTGACACCTCACGGCGCCTTTCTATATAACCAGCGCGATGGATTCTGCTCGGTTCGCCCGCAACCCCATTGAATCAGGATGCTGACTATGCAATTTTCTCCGCTGGAGGCCGTCTCGCCGGTGGACGGACGATATCGGCGCCAAATCGAAGCGCTGGCCCCTTATTTCTCCGAAAGTGCACTGATCAAATATCGACTGCGCGTCGAGGTGGAATATTTCATTGCCCTCTGCCGCTTGCCTCTGCCCCAGCTCCGGGAGGTCCGGCCGGATCAATTTGAGCGGCTGCGGGAGATTTATCGAAGCTTTTCAATGGCGGACGCCTTCCGCATCAAGGATATTGAACGGGAAACCAACCATGACGTCAAGGCCGTCGAGTACCGCCTGAAAGAAAAGTTTGCTGAAATGGGGCTGGAGCGGTACAGCGAGTTTATTCACTTCGGCCTGACGTCGCAGGACATCAACAACACGGCTGTGCCCTTGTCGCTCAAGGAAGGCTGGGGCGAGGTGATGCAGGCCGCGCTGGAAGGGGTCATTGCCCTGCTGCGGCTCAAGGCCCGGGAGTGGATCGGGGTTCCCATGCTCGCCCGGACCCACGGCCAGCCGGCATCGCCGACCACATTGGGAAAGGAGATCCAGGTCTTCGTCGAACGATTGAGCGCGCAGCTGGACCAGCTCCAGCAGGTGCCCTTCTCGGCGAAATTCGGCGGCGCGACCGGCAATTTCAATGCCCACCATGTAGCCTACCCGGCCATCGACTGGAATGCATTCGCCGATGACCTGGTCAACACGGTGCTGGGTCTATCGCGCTCGCGCACCACCACCCAAATCGAGCACTACGACAATCTGGCGGCTTTCTGCGACAATCTGCGGCGCATCAACACCATCCTGATCGACCTGGACCGCGACATCTGGACCTACATCTCCATGGACTACTTCAAACAGAAGATCATCGCCGGAGAGGTGGGCTCGTCCGCCATGCCCCACAAGGTCAACCCGATCGATTTCGAGAACTCGGAGGGAAATCTCGGCGTTGCCAATGCATTGCTGGAGCACCTGGCCGCCAAGCTGCCGATATCGCGGCTGCAGAGAGACCTCACCGATTCAACCGTGATCCGCAACCTCGGCGTTCCGCTGGCCCACATGCTCATCGCGCTCAAATCGCTCTCCAAGGGACTCGGCAAGCTGATTTTGAACGAGGCGGCGGTCCGCGCCGATTTGGAAGACAACTGGGCCGTGGTGGCGGAAGCCATTCAGACGATTCTGCGGCGTGAAGGGTATCCGAAACCCTACGAAGCGTTGAAAGATCTCACCCGAACCCATGAGCGGATGACCCGGGAAACCATAGCGCAGTTCGTCGAGTCGCTGGACGTCTCGCGAGCAGTAAAGGATGAGCTGCGGCGCATCACTCCCGAGAATTACACCGGAATCATCGCTTTCTGAAGGGCCCTCGAACGGCGCCGGGTGTCAGGCCAGCAGCTCCGTCGATACCCGATTGACCAGCGCCCAGATGGCGTCGGCCGCGAGGATGTTTTCAATGGAACGTTCGAACAGCACATTCATTCTTGCCGGAAATTCTTCATCCTTCGCCCACAAGAGATAGTACACGTGCAGCCGCGGGAAAGGCTTCAGCCGAACGGCGGCGTCCGCCATGTCCATCCGCTCGCCCTCCAGCCGGCTGGATGCCTGCCGAAAGCCCTGGAGGTCATTGCCGAAGCGCTCCACCAACGGGGCGGTCCTCAATTCGTGGGGGCCTTGAAAGAAATGCCCCTCCCGCAGGTCCTTCGTTCCGACGATATCCCGTCCCAAGGGGTAGACATCCTGCACGTTGCTCAGGTAGAGGACGCTGACCAGTTCGAGCAGGGGATCGTCGACTCGCTCCCAGTAGGTTCCGACCGGCCGCTTCAGGCAGCGGTCGCGCGGGTCCACCATAACGTTGCGGTTGAGGAACCTGAAGATGAGGCGTCCGTCCGGCGTGAGCTGGAACTGGGTCTGCGCGCTCAGCTGGAGCAGGTCTTTCTGGCTCAAGCGTTCCCAATGTTCGGCCGCCACCTTGAGATGGGATCCATCGGGGGCGTAGGCTGGCTGGGTTGGAGAGCTTCGGCGTTCCGGCATGGTCAGAAATCCTTTTCGGAATCCCGGCGTGTTTTGACGACTTGGCATTTCGGGCAGACGTGGGTGCTTCGCTGCCCCACGATGATCCGTTTGATTTTTGCCGTGCAGCGCGGACAGGGCTCCTCGGTGCGGCGGAATACCTTCAATGCGTTCCGGTTTCGCCCGCGGCGCCGGCCGACCGAGTAGAAATTGGCCTTGCCGGTTCCCAGCGACGTCCCGAGGTTCTTCAGACCGCGTCTGAGAACCGTTTGGATCGCGGCATGCAGGGCGGCGATCTTTCTCAGGGATAATGTATCCGATGGCTGCCGCGGGTCGAGCCGTGCTTCCCACAGAGCCTCGTCGACGTAAATATTCCCCAGGCCGGCGATGACGGTCTGATCGAGCAGGAGCGGCTTCAACTGCCGTTGGCGGGATTTCATCAGCATTTGAAGACGCTGGACGGTAAAGGCGGGATCGAGCGGCTCGGGTCCCAGCCGTCCCAGGATGGTCTCAGCCTCCGACGTCAGATACATCCGGCCGAACTTGCGCGGGTCGTGAAAGCGTAGTTCGTTGCCATCGGCGAAGCTCAGCACCACATGTTCATGGCGCTCCCGGGCCGTTCCCTTCGGAACCCAATGCAGCCGGCCGGACATGCGCAGATGAATCAGCAGGCAGGAGCCGTCGGCAAGATCGAGCACGAGGAACTTTCCCCTGCGGCGGACGCCGAGCACCCTCTTTTGGGGGACCAAACGGCAGAATTCCGCTGCGGAAGGCTCGGCGATCGTCCGTTCCCAAAAGACCTGCGCGCCAGCCAGGGTTTTGCCAACGATGCCGCCCGCATTCAGATCCCTTGCGATTGTTTCAACTTCAGGCAGTTCCGGCATGACCCATCATTTAATGAATGCGGTTTAGATGGTTGACAAGCGTTAGGGATCCCAATATAGAAAACGCTCAACAGGGTCCATAACAGATTAGTCATGCCGTGCCAAGTTTGAATGAGTCCCGGCGCATGTTCGAATGAACCACCCAACTACGAGGAGTGACCATGGACTTCAGCCTGTCGTCCGAGCACGAGATCTTGCGAGAATCGGTCCGGAGTTTTGCGGAAAACGAGATTCAGCCCGTTGCCAGAGAGTTAGATGAAAAAGAGGAATTTTCTTATGATACCATGCAAAAGATGGCTGAATTGGGTCTGTTCGGCGTCTTCGTCTCGGAAAAATACGGCGGTCAGGCCATGGACTATCTCTCCTACATCATCGCCGTGGAAGAAATCGCCCGCGTGGACGGATCCCACGCCGCCACCGTTGCGGCGGAAAATTCGCTGGGGATCGGCCCGCTCTACTACTTCGGCAATGAGGAACAAAAGAAGAAATATCTGCCTCCGCTTTGCCGAGGCGAAGCGCTTTGGGGTTTCGGGTTGACCGAGCCGAATGCCGGCTCCGACGCCTCCAACTCGAAAACCACCGCCGTGCTGGACGGCAACGAGTGGGTGATCAACGGCAGCAAGATCTTCATCACCAACGCCGCTACCCGGATCACCAGCGGGGTTACGGTGCTGGCGCGCACCGGGGTTCGGAGCGACGGGAAGGCTGAGCTGTCCTGCATCGTGGTGGAGGCCGGCACGCGGGGGTTCACGGCCAAGCCGATGCACGGCAAGATGATGTGGCGCTCGTCCAATACCGCCGAGCTTTATTTCGAGGACTGCCGGGTCCCCAAGGACAACCTGCTGGGACCCCGGGGCCACGGCTTTCACCAGATGATGCAGACGCTGGACGGCGGGCGGCTGTCCATCGCCGCCATGGGCCTGGGCGGCGCCCAGGGCTGTTTCGACCGGGCAGCGCGTTATGCCAATGAGCGCGAACAGTTCGGCCGTCCCATCGCCACCTTCCAGGCCAGCGCTTTCAAATTGGCGGACATGGCCATGGAAATCGAGTGCGCCCGTCTGCTGCTTTACAAAGCGTGCTGGCTGCGTGACTCCGAAATGGCTTTTTCCAAGGAAGCCGCGATGGCCAAACTGTACTGCTCCGAGGTCATGTACCGCTGCGCCAATCATGCCGTACAGCTGCACGGCGGCTACGGCCTGATGAAGGAATATGACGTGGAGCGCTTCTACCGCGACCAGAAGCTTTTGGAGATCGGAGAAGGCACCTCCGAAGTCCAGCGCATCGTGATCGCTCGCCATATCGGCGCGAAATGCTTGTGAAAAGGAGTTTTTTATGAAGACCAACGATCCGAAATCGGTATTCGAAATGGATTTTTTTGAAAACCTGACGGGCGACATCGCCGCTCCCTCTGCCAAGGACATCGAAGACATCGGGGCCCGTATTCGGGTCATGCGCGAGGAGAAAGGCGTTGCGCTGGAAGAGCTGTCGCGGCTCACCGGCTTCGATGTCGGCTTCCTCGCGGGGATCGAGGCCGGCCAAATTCAGCCTCAGTTGGGAACCATGATCAAGCTTTCCAGGGCGCTCGACAGCGCGTTCGGCCGCTTGGTCTCGGGAACCGGCGACAAGCTGTATTCCATCACCCGCAAGAACGAACGCCTGGCCACCTCACGGTCCACTTCAACCGCCGGCAAGAAACATCTCTACAGCTACAAAAGCCTTGCGCCGGGTGTTAAGGGCCGTCATATGGAAGCGTTCCTGGTCCAGCTGCTTCCGGCGACCGATACGGAAATTTCCGTACACGAAGGCGAGGAGTTCGTCTTCGTTCTAGACGGAACGACGCTGCTTGAAATCGGCGGCGAACGCTTGGAGCTGGAGCCTGGGGACAGCGCCTATTATCTCGGCACCACTCCGCATATCATTTCGGCCAAAGAGAACAAGGCGACGATCCTGGCCGTCCTCTACCAGGGATGAGCGCCGAGGTTTCATCCGGTTAAGGGCATGGCGGCCTCCCCTGTCCGTTGGCGATACGGGCTTCGGCTCAGCGGCCGGTGCGTCCCACCGCTGCGGCCAGTTTCGGGTCCCGCGGTCCGCTCTTCATGACCTGCCCGAACAAGGTTCGGCCGAGGATGGCTTCCAGGCGCCGGGCGGCGGCGATGAGCTTCATCAAGTCGATGCCGGTGTCGCAGCCCATGTCTTCCAGCATGTAGACCACATCCTCGGTGGCCAGGTTCCCGGCGGCTTGCGGCACGTTGGGACATCCGCCGATGCCGCCCAAGGCCGCATCGAACATCCCGGCCCCGGTCTCCAGGGCCGCATACAGGTTGGCCATGGCCGTGCCCCGGTTGTTGTGGAAATGAAGCGAATAGGGGGTCTCCGGAAACCGGCGGGCGAAGCCCTTCACCAAATGGATGACCCGCGGCGGCGTGGCCATGCCGGTGGTGTCCGCCAGCACCACCGCGGCGGCGCCGCCGGTGATGTAAGCATCGGCCAGTCTGAAGACGTCGTCCTCCGGCACGTCGCCCTGATAGGGGCATCCGAAGGCCACGGCGATGGAACCGACGACGGGTTTGCCCCGCTGGCAGGCCAGTTCGAAAATCGCTTTCAATTCAGACAGCGACTCGGCGATGGTCCGGCGGACGTTCGCCCGATTGTGGGCGTCAGTGGCGGAGATCACCACCACCAGTTTGTCTGCAGCGTGATCCAGGGCCAGCACGGCCCCCTTCCGGTTGGGCACCAGGGGGGCGTGCCGGCAGCCGGTCCGCGGCGCTCCGGCCATGACCTCGGCGGCGTCCCGCATCTGGGGGACGGCCTTGGGGTTGACGAACGACGTGGTCTCCATCTCTTGAATTCCCGCGTCGATCAGCATTCGGATCACTTCCAGTTTTTGTTCCGTCGGGACAAATTCCGGCCAGGATTGGAACCCGTCGCGCGGAGCCACTTCTCGGATCCGGATTTTTCGCCTATCGGCCATTTCCTGACCCTCGTCGTTTCTTGACTCGGCCCTCAGATGGCGGACCCGTCCACGGCAATGTAGCCGGCGACCCGGTCGCCGACCTCCGTCGTGCTCAGGCCCATTTTCCCGGAGGCCAGGCTGCGGATGTCTCCGGCCACTGCTTTTCTAACGCCATTCTCGATGCGGGCGGCCGCCGCCGGCTGCCCGAGGTGATCGAGCATGATCGCCGCCGCGCCGATCGCGGCCAGGGGATTGATGACATTCTGCCCGGTGTACTTGGGGGCCGAGCCGCCGATGGGCTCGAACATGGATACGCCGGTCGGATTGATGTTTCCGCCGGCGGCGATGCCGAGGCCGCCCTGGATGATGGCGCCGATATCCGTGATGATGTCTCCGAACATGTTGTCGGTGACGATGACATCGAACCATTCGGGATTCTTGATCATCCACATGCTGACGGCGTCCACATGGCCATAGTCGGTGGTGACGTCCGGGTATTCGGCCGCCACTTCGTGGAAGACCCGCTCCCATAGGTCGAACGCATAGGTCAGGACATTGGTCTTGCCGCACAGGGTGAGTTTTTTGCGCTGGTTGCGCTTGCGGCAATAATCGAAAGCATACCGCAGGCAGCGTTCGACGCCGAACCGGGTGTTGATCGATTCCTGGATCGCCACTTCCTGGGGGGTCCCTTTTTTCAGGAACCCGCCTCCGCCGGCATAGAGCCCCTCGGTGTTTTCCCGGACCACCACGAAATTGATTTCCGCCGGGCCCTTGTCCTTGAGGGGGGTTTCCACCCCAGGATAGAGCACCACCGGCCTCAGGTTGATGTACTGATCCAGCCGGAATCTCAGCTCCAAAAGCAGCCCTTTTTCCAGGATGCCGGGTTTGACATCCGGATGTCCGATGGCGCCCAGGAGGATGGCGTCTGCCTGCCGCAGCTCGGCCAGGACGCTTTCAGGCAGGATTTCACCGGTTTTCAGATACCGGTCGCCGCCCAGATCGTAGTGCTGCAGGTCAAACCGGAGATCCTCGCGGGATCCGGCGGCTTTCAGTGCCTTCAGGGCTTCGCGGATGACTTCCGGGCCGGTTCCGTCTCCGGGGATAACGGCGATACGATAAGAAGATGGGGAGGTCATGATTCGACTCGCTTTCGCAAACTAGATGGTTCCAACCCAAAAAGCGGTGCGCCGTTTTATACAGACCACATGAACCGCCCGTCAAGGCCAAAATGCCGACCGGCCGGACGAGCGTCGGCGCCTGCGCGTCGTCCGGGTTTTGGGACCCCATGCCGGGCATCTTTTTACCGGAAGCGTGGCGTCGCGGCGCGCCGGGCAACGTCGGACTTGAAAAACGCCGCCGCCGGCCATACGTTTCACCCATTTGCGCTGCTTGCGGCCTCATTCCAATCCGTCGGAGAGACAGTTATGATGCGGTTCAAACGATTCGTCATGGTAATTGTGGTCACGGCGCTGATCGCCGCCGCAGGGACGAGCGCGGCGGAAAGCGGTGCCCGGCTTCAGCTGGAGGTCAAGGAGTTTTACCTGAAAAACGGAATGTTGTTCTTGGTCGTGGAGCGGCCGGCGACCCCTCAGGTGGCGGTGCGTCTGGCGATCCGCGCCGGGTCCGCGCTGGAGGAGCGCGGGAAAACCGGCATTGCCCACATGCTGGAGCACATGATGTTCAAGGGCACCAAGAACTTCGGATCGACCGACTTCGAGAAGGACGCCGAGCTCCAAGGCCGCATCGATGCCGCCTACGATCGGGTCAAGGCCGAGCAGGCCAAACGCAACCCCGACCCCGAGGTGATCCGGGAAAAGCTGGCGGAAATGGAACAATTGAGGCTGGAGGCCCAGCAGTTTTACATCCCCCAGGTCTTTTCCTCCCAGCTTGGGAAAAACGGCGCGGTCGGGGTCAATGCCTTCACGAGCCAGGACCAGACCCAGTACGTCGCCTCCGTGCCGTCCGACATGATCGAACAGTGGTTCGCCATCATCAGCGAACAGCTGTTCGAGCCGTCCTGGCGCGAATTTTATGTTGAAAAGGAAGTCGTACAGCGCGAGTGGGCCTTTCGTTACATCAATAACCCCGAAGGCGCGGCCTGGCTCGACCTGAATGCGACGGCATACACCGCGCACCCTTACCGCAATCCGGTCATCGGTTGGAAATCCGACATGGAACGGTTCAGCACCCGGGACGCCATGGAATTCCACCAGAAATACTACCATCCGGCCAATGCGGTTTGCGTGCTGGTCGGGGATGTGACCTTGGCCGACGCCCGGCGGCTGGCCGAACGATACTTCGAGCGCTACCCCGCCGGGCTGCGCGCCCCGGAGACGGTGACGGCGGAGCCGCCCCAGCAGGGGCCGCGCAAGAGCGTGCGCTTTCTGGAGGGGGCGCGCACGCCGGTGGTCCGCATCGGCTTCCATGGAGCGCGCATCAACACGCCCGATTTCTTTGCCCTGGATGCGCTGACCATGGTGCTCAGCCAGGGGCGCAGCGCGCGCTTGACGCAAAACATCGTCGAACAGGGGCTGGCGGTCGAAGCCTGGGCCGGGAACCCGGACCAGCGCTACGGCGGGATGCTCATTCTGGGAGGCTCGCCCAACGAACCCGCTGAGCTGAAGCGGCCGGGAATCGCCGAGGACGAAAAACGCACCGCCTATCTGGCCGCATGCGAGTCCCTGGAGCGGGCGTTGCTCGCCGAGCTGGATCAGCTCAAAGCGGAACTGGTCGCACCCCAGGAGCTCGACCGCCTGAAGAAGCTCAACCGGCGCGAATTCATCGATCGGCTGCGCAGCAACGAAAGCGTCGCCGGAGCCCTGGCAACCCTGGAGGTGCAGACCGGGTGGCGCTACCTCAACGACTACCTGGGCCGGATGGAGGCGGTCACCCCCGAAGACATCCGGCGGGTGGCCCGGGAGGTTGGCCGATCCGAAAACCGGACGACGAGTTTCGTGATCCCGGGGGGCGCGGCCCGCCGCCCGGCCGAAGCGTATGCGGAGGTCCGCTCGATCAGCGGCAGCGCCGCCGCCGGCCGCGAGCTTTACCGGGGGCCGCTCCAGAACCATTCGATTTACCCGACCCCCGCGGGATGGCAGCACCCCTTGTCGTTTGAGCGGCATCCGCACCGCGTCAACTACCCCGACGCCGTCCAGATGACGATCGGCGGGTCCAAGGTGTTTTTTCTGCACGACCCCGAGCTGCCCCTCATCGACCTGACGATTTACCTCCGCTCCGGTGCGGTCGACCTGCCGGATTCCAAGGCCGGATTGACCGACCTTCTGGACCGCACGATCATCCGCGGCGGAACCGAGCGCTACACGCCGGTGCAGCTGGCGGAGCTTCTTGACGACAACGCCATCCGGATGGGCGTGGACATCGGCCTGGAAGAAACCGCCATCAAGCTCTCGGTGATGTCCTCCGACTGGGAGAAGGGGCTCGGGATTCTGCACGAGTTGCTCACCCGGCCGCGTTTCGATGCCAAGGTGCTTGAGGTGGCGAAAGAGCAGGAGATGGCTCATTTGAGGCGGCAAGGCGAGGACGCCCAGGCCGTGGCCATGCGCGAGGCCATGATTCTGCATTTCAAGGACCATCCCTATGGCCGGGATCCGCTGGCCGCGCTGAACACCCTGCCGGCCATCACCCGTGAGGACTTGACCCGATTTCTCTCCACTTACTTTGTTCCCGCCAACATGGTGGTGGCCGTCTCCGGCGATATTCAACTCGACCCGTTGCGGGATACGCTGGCCCGGTTCCTGGGCGGCCTGCCGGCCGGCGAGCCGCCGCTCCGGCAGCTGGCCGCTCCATCGACTGCCCGCCCCGCGGTCGCCCTGATCCACAAGCCGGGACAAGTCCAGTCCAATGTCGTGGCGCTGCTGCCGGGACTGACGCGCAGCGATCCGTCGTATTGGAACCTGAACCTGCTGATGAGCGTATTCGGCGGCAACGATTCACTGATGTACACCCGGCTGCGGGATGATCTCGGATATGTTTACTCGGCCGGATTCTATCAAACCGCCAAATGGCAGGCCGGGCTTCTGGTGGGCGTCATCGGCTGCAAAGGGGACAAGGCCGGCGACGCCATCCTTGAAACGGTCCACATCATGAAAAATCTGCATCAAGGTGTCCCCGTTCGCGAGTTGGAACTCAAGCGTCTGGACACCCTGAACAGCTTCGTCTTCAACGTGGACACCAAAGCGGAGCTGGTTCAGGCCTACAGCCGCTACGCGTTGCGCGGGGAGCCGCTCGACACGCTCAGTCGCATTCAGAACGCATTTTTCACCAGCCGGCCAGACGAACTCCAGAACCTGGCGCGCCGATGGCTGGACCCTCGGAAAATTCAGCTGGTGGTCGTAGCCGATAAGACCATTCCGGTCTCCAAAGCCGACGGCCGGACGATCCCCCTCGAAGACGATCTGAGGGTGCTTTCACAGACTTTGGGATTATCGTTTGAGGAAATTCCACTGCGTTAATTTTTATTGCGGTTACAAGAGGTTGGTGATAAAATGCCCTAAATCAATGAAGGAATCCAGGGGATGGAACCAGCCACCAACGATCTCCCTCCCGGCCGACGGACGCCTGCCGGACACGGCCATGCGAATTCGGCTGTGGCCCCATCCCCGGCTTTCCTCCTGGATCAGATGGCCGCAACGATCCAGGAAGTATTCTGGGTCAGCCCACCGGATCTGAGCGCGTTGCTGTTTGCGAGCCCCGGCTTCGAGCGGGTGTGGGGGCAGCCGTGGGACCAAGCGCCCCAGCCGCCGGCCGCCATCGCCGGCGCCGCACACCCCGAGGACCTCACACGGGTGCTCCGGGAAATCCATGCGGTTCGCGACCGCCCGCGGGACGTCGAGTATCGCATCCTGCGTCCGGACGGGGGCATCCGCTGGATCCGCAACCGCGTGCACGGAGTCTATGATGAGAACGGGCGGTTGACGGCGCTTGCCGGTGCGGCGGCCGATATCACCGAGCGCAAGCTCTTCCAGAAAGCCCTGATCGAATCGCATGCCCGTTTTATCACGGTTCTCGACAGCATGGATGCGGATATTTCCGTGGCCGATCTGGACACCCACGAAATCCTTTTCGTGAACCGGCACTTGCAGGCCGGCTGGGACCGGGAACTCAGGGGCCGCACCTGCGCGGAAGTTTATCCGGAGGAAACCAGCCGCCGCGAGCGCGTCTCCGGGCGGTCGCGGGTGGGGTCGGCCGTTGAACCCGGCGGGGAGGTTTGGGAGAGCCGAAGGGAGGACACTGGCCAATGGTTCCTCAACTACGGCCGGACCATCAAATGGGTGGACGGTCGTTTGGCCCGGCTTCAGGTCGCCACGGACATTTCCCGATTAAAAAACCTTGAAATGGAGGCGAATCGATTTCGGGCTCGGCTTCAGCAGGCTGAAAAAATGGAGGCCATCGGCACGCTCGCCGGCGGAATCGCTCACGACTTCAACAATATTTTGACGGCGATACTGGGGCACACCGAAATCGCCATGATGGGCGCAGCGGGAGCACCGGCGGTGCACCGCAATCTGCAGCAGGTCCTCCAGGCCGGCCATCGCGCCCAGGATTTGGTCCGGCGGATCCTGACCTTCAGCCGGGAGTCGGATCTCGAATTCAAGCCGGTTCAGATCGGTGTCGTCGTCGAGGAAGCCGTGACCCTCATGCGAGCGTCGCTGCCCCCGACGATTTCGATTCGCACCCAGCTCCTCAGCCAGGCCGAGGCCCTGGCCGACCCGACGCAGATTCACCAGGTGGTCATCAATCTGTGCACGAACGCGATCCACGCCATGCGTGATAAGGGCGGCGACGTCTTCATCGGCCTCGAAAGCTGCCGCCCGGCCCCGGTCGTTTTAAGCGAACACCCGGAACTGCGGCCGGGCGATTACCAGAAACTCGTTGTTCAAGACAGCGGTCACGGCATTCCTGCCGAAATCCGGTCGCGCATCTTCGAACCGTTCTTCACCACCAAACACCGCGGGGAAGGAACCGGAATGGGCCTGGCGGTCGTATCGGGCATCGTCAAAAGGCATAAAGGCGCCCTTGTCGTTGACAGCCGGATCGGCGAGGGCACCCGATTCGAGGTCTATCTTCCGGCGCTGCCGGTCGGCCGTAGAACCGATGGCGGTGCCTGAACAGGCCCAGGTCACGGGTGGGCTCCCGAGCCCGGGCCGCCCGGTGCTTCCGGCTCCGGATAGCGTCCGGCAGCGGCCGGTCCGTCGCTGAATCCCTCGATCAGATCCCAGAATAGCGTCTCCAGGCCGGGGTGCGGCAGCGGCTGAGCCGGCACGAGGCCGGGCGTGTACCCCCGGCGCTGGAATTCCTGGATGAAGCTGGGCTCCGAGCTGATCACGTGAACCGGAACCGACCAGGGCTGGCCCTCACCGGTGAGCTCAACACACGGTTGGTGATCGCCCACCACGATGACGAGTCCGGACCCATCGATAAATCGGCGGATGAAATCCTTCAGCACGGTTATCACGTGGACGACCGCGTGACGGTAAGCTGGAGACGATTGGGACAGGTCGCTCCAACCGAACGGAAAGCGCTGCGGGGGAAGGGAGTGAAAAACGGAGCCGTCCCCGATCCGGTCCCAGTCGTCAAGGTAGGGAGCCTGGGTATCGAAGGCGGCGTGGCTGCCGCTCAGAATCACCTCGGCGAACAGCGGGGCGGGCGCCCGCTGGATGATTCGACGCGCCACCCAGTCCAGCACGAATTGATCCGGCATGGGGGCGAAACCGAAGGCCGGTCCGCGGTAGCCGAAATCCGGTGCGATGACCAGCTGGCTGTAGCGGTAGTACGCGCCTTCGGGCCAAGGCCAGAACGTGGCCGGCATGGCGCGCACCGTGCGGTAGCCGGCGCGGTTGAAATACTCGGCCAGGGGCACGAGACGCGAGGCCAGCAGCAGGTCGTGCGCGATCTGACTGTCCACGCGCATGCCGCTGGCCAGCGTGGCGTGGGACAACCAGGAGCCGCCGCCGACGGTCGGAGCCGTTCGATAGGCGGAGCACATGTCGAAACCGATGGACCGCAGTTCGGCTTCCGCCGCGCGCACCGCCGGGAGCACAGCGGCGGCATGGCGCGGGTCGCTGAAGGCGCTCATGCCGTAAGACTCCACCACGATTAGAAACACCGGGGCTCGATCCAGCTTGTGCAGGTCGCCGCCGGTTTGAAGCGCCCGCCGCATGGCCTGTTCCAGAAGCACCTGGTAGCGGTCGCGGGTTTCATTCAGACGCCAGATGAAGCTCACCTCCTCCGCCATCCGCGGGAAAACCGACCCGCCCACCATACCCGCCGGCGCGGCCGTGGCAGCGGTAAGCACCGCCGCCGACCAGAGTGCGGCTGCCAGGCGGATGTTCTGGTGCGTCGTGGACGTCCCCGCCATCCCGTCATGCAGGGTCTTGATCGCCACCCAAAAACCCCAACCCAGCACGGCGATACCCATGACGGCCGCGAGCATCCCCATCAGCACTGTTTCCGGCGTCCGGGTCAACCAGAATAACCAGATCAGGTCCGGCAGGCGTTGGGCGTCCATAAAAAGGTTGAAGGCGCGGTTGAAGATCGCCGGGACCAGGCGGTCGGCCCATTGAAACAGCTTAGACAGGAGAGCGCCAGCCGCGAGGGCGGCGTAAACGGCTGGCCTGCAGGGCCGACCCGGCCGGACCAGCAGGCATATGCCGGCCAGCAGACAAAGCCCGTCCGGAGAAACCGGCAGCAGCGTGCGCCCGTCCATCGTGCCGAGGGGGAGATCCAGGCATAAAAGGGCGTTGAGGGAAAAAAACGCCGCTGCGAACCGCAGGGCCGGCAGCCATGGGCTGGATGCCTGTTCGTGGGGGGGGCCAGCGGTGAGGTGGCGAATGGGGTTCATGACGATCGTCGGCCGGCTGCCTCAGAGATGAGCCGGCCGGGCGCCGGCCACCCCCTCCAAAAACTTGCAGGCGTGCTGCATGGATTGGGCCCAGCTGGGCCTTGCTGCAAACGTCTGCCGGGCGGCCAGACCCATGGCCGCCAGCCGCGCGCGGTCGGTGTGAAGCCGTTCGAGATGGCGGCCGACAGCCGCACCATCCCCGCGGGCCACCAGAAAGCCGTTGTGCCCGTGGCGCACGAATTCCCGCACGCCTCCGTCTTCAGAACCGATGACCGGCAGACCGAAGGCCATGGCTTCCAGCGCGGCGATGCCGAAGCTTTCATGCGCGAAAGGCATGACGAAGACCTGGGCGGCGCTTAACCATCCGCGCAGACGGTCGCCGTCCACCGCACCGAGCAACTGCACCTGGGACTGCATCCCCCGGCTGGAAATCCAATTCCGAATGGCAGACGCGTGCCTGCGGTCGGCCGTCAGGCTGCCCGCGACCGCCATCCGCCACATGGCGGGCGGCAGGCGCGAGAGGCTTTGCAGCAGCCGATCCAGGCCTTTGATGGGCGTGAGGTTGCCGACAAACAGCAGCTCCAGCGGTCCGGATCGACAGCTGCGTTCGCAGATGGTTTGGCGCGATGGGCCGCGCCCCAATCGGTCTCCGGCCGGAGGGGCGACCGCCATCGGGAGGCTGTCCGCCGAAAGCCTCCGGGCCGCGTCGCGGGTGAAGCGGCTGGTCAGCAGCAGCCCGTCGACCGTTCGGACATACCAGCGTTCCAGCCAACCGTAGGCGTAATTGAGCAGCCGGGGGCGGGGCTGGCGGCAGAGCACCTGATGGACGACGGCGACGATCGTCGTTTGCCGCCGGGCGCGAATGCGGCGGTTGGCGCGGATCAGGGATGGATGGCATAGCCCGTCCTGCAGCAGCAGGTCCCACCTGCAGCGGAGCAGCCGGTCTGTTGTGGCCCCGGAGAAGTTGTCTAAAAGGCTCCGCGCATAAGAAGTTAATGGCAGCGAAATCACGTCGACCCGGTGGCCGCGGGCGCGCAGTGCATCTCTCAAGAAGCGGTCGTAGAGATACCCGCCCGTCAGCGCATCGATCCGGCCGCGGATGATCAGGCCGATGCGCATCCGATCCTTTCCCGGTAGGCCGCCCAGGCCGAGGGGGATTCCCAGATCCGCACGGCGACCTCGCACAGGCCGGTATTTGAAACCCGAAGGCGCAGGGCGCGGCACAGAATTCTCGCCAGATGCTCGATGCTCGGGTTGAGCCCCCGGAACTCCGCGAGATCGTTTAGGGTCTTGTCGCGGATGCCGTCCAGGACCTCATCGAGCGCCGTGGCCATCGCGTCGATATCCGCCAAGAACCCGTGGCCGTCCAGGTCGCGGCCGCTGAGCCGCAGTTCGACGCGATAGGCGTGAGAATGAGGCCGGTTCTCCGGGCCGAAATCCGCGCCGATCAGGTAATGCTGTGCAATGACCTCGCGCTGCACGGCGACCTCGTACATTCGCATGCCCCCCTGTCAGTCTGGGTACGTGAAAACGACCTGGAGCGCCTCTTCCGGCCGGCGGTCGAGCATATCATAGGCGCCCGCCGCCTGCTCGACCGGCATTTCGTGAGTAATGAGGCGGGACGGTTGAATGAGGCGGATCATCTCCCAGGCGGTCTCTCCGCGCCGGCGCCGGTCCCAGCGCGTCGTGAAACCCGCTGGCAGCGTGCTCACCTGGCTGGCGACCAGGCGGATGCGGCTGCGGTGGAAACGGCCGCCGAGACGGACCCCGGACGTCGGGGCTCCATACCAGGAGCCCAGGACGATGCGGCTGCCGAACCCGGCCAGGTCGATGGCGGAATTCAGAGCGGACGGGTCGCCCGAGAGTTCGAACACCAGGTCGGCCATGGCTCCATGGGTGCGCGATGCCAGCTGCGCCTTCAGATCGTCGATCTCGCTGAGATCCATTGCGGCGTGCGCGCCCATGTCCAGCGAAGCCCGGCGCCGGCGCGGAATGGGATCGACGGTGAAAAGGCGGCGCAGGGGATGACGGGCGAGCAGGGCTGCCGCGAGCAGTCCCACGATCCCCTGGCCGAGGATCGCCACCGCTTCGCCGATCGTCGGGCGGCCGTCCAGCATCAGGGTGACGGCGGTCTCCATATTGGCGAAGAACAGTGCGTTGCGGTCGGTCAGGTCGTCCGGGATCGGCACGGTTTCCGTCGATTTAATGGTGAAGTGGCTGGCATGCGGGTGGAAGCCGAACACGCGGCTTCCCAGGACGCGTTCGGAGACATCCGGGCCCGTTCCGATCACATGGCCGACGGCCGCATATCCGTAGCGCAACGGATAGGTCGCCGGTCCGGCCAGGGATGCCAGCTCCGTATCCAACGGCTGGTCCGGCGGCACTCGGCCGCGATAGAACAGGAGCTCGGTGCCGGCGCTGATGGCCGACCGATGCGTTTGAACGAGGACTTCGCCCGGCCCCGGGAGTCGGAGCGCCTCACGGTCGACGCCGACACGGAAGGGGCCGTGCATGACCAGGGCGCTGCGGTTCATGGGTCCGTCCATCCTGGGCAGCTCCATATGACGAGATCACGGCCCATTGTTTGGTAGAACGGTTGGTCCAGGCGGAGATCGAGCGTGCGGTCCAGGCCATCGGGGTCGATCACCGGCAGGCCGCCGAGCAGCTGCGGGCTGATGGTGACGATGACCGCGTCCGCCAGCCGTTGCCGCAGGAAGCTGGTGATCACCCGCGCGCCGCCCTCCACCATGACGCTGTTGACCGCGCGGTCGGCCAATCCAAGCATCAGGGCGGGCAGGTCAATGCGGCCGTCGGCCGCGACGGAACATGGCAGCGGGTCTGCGCCGGATCGGATCAGCCGGCGAATCCGCCGGGGCGGGACATCCGGAGCGTGGATCAGCCAGGGGCGTGCGCCCGGGCGCTGAAGCAGGCGGGCCGCCGGCGGGGTTCGCAAACGGGTGTCCAGAACGATGGGGCGCGGGTGAGGTCCTTCCGCCGGCTGGGCCGTCAAGCGCGGATCGTCGGCCAGGATGGTGCCGATTCCCACCAGGATCGCATCGCACAGCGTCCGGATGGAGTAGGTGAGATGCATGGACTCGGCCCCGCTCAGGCGGATGCGCTCGCGCCTTCGGCCGGCGATGCTGCCGTCGATGCTCTGGGCATAGGTCAACACCACGAACGGGCGCCCTTGGCTGGAACGGAATTCGGCCGCTTCCGACAGGAGCGTGATGAAATCCGGCAGGCCCCGAACCCGGCGATCACGGGCCGCACGATCGTTGGAATCTGTTTCCATTTTTTTCCAGATGCTAATGGTCGGCGCCTGAGTTTCCGGACCTCATCAGGATCCGGTCCTCCGGTTGCCACAAGCGTACATCGCCGGCGCCGGTGAACACCAGAGAGAGTGCCGCGGTCAGCGTGACGGCGGCCACACCGGCGGGCATCGTCGGCATCAGCCACAGCCCGCATAACAGGCTTAATAGCATCGCGGCCAGCCGCGCGACAACCCCTAACACGCAAAGGCCGGTGGAGGCCAGCACCGCCGTCTGGACGGGTGGGGGCACATCGCCCCATTGGCCATCCGGGGCTGCGGCAACGACCAGGACCAGGCTGATGCCCACGGCGAATCGAAGGGCCAGGGGCAGTCCGCGGGCCAGCACCTGGTGCACAACGACACCGTGCTCCCGGGGGGGCGTTCGGTCTGGCGTCCCGGCCGAGCGGCAGATGATGCGCCAGTCCCGGCCGAGGCTCGCCCCCTGGGCGATGGTCATGACCCAGGCCGCCGGCTGCGTGGCCTGCGGCGTGAAAAGCGGCAGCAGCGCCAGCGCGGCAAAGACCATTTGGCACCCGGCCGCCCACCGGGCATCCGGGCGGGGGGGCACCGGTTCGACCGGCCGGCCGGCGGCTTGGCGCAGTCGGATGGCGATCTGCAGCACGTAGTAGCCGGTGCCGACCCAAAGATAGGGCAGCGGCGCTTTGGCGCTGACGACCAGGAGCAGGCCGGCCAGCAGCAGCCCGAAGGCATCGGCCTGGGTATCGAGATACGATCCCAGGCAGGTGACGTTGCCGGTGAGGCGGGCGACTCGGCCATCGGCGCAATCCATGGCCGCCACGGAGAGATAGACCAGCCCCGGCATCCAGTCCCAGGCGGTGCCTGCCGTCCGGATCGGCGTCAGGAAAAGAAATCCGGCCAGGGATGCCGCCAGCGCCGCTCGGGCCGTGGTGACCAGATTGGCAGCGCCGAGAGACGGATGCAACTCGGGATCATCGGGAGAATGGTTGCGGTTCAGGGAGGCTCGCAGCCGCCAAAGAAACCAGGACAGCCCGACGGCGGTGGGAATGCTCCAGCGCAGGGCCATGTCCAGGCCGACCCGCAGCGCCAGGACGCCGGCGAAGCCGGCGATGCCGATGCTGCCGAGCGCCGCCAGGACGGCCCATTGGCGCTGAAGACGTTCAAGCGCCGGCCGGGGTGCGCTCATGACGGGCCCTCGTCCGTGTCGCCGACGAATCGGTTTTGGATGTAGCGCTCCAGGTCCGCCAAAATATCCGACGGTTCGGTGCCGGGATCGGCCGCCGGCTGCAGCTGATGGATTTCCGACAGCGCCGACTGCGGGCTGCGACGCGGGCTGCCGTTAAAATCCAGCATCGGTTCTCCGCGGCGGATGCGTTCCAGAAAAGCGGCGGACTCGGCCTGAAGAGGGGCGGGCAGGTCGGCCGCATAATTCCGGAACAGCAACCGGGCGGCCAGGCAGCGGGCCTCTCGTCCCGAGAAACGCACCAGCAGGTCGACTTTCCCCGGCAGATCGACCGCGTGAAATTCGCGGCACAGGGCTTCGTCCGGTTTTGAAAAGAATCCGTTCTGGTAAAGGCCGGCGTCGACATCGAGGTCCGGTATGAAGGGGTAGCGATAGTGACGGTGATGGAGGACGATGCGCTCAAAAAGGTGTGGATGGGACTCCAGCCATTCGAGGTTTTTTTGCATGCATTGCCGGCGATCGAGGTCGATCCGCTCGAGGTAGCGCTCATGGGGCGGGAGCAGGATAGCCGGCTCGCCGAATCGTTTGCGGGCCACCCAGGTGGTATCGGCCGGAGATTCGAGCCTGGTTTCCTGCAGATGGGGCAGGTCCAGGCGCAGCCAAAGGGTTTGCTTGGGGTAAGGAATCGAATATCCGATCGACAGCACCGGTGCTTGAAACGCCAGGCGGGTGCCGAATTCACTGCCCGCGAGCAGGGCCAGGGAATGAGGCCCCAGGCTGCTCTGGATGACGGGGGGGAGTTCCTCGGCACGCTGGGCATCCACCTCCCGGCGGAAACAGCCGTCCAGGTACAACCACATCTTTCGGTCCCTGGAAAGAATCCGAGCCAGCCTTAAAGCGGCCTCTACGTCGGACATGGCATCGTGGGAGCGTCCTGTAAAAAGACCGTTCAGGGCCCCGATGTCCTCCAGCTTCAAGGAGGCTTTTCCGTTGAGCACCGGCCAGCGCAGCGCGTCGGTGCGATAGAGCCAGTAAATGATGGCGATGGGCAGGAGGTCCATCCGCCGGCAGTGGTTGGCATATTGATGGGTGTAAGGCGGCAGGAGATTGCGGTAAAAGGAAAAGCGCAGGAACTCATCGTCAAAACCGATCGAATTGTAACCGATGCTCGTGGTCCCCGGCCGGTTCACCTGGGCATGGATCTCCCGCATCGCCTCGTATTCACAGCGACCCGATGCAAACCGGCTGGTCCGGATGCGGTTGACCAGGATCGCCTGGGGAGCGGGGACCACGTCCGGCCGCAGCCGAATCCGGGCGCTGAAGCGCTCGATCTCATTCAGCTGGGGATCCGTGCGGATGGCTGCAAATTCGAGAATCTGATCAAACGCCCGATTCAGACCCGAGGTTTCGGTGTCGTAGAAAAGAAACGTGTCGGCCATGCGCCCATCTGTGTTCTGTACGGCCGTCCTTTGTCAAGAGAAAAAACGGCCTGCGGCCCGCGGTGCGAGCCGTTGGAGGAACCTTTACCCGAGATGGTGGTCTGGGGTGTGCGCTTGGCGCCCGGGCCCCCCGCCGCTTATTGGGTGGTGATGACCAAATCGTCGTGGGCGTAGCCGAACTCGGTCAGCAGGTCGCCTACGGTCTTGACGATTTCATCGGGGGGCAGCTTGGTTTCCACATAGATGTTCGTCTTGCGGATTTTCTCCGGAATTCTCAGCTGGTCCGAGTATCGCGAGAAACAAGGCTTCAGGTCGTCGTAGAGCCAGAGTACTTTTTCGAAATCCTGGGGATGATTGGAAGCAAAGCAGTTGCAGAGAGTCGTCAGCATGTCCTCCCAGGTTTTCACCGGGTAGGTGTTGCCCTGGAAGCTGAAGGACGTAATCGTTTTGTCCGCAAAAAATTCGGGTTTCTTGGTTTTGATGTCGGCGCTGTTGTCGGAGTGCACGGGGAAGGATGGAGCCAGCCGCGCCGCGGATGGGGGTGGCGTCGGCGGCGCAGGGATCGGTTCGCGGCCGAGCGTCCAGCGTTCGAAGTGGGCCCGGATGAATTCCTCCACCATTCCCGGATCGGCCTTGTAGCCGCAGATTTTTTCGGTCGCATCGCTTAAAATTTCCACCAGAATCTTATTCGGCCCGGTCAGCACCCGGTTCCAGGCGTCCGGCAGGACATCGGCCGCCATTTTGCGCTTATGTTTTTGATAGGCGGTCTTGGCCGATTCGAGGTACTCACCGCTGACGATCTTCTCCCGGCTTAAAAACGCCATCAGGTCTAAGGCCATGTCCTCGGGTTTTTGTTCGAACAGGTCGCAGACATGGCATCGTTTCTGGGCCAGTGTGCCCTTGGCCGTCGGCAGGTAGAACCACCAGCGGGTCCCATCGGTGTGCGCGGCCAGGTCAATGCCTTCCCGGACGGCAAAGGCCACCAGCTGTTTGTGCAGTTCATCCGGGTTTTCGCCCGAACGCTTGACGTCCAAAATCATTTTGCCGACGCCGTCGATGCGCAACGCATAGGACACCGTCATGGATTCGGACGAAAAATCCGGGTAGACCTCTTCGACGTTGAAAATGTCCCAGCCGAGCATCGACAGCAATCTCAAGGCGACGGCCTGTTTGATGGAGGCCTCATCGAGGGCATGCATTTTTTTGTTGGACTTGAGGTCCTTGACAAAGGCCATGACCGGCTTTTTCATTGACGTCCTCCCGAACAGAATCCAGGGCTTGTGGCCGCGCCCGGCAGCGCCGGCAGCGGTGCCTGTTGCGTATATCGGTCACCTCTTTTCAGGACTTGAGCGGCGATAGATCCTTGGGCTCATGTTTTACGAGGAACGTGGCGATATTTTTCTCAAGCTGGTTCTATCGGAGGCGGCGCAATGGGGTCCAAGATCTTGTTCTGGCTGGCGGCAGCAATGGTGGCCATGGGGATGCAGGCCGCTGAAGGAAATCTTTTCTATTTTTTGGCCGTGCACTCGTCGATGCTGATGATCGGAACCAAGCTCCATCGCCGGGAGAAACGCAGGCGCAAACCCGCGCCGGTGGGTGCTTCAGCTCCCAAACCCGCGCCCGGCGACGGAAAATCCAGGTCCGTTTGACGAGGTGGAACCGCCAGCTCGGGGGGCGACAGCCTTTAGGATCGAGCCCAACCGCAAGAAAACCAGGTCATTTCTGTAGCTTCCTACCGATTTCTGACAATTTTTTGACAGGCATATCCTTGAAATCAAGTCCAAAATTAGAACTCCGACAAGCTGAAAAACAATTAACCATCTGTAATTATGTTAATAATTTTATTTTTCAGAGTTTTGGCATGATAGTTGTATAGTTCTATAGAGAGTTAGGAATTAAAGTCCTCCATTCAAAAAGACGATAATCTTACCAGATCGGCATCGCTCAAGAAGACAAGAGGATGAGAGCATGAGACACAGCAAGGCACTATCCCAGAAATTCGACTATGACAGCGGTTACCTTGTGAAAAGCCCCTGCCGGAACTGCGGCAGCTATGCAGCGTTTCCGGATTGCATGGATCGCTGTGCGTTGCTGGATCGCGTTCAGAATGCGCTTTGCGATAGCCTTTCCAGCGTGCACAACTATTCGGCGGCGGAATCCTATTGTCTGCCGCTGGAGGTGTTGGAGCGGATTTGATGTCCGCCGAGAGGCGGGGCAGTCGCTCGCTTCCCGGCGGTCAGGTGCGCAGGCGGCGCTCCCAATCGTATTCCCGCGAGGTGACGACGTCCTCCATCCGGCGGATGCGTTTTTCCAGGCCGTCGTAGCGGCGTCTGAGGCGTTGGGCGGCCTCGTGCCGGGATGAAGCGTAGACGTCGTAGAAATGATGTTCGTCCGGTGAGGATATGGGCAGCGCCGGCTCCGGTTTCATAATCAGTGCCGCCAGGATGTAAAGAATCATGGCCGGCCACAGACCGGAAAAGATGAGCAGGGCTACCGCCAGAAACCTCACCCAGAACACCGAAAAGTCAAAGTGCTCCGCCAGCCCGCGACAGACGCCGAAGATGGCGCCGGTTCGGGATCGATAGATGCCCCTGCGATCCGTCTTCATTCCCTGCGATCCTCCTGCTTGCGATCAAACAGAATCGTCTCAAGCGTTTCAATTCGCTTCTCCAACCGCGTTAAACCCTGGTAGATTTCCTGGATCACCCTGGCATCTTCGACGGTCGTTGCACGATCCCCGGTTCCTTTGAACACTTTGATTCCCAGCGCGACGACGATCGCGGCCATTCCGGCTAAAACCAGCACCAGGGCTCCCTCGACAAAGATGCTCACGTGAACGTGCTCCTTTCGTTCGACTCGATGCGGGAAGGATCATCCGGCTCTCAAAAATGATCTTACGATATCCGGCCGCACCCATCAAGCCGGTTCAAGCGGTCTTTTCGCTGCTGGAGCGCCTGGCTTTCAATTTCTCCAATTCGCGTTCGATATCCTCGTCCACCGAAAGCCGGTTGAGTTGATCTTCCAGGCGGTGTCTGCGGCCGAAGTTCACCAGTTCGGCTTCGGCCTCCATGCGTTCGATGCGGCTTTCAAGCTCGTCGAACTTGAAGACCGCCTCGGTGCTGTCCACCCGGCGCATGTCCTCCTGGGCCCGGCGTTTACGCTCGGCATGGATGTGCCGCTGCACGAGCAGGCGTTGCTTTTCCCGCGCGGATTTCAATTTTTCTTCAAGCTGGCGGATGTCTTCCTGGTATTGATCGGACAGGGACCGGTGGTCGCCGAGTTCGCGTTCAAGAATTTCCGAACGCTCATGATAACGGCGTTTTTCGACCAGCGCCTCGCGAGCGAGGTCGTCGCGGCCCTTGCTGATCGCGAGGTCGGCCTTTTCAGCCCAGAATCGGCAGCGCTCTGCCGCTTCATCGCGTTGGCGTTGGGCTTTCTTGGCTTCGGCCATGACGCCGGCGCAGGCTGACTTCAGTTCCACCAGGGTATCCTCCATTTCCCGGATCATCAGCCGGATCAATTTCTCCGGGTCCTCCGCCCGGTCCAGCATCGCATTGATATTGGAGCTGATGATGTCTCGAAAGCGCGTGAAGATGCCCATGAAATCCTCCAATTGGCCGCCAACATTGGACGGCAGGTAGAAATGGTTGAGTCAGATACCATGTCGGATCCATCTGACTGCTGTCAATGTGCAGGGTCGGTGCCAAACCCAGAAAACCGTTATCTGACTGAAATAAATTAAAATAATCATTGACATCCGGATTCATTTAAAAATATAATAGCCATAAAAAGGTTTAAATAGCCAAATAGTGGCATTAAAAACCGAATAATGAACAGGCTAACTAAAAACTTAAGCGCGCCGGTTGAGGCTCTTGGCCAGTCGGAAGCTTTTCTCGCCTTTCAGGAACGGCTGTCGCGGGTGGCACCTATCCAGCGTCCCGTATTGCTCGTCGGTGAGCGGGGAACGGGGAAAGAACTGGCTGCCGCGCGGCTGCACTACCTTTCCGGGCGCTGGCATAAGCCTCTCGTCGCTCTGAATTGCGCATCTCTGTCCGCATCGCTGATCGAATCCGAGCTTTTCGGCTATGAGCGCGGAGCCTTCACCGGCGCATTGCAGCGGCGGATCGGCCGCTTCGAGGTGGCGGACGGCGGTACCCTATTCCTGGACGAGATCGGCAACGTGCCCATCGAAGTCCAGGAGAAAATCCTCAGAGCCGTCGAGTACCAAACATTCGAACGCGTGGGCAGCGCGGAAAAGGTGGCTGTGGATGTTCGCATTTTGGCAGCCACCCACGCGAACCTGCGGGAAATGGCGGCGGCCGGCCGCTTCCGGCCGGACCTGCTGGATCGGCTGTCCTTCGAAGTGTTAACCGTGCCGCCGCTGCGGGAGCGCACGGGCGACATCATGCTTCTGGCCAGGCATTTTGCCGTGCGCATGGCCCGCGAGCTGGAGCGTGCGGAGACGCCCGACTTCAGCGCCGGGGCATCGAACGTGCTGGAGGGTTATCGGTGGCCGGGCAACGTTCGCGAGCTGAAAAACGTCGTTGAGCGCGCCGTCTATCGGTCGGACTCTCCGATCATCACCGAAATCGTCCTGGATCCCTTCGCCGATGATTTTAAAACGACGGTGGAAACACCGATCCGCCCGAGCCTGAGCCGCGTTTCGGCCCAGGTTCCGGGGAAGGATTCGGATCCGCTGACCATGCCTCTGAAGAAGGCCGTTCTGGACTTGAAGATGCGCATGCTGACGTCCGCCCTGGAACGCTCGCGCTACAATCAGCGCAAAGCGGCGGCGCTCCTTGGTCTGAGCTATGATCAGTTCCGGGGTCTCTATCGTCGCTACCATGAGCCCCGGCTTGACGATGATCCGACCGCCACTTGAATATTCCTATTGCCGGCTTCTCAGCGGCGGGCCGGCCATGGCGCCGGATGCGGTCCGGTGCCGCCGGACTGATCTCAGTGCAGAGGTAAGCAAATGATCACGGTTTTTTCCGGATGGCCGGTTGAGATGCTGCCGCTGGCAACAGCGGCGCTAGGCCTCATCGGCCTCGTGCTGCTCGTCGTGCTGGTGCGGCGCAAACCGGCGCTATCCCTGGCGGATATCCGTGGGGCGACCGGCTATCTGGTTGAGCGTCTCGACCGCATCGAACGGGCTTGGCGGGAGGAGCAGGCCCTCAGCCGGCAGGAGGCGGCCCACGGCGACCGCCAGGCCCGAGAGGAGCTTCGTTTCGGGCTCGGCCAGCTGACCGACTCCCTGCTCGCTCGGATGGCCGAGATCGCCCGGTTGCAGAAGGGCCAGCTCGACAGCTTCTCCCGGCAGCTGGCCGATCTCACCACGCTCAATGAGGACAAGCTCGAAGCGCTGCGGCGGACGATGGCCGAACGCCTGGAGTCCATGCAGGCCGACAACGCTGCCAAGCTTGAACAGATGCGGGCCGTGGTCGACGAGAAGCTCCAGTCCACCCTCGAAAAACGGCTGGGAGATTCCTTCCAGCAGGTCAGCGAACGCCTGGAGCAGGTTTACGCCGGCTTGGGCGAAATGCGCACGCTGGCGGCCGGCGTGGGCGACCTTAAGAAGGTGCTGACGAACGTCAAGACCCGCGGCATCTGGGGAGAGGTCCGGCTGGGGCAGATCCTGGACCAAATCCTCACACCGGACCAGTACGCCGTGAATGTGGCGACGAAGGGCGGCGGCAGGGAACGCGTGGAGTTCGCCGTCCGGCTGCCGGGGCCGGATGGGAACCGCGAAGAGGTGGTCTGGCTGCCGATCGACGCCAAGTTCCCGCAGGAGGACTACCAGCGCCTGCTCGATGCCCAGGAGGCGGCCGACAAAGAACAAGCCGAACGTTCGCTGCGCAATCTCGAGATCCGTATGAAGTCCGAGGGCAGGGCCATCCGGGACAAGTACATCGATCCCCCGCATACCACTGATTTCGCGATCCTGTTTTTACCGGTCGAAGGGCTGTACGCCGAGGTGCTGCGCATTCCGGGTTTGTGCGATTACTTGCAGAGCGAGCAGCGAGTCGTCGTCGCCGGGCCTACCACCCTTGCGGCGCTTTTAAACAGCCTGCAGATGGGCTTTCGGACCCTGGCGATCGAAAAGCGCTCGAGCCAGGTTTGGGAGCTTTTGAGCGTGGTCAAGGCCGAATTCGGGATGTTTGGCGACACCCTTTCCAAAACCAAGAAGAAACTGCAGGAGGCCGCCCACACCATCGACCATGCCGAGGTGCGCACCCGTGCGATCGAGCGCACGCTGCGGCGGGTGGAGGACGCTCCCCTGGATCAGCCGTTCGAATGGCCGTCTGAAGCAGCGCGGGACGCTCGTTTCAAAAAAACGGAATCGGCCCCCCGCGCTGCGCGGGCGGCCGATTCCGTTGATACCTAAGGGTGCTTCCGGGGCTGGAGCGTTAAGCCTTCAGCGGGAAGGGCGGAACAATGATGTCGTAGTAGGCTTTCTCCGAGACCGTGCCCCAGGTGCCGACGACCTTCGCGAACTTCTTGAAGGATTCGTTCACTTTCTTGGCGACGGGGCTTTTCGCTGCTTCCTCTTCGTTGACCTCTTCCGCAAACTTGCTGAGTTTCCTGAGCACGTCGGCCGGAAATTGCACGAGTTCGACCTTGTGCGTCGTGATCAGCTCCTGGAGCGCGGCGCCGTTCTGGGCCTCGAACTGAGCCAGCACCCAGTGCTCGTTTTCGACGCAGGCGGCGTTGACGATGTGCTGAAGATCCTTGGGCAGGGAGTCAAAGGCCTTCTTGTTGAAGAAGTACTCCAGATAGGTCCCGGGCTCGTGCCAGCCGGGGTAGTAGTAGTACTTGGCGGCCTTGTACAAGCCCAGGCGCAGGTCGTGCAGCGGGCCGACCCACTCGGTGGCGTCGATGACGCCTCGCTCCAGGTTGGTGAAAATCTCGCCGCCGGCGGTGAGCACCACCGTGCCGCCGGCCTTGGCTACGACTTTTCCGCCGAGGCCCGGGATCCGCATCTTCAGACCCTTGAAGTCGTCGATGGTATCGATTCTTTTGCGGAACCATCCGCCCATTTGCACTCCGGTCGAGCCGCCGGGCCGCGGTACCAGATTGAAGGGGGCATACACCTCTTCCCAGAGTTTGAGTCCATCGCCGGCGTGAAACCAGGTCGCCATGCCTTGAGCGTTCATGCCGAAGGGCACGGCAGAGAACCACTGTACGGCAGGCTCTTTGCCCGCCCAGTAGTAGGAGGCGCCGCTGCCGACCTCCACCGTTCCGTCAGAGACGGCCTGAAAGGATTCCAGGGCTGGAACCAATTCCCCGGCTGCGAATACCTGGATTTGGATTCGGCCGTCGCTCAGCTCGCCGATCCGCTTGGCAAGACGTTCGCACCCGTCCTGGAGCACCGGCATCTTGGGCGGCCAGGTGGTGACCATCTTCCACTGGTATTTCTTCTGGGCGATCACGGCCGGGGCCGAAAGCGCGGATGTGCCCACGGCTGCCGCGGTGCCGATGCCGACCGTTTTCAGAAAATCACGTCGTTTCATGCTGACCTCCTTGATGCGTTGGGTGGTTTCTTCCAGTTTCATCAGGCATCCCTAAGGCATGGGGCAAGGCCCAAGCCGCCTCGTCTGTGTCCGATGATGCCCGTCCGTGCCTATCGGATTAAAGCGTTTTCAAGATGAGGTGAATCTCTCCATCGGCAAGCGGCCTTCGAAATTACATGCAGCGTTGGTAACCGCTTCGCCTTTACGGTCCGAACACCTTTCGGGGCAGCCAGGTGGCCAACTCCGGAAAGAGTACGACGATCAACAGCCCCAGCAGCTGGCAGGCCACGAACGGAATGATGCCGCGGTAAATATGTCCGGTAGTGACCTCCGGCGGCGTCACCGCTTTCAGATAAAAGAGCGAGAAGCCGAACGGCGGGGTCAGGAACGAGGTCTGCAAGTTCACGGCCAGCAGAATGCAGAACCACAGCGGATCGAAACCGAACTCGATCATGATGGGTGCCAGGACCGGCACGTGAATGAAGACGATTTCGATGAAGTCCAGGAAGAAGCCGATGATGAAGATCAGCCCCATCACGATGGCGAGTACGCCCTCTTTGGAGAAATGGCCCGCGAGACCGCCCAGGAAGTTGCGCACCAGGTCGTCGCCGTGCAGTCCGCGGAACACCAGCCCGAAGGCCGCCGCTCCGCAGAGAATGATGAAGACCATGCAGGTCAGACGCATGGTGGCGATCATGACCTCGCGCAGCATGCTCATGTTGAGTTTGCGTTTCAAAACGGTCAGAAACAAAGCGCCGACCGCCCCGACGGCGGCCGCTTCGGTAGGCGAGGCGATGCCGGCGAACATGGAACCCAGCACGGCTACGATCAGGAACAGCGGGGGCAGCAGCGCCTTGCCGACCCGGGCGGCGAGTTGGCCGCCGGCGAGGGCCGCCAGCTCCTCGCGCGGAATTTTGGGGGCCACCTGGGGCCGGATGAAGGTCAAGAGCAGGATGAAGATAATGAAGATCGCCACCAGCATAAGCCCGGGCAGGACGGCGCCGATGAACAGGTCCCCGACCGGGACGCCGATGATGTCGCCGATGAGCACCAGGACAATGCTGGGCGGGATGATCTGGCCCAGCGTTCCGGATGCCGCCACCGTGCCGGTGGCCAGTTCCTTGTTGTAGCCGCGCCGCAGCATGGTCGGCACCGACAGCAGGCCCATCGTGACAACGGTGGCGCCGACGATGCCGGTCGTGGCGCCGAGCAGTGCGCCGACGACGACCACCGAGACGGCCAGCCCGCCGCGCAGCCGGCCCAGCACCAACCCCATCGTGTCCAGCAACTCTTCAGCCAGGCCCGAGCGCTCCAGGGTCACGCCCATGAAGACGAACAGCGGCACCGCCATGAGGGTGACGTTGTTCATCACCCCCCAGATGCGCAGCGGCAGCAGGTTGAAGAAATTGAACCCGAAGCCGATGAGCCCGAAAATCAGAGCGGTCCCCATGAGCGTGAAGGTCACGGGAAAGCCGACCATCAGCACGATGGTCAGAAACAGAAACATCCATCCGGCAAGATATTCCATGGTCAGTGCGCCTGTTCCTTGGGCTTTTCAATGTTCAGGATTTGCAGCAGGCTGTGGATGCCCATGGATATACCTTGGAGCAGCAGCAAACTGAAACCAACCGGAATAAGCCCCTTGACGATAAAACGGTAGGGAATGCCGCCGGGGTCGGGCGAGCCTTCGCCCACCACAAAGGCTCGAGCGACGAAATGCCAGGAGGTCATAATAATCATGAGGCAGCCGGGAATCAGAAACACCAGGACGCCCGCCAGGTTGATCCAAGCCTTTCCCTTGTACCCGAAACGCTGGTAGAAGATGTCAACCCTCACATGGCCGTCACACAGCAGCGTGTAGCCGGCGCCGATCAGAAAGATGAAAGCGAAAATGTGCCATTCCAACTCCTGGGCGAACACGAAGCTTCTATTAAAGGCGTAGCGCATCACCACGTCGATGAAGACGACGGCCACCAAGGCCAGGGACACCCAGGCCGTTCCCCGCCCGATCCACTCGTTGAGCTTATCGATCCAGGCGCTCAATCGGAGAATAAGATGCATTAAAGACCGACCTTTCTGCAGCCCGCTTGGCCCGACCCTGCGGGGCATTCAACAAATCGTGCGGGGTTATAGGAAAATCATCACCTTGAGTCAAGAAAATTAGATGTCTGACTTGCTAAAACCGGCTTATTAAATTATCACTTCTCATGCAGAATCGATTGCGTTTGCCACTGAACAGAAAGGGCAGGGGATGGCGGTAAGAACCTATTGGGCCGACAAATACATTGCCAATCGGTGCAGCGGGGCGGAGGCCATCGCGATGATCCGGCCCGGCTGGAGGGTATTCATCGGCTCCTCCTGCGGCGAGCCCCAGCACCTCATGCGGGCGCTGACCAATGCCTTCGAGTCCTTGAAGGATATCGAGATCGTCCGGCTGTTCAGCCTCGAAACCACCCCGCTCACCTTGATTGCCAACAAGACCGGCGATCAGGCCTTGAACATCCGGTCATTTTATGCCGGTTCCGGCCGGACCAAGGGGATCGCCCGCAACCAGCGTTTTCTGACGCCGATCAACCTCTCGGCCGTACCGCGGCTGTTTAAGAGCCGCATGCTGCCGATCAATGCCGCTCTAATCCAGGTATCTCCGCCGGATGATTTCGGCTGGATGAGTCTAGGGGTTTCGGTGGACATCACCCTCGCCGCGGCCGAGTCCGCCGATCTCGTGATTGCCCAGGTCAACCCGCGCATGCCGCGGGTGCTGGGGCGCAGCTTCATCCATGTGAACGACGTGGACGTGTTCGTCGAGCACGATGAACCCCTGCTTTCCGTGGTCGAAACGCCGGAAGTCGAGGCTGCCAAAGGGATCGCCCGCCTGATCGCCTCGCGGCTCATCGACGACGGCTCCACCATTGCGATCGGCCTGGGCGCCACCACCGAGGCGATTCTGCTGGCGCTTTCGGATAAGAACGACCTCGGGGTTCATACCCAGTACCTCACGGGCGATATGATGCATCTGTTTTCCAGGGGCGTTGTCACCAACCGCAAGAAGGGTTTCAATGAAGGCAAGATGGTGGCCTCCAGTGCGATCGGCAACGAAGCGTTTTATGAATTTCTCAACGACAATCCGGCCATCGAATTTCACCCCTCGGACTACGTCAACGATCCGGCGATCATCGCCCGGCACAACAAGATGGTGGCGATGAGCGTGGTCATGACCATCGATCTGACCGGCCAGGCAGCGGCCGACGCCCTGCCTCAGAACCAGTTCTCGGGCGTCACCGGGGTCCTTGATTTCATCCGCGGAGCGACCATGTCTCCCGGCGGGAAATCCATCCTGATGCTGCCCGCCACCGCTGCCCGGGGCCAAAAAAGCCGCATCGTCCCGCTGTTGGCCGATACGGCCGTGGTCGTTCCCCGCAGCGATGTCCAGCACGTCGTGACCGAATACGGAGCCGTCAATCTCTTCGGCAAAAGCTTGCAGGAGCGAGCCCTCGGGCTGATCAGCATCGCCCACCCCGATTTCCGGGACCAGCTTTTTTCCCAGGCCAAGAAGATGGGGTTGTTGAGTGCCGAGCGCACACTGCACGAGTCCATCCACGGAATCTATCCCGTGCACCTGGAGACGGTGATGGAAATCAACGGCCAGCAGGTCACCGTGCGGCCGGCCAAGCCCGTGGATGAACGGCGTATCCAGGAGCATTTTTACAGCCTCGACAAAGACGACGTGGTTGCTCGTTTCTTCCACGACAAGCGCAGCTTTGACAAGGACGAAGCCGAAGAGGTATCTCAGATTGACTATATCAAGGACCTCACGCTGTTGGCGATCGTCGGCGAGTTCGGCTTCGGGCAGGCGGTCGGCATCGGCGAGTACCTGCTGGATCCGGCAACCAATTACGCGGAGATCGCGTTTTCCATCAGCAAGCCCTACCAGAAAATGGGACTCGGCCGGATTCTGCTGCGCAAGCTGGAGGCGGCCGCGCGCGAACACGGCATCGCCGGATTCTTTGCCTACACCTCGGCTCAAAACCATGGCATGATCCGGCTGTTCAAACACCTGCCGTACAAGGTGACCACGGTTTTCGACGGGGACATGGTGACCCTGCGCTGCAGCTTCAACGAACCGCTGAAAAAATAAGGACTGAGGGTTGGGTGCTGAGGACGGTGCAGTAAGATAACCGCTGTCCAATCCCCCTCAGTCCTCATAGCTCGGTCCTGATTTTTAGGTATCAACGCATGACGACTCATAAAATAACCTTCCTGCCCCACAACGTCTCGATGGAGGTGCCCTCCGGCACCTCCATCATTCAAGCGGCCCTGGATGCCGGCGTGCATATCAACGCCTCCTGCGGCGGGGAGGGGGTGTGCGGGAAATGCCGCATCCGGGTGGAGGCGGGCAGCGTTACGGACGGCGTCAGCGAGAAGCTGAGTCCGGAAGATATCGGCAACGGGTATCGCCTCGCCTGCCGGTCAGCCGTCACCGGAGCGCTGACCGTGCGCATCCCGGTGGAATCGACGATCGACCCGGCGGTTCTCAACCGACCGGCATCTCCGCGGCGCAGCGCCCGGATTCGGGAATTCAACTTCGAAGAACTGAAAGATCGGGGCCTTTTCGTAGCGCCGGTCGAAAAAAAATTCTTGAAGATCCCGCCCCCATCGTCCAGCGACAATCTGCCGGATCTCAGCCGCCTCATCGGATTCCTCAAGCTGCAGCACGACGAACATAAACTGGAGGCCGACCTCTCGGTCATCCGCAAGATCCCGCAGGTGATCCGCCAGGACGATTTCCGGGTGACCGCCACCCTGGTGCGTCCGGTCCGCGAAGACGGCAAGACGCGTATTATCAACATCCAAGCCGGCGACACCTCCGGCCGCAGCCTGGCCATCGCCATGGACATCGGAACCACCACGATCTACGGGCAGCTCATCGATCTGGTCAGCGGTGAGGTCCGTGCCGAGCATGCGGAGTTCAATGCCCAAATCAGCTACGGCGAGGACGTGATCAGCCGACTCGTCTATGCTGAAAAACCCGGCGGGCTGGAACGGCTTCAGGAGGTGGTCGTCGGCACCATCAACAAGATCCTAAGCAAGATGATGCGGCGTTCGGGAGCGGATCCACAAGATATCGCCACCATCACCCTGGCCGGCAACACGACGATGACCCAGCTGTTGCTCAAGGTTAATCCGCGTTTCATCCGGAGGGCGCCCTACGTGCCCGCGTCTTCGATCTATCCACCGATTAAGGCCCGTGAATTGGGCATGGATCTGGAGGACCACGTCACGGCGTTGGTTTATCCCTGTGTGTCGAGTTATGTCGGCGGCGACATCGTAGCAGGCGTCATGGGCTCCGGAATCTACCGCGCCGAGGAGCTCACCCTGTTTCTCGATGTCGGCACCAATGCCGAAATCGTCATCGGGAACCGCGACTGGCTGGCCTGCGCCGCTTGTTCGGCCGGCCCGGCGTTCGAGGGCGGCGGCCTGCAGTTCGGCATGCGCGCCGCCAAGGGCGCCATCGAGGACTTCTCTCTCGACCCGGCCACCCTCGATCCCATGATTATGACCATCGGCCGGGTGCGGCCCAAGGGCATATGCGGGTCGGGCTTGATCAACATGGTGGCGGTCATGTTCGAGACCGGAGTCATCGACAATCTTGGGAAGTTCAACACCTCCTTGGATACTCCCCGCATCCGACCCGCGGGAGGCTGCCACGAATATGTGGTGGCCTGGAAGGACGAGACCCAGATCGACCGCGACATCACCCTGTCCGAGATTGACATCGAAAATCTCATCCGCACCAAAGGGGCCATATACAGCGGATGCATGACGCTGCTGACGGAGGTCGGCCTGAGTTTGAACGACATTCAGCGAGTCATCCTGGCCGGAGGATTCGGGAGTTTTGTCGACCTTGAGAAGGCCATGACGATCGGCCTGCTGCCCGAAATGGATCCGGACCGCGTGACCTACCTGGGCAACGGATCGCTGCTGGGGGCCAAGATGAGTTCTCTGACCAACCGCATCCGCCGGGATGTCGCCGAGGTCGTTCGCAAGATGACCAACTTCGAACTGTCCGAGACAACCTCCTACATGGACAACTATATCGCGGCGCTGTTTCTGCCACATACGGACCTGCGTCAGTTCCCACGATTACAGGCTCGGCTTGAAACGAGACGGATAAACCCAGTCGTATAGTCGAGTATTGAAATAACTGCGAAATTTTTCATATCCTCTCTTGACAAAAAACGATGCAGCCGATAAAGGGGAACAGCTTTTTTTCAATCCCAATTTTGGGTTTCACCTGATTTGTTCCCATAGGTCGATGAGCTGATCCAACGGGTCCATCACCACACCCATAAACCGGTCAAGAAGACAAGGAGGGAACATTGGGCTTCCAATTCTACAAAGAATCCTACACCGGCAAAATCAAGGAAATCACGCTCGGTAAAGGCCAGAAAACGGTAATCGTCGGCGGGGAGACGTGCTACCCGTTCTACCAATTCGAGGGTGCCATGCCTCATCCGCCCAAAATTGCCATGGAAGTCTGGGACATGGCTCCGGAAGATTGGCCCGACGCCGCCCTGGCGCCGCTCAAGGATGTGGTGTCAGACCCAGGAGCGTGGGCAAAGAAATGTGTCAAGGAATTCGGCGCCGAGATCATCGTGCTGCAGTTGAAGAGCATCGACCCCAACGGCAAGAACGCCTCGGCTGAAGACGCCGTCAAAACCGTGAAGAAAGTGCGGGCCGCGGTGGATGTCCCCCTGGTGGTATGGGGGTCGGCCAACGTGGAAAAGGACGAAGCCGTCCTTAAAAAAGTCGCGGAAGCGTGCCAGGGCGAAAACCTCATCCTGGGTCCGGTCGAAGACAAGAATCACAAGGCCATTGGGGCGGCCGCCATGGGCTTCGGCCATTCCGTCATTGCCTCATCGCCCATCGACGTCAACCTCGCCAAGCAGATCAACATCCTCCTTGAAAACCTCGGAATGCCGACCAACCGCATGTTGATCGATCCGACCACCGGCGGGTTGGGCTACGGTCTGGAATATTCGTATTCGGTCATGGAGCGCATCCGCATGGCGGCCCTGGCGCAGGGCGACGACAAGCTCCAGTATCCCCTCATTAACAACCTCGGCAACGAGGTTTGGAAATCCAAAGAAGCCAAACTGGGAGCCAAGGAGGCCCCGACCCTGGGAGACCCGGAGCGCCGTCCAATCCTGATGGAGGCCGTGGGAGCGGTCGCCTACCTCATGAGCGGATCCAATATTCTGATCATGCGCCATCCGGAAGCCGTCCGCTTGGTGAAAAGCTATATCGAGCTGATTTACAAGGGCGGGCCGGCGTCAGCGGTTGCGCCGATCGCCAAGAAGCTTCCGCCTGAGCCGATTGATTTGTTGAGCCTCTCCCCGGCGCCCAACCTGGCCATTGCGGAGGAAAAAGAAAAGAAGCCGGCTGCCGCGGCACCGCCGCCACCGAAGGCTGCGGCGGCACCACCGGCGGAAGCCAAACCCGCGCCGGCTCCGCCGAAGGTTGAAGCCAAGCCGGCCGCGCCGGCGGTCGACGAGGCCGCTCTGAAGGCCAGGGCCGAGGCGGAAGCCAAGGCGCAAGCCGAAGCCGCCGCGCGCGCTCAGGCCGATGCGGCCGCGCGCGCCAAGGCGGAAGCAGACGCCAAGGCCAAGGCCGAAGCGGATGCCAAAGCCAAGGCCGAGGCCGATGCCAAAGCCAAGGCCGAGGCCGAAGCGCAGCGAGTAGCGGCGGAAAAAGCCAAGGTGGAGGCCGACCTCGACAAAATCCGGCAACAACGCGCGAAGGAGCGCGAAGAAAGGGCTGCTGCGGCGCCGGCTGCGGCGCACCCCCAAATTCAAAAGAAGGCCGCCGCTCCCAAGGCCGCAGAAAAGAAAGCGGCCGTGCCGGAGAAATCGGTTCCCGAGAGAATTGTGGAGACCCTGGTTTGGGTCCACCGCCGAAATCGATGAATGCCGGTGTAAACCGTTTACATTAAATCCTCAACGAAGGAGGACTGTTGAATGTCTAAACTAGTTGCGTTTGCTGCGATTCAGGGTGCCTACAACATCGTTTCCCAGGTTGAAGGCGAGTACAAGAAGGCCTTGGAGACCTTCAACGCCGACACCAAGGTCGGATTCCCCAACACGGCTTACTATCTCCCCGTCATTTATTCGTTGCTCGGCATCAAAGTCGAGAAGCTCGAGGACATGAAGAAAGTGCTGGAAGTGGTCCGCAAGCTCCTTCCGCCCCACATCAAAGGGACGAACCATCTGCCCTACCTCGGGCCGCTGTTGGATGCCGGCATGGCTGCCCTCTTCAGCTTCGAGCTGCGCGAGGCCATGCGCTACTTGAACGAGCCCGAGTTCTATCTGCACTCGGAGGAGATCGACGAGGAGGCCGGCAAGATCTGGCTGGGCGCGGCCGACGACACCGTGTTCCGCAAGCGCGGGGTCGAGTTCGTGGACGGGTCGGCTCCCGGCTTTGCGGCCATCGTCGGCGCAGCTCCGGATCCGGAAACCGCCAAGCTGATCGTCGAAGAGTACCAGAAGCGCAGCCTCTACATCTTCCTGGCCGCCCAGCAGAACAACACCTCGGTGGCCCAGCAGCTGCTGCAGGCGGGGGTGCAGATCGGCTGGAACACCCGCATCGTGCCTTTCGGGCCTTATATCTCTTCGGCCATCTTCGCGCTCGGGTTCGCCAACCGCGCCGCCATGGCCTTCGGCGGCGTGCAGCCCGGCGACTACAAGCGCATGCTGCTTTACAACAAAAACCGCATCTTCGCCTTCGTCAACGCTCTGGGCGAAGTCGGCACCGACTGGGCCGCGGCCGCAGCCGGCTGCGTCAACTGGGGCTTCCCCACCATCGCCGACACGGACATCCCCGAGGTATTGCCCACCGGCATCTGCACCTACGAGCACGTCGTCGCCAACGTGGCCCACGCCGACATGGTGCAGAAGTCCGTCGAAGTCCGCGGCCTGAAAGTCCAGGTGGCCACCATCGACATCCCCATGTCCTTCGGGCCGGCTTATGAGGGCGAGCGCGTGCGCGGCCAGGACCTCTACTGCCAGATGGGCGGCGGCAAGACCCAGTGCACCGAGCTCGTCAAGATGGCGGAGATGAATGAGATCGAAGACGGCAAGGTGACCATCGTCGGGCCCGACGTGAACGAGATCAAGGAGGGCGGCGCTTCGCCTCTCGGCATCTACGTCCAGATCGCCGGCCGCGAGTTCCAGGCCGACTTCGAGCCGATCATCGAGCGCCAGATCCATCATCTGATCAACTACATCCAGGGCATCATGCACATCGGCCAGCGCGACATCGCCTGGATTCGGCTGAGCAAGGCCGCGGTCGAGAAGGGCTTCTCGCTCAAGCACATCGGCGTCGTGCTGCACGCCAAGTTCCATCAGGATTTCCAGAAAATCGTCGACAAGGTCCAAGTGACGCTTTACACCAAAAAAGAGGATGTGGATAAGCTCACCCAGCGGGCGCGGGCCGAGTACAAACTGCGCGACGAGCGCGTCGAGAAGATGAAGGACGAGGACGTCGAGACGTATTACTCCTGCACGCTGTGCCAGTCCTTCGCCCCGAGCCATGTCTGCACCGTCAGCCCGGAGCGCACCGGGCTCTGCGGGGCCTACAACTGGATGGACTGCAAAGCTTCCTTCGAAATCAACCCCACCGGACCCAACCAGCCGATCCAGAAGGGCGAGTGCCTGGACCCCAAGCTCGGCCAGTGGAAAGGCGTCAACGAGTTCGTGCAGAAGGCCTCGCGCGGCGCCGTCAGCCACTACAACTTCTACTCGATGGTGCACAGCCCGATGACCACCTGCGGCTGCTGCGAGTGCATCGCGGCCATGCTGCCGTCCTGCAACGGCATCATGACCGTCAACCGCGACTACAGCGGCGAGACGCCCTGCGGCATGAAGTTCACGACGCTCGCCGGCGTCATGGGCGGCGGGGCCTCCTCGCCGGGCTTCGTGGGGCACTCCAAGTTCAACATCACCCAGGGCAAGTTCATCCTGGGCGACGGCGGCATCAAGCGGTTGGTGTGGATGCCCAAAATTCTCAAGGAGGAGATCCGCGAACGGCTGATCAAGCGCGGCAAGGAAGTCGGCATCCCGGACCTGATCGACCGCATCGCTGATGAAACCGTGGGGACCACCGAAGAAGAGATTCTGGCTTTCCTGAAGGAAAAGAACCACCCGGCGCTGTCGATGGAACCGATCATCACCGGATGAGGCTCCTGGGGCTTGAAACGGCTGCGTGGTCTTTCAGCGGCGGCGCAGCCGTCTTTCCAACTTTTGAACCTCTGAAAAGGAGACAGAAATGGCATTAACCGGTATCCAGATATTCAAGCTCCTTCCGAAAACCAACTGCAAGGAATGCGGCGTGCCCACCTGCCTGGCCTTTGCCATGAATCTGGCCTCCGGCAAAGCCGAGCTCGACAGCTGCCCCTATGTGTCGCCCGAAGCCCGGGCGGCGCTCTCCGAAGCCTCGGCACCGCCCATCCGGCCCGTCGCCGTCGGCAAGGGTGTACGGGCGGCAACCACCGGCGGTGAGACCGTACAATATCGCCACGAAAAGACCTTCTTCAACCCGACGCTTCTGGCCGCCGTCGTCGGCTCGGATATTTCGGCGGCAGACCTGCAGACCAAGCTGAAGCAGTGGAACGCCTTTCAGTACGAACGGGTCGGCCTGACCTTGCGGCCGGAGCTGGTGGCGGTCAAGGATGTCAACGGCAAGGCGGATGCCTTCGCCCAGACGGCCAAGACCGTTGCGGAGACTTCGGAATTCAATTTGGTGCTGATGACCGAGAAGCCGGACGTCATGAAGGCCGCGGTGGATGCCACGAAGTTCAAGCGGCCGCTGATGTATGCCGCCACGGCGGACAATCTGGCGGCGATGGGCGCACTGGCCAAGGAGACGGGGTTGCCCCTGGCCGTCAAGGCGGGTTCGGTTGCCGATTTGATACCCCTGACGCAGAAGCTTACTGAAATGGGGTTGAAGGATCTGGTGCTCGATCCGGGGTGCCGGGAGATCAAACAGGCGCATGCGGACATGATTGCCATCCGGCGGTCGGCGCTCAAGGACGGCAACCGGGCGCTCGGTTTTCCGACCATCGTCTTTCCCTGCGAGATGGCCGGAAACCTCGATATGGAAACCCTGATCGCCGGGACCTTCGTCGCCAAGTACGGCGGGATCGTCGTGATGTCGGACTTCGCCGGCGAAAGCCTCTTCCCGCTGCTGCTGGAACGGTTGAACATTTTCACCGACCCGCAGCGGCCCATGACCGTGACCCAGGGGATCTACGAGATCAACAACCCCAATGAGAATTCTCCGGTGATGGTGACCACCAACTTTGCTTTGACGTACTTCATCGTCTCCGGTGAAATCGAGGCGAGCCGCGTTCCCTCCTATCTGCTGATCAAGGACTCCGAAGGTTTGTCGGTCATGACGGCCTGGGCGGCCGGCAAGTTCGCGGGCGACGACGTCGGCATGTTCGTGAAGAAGAGCGGCATTGATGAGAAGGTCAAGAACAAGGAAGTCATCATCCCCGGTTACGCTGCTGCGATCGCCGGCGACATGGAAGAAGAGCTGCCCGGTTGGAAGATTACGGTGGGTCCGCGGGAAGCCGCGCACCTTCCGGCCTTCCTCAAGGCGAAATAACTGCTGACCTGACGGATGCCGCCGGGCGGGATGCCTGCCTCCCGGCGCCGGCCGTTGACCATCCCGTTTGAGAGAGAGAGGGGCGTATGATTTTAATCGGTGAAAGCTTGAACGTCATCAACAAGAAGATCGGAAAGGCTTTCAAAGAACGCGATCCGAAGCCGATCCAGGAAGAAGCCCTCTTACAGAAGTCCAAGGGCATGGATTACATCGACATCAACCTCGGACCGGCCAAGAAGGAAGGCCACGAACTGATGCCATGGGTGGTTAAGACCGTGCAGGAGGTTGTCCCTGACATTCCGCTGGCCTTAGACACCTCCAACATCGATGCGATTGCGGCTGCGCTCAAAGTCTATAAGGACACCGGCCAGCCGCCGCTGATCAACTCCATCATGGTGCGGCCGGAGCGCTATGAGAAAATGGTTCCGATCGCCAAAGACCACAACGCGGATTTCATTGCCCTGATGTGGGGACCGGAGGGCCTGCCGCGCGATGAGAACGAGCGGGCGGCCCTGTGCGTCGAGCTGCTTTACTTCGCCAATGAAGCCGGGATTCCCAACGAGAAGATCTGGATCGACGGGATCGTGACGCCGGTCAACATCCAGCAGCCCCAAGCCATCAGCTTGATGAACTTTCAGGCCATGATCCCGGACATGGCACCGGGCGCCAAGAGCACCTGCGGCCTGTCCAACATCTCCAACGGCCCTCCGGGCCACCTGCGGCCGATCCTCAACCAGACTTACATGGTCATGCTGCAGAAGCACGGCATGTATTCGGTCATCTCCGATCCTCTCGACGACCAACTGACCGCCATCGCCAAGGGAAAACGCCAAGACATCGTAGACTTGATTTACGGGGTCATGGACGGCCAGACGCCGGACATGGGCTCCCTCACCAAGGAAATGCAGGACTACGTTAAGACGGTCAACGTCATCCTCGGCAATACCCTGTATTCGGATTCTTGGCTGGAGATTTAAGCCCGGATTCGTTTGATTCGGCTGATCGGAAGCCCTTCCTGAGAGCCGGGGAGGGCTTTTCTTTCGATTCATGATGCTGGATACGGGATACGAGATCCCGAATAGGATCGAGATCGGCTTGTTTTTTATCCAGCATCCAGCATCGAGCATCCTCTATCATGCCCCGCATCGACGACTACATCGCCGCCCGCGCACTGGCCAGAGAACGGCTGGCTGCAGAGCCCTATGAAATCCTTTTGAAGCGTTCGGGGTTTGAACCGCGGGAGGGCCGGGCGTTCCATGTCCCATTTCTCAACCGCATCTTCCGATTGAGCTATCCGGACTTTGAGTTTCGCGATGGGGTCGTTTCCGGAAAAGACGTGCCGATCCAAGAGCAGATTCTCATCCTGCATTATTTGCAGGCCGACCGGCCGGAGCAGCCGCTCGGGGATTGGATCGCCTACCGCGAAATTCCGGGCGCGGCTTTCTACTACGCGGCGTTTCTGAAACGAGCGGTCGAGCCGCTGAAGAGGGCGTTCGGGCAGAATCTCGCCGAGTTGAGGCGTGCGGCCGTCCGGATGAACGGCACTGCCGTGGAGTTCGGAGATGCGGCATTCGATTTCGGTGTGTTTCCGAAAGTGCCGGTGCGCCTGATCCTGCACGCCGGCGACGATGAGTTCCCGGCCGAGGCCACCATTCTGTTTGATCGCAGCGTCGAACGGATGCTCTCCCCTGAGGACATCGCCTGGTTGGCCGGGATGGTGGTGTACCGATTGATCGGCCTCTCCCGGGAAAAGCCTTCTTAAAGCCGATTTCGGCGCCAGGCGGCCCAATTTACTCGCGGTTTTATGCTTGCCTATCCCCAGCGGTACCGCGCACCGGCACCGCGTGTATGCCGCAGCCCTTCAATTCTTGTAACTCAAAATCCCATCTGGTACACTATAGGCAGCGGAAACAGGGAATCGCCCACATTCCCCGTGGTCATGCATGCCCAAGGCGGACCGTGTGATTGGGCGGAACGGAATACACCCCATGGATTCAGCTCCCAAGCCTAAATCCCGGGCACTTGAAGTCAATCTGGCGGATTACCATGTCGATGTCGTCGTCGATCCGAAGTACGCCGTGCTTCAGGAGGTCATGAACAAGTATTACGGCCTGATGGAGGGGTTGAACACCTTTCTCGAAGAGCTGTCCCACCCCTACCTCAATTGGCGCTTCATCGTCACGGAGGCGCGCAAATACTCCCTGGACTACTTTCACCTGTTCCGAACGCATCGGCGCGGGCCGGAAGCGTCCCGACGGATAACCGAAATCCTCATCGCCGCCGTTTACTCCGCCAAAACCGAGGATGTAAAGGGCGCCGCGGTCGATAACTTGCTGCGGTACCTGCAGACGATCATTCGAGATTCCGGTGTCGATTTCGAGCGCTTCCGACCGGTCGTCAACGAAGGATTCGAGCAGCTGCAGCAATTGCCGGAGGAGGCCTTTGATCTGGTGGTTCGGAGCTATCACCCGACCGCTCGCCTGGCCGCTGCCTACATGACGCAGATGGGGGCCGCGCGCAAGGGTTTTGCTCCGCTCAATCGGCTGTTATCCCGGTGCCTGAGGCGAACCTATGCCTACTGGTTGAGCGAAAGCGATCCGGAAAGCGCATGCGGCCGGGAGTCCTCTGAATTCGGGAGCGGCGAAGCCTGCGATGATCTTTTTCAAGAGATTTCCCACCGGCGGATCGAAGAATGGCAAACCGTCCTGAACGGCGTTTTGTCGTCGACCGACCCGGATTCGGCAGAGGCTGCCGAACGCCTGGTGGGCCTGCCCGGATTCAATCACTTCGTTGATGCCTACCAAAAAATCCCCCAGCAGCTGCTGGAGCGCGGGGCGGCCGGGGGCCGGGGCCAGCACCTCAAGTTGATTTTTCTCTTCCAGATAATGAATATCGCGGGGTTGGCGATGATTCATGAAGAGACTCTGAGGGAGATCAACCAGACCCTGACTTGGATCATCGTCAACGAGAATTACCGCAACATCCAGCAGTTGATCCACAGGACCTTCTCGATTCTCAAGGAGCGCTCCCAGAGCTACCCGGCGACGGCCCTCACCTGCGTGCTCAACATGGGACGAGGGGTTTACAAGACCGATGACATCGACTTGGTGAATTTTTTCATCGACGCCCTGATCGATTTCGGTTTCCAGGCGCCCGCGGTGCAGGGCGTGGACGACGAGTGGCGCATTAAGTCCAACAGCGCGCACCTGATGAACATCCGTACCTGGCTAGAGCTGATCAAGCTGAACCCGAAGCGTTCGACCCGGCTGCTCTCGGCTCTGATTATCCATCTGTCGCTGTGCGGGGTGCTGATCCGCGACATCGACCTCTTTCCGCGGGACATCACCGGGCTGCTCAACAGCCCCGTCAACCCCGTCTATCAATTGGTGAAGCAGTTCGCCCGGTTGTGCCCGGTGTTCTACAACGACATCGGGGCCGAGGGCCGCCTGCGGGATGTCTCCACCCGCATCGATGAACTCTCGCAACGCCGGGATCTACTGGTTCATTTCCTGCGCAAGCAAAGCCATGTCGAAAGCAGCAATCAGATCATTCCCTTCATGGAGGCGACCTTCGAGTTCTGGAAGACCCTAGACAAGGAGGGATTGACGCTGTTTGTTCCGCCGGCGATTTTCGAACAGATCGATTCGCGGGGTCCTTATGTCAAGGGTCTTCACCGGGTGATGCAGCGCCTGGCCAAGAAGGGCGTCTGCATCCCCGATGACCTGCTGGCGTTGAAACCGGAGGAGATCTCATCTCGGCTGGGTTTCATTCCGGGTGTTTCCGCCGTCGACATGGAGCGGTTTTATCTGGCGGTGGAATTCTACAAGCTGCTGCATCAGAAATACCGGCTCGACATCGTGGAGCTGGAGAACTACCTGGCCCAGCTGCGCCCCGAGGCACTGCCGGAGCTGAGCCGCCTGGAAGCGGCGCTGAGCGAAGTCGATTCGAACCGGCGGCTGGCGCAGATTCTGGATTACCTCGGCACCCTGAAGGCCGTCATCACCTCGGATGCTTTCTATGAAATCCGGGAAGACATCTACCAGAAGCGGCACATCACGATCGATATTCCGTCCATGTACGGCAGCTACCACGAGATGAAGTTCGACTGCCTCGGGCTGACGCTGCGCCTGGAAGCGATGGTGAACGTGCTCTTCGAAGGCCTGATCCGCGACATCGATTTGACCTTGATCACCAAGGCCACCTTCGCCCAGATTTATCAGGCGCTGCAGCGCTTCGACCAGGCCCTGCGGCTGGACGGCATCCGCTCGGCCGAATTCGAGCGCCAGCTGGAATTCCTGAAAGATTCGCTGGCGGTCAAGGGGTTCACCTTGACCCAGTATCTGGACATCTTCAAAGGATTCGCGCAGGCCGTCCAGAACATCATCAAGGACCACTTCAACAACGTGCACGGTGCGAACCTGACCCGCATCCTGCCCCAGCTCGCGAGCGACCGCATCCTGCCGAAATACCTCCCGCGAGAGCCGCTGGAAGACCGCGAACGGCTCAACCATCGCGTTGCGGAAATATTTTTCCGCGATCAGATCGCCGCTTCGCTCGGCCTTCAGCAGTTGGATTTGTTTTTAGGCCGAATTTTGAATACCCTCTTCCAGCAGTCCTACAAGTTGCCGAAAGACAAGCTCCAGAAGCTCCTGCTCTATGACCCACAGGCCAGCCTGGTGACGATCGATTCGCCGCCCGAGCGCGAGATCGGCGTCATTCATCTTGGCACCAAGGGCTTCAATTTGGTCAAGCTGAACGGCCTGGGGTTCCGGGTGCCGCCCGGCTTCATTGTGACCACCGAGGTTTTTCGCTGCCGCGAGGTGATCGAAACCTATGCGCCGGCCCAGCGCAATTTTCACGAGCAGATCATCCACCACCTGCGAGGGCTGGAGCAGGCCACGGGCAAGACCTTCGGCGATCCCGCCAATCCGCTGCTCCTGTCGGTGCGCAGCGGCTCCTCCATTTCCCAGCCCGGTATGATGGACACCCTGCTGGATGTGGGCAACAACCCGGAGATCACGGCCGGCGTAGCCGCCCGGTCCGGCAACGCCTGGTTCGCCTGGGACAACTACCGGCGGTTCCTCCAGAACTACGGCATGGCCCACGACCTGACCCGCGACGACTTCGATGCGGTGATCGACCGGTTTAAGCAGCGGCTCGGGATCCCGCTGAAGCGGCATTTCTCCGGCGAACAAATGCGGGAGGTGGCGCTCGCCTACCGCCGGCTGATCGAAGCGGCGGGAGTGGAGGTTATCGACTCGCCCTTCGAACAGCTGCTGATGGCCATCCGCCGGGTGCTGGCATCATGGGAATCTCCCAAAGCCCTGGCCTACCGGCGCATCATGGGAATCTCGGATGACTGGGGCACGGCGATCGCCGTTCAGGCCATGGTGTACGGGAACTTGTCCTCGGAGTCCGGGACCGGCGTGATTTTTACGCACAACCCGCGTTGGGCCCGCGACGTGCTGAAGCTGTGGGGAGACTTCACCACCGCCAACCAGGGAGAAGACGTCGTTTCCGGACTGGTGCGCACGATGCCGATCTCGCTCTTTCAACAGGAAATCGAAATGCGCGAGACCGATGTGACGCTCGAAACGCACTTTCCGGAAATCTACCGCGAATTGCAGCGCTGGGCCCATACGCTCATCGACGACCACGGCTGGAGCCCCCAGGAGATCGAGTTCACCTTCGAAAGCCCCGCTGCCGTCGATCTGTACATGCTGCAGACCCGGGACATGGCCATCCGCGAAAGCCCGAAGGCGCTCGCCTTCGACCTGGCCGAACCGCTCCACGACCGCCTGCTGGGGCACGGCATCGGCGTCAGCGGCGGCGCGATGACCGGTCGGTTGGTTTTCACGCTCGAAGAGATCGAGTCCTGGCGGATGCGGGAACCGGCCACGCACCTCATCCTGGCCCGCACGGACACGGTTCCCGACGATATCCGCGAGATCCACGCGGCCGACGGCCTGCTGACCGCCCGTGGCGGACTGACCTCCCATGCGGCCGTCGTGGCCCATCGGCTCGGGAAAACCTGTGTGGTCGGGTGCGGCAGCCTGGAGTGCAGTGAACGCGACAAGCAATGCCGGTTCCCGTCGGCGGTGCTCCAGACCGGTGATCATCTCAGCATTGACGGTCATGAGGGATCGGTGTATCGGGGAGTCATCAAGCTGCGGGAAGCATGACCCAATGTCTCCCGGAGTGGGTGCGACCGACTCGCGCGTCTGCCGGGGGCGAAGCAGAAAGGGGAGGATCTTCATGGCAGGATTATCCGATTCAGGACTCAAACTGGGCATCAACGGCCTTGGCCGCATCGGGAAACTGACGCTCTGGCATCACGTGGCGCGTAAGGCATTCGGGGAGATCGTCGTCAATCTCGGGCGGGCGGCCGGGAAGTCGCTGGCGGATGTCGCGCACTATGTCGAGCGGGACTCGACGTATGGGTGGCTGCATGGGTACTTATACGGGCACCAGGCCCGCCCGGTCATCACCGATATCGACGAGAAAACGGGAACGCTTCGGATCGACGGGCTGCCGGTCCGCTTCCTGCGCGAGAAACGCAATCCAGCGGAGATCGGATGGGGGACGCACGGCGTCCGGCTGGTGGTGGACACCACCGGTCAATTCCTCGATCCCACCGTCGGGCCGGAAGACCCCAAGGGATCGGTGCGCGGGCATCTGCTGGCGGGTGCCGAAAAAGTGGTGGTTTCGGCGCCGTTCAAGATCAAGGACAAGACCGCCGCCGTTCCGGCCGATGCCGTCACCACCGTCATGGGGATCAACGGCAACGACTACGACCCGCGGCAGCATCGGATCATCTCCGGCGCCTCCTGCACCACCACCTGCCTGGCCCACATGATGCGCCCGCTCATCGACGCGTTCGGAGCCAAACGGATTCTATCGGCATCCATGGCCACCGTGCACGCGGCGACGAGTTCTCAGGAGGTGCTGGACCGGTTGCCGGAGGCCGGCAAAAGCGACTTGCGCAAGAGCCGCAGCATCATGAACAACATCATCCTGACCTCCACGGGCGCCGCCAATGCGCTGCGGCTGGTGATCCCGGAAATGAAGGAAATCCCCTTCATCGCCGAATCCGTCCGCATCCCCACCAGCACGGGGTCGCTGATCATTTTGGTGATCAACCTGCAGGAAGAAGCCGCCGCCGGTCGTATCGACCGGACGACGATCAACGCCATCTACCGTCAAGCGGCGGCCGTCAGCCCCAACGGGTATCTGATGTATTCCGAGCAGCAGAATGTTTCGACGGATATCATCGGCATGCCGCGCGCGGCGGCTATTATCGAAAGCGCGGAAACCCATACCCGCACGGCCGAGGCCTGTATCGATCTGGCCAAGGTGCCGGGCATGGACCCCGGCCTGCTCGCCTCCCTGAAAAGCATGGCGGTGCGCATTCCGATAACCCAGGCGGTTATCTACGGCTGGTATGACAACGAGAAGGGCAGCTACGTCCGGATGCTGGGGGACCGGACCGTATCGATCGCAGAAGCTTTATGAATCTCCGCCGCTGAACCCGACTCGACCGGTGTGCCCGGCTGTTTCGGCCTCGACCCGGAAAACGTTCGCGCGGCTCCGTAGATGGTTCGCCCGAAAAATACCAGCGCGGGGCTGCGGCGAGCAGCTCCGCGCTGGCTTAGGCTTTGAAACCATAGTGGTAAATGTCATAGGTGGTTTCGCCGCCCAGCAGCAGGTCGATCTTGGACTGGATTTCTTGGCGCTGCGGGCTGGCCAGCCAGTTCTTCCAGTCCTGCGAAGATTGCCAGGCGCTGATCACGATAAACTCCTCCGGTTTTTCGAGGCTGCGCAGGGTTTCTCCGGAAATGTAGCCCTCCTGCGCCGTTGCCAGGATCCGCAGCTGGCGGAAGAGCGTGATCGTCTCGCGCGCCCTCTCCAGAGGGACTCGCCGCTTGATCAGAACTTTGATGGCCATGTCGTCCTCCTTCTGCGGCCGGCTCAAACGCCGCCATCGATAGCGTAGCCCAAACCAATACAGGGGTCAAGGGCCATTCCGGACGCCGCATCCAGGGGAATGCCTGGCATCCGGATCGGAAGCGGTCCGCCGCAGGCTGATCTCCAAGGCGATGAATTCATCGGGCGAGAGGGTCTCGGCCCTTCGAGCCGGATCGATTCCTGCCTGCACCAACGCCGGGACGATCGCCTGGGGCCGGAGCGGCAGCCCGGAAGCGGAAAGCGCATTTTTCAAGGTTTTGCGACGCCGGCCGAAAGCGGCGGCGATCAGCTGAAACAGCCGGCCTTCATCGTGGACCGGATTCGGGGGCGGCGGGCGGAAGCGGATCTCCAGCACCTCTGAATCGATTTGAGGTGACGGGAAAAACCGCGAGGGACCCACCACCGCCAGACGACGGACCTCGGCACAGTAGCGCAACATGGCGGTGATGCGCCCGTAGTCTCTGCTCCCCGGAGCGGCCTTCAGACGGGCGGCCAGTTCTTTCTGGAACATCAGCACCGCTCGCGGAATTCGCCGGCGGGCCGCGATGAGTTGGATGACGATTTGAGAAGAGATGTTATAGGGTAGATTCCCAAAGACCGTGAGGGGGCGGTCGGCTTCAGGGGCCAGCCCGGCCAGGTCGATGTCCAGCGCGTCGGCTTCCATCACTTCGACATTGACGATGTCGGCAGCGGTTATCTCCTCGCGCAGGATGCAGGCTAGGCGGCGGTCCTTCTCGATGGCGATGACGGAACGCGCCGCCCGCGCCAGAGGGATGGTCAGGGCGCCCAGCCCGGGGCCGATTTCGACGATGATGTCATCCGGCTGAACCCCGGCACGATCGATGATCGCCTGGGCAATGGCCGGGTCGGCGAGGAAATTCTGTCCCAACTGCTTCCGAGGATGCAGGTCATGGATGCGGCAGAGAAGTTGGGGCGATTTCAATGCGAGCCTATCGTGTCGGCGCCTGAGCGCCGGCGGTCCGAAGAATGCGGATGCCGGGCGGCAGGGAAGAACCGCCTGCCTTTGCCGGGCAGCGTAGCAGGAAAAAGACTGCGGAGCAATCGATTCCCACCAGCAGATTCCTAATCCGCCGCTGCGCGGCTTGACTTTCTTTTACTTATCCATTAGGTTCCGCCCTATTACTCATGCCGTCAATTACTTCAAGCGAAGCGACAGGAGGGCCTTCATGGCTAGAAAAAAGGGCAAATCCATCAGTTTTGATGCCATGGTGAAATTCTTCATGCACAGCTACGAAATCCCGACCAAGCGCGACGTGGAAAAGCTGATGGTGCGATTGGATCGGCTGGAAAGCCTGCTGACCGCGGCTGCCGCGAACTCGCGGACCCGATCTTCGCGACCGCGGGCAGCCATGCCTGCGACCGACGCCGTATTGGATGTGATCAAGCGGTCCAAGCAGGGCCTCAAGTTTGCCGACATCCAGACCAAGACCGGTTTCGTCGACAAGAAAATCCGCAATACCATCTTCCGTCTGCACAAACTCGGCAAGATTAAACGGCACAGCCGCGGCGTCTACGTCGCTATATAGGGACGCTGCCATCATTCGGGGTTCCACCGCCGGCCTTGAGATGGCGGTGCCGCGACGGACGATAGCGGTGTCGCGGCATCGCCGCTCGACGCAGCCCCAGCTTTCCGGTTTCACCATCTTCCGACGAGGATCGCTATGAATCCGCTTCCGCCCAACCCTGCGCCTGCCATGACGGCCGGTGAGGCTGTTCACGGTTACCAGACGCTCCGCGTCGAGTCCCTGCCGGAAATTCATGCCGTTTTCTACGAGCTGGTGCATTCGCGCACCGGTGCCCGGCATATCCACATCAGCCGCCCGGACCGGGAGAACGCCTTCGGCGTGGTGTTTAAAACCGTACCGCGGGACTCCACCGGGGTGGCCCACATTCTTGAGCACGTCGTGCTCTGCGGATCGCAGCGGTTTCCGGTGCGGGATCCTTTTTTCTCGATGCTGAAACGCAGCCTGAGCACGTTTATGAATGCTTTTACGGCCTCGGACTGGACCATGTACCCGTTCGCCACTCAGAATCGAAAGGATTTCTTCAATCTGATGGACGTGTATCTGGACGCCGCTTTCTTTCCGAGGCTGGAAGAGCTCAGCTTCAAACAGGAGGGCCATCGGCTGGAAATCGCATCGACCGACGCGGCGAACGAGCGCCTGGAGTGCAAGGGGGTTGTCTACAACGAGATGAAAGGGGCGATGTCGTCGCCGGATCAGATCATGGCGCGTTCCATTCTCAAGGCGCTCTATCCGGACACCACCTACGCTCACAACTCGGGCGGCGACCCCGCCGACATCCCGTCCTTGACCTACGCCCAGCTCAAGGAATTCCACCGTCGCCATTATCACCCCAGCAACGCCTATTTTTTTACCTATGGCGATCTGCCGCTCGCCGAGCACCTGGGATTCATCGAAAAGACCGTGCTGCAGCGTTTTGAGGCCATCGATCCCGACACCGACGTCGCGCCCCAGCCGCGCTGGAATGGACCGCGCACCGCCGCCTTCTTTTATCCCTTCGGCCGAGGGGAAGACCCGGCTAAAAAGCATCAGGTGGGCCTATCCTGGCTGACCAGCGACATCCGGGATACGCTGCAGGTGCTCTGTCTGTCACTGCTTGAGCAGATTCTGATCGGAAATGCCGGTTCTCCGCTGCGCAAGGCCCTGATCGATTCCGGCCTGGGGTCGGCGTTATGCGACGGCAGCGGCTATGATGCCGAGAACCGGGACACGCATTTCACCGTCGGCCTCAAGGACGTGGAGCGGGCGGCCGCCGACGATGTCGAACGCATCATCTTCGATGTACTGCGGGGGCTGGCCGAAAACGGGATCGACGCGGAGCTGATCGAATCCGCGATCCATCAACTGGAATTCCACCGTCGTGAAATCACCAACACCCCTTACCCCTACGGCATCCGGCTGCTCCTGGCCGCTAGCGGCACTTGGATCCACGGGGGGGATCCGCTGCGCGTGTTGAAATTCGACGCGGACCTGGCGGAAATCCGCCGCCGCATGGCGCAGGGCCGTTTCTTCGAGCAGCAGTTGACCCGCATGTTTATCGACAACCCCCACCGCCTGCGGTTGACTCTTTCGCCCGATCCGGACATGGCCGAGCGCGAGATCCGGCGCGAGCGGGAAAAGCTGGAGCACATCCGTGAGGGGCTGAGCGCCGATGCGGTCGAGCAATTGCGGCGAGATGCCGAGGCCCTGCGGCGTCTGCAGGAGGCCGACGAACCGCTCGACTGCCTGCCGACGCTGGAGCGCGAAGACATCCCGCCGGATGTCGAGAAGATTGCGCCGGTGGCAGCCGACCCGCGCCGGCCGGTCAGCACGTTCGAACAGGCCACTTCCGGGATCGTCTACGTCGCCGCTGCTGCCGACTGCAGCGGGCTTCCGGAGCCCTTGACCGGCCGGGTGCCGTTTTTCTGTCACGCCTTTTCGCGCATGGGCACCGCCCGCCGGAATTTCAGCGAAATGGCGCGGCGCATTGACGCCTTCACCGGCGGGGTGGGGCTTGCGGCGAATCCCCGCACCGGATTCGGCGACAGCGGACGCTGCCTGCCGTTGCTGGCGCTCACGTCCAAAAGCCTCGTTCGCAACCTCGACCCCATGTTCGATATCCTGGCGGAGCTGCTGGGCGAATCCGTTTTTGCGGATACCGGCCGCTTAAAGACCCTGCTGCTCGAGTATCGGGCCGGACTGGAGGGGATGGTCGTCCAAAACGGCCATCGCTTGGCCATCTCGCTCGCGGCGCGCCGGTTTTCGCGGGCGCGTGCGTTGAGCGAGGACTGGAGCGGCATCCACCAGCTGAAGGACGTCAAACGGCTGCTCGAGGACCTTTCGGATCCAGGCCTGGAACAGCTGGCGGCGGACCTGGCGCGGATCGCTTCCACCGTGTGGGAGCTCTCCCGTTTTCAGATGGCGGTCATCGGCGAGCGCGACGCGGTTGCGCGCGCCGGCGAACTGGCGGATGGCACCCTGAACGCCATGGGACCGGGGACAGCCGTCATGCCGGCTGGCCTGGAGAACGGGTATCGGGGAGGCCGGCTGCGAGAGGGCTGGAGCACCGAGTCGGCCGTGAACTTCGTTGCAGCCGCCTTCCCAACGGTGCGCCTGGCGCATGCGGATTCCGCCGCCCTGGCCGTGATCGCCAAGCTCCTGCGCTCCCTCTACCTTCACCGCGAAATCCGCGAAAAAGGCGGCGCGTATGGGGGGTTCGCGCTTTACAGCTCCGAGGACGGCGTCTTCAGCCTGGCATCCTACCGCGACCCTCACATCGTCGCGACCTTGAACGTCTTCGATGGGGCGTTCGCTTATCTGCGCGGCGGAGGGTTCAGCGAGACCGACATCAAAGAAGCCATTCTCCAGGTCTGCTCGGAAATCGACAAGCCGGACCCCCCCGGGCCGGCCGCCCGCAAGGCGTTCTTTCGCCGGATCATCGGGCTGTCCGACGACATCCGCGAACGCTTCAAGCAGCGGCTGATCGGCTTGGGCCGGCGCGAGGTGATGGCGGCCGTCGAACAGTATTTCGGCGGCGGCCTGAATCAGTGCTCCGTGGCGGTGATCGGCTCGGAAGAGGCGCTGCGCGCAGCCAACGCCCAGCTGGCGGAACCGCTGGAGCTGTTCAAGATATGAGACTCGTTTATTCTTCATTCCAGCCCGCGTCCCGCATTTAGCCAGCATGCCACCAGGTGCCCCTCCGCAGCTGGGACCAATGGCGGTTTCTCGTCGGGGCAGCGCTCGAAAACGTGCCGGCAGCGCGGGTGAAACGGGCAGCCGGAGGGCGGATCGATGGGATTGGGGACGTCTCCCTCCAGGGGTATGGCGGTGGTGGGGCGGTGGGGGTCGGGCAGAGGCACTGCCGCCAGCAGGGCCGCCGTGTAGGGATGACGCGGTTCGGAGCTGAAGCGTTCGGCCGATGCCAGCTCGACGATCGAGCCGAGGTACATCACGGCAATTCGGCTGCAGATATGCTCCACCACGCTCAGGTCGTGGGAGATGAAGATGTAGGACAGCCCGAATTCCTGCTGAAGGTCCTGCAGCAGGTTGATGACCTGGGCCTGGATCGAGACATCCAGGGCACTGACCGGTTCGTCCGCCACGATCAGCTCGGGACGGGCGCACAAGGCGCGGGCGATGCCGATGCGCTGGCGCTGGCCGCCGGAGAACTCATGGGGGAATTTGCCGAGATCGGCGGCGCGCAGGCCGACCTTGTCGAGCAGCCCGGCCGCGATCTCGCTGCGCTCCCGGCGTCCGATGCGGCGGTCGACCCGCAGCGGTTCGGAGACGATCTGCTCCACCGTCATGCGGGGGTCCAGGCTCGAATAGGGATCCTGAAATATGATCTGCATGCGGCGCCGCATCCCGGTGGACTCCCGACGCGACAGCCGCAGGATTTCCCGGCCGTCGAACTCGATCCGGCCGCTCGTGGGCGCGATCAGCCGGAGGACCATGCGGCCGACCGTGGTCTTCCCGCAGCCGGACTCGCCGACCAGCCCGAAGCTCTCCCCGCGGGCGACCGTGAACGAAACGCCGTTGACCGCCTGCACCCAGGCATACGGCCGGGCCAGCACCCCGCCGCCCAGCGGAAAGTGCTTGACCAGATCGGTCACCTGCAGCAGGGGCGCTTCAGGCATCGGCGCGCCTCCGTTCCGGGAAGTCCCGGAGCCAGCAGCGCGCGCGCTGACCGTCCCCGACGGAAAAAAGATCCGGCGCCTGCGTGCGGCAGTGTTCGAAGGCATGCGGGCAGCGCGGGGCGAACCGGCACCCGGGGATGGTTTCGGTGATCGCCGGTACGATTCCGGGGATTTCCCTCAACCGCTCCCCGCCGCCGCCCCGGCGCGCCCCCAGACGCGGCATAGACCGCAGCAGCCCTTGGGTGTAGGGGTGGAAGGGGCGGTCGAAAAGATCCGCCGTAGAGGCCTCCTCGACCACCTGCCCGGCATACATGACGATCACCCGGGCCGCCGTCTGCGCCACCACGCCCAGATTGTGCGTGATCAGCAGCAGCGACATGCCCATTTCGTTCTTCAGGTCCAGCATCAAGGATAAAATCTGCGCCTGAATGCTGACATCGAGCGCCGTCGTCGGTTCGTCGGCGATGAGCAGCTTCGGCCGGCACACCATGGCCATGGCGATCATGACGCGCTGGCGCATGCCGCCCGAAAGCTGGTGGGGATAGTCCGCCAGACGGCGGCGGGCCGCGGGGATCTTGACCCGGTCCAGCCATTCCCCGGCCTGGGCCAGGGCCGCGCTCCGGCTCAGGCCCCGGTGGACCATGAGGGGTTCGGCGACCTGGCGGCCGATGGCGATCACGGGGTTGAGGGAGGTCATCGGCTCCTGAAAGATCATCGAGATGTCGCGTCCGCGCAGGCGGCGCAGGGTCTCGGGGTCCAGTTCCAGGAGGTCGCGGCCCTCGAACCGGATGCGGCCGGACTCGATGGCTCCCGGAGGGGAGGGGATGAGGCCGAGGATGCTGAGCGACGTGACGCTCTTGCCGCAGCCCGACTCGCCCACCAACCCCAGGGTTTCGCCCGTGTTCAGACTGAAGCTCACCCGGTCGACAGCCCGGGCCGCGCCCTCCGGCGTGCGGAAGGCGACCGAGAGGTCCTCGATGCGGAGCAGACAGCCGGTCACGCCGCAGCCTCTGCCGTCAGGTAGTGCCATGCGATCAAGGCGTATATCTTCGCGGTGGCGACCAGCTGGTCGAGATCGACCCATTCATCCTTCTGGTGCGGAACCTCCCGGTCACCGGCCCCCATGGTGACGATCGGGATGTGCTTGACGGCCCACAGGAACGTCCCGTCGGTCGCCCCCGGAACGCCGCCGTATACCGGCTCCCGTCCGCTGACCATGCGGGTGGCCCAGTCGGCGGCCCGCACCACCGGATCGTCCGGGCTCGTTCGGGTGCAGGGCCGGTCGGTCAGGATGTCCAGCCCGACGGTCAGCTCCCGGCAGCGTTCGAGCCCCAGCAGGCGGTCGTAGTCGCAGTAATGCGCCCGGGTCCTCGTCTGCACGTCGGCGGCCAGGCGGCGCAGCGCCGCGGTGATGTCGGCATGCGACTGGGCCGGGATCGTGCGGATGTCGACCAGCACCCGCGCTTCGCCCGGCATCACGTTGAGTTGAGCCGCTCCGCCTGCCGGCGCCTGGACCACGGTCGGGGTGAAGCTCGGCCAGCCGAGGTGGGGATCCCGGCCGAGATTTTTGACGGCGGCGCACTCCAGGGCATGCAGCTCCCGGATCAGGTCGGCCACCGCGGGCGCCGTGTTCAGGCCGGCCAGCGGCATGGCGCCGTGGCTCATTTTACCGGCGACCGCAAAACGGGCGCGCAGCGCGCCCTTTTGGGAGGTGCAGATCATCCCGTCCTGGGGTTCGCAGATCACCGCCGCCGTGACGCGGTCGGCGTGCCCCCGGCGGATGAAGTCCTGCACGCCGAGCATCTGATCTTCTTCGTCGCAGAGCACCCCGCCGAGGATCGTCCCGGAAAGCCGGACACCGGATCGTTTGAGGGCGGCCATGGCCGCCAGCATGGCGGCCAGGTTGCCCTTGGTGTCGTTGGTGCCGCGGCCGTACATGCGCCGGCCCACGATCTGGGCGCCGAAGGGGTCATAGGACCATTGCGAGACATCTCCCGGAGTTACGACATCGGTATGTCCTTCGAACATCAGCGTTCGCCGGCCGGGGCCGGCCGCGTGCGTGACCACGACGTTCGGACGGCCCGGGGCCACCTCATCGATCGCCACCTGGAAGCCCTGGTGCCGGGCATACCGCGCGGCAAATTCGGCGGCGGCCTGCTCGCTGGTGCCGGCGGCCGGATCCCAGACGGAATTGATTTTGACCAGCGAGGCCGTTAAACTGATGACTTCTTCGGGGTCGA
>CAYRUF010000009.1:0-101745 GCA_964427375.1 uncultured Desulfatibacillum sp. | reverse complement strand
GGGCATCTACATCCGCGAGGAAGGCATCGGCGTGCGCATCGAAAACGACATCCTGATCACCGATCAGGGGCCGGTCGATCTCGCGGCGGACGTCCCGCGCGAGGCCGACGAGATCGAAGCGCTGATGCGCTCGTCTCAGACCTGAGCGGCCTCCGGCAGCACTCCGCCTGGGGTGCGCACGTGGACGTCGCGCTGGGGGAACGGGATTTCGATTCCGGCCTTTTTGAACTCTTCGAAGATCGCGAAATAGAGGCTGCTTTTGACCACCCGCTCCGCATGGGCCCGCACGTCAAAACAAAACGCGAGATCAAAATTGAGGGAGCTGTCGGCGAACTCGGAAAAAATCACCCGCGGCTTTTCATGCGGATGGACCATGGGCTCCTTAGAAGCCACCTGCAGCAAGATCCGCTCGACATCCATGGGATTCGAATCATAAGAAACCCCGACGGAAAGCGACGTCCACACCAGTGGAGACGAAAGCGTGTAATTAACGATGGTGTTGGACACCAGGGTGGAGTTGGGGATGAGGTATTCGAGGTTGCCGCGGGTGCGCACGCGGGTCGATACCAGATGGATGTCCGTGACGACGCCGATGCCGTTTTCGACCTGGATCCAGTCGCCCTTGCGGACTTTGCCGCCGAAAATGATGATGAAGCCTGCGATCAGATTGGCCGCCATGCTCTGCAGACCCAAACCGATGCCCACGCCGATGGCGCCGGCGAAGACCAGGAAAAACCCCAAATCGACCCCTACTGTATTCAGGGCGATGAGCAGACCGACGGCGAAAAAAGCCAGCCGGATGATGGTGTTGATGGCATAGCCCGGGCCCGCGTCCACTCCCAGGACCGGATAGACCCGATAGTCCAGGTAGGCCTGCAGCATGCGTGACATGAAAATGAAGAAAAGCAGGATCAGCACGGCCTTGACGATGATCCAGAAACTCAGATGGCTTTGGCCGATCTTGAGCACCGGAAACGAGAATACGCGCTCGATCGGATCCAGCAGGCCGAGCATGTTCAGCAACAGGACCGCCGTTCCGACCGCCGCGGCATAGCCCAAAAACGCCTTGGCGGAGTCGACCAGAAACTGGCCTCTTTCGTCAGCGGCCTGCACTTTGGATGACCAACGCTCCAGCCCGATCCTCAGCGCGTGGTAAAACAGGGCCAAAAGCAGCAGGGCGCCCACCGTCGACCAGATGTTCACCAGCAGCACCCGGCCGAACTGCCGAAACCCGAAGCACCACAGCAAGGCGAGCACGAACGAAATTCCGATCAGCGGCAGGTAGAATTTCCTGAGAATACCGATGTAGTTGCGGTAGCTACTGTATGGAAGATCGGGCAAGAACGACAAAATCGTGCCCTTGTTCAGCATCAGCAGGAGAAAAAGGCAGACCACCGAAACCGTTATGGCGAACTGCAAAAAGGCTAGAACATCCCTCCTGAAGTGAAACGATTCCGCCCCGAGGTAGAGCGCGATGCAGCCGGCGACGTAAAGCAGCAGCAGCCGAATCAGGCCGTACATCTTGCGGCCGTGGGCGGCGGTGACCTTAAAGAGCCCGGCGGTCAGCAGCTCGCGGAAAAGACCGATCGCCAGAGCGACGAGGGACCAGAGCAGCAGCAGCCGGCCCAGCAGCACGAACCAGGCGGCCTGATAGCTGATGAGCGAGTTGATCAGTGCGTAGACCCCGTAAAGGAGCAGCGGGATGGCGGCTGCTACGACCACCCGCAGGGCCGCCAGCACAAACGGATAAAGGGCATCGGGAATGCGGTGACGGACGGGCCCGAGCCCGGCTTCGATTCGGCGCATCACCCGCGCGCGGCCCATGAGGCTGTAAAGCACCGTTGCGACGAAAGTGAGCACCACGAGGGAACCGGCCAAACCCAGCACGCGGCCTTGCGCCAGCACCTGTTCGATCAACTCGGGCGCCCGGAGGGGCAGCTCGACCAGCCACCGGTAGAGATAGTCGATGGTCTGAAGGTCCCAGCCCAGGTTCGAACGCAGCAAAAGGGTGCGGGCCTGTTTCTGGATCTCCTCCTTGACCCCCGCGGCTTCCTTGACGATGGCCTTGCCCATGTCCTCGGAAATGGAAATGGACGGCGGCTCCTTATCGGCGGCGGCGTCCTTGGTCTCAGCGGCGAAAAGGCCGTCCGGCCAGCCGGCGGATAGAAGCCACACGAGGCAATACAGAATCAAACGAAGGGGTTGGGTCGCACGGTTTGGTTCAGTCAAATTCGAGCCTCTGGAATCTGTTCGATCGAGCGTGGTTATAACGGCCGTTTCCTGATAAAGCAGCGGCTCCGCCCGAACCGCCGTCACCGGAGCCGCTCTGTGCATGGTGCCTATCGAATCCGTCTTGCAAGCATGCTAAGAGAACATCCCGACCGATGTCAAGTTTTTATGCGAGGTGAAGCCGGCGTACGATAAAAAAGGATCATCCCGCCGGCGATGAGGCCCATGCCGCCGATGTGGTACAGGCGGATCGACTCTCCGAGGAGCCAGACCGAGAGCAGCGATGCGAAGAGCGGAATCAGGTTGATGAAGAGACCGGCGCGGTTGGGACCCACCCGGTCCACCCCCTTGTTCCAGCAGAAATACGCGACGATGGACGGAAAGAGCGCCACATAAAGCAGGCTGAAAACGGCGCTCTGGCCGAGTGCAAACGGGCCGACGATCGTCCGCTCCGCCAGGTAGACAGGCAAGAGACCGGCGGCGCCGAGGGCAAACGTCGCCGTCAAAAAGCTCAGCGCATGGATGGGGGGACGGCGCCGCAGCAGAGTCGAGTAAAGGCTGTAAAGCAGCACGGCGATGATCATGAGCAGGTCGCCCTGCACCAAGGACAGGGCCTGCAGGGATCTCAGGTCGCCGCGCAACACGATCAGGCCCGCCCCCAAGAGGCACAGGATCACACCTTTCATCTGGCGGCCGGTCACGTTTTCCCGGTACATCAACCGGCTCAACACGACGATGACGGCCGGCATGCTGGTTTGAATCAGGGCGCCGTTGATGGCCGTGGTGGTGTGGACGGAGCTGTAGAGCAGGGCGTTGAAGCCGGAGATCCCCAGAACGGCCAGAAGGAACAACCGTTTCCAGCGCCGCGTGATCTCCGTCCAATCCAGGGCGACCTGGCGCAGGGTAAAGGGCAGAATGAGCGCAAGGGCCAGCGTCCAGCGCCAGAAGGCGAACGCGGCCGGCGGAATCGTATCCGCCATCCCCCGCGCCAGGACGATGTTGCCCGCCCAGCACAGGGGGGCGACGCTAAGGATGAGATAGGGAACGAACGTCTTGGCCCGTAGGGGAGAGGATCGCCGGTCCGCCGGTCGGCTGTCTGGCGGGACCGTTTCCCTCTCACGGGACGTCATCAGCGGGCCAGCATGATGCGCGCGTCCGCGACCACGCAGCGCTCCGACGAGCAGAACACGGGGTTCAGGTCGATGGAATCGATCCGGTCGCCGAGCGCCATAACCAAGTCCGAGAATCTCAGCACGGTTTCGGTCAGCTGAGTGAGATGGACGGCGGCTGCGCCGCGATGCCCGGTAAGCAGGCGGCCGCCGCGCAGGCAGGTCAGCATCGACTGGACGTCGGAGGCCTTGAGCGGGGCCATGCGCGTGGCGGTGTCCTGGTAGACTTCAACGGCCGTGCCGCCGATTCCCAGGAGAACCACCGGGCCGAACTGGAAATCGTTCTTGGCGCCGAGGATGAGTTCGCGGCCGGAGAGCATCTCCGCAACGACGACCCCCTCGAATCCGGGCAATCGGCTGAGGCATTCGTACGCATTTACCAGGCCCGCGCCGTCGGCAATGCCGGCTTGCACTCCCTTGACATCGGTCTTGTGCAAGATCTGCGGGGACACCACCTTGGCCACGACCGGATAGCCGATCCCGGCGCCGGCCTCCAGCGCCTCGGCCTTGGAGCGGGCCCACGCAAACCGCGGGACGGGCACTCCGGCCGATTCAAGCAGGCGGAGCGCTTCCGGTTCCAACACCCATCCCTGAGGGCGAGCATCGGCGATGATTTTTTCAGCATCGGCGCTCAACATGGCCGGCACCTCCGCATGGCTTCCATCATAAAAGCCGCCCCGTCGATGGATGATGCCACCGGCACGTTGTTGAGTTCGAACCCTTCGATCAGAATCCGGTATTTCTCTACGTGCGGCACATAAGCCACGAGGGGCTTGCCGGCCTGCTGGTGGACGTAGCTCAGCCGGGCGCCCAAATCGGAGCTGATGCCCGGGGAGTAGGGCAGCAGCAGGATCAGCACCGAATCCACCTCGCGGGCCTGGCTGAGCACGCCGAGCGCTGCCACGAAATCCTCGTCGACGGCGCTGCCCGTCAGGTCGACCGGATTGCCCAGGGAGGCGATGTCGCGGATGTTGCCGGAGAGGCCGGCGCGAAGCTCGCGCTGGGCGTCTTCCGAGAGACGCGGCACCCGCAGACCCAGGCCGGCACAGATATCCGAGGCGAGGGCGCCGTGGCCGCCGCTCACCGTGATGATGCCGACGTTGCCGTCGATGCCGCGCGGATAATGACTGAGAGATTCGCAGAAGCAGGTGAGCTCGAACTCGCTGCGGGCTTCGACGATGCCGTGCTGGGCCAGGACGTCCGAGAACACCCGGTAATCGCCGGCCAGGGAGGCCGTGTGGCTGCTTACGGCCCGGCCGCCCTCGGTCGTCTTGCCGGCCTTGAGGATGACGACGGGTTTGCGAATCCCCGCGGCGAGCTCCACGAAGGCGCGGCCCTCGTTGCGGCCGAACCCTTCGACGTAGAATGCGATCACCCGGGTTTCCGGGTCGGAGGCGAGGTGCCGCAGCAGGTCGATTTCGCGGATCAGGGCCTTATTCCCGATGCTGACCGCCAGCGACAGCCCCAGGCCCTGTTCGGTGAACTTCACCATCTGGTCCACCAGCACGCCGCCGCTCTGGCTCACGAACCCGACAGAGCCGGGGCTGGGCCGCACCAGACGCTCGCCGGGAAGGAAGAAGGTATCGAAATGCCCCGGTGCATAGATGCCGAGGCAGTTGGGCCCGATGAACGGAAAATCCGCCTCGCGGGCCATGGCCGTGATTTGCTGCTGGAGGTCGACGCGGCCGATTTCGGCAAATCCGCCGGAGACGATTACGGCACCGCCCACGTTCCGGCCGATGCACTGGGCCAGGATCCCCGGCACGTGGTCGGCGCGCACCGCAATGACGGCGAGGTCAACCCGACCGGGAATCTCGTCCATCGAGCGGTAGACGCGGTCGCGCTTGAAGGTCCCGCCCTTGGGATTCACCGGGTAGACCTTGACGGGATAGCGCAGGTGGATTTTGTTGTAGATGACGTTGGCGGGATGGCGCTCGTTGGACAGCGACACCCCGGCGACCGCGATGGTCTTGGGTTTGAAAAGCGGCGTGAAGTTCACCGAAGCGCTCCGCATTTTATTAACCAATGCCCTTTCCTGTATCACAAAGACGGTCTGCGCCGCAACGAGATTGGCTTAAGGCAGCCGGTGTGCTATTCTGCCGCTGTTTTGACGGTGGAAATCCGAGCTGGAAGGGGAGATCGTGGATTTTGGGCTATATCCGCATCTGAACACCCTGCGCACGGAGCTGCCCCGGCTGGCGGACCTGTTGAAGCTGGAGGGCGGGCCGGCGCTTGCGTCCTGGTGCAAGGTCGTGGACCAGCGGCTGCTGACCCGGTTCGATCCGCAGCTCCCGCCGGTCGCCGCGATCTGCGGGGGCGGCTCTTCGGGGAAATCCACGCTGTTCAACTCGCTGCTCGAAGGCCGGTTCGCGCCCACCGGCGGGCGGGCGGGGATGAACCGGCGGATTTTGTTCTCCATCCCCGAGCGCGTGGCCGGGCAGACCCGGCTCATCGCCGCCCTGCTGGAGCCATTTGCGGCCGAACCCCAGCGGCTCGAACATCCGGAGGAGCTGCTGCAGCCCGGCGGCCCGCTTTACCTCACGACTCGTCCGGGGCGCTTCGACCTGATTCTCATGGACACTCCGGATTTCGATACGGGGGCGGGCGGCCGGTATGCCAACCGCCAGAGCGCCCAGAGCGCCCTCGAAGCCGCCGATCTGCTGATCTACGTCTTCACCAATTCCAATTACAACAACCGCGACAATACCGATTTCATCGCCCGCATGCTCACCGGCATCGGCCGGCGCAAGTGTTTTCTGGTATACCGCTGCTACCCGAGCTTCACGGCCGACGAGGTGGCCGAGCACGCCATGACCGTGGCACGCAACATTTATGGCGCGGACGCCGGGCGATATGTGCTGGGGGTTTTTCGGGCCGATGAGGACAACCGCATCGCCGCCGGCGAACGCTTCATCGCGCTGCGGCCGGTGGACCCGCCGGGGCGATCCTTTGCGGAAGCGCTGAACGAGCTCGACGTCCAGCAGCTGCGCAGCGAGCTGCACGCCGCCGTTTTGAAGGACGTCCTGCGCGACGCCCGCGATGAACTGGCGCGGGCACGGGACTCACTGGCGGAGCTGCGCCGGTATGCGGCCGGCCTGCAGGCCTTGCAGAACGGCTGCCTCCGGGAGGCGCTGCGCTACTTTCCCATGGACCGGGTGATGCGGCGCTTCGCCAAAATCTGGGCGGCCAGCGACCCGCCGGCGGTCCGGCTCATGCGGCGGACCGGCAGCCTGGTCGAGTTCCCGCTCAAGGCCCTGATCGGCGCCGCGGGATGGGCGCGCGATAAGTTCTCGGGAGTGCCCCCGCCCGAGAAGCCTTCCGAATCGTTTGCCCGCAAACTGGAAGAAAACCTCGTCAGCGCGGCCACCACCCTGCACCAGCAGCTGCTGAGCCCGATGATATCCGCACCGGCCGCCGGAGAGACGCCCGACCCGGTGAAGGCCCATCCGGTGGCAGCGCCGGCCCAGGAGCGCCTGCGGCAGAAAGAGTTTCACACCACGTTGCAGGCTGTGCTCGCGCGTCAGGCGGAGATCGCGGACATCGGCGACGACATGGAACGCGAACTGCGGGAGCTGGCCGATCATTTCCGCAGCCGGATGGGTCTGTGGGACAAAGTCGGGCAGACCTTTTGGGCCTTCCTGAACGTCCTCCCGGCCGCTGCGGCCGTGACCTATGTGCTGTCCACCGGGGATCCCGTCGGCGGCACGGCCGTCAAGGTCAAATTGGCCGGTCTTTTCGGTTTGAAGGACTTTTACGCCCTGGTGGCCATCCCCGTCACCCGCGGCATGAAGAAAGCCGACCGCAGGCAGCTTGAGGCCATGCTCGGCCCGATTGCGCAGACCTGGTTTGACTGCAAGCTGAAAAAGGTCCAGATGATTTTCGAGCAGGAGATTTCCGGCGACCTGCTACAGACCGTGGCCGGAACCGTGTCCGAGACCGAACCCTGCATCGCGGTTGTGGAGGCGGCCATCGCATCCGCTGCGGAAGGAGCCGGGCGGTGAAGCCGTTGGAGCATCAGACGGCGGCGCTCAAGGCCGTCGGGCGCATCGAGGGCCTCAGCGCCGAGATCGAACTGTTGAAAGACCGGCTGGCGGCAGTGCCTCTCTGGCGCCCCGCGGCCGGCCTGGTCCGGCAGTTGGATGAAGCCCTGGCGATGATCCGTAGAATCTCCATGCGGCTGGAGCGCAGTCTGGTGGTGACCGTCATCGGGCCGTCCGGGTCCGGAAAATCGACACTGGTCAATGCGCTGGCCGGAGGAGACGAGGTGTCGCCCTCCGGCCGCCGGCGGCCCACCACGGGCCGGCTGATCGTGCTGGGCGCCGGGGGCGAGGATGCCGTTGAGTTGGCGCACGACCTCGGCGGGGATTCCGTTGAGATCAAAGCGGCTCCCGATCGAAGTCTGCCGGCGGGTCTGTGCCTGATCGATACTCCGGATACGGACAGCACGGCCTTCCCGCGGCACCGCGCGGCGCTCGAACGCGTCATCGCGCAGTCGGACGTGCTCGTCTGCGTATTCGACGCCGAAAACCCCAAGCGCCGGGATCACGCCGATTTTCTGGCGCCGTTGGTCCGGCGTTTCAACGGCGAATCGCTGGTCGCGGTGCTGAACAAATGCGACCGGCTGGATGCGGATGAGCTCCGAACCCGGATTCTCCCCGATTTCCGGGAGTACATCCAGTCGGCTTGGAAGGGAGCGGTGGATCAGGCGCTGTGCCTCAGCGCCCGGCGCCATGTCCGGGATCCGGGCTGGGACCCGTCGGCGCCGCCGCGGCATGACTTCGACCAGTTTGAGGAGTTGCGGGATCGGGTGTTCGGACCGGCGGGCCGCGGCCGCCTCGTGATCGACCGCCGCGTCGATAACGCCTGGCAGCTGCACGCCGTCGTCCGGGAAGAGGCCCGTCGAGAGCTTGCGGCGGATCGTGAGATGCTCAGCGCGGCGCGCCATACCCTCGCTCGGCTCCAGGCGGATGCCATGACGGCGGCCGCTGCTGCGCTGCGGGATCACGGGTCTACGAGCGCCGGCAGCCTGGGCGCCGCGGTTTACCAGCGGCTGTGCATGCGCTGGATCGGTCCGGTGGGATGGATGCTGGCCGTGTGGACGCGCCTGGTGGCCATCGGAAGCAGCATCGCCGCAATGCTGCGCCTCGGCCGATCGTCCGACGCAGCGGTTTCGGGCCGAAGGTCCGATCGATCGGGCTTGGCCGGCGCGGTCGCAGCTGCGCTGCGGCAATACCGCCTCGCCATGATCGCCGGCTGGCCGGAGGTGGCCGAGCGCCTGGTCCGGGGGCGTTTCGATGCAACCGTGCGCAACCTCGACACGGCGGCCGCATCGGCGGCTCGGTTCGAAGAGCAGCTAGCGAGCCTCTGGGACCAGGCCATCGATCAGGAAGTGAATGGCGTGACCCGGCGCCTGGGGGGGGTGTGGCTGCAGACCCTCATCAACGCCCCGGTCCTCGGCATCCTGGGCTACATCGGGTGGGTCACGCTGCAGACCTTTTTCAGCGCAGCCTACCTCAGCGGAGATTATTTCCTGCATGCGTTCTGGGTCATCGCCATCGCGCTGATGCTGAGCTTCGTGGCGCTCCAGGCGATCGTGCGGATGACGGCGAGTCCCGAGCGCATCATGAAACGCGCCTTCGATCGGCTTCAAAAGGAGGTGGCGGATTTGGATGGGCTGGCCGGGCACCCCCTGCCTACGCAGCTGGAGGCTGCCCTGCATCTGGCCGCGGCGGCGTCCGATGGGCCGGCACCCGCCTAAGCCGGCTTCAGCTTGCTTTTGCGGTCCGCCTCCATTTTCTGGATCATCGCCACCCGTGCCAGCACCTCCTGGGTCGCCATGGGGCGCTCTTCGAATTTGCCGCACCAGCTCCGATCGGCCGTAACCGGCCAAACCGCATAACGGATCGTTACCGTAGAGGCCGCATCGATCAACTCCGGCTGGGGCGCGTTGCGATGGCATTCCCCGACCAAGCCGTTGTCGGTGCCGCCGGTTTCAACCCAGTACTTGCATTTCTCGCAGATTTGATTCTCTTCCATAACCGCCAATTCCCGGATCAGAATGTCTTGAGCCAATACAGCGTTCCATCCATTATTCTGGCTCGTATTTCGGTCGTTTCGGCGGAAATCTTTAGAACGGGATCCGAGGTTATGAAACCAATTCTAGCAACCATTCATCGGCGACTGAGATAGCGGTTGTACGCCGCAGCGGTGCGCTCCCAGGAGAAGTTCCGCTGAATATGGGCAATGCCTTCGACCAGCATCGTAATGTAGGGCTGGACCCTGCCGGCATCCATGGGCCGGCGATAGATCTCGACGGCGTCGGCCAGCACCTGCTCCAATGAACGGGCCATCTCCACAAAGAGGCCGTGATTCCGGCGCTCGGCGAGCCGGTTCCGTTCCGGCCGGGAGAGATACCCGGCGGCGTTGAAGGCCCGCCAGCCACCGACGATGTCTGCGGTGTCGTCCGGTTCGCGATACAGCAATCCGGTCGGCGCGGCGGACCTGGAATGCCACCGGTCGGCGCGGTGCGCGACGCTGGGCGTGAACGACGGGATCGACCGCAGCGGAACGATCTGCTGGAGCAATCCTCCGGTCGCCCGGCCGATGCCGACCGCGCCGTTCAGGTAGAATTCATTGGCCATGCCGAACGGCTCATAAAAGGAGGGCATGACGCCGAACGCGGCGCCCTGGAGCGCGGCCAGATACCCTTCCTGGAAGATGAACGGCAGCACCAGAACGTCGGCCGGAAAGTCGGCTGCGAGGGCATGCAGGAAGACCAGCCCTTCGCGCCCCTCGTCCCCCGGTATCGGGAAAAAGAGGAACTGCGCCATGGCACGGTTGCCGGGCTTCTGCAGAAAGGCGCGGACCGCCTCCGCCGCCACGTCGTAGCCTTTCTGCCGCGCATCGTCCCGGCCCGCCAGAACGAACCAGGCCCGGTCCGCTGAATGCTTCGCCGCCTCCACGAAGCAAGGGATATGGCCCCAGGCCGGCCGACTCTCTTCGTCGAGGGCTAATCGTTCAAGGGCCGATAAACTGGCTGCTTTCCGCTTGAATTTCCACGCGCGCAAGCCCGCGTAATCGAGCCGCCGTGCGGCCGCCGACAGGGCTTCCTCCGGAACCGATAGAGGCGTGAACGGGCCGTTGTCTACGCCGACCACCTGCGGCGGGGTGAACACGTCCTGCAGGTGGTTCGCCATGACGTTCGATTGAAACAGATCCTCGGTCAAATCCCGCGCGAACTGCTTCGAGACGGTGAAGAGCGGCCTCTCGACGAGCGGAATGGCCCGACCCAGCATCGTGACCCGGTTCGGCGCGGCGGGTGCATGGTCCGGGTCGATGCCGAACGCCCGCAACTCCTCCGGAGTGACGGGGCCGTTGTCGTAGCTGTTGTGCAGCGTAAGAAAGAGCCGCAGACCGCTCGGTCGGTTTCGGCCCGTGAGCGCCAGCGCAGCGCTGGCCGCTTGCCAATCCTGGAGGATCAGTGTCCATTCGGCGGCGGCTCCCAGTTCGTGCAACGCCCGCGCGACGGCAGCCCCGAAAAACAGGGAATCCCGGCGCAGAATCGCAGCCTGTTCGATTGAATGGCGGCCGGCGTCGTAAGGGTGCCTCCGGCCGCCGAAGAACCGCTCGTCCGCGTGCGAGCAGCGCCGGTTCTCCGGCAGGCGGTAGTCGGACGCATCCAAAAAATACCAGGGCCAGCCGTCGTCATGGCGATGAATCGTCACGGTGACCCAATCTTCAAAGAACGGCACCGCGATGCCGCCGACCCGCCGAACCGGGAGGCTGCGGGTTTCCGGGATGCGGTAATGAAACGGCGTGATAACGGAGGTCGATAGGCCGGAAACCCGCTGAAGATGCCCCGGCAGATGGTTCATCACGGCCGTGATTCCGCCGCAGCGGGCGTAGCGCGTTTCGTAGCTTACCAGAGCCAGCTCTCTCATCCCTATCCCTCCTGCCGACCAGCGTGATCAGGGACGAAGCGTTTTTTTCCTCAATGCGCCGGGAAAAAGGGCCGATAGTGTTAGTACGGTACCGCCAACCGGTGGATGGGGTTGGGTGGGTCGACGCTTGCGCTTTCCAATGCCAATGAACCGCCGCATTTACACGAACCAGTCAGGTTTCACATTGATCGAGCTGATTGCCGTTCTGGCCATCCTCGCGGTGCTGGCGTCGCTCTCCATTCCCCGTTTTGTCGAAGTCGACGCCAATGCCGGCCGGCAGGCGCTCGTGTCGTCGGTTGCCGAGCTCAACAGCCGCGAAAGCCTCACGTGGTCCCAGGTCAAGCTCTCCACGACCGGTTGGGTCGACGATGCCGGCGTGTTTTCCCGGCTGGACACCGATCTCGGTCCGGACTTCAGGTGGACCCCCTCGGCGGCCATGGACGGCGGCCGCCTGCATTTCAGAGAACAGACTTTAAATCTGGAACGGGAAGCATCGCTCGCCACGCGCGCCGGAAGATGGAAAGAAAAGAAATAGAGTCCTCACGCCATCCTCGAGCCTTTCCGGGCCAGCAGCTCGCGGAGCACCGAACGATGGCAGTGAGCTTCGTCGGCGCAGTAGCACCCCACCGAGAAATTGGTGTGGTGCGAGAGTGCCGCCAGCAGGTCGAGGGCGTGGTCGGCCTCGGGCGCCGCCATTTCGCTCCGGTATTTCCGCACGAAGGCGGACCACTGCGCCGGCGTGGCGGCGCTCTGCCCGATCCTCATGGTCGCGACGCTCGGCGCAAGGTTCGGAAACCATACATCGTACCAATTTTGGGAAGCGAACTCGGATTTGGGGACGCCGCGGGGCGGGCGGCGGACCGTTCCGATGCGGATGCCTTCGTCGGCAAGTCGCGGACTGCCGAGTCTCACAATGCGGATGGTCATTGCGGCCTCCTAAGAATTTAATGGCGCGTCTCGGCGCGGATCTGGGTGCGCCGGTCCGGGCCGTAGACGATGCTGGAGATCACACCGGATCGATCCGACATGAACCTGTCGTTGGCCTTCAGCACCTGCTCCGGCCCGCGCAGGAGCGTGTAGCGTTCACTCCCGTCGGCGACGCTCAGCGTCACCGGCGGATCCAGCCGGTCGAAATCATGACCCGCTGTCAGAAGCAGGTTCTTGACTTCGGCCATGAACATGGCCTCCACCAAAGCGGCGACGTTGGGGATCGACTTGTTTTTGAAGGCGATCGATTCGAGCTGGGCTTGAACGTGATAGGTCTTCTTGAATTGTTTACAGTAGGCCGTGTAAGCCGGAATGGTCGAGAACGTTTCGAGAGCGCCGCGGTCCTTCCCGGCAAACTGGGCCCGCAACCGTCCCTCCGGGTCCTGCTTCAGGCGTTCCAGTTCAGAGTGGGTGCCGGGATTGTCCACGGATTGCATCACTAGGATGCCGGCATGGGCATCCGGGTAGGTCGCCTTCCAATCTTCCGTGACGTTGAACATGGCCGATGCTTTCTTATTGGCCCGTTACAGGCGGCCGGTCAGCCACAGCGCGAGCAGATCCGTGCTCAGGGCCACTGCATGGTGGACTGCTTCTGCCGAATGAGCCTCTCGCCGACCGAATCGTCTCAACCGAAGATCCGCTCGAACCATTGAATGGTGGCTTCGTCGGCGATGCCCAGTCGGCGGGCGACGGCCGGGGAGAAGACCTTGAAGTTGGCGGTGGCGCGCGCGCAGGCGTCGCCGCGCGGGTCGTAGATCACGCCGTCCGTGACGGCGTCGTTTCTCCCGTCGGCCTCCCGCACCCGGGCCTCGGCCCGCAACGCGCGACCCACCGGCACCGGCTTGAGGAACTCCACCGTCAGGGTCCGGGTCAGGGCGATGCGCTTCAGCAGGTGGATGGCCGACCAGCTCATGATCTCGTCCAGGATGGTGGTGAGCACGCCGCCGTGGACGATGCGGCTCCAGCCGCACAGATGCTCGGGCACCTCCAGCTGCGCGTAAACCGCCTCGCCGTCCGTGAAGAACTTCATCTGCAGGCCGGACGGATTGGTCGGGCTGCAGCCGAAGCAGTTATGGTTGCGGCTGTTTGGAAGTTCTCTTAGTTTTTGGGGCGGGTTCATCGTTCGGATAGATCCGGTTGAATAGGTTGTCGGCCAGCTCCGAATCGAGTTTTTTCAGAATCTTGAACTGATCCAGCGCATCGATCTTGTCGCCCCTCTTCAGCATGGCGGCCCCAATGGCGTAGTGCGCGGGCGCGAACTCAGGGTCCACCCGGATCGCCTCCCGATAGGCCTGAATGCCCTCGGCGCCGCGCCCGAGCCGGTCGAAAGCCTCTCCCATGGCATAGAGGGCCGGCGCAAAATCCGGGTCCAGCCGAATGGCGGTTTTTTGAGCACTCAGAGCGTCTTCGAACCGCCCGAGGTGGCTGTAGGCCAGACCGGCGTTGTAGTGAGCCGGTGCGGCTTGGGGGTTGAGGCGGACCACGCTTTCAAACGCCCGGCGGCCTTCCTCGTAGCGACCCTGGCGGGAGAGCGCCAGGCCCAGATTGAAATAGGCCGCTTCGAACTGCGGGTTGATGGCGATGGCCTCCTGATAAGCGGCCACCGCTTCCGGAAGCCGGCCCAGCTGGCTGAGATAGTTGCCGAGGAAAAAGTGCGCGGCCTCATCCCGAGGGGCGGCGGCGATCGCCTGCTTATACGCGGCAACGGCGTCCTCCGCGTGGTTCAGGCCGGCGTAGCAGGAGCCCAGCCCGCTCCAGGCGTCCGGGTCCGACGGGTCGGTTTCGGTGGCTTGCCGGAAGTACTCCAGAGCCTTGCGGTTTTCGCCATTGACTGACAAGCTGAAACCGCTCTGGCAGAGAGCCGCAGCGGCTTTCGGTTTGTCGCGGAGATGGCTGAAGGTCCACTCCGAAACCGACAAGGGGGCGTCCAGTTTCCGCAAGGTTCCGATCTGCCGGGCGGTGATGGCGAAATTCAGGTTCTGGCCCTGGATGAACTGGAAGGTCGCGATCCCGACCACCCGGCCCCGGGTGTTGACCACCGGGCTGCCGCTGGACCCGGGCGAGATGGGTGCGGACATCTGGAAGACGGTGCCGACCGGCGGGACCTCCCGCACGGACGAGACGATGCCCTCGCTGACGGTCTGCTCCAGGCCCATGGGACTGCCCACCACCACCACGCGTTCGCCGATTTCGGGCACCGCTTCATCCAAAGGGATCCAGGCGGCTTCCGCCGTCTGGATCTCCACCTCCAGCCTCAGCAGGTCGGCCGCCCGGTTGTCGGCCACCACCGCCTTGACCGGATAGGATCGGCCGGCAGCGGTCCGCACCTCGGCGGCGTACCGTCCGGCGAGCACATGAAAGTTGGTGACCAGATGCCCCTGAGGGTTGATGAAAAAGCCGGTTCCGATGTTGGCGATGTTGTGTTCGAGGTCATAGGCAATGACCGTCGCCACCGCCGGCTGGATCTTTTTCACCAGCCGGACAAGGGGGGTCTGGGCCGCCTCCGCGCGCCCGCCGGCGGCGGCCAGGAAGACCAGGAATGCCGTTATTATGAAAACACGCTGGTGCATGAATTAACCTCTGCTATGCCACTGCCACGGCTACAGTATAAGCAACCTTCCGGAGACATTAAAGGGTGGGGCGAAGCGTGGGAACGAAACATTTTTCGGAGCGCTGCCGTGCGTTTTCAACAGGCCTGCTCCAGGACCGTCTCGAGCTCCTCCGCCGTCAGGTCGATCGGGTTGCCCCGCATGCTGCTGGAGCGGATGGATTTGGCAATGAGATCCGGTGAATGCTCCAACGTAAACCCGTAGGTCGAAAGCCGCGGGACGTTCAGCCGGTCGCAGAGGCTTCTGAGCCAGGCGATGCCCTCGTCTGCACCGGCGCTCGGCTTGGCGGTGAGAATCCCGGCCAGTTCCTCAAAGCGGGCCGCAGACGGCGAAGCGGATGCCCGCCGGCGAAGGGCGGCCAGGTTGGCGGCCGCTACGAACGGCAGCAGCCGGCCGCAGACGGCCCCATGGGGCGCCTTGAACGCACCGCCGAATGGCCCGGCGAGACCGTGGACGGCGCCAAGCCGGGCGTTGGCCAGCGCCAGGCCCCCACAAAGACTGGCCAGACACATATCCTCGCGGGCGGCCGGGTCGTTGCCGTTGCGAAAGGCCGGCAGCAGGGACCGGGCGGCTCGCGCCAGGCCTTCGCGGCAGATCGCATCCGTCAGGGGGTTGGCGCTGCGGCCGACAAACGCCTCCAAAAGCTGCGTCAGCGCGTCGAGGCCGGTGGCGGCGGTCAAATCCGGCGGCATGGAAAACGTCAGCTCCGGGTCGACCAGCGCCAGCCGCGGCAGCATGAACGGGCTGCGCATGCTCACCTTGACCCGGTGCGCCCTGGATTCCAAAACGGCGTTGCGGGTGACTTCGGCGCCGGTCCCGGCCGTCGTGGGAACGGCGATGAAGGCCGCCGACATGCGTTGCAGCGCCCGGCCGGACCCGATCACCTCCAGATAATCCATGGGGTCGCCGCCGTTGGTGAGCAGGGCGGCGACGACTTTGCCGGCGTCGATGACGCTTCCGCCGCCTGCGCCGATCACGAGATCGCAGTCGCCGGCGGCCGCCTGGCGCACGGCGTCGAGGACGAGCTCGGTGGTCGGCTCCTGCGCGACCCGAAACAGGGTGTGCCGGACGTGGTGGTTATCGAGCTGGTGCAGCAAAGAGTTGGACCGCTCCGGCCGGGAGCCGGTCAGCACGAACGCATGCCGGCCCAAGGCAGCGGCTTCCGCTCCGATGCCGGCCGCTGCCCCCCGCCCGAACACGATGCGGGTGGCGGTGGCGAATTCGAAATTCATGGTGCGTCCTCGCAGTGGCCCGATGTTGCCTCCCCGGCGCGCTATTGGTTCCATCGGTCCGGTAGACAGCCTGTCGGACTGATCGATACCACTGCCGGCGGTCGGATTCAACGCCGATGGTCGTGGATTGACGTTTTTCGGCCGGAATTTTGACGAAATTCGGCAGCCGGGCTCTCTTCGGCCTTTCGGTCTTCCAACCAATCACCGGGCGGTTGGCAGCAGGCAAAAAGCCGTGTCGGCCGGTCATTTCGAGCGCAGCGAGAACCCATCCGGCTGCAACCAAATAAAAAAATTGGATTTCTTCCGGTGGTCGAAATCACAGGCCGCTCGACGCGGTTGGTTGCGAGTGCCTCGAAATCGGGTCGACACCGATCTCTTCAGCGCCCGGTCGGTATCTGGCACCGATTTTGAATATATTTTCGGGCAACTTCTCGGATGCGCGTGCATCTTCCGCGACGGGCTCTCTCGATTAAAAAGATTGGAGGACTGCACCGTCAGGAAAAACGGCATCATGGGAAGTTTTTCATTTTACCGCTCTTGAAGGAGACTGCCGTGATACCGCCGCTCAACGCCGCTTTTTCGGCCCTGCAGGCCTTCAGCCAGAAAATGGGGATTACCGCCGGCAACATCGCCAATGTCGTCACCGACGGCTACAAGAAATCGCAGGCCGTGCTGGAGGAAGGCCGGCATGGCGAGGTCGAGGTCCGGGAGCAGCGCATCGACACGCCGGGGCTTCCGCTGGGTCCGTCCGAGAGCGGTGAGCCTGCCGTGCGCGAGAGCTCCAACGTGGCCCTTGAGGAGGAAATTCCCGAACTCATCACCACCGTATACGGATTCAAGGCCAACCTGAAAACCGTGAAAGCCCAGGATGAAATGCTGGGGCATTTGCTGAATATCGTTACCTGACCCTTGCCTGCCGCCGGGTCGGGACGCAGACGCCGCCCGACTCCCCCTTCTAATCCTGTTGCGCGGGCCGCACGGGCTCTGCTAAAGTCGATGCCGCAACGAGCATGGGCTCCCATGGCCAAGGCCTCCCAGGAAAGGAAGGAAGGAATGACGGTTCGACCTCCGCGAACACGGATTTTTCGATCAGCCCACGAGGATGCCCGCGTCGCCGGCCAACCGGTCGATGCCGCGCACTGCCAGTCCCCCAGCTACCGGCTGGCTTTCCAGGATCCGGATTTTTTGCTCAAAGACGAGCTGCGGCCGGTGCGGCTGCAGCTGGAACTGCTCAAGCCCGAACTGACGCTTCAAGAGCATCATATCGAGTCGACGATCGTGGTTTTCGGCAGCGCCCGGATACCGGAGCCGCAGGCCGCCCGCGAGGCCCTGCGCCAGGCCGAGTCCGAATTGAACCGCGATCCGGGAAATCACCTTCTTCAGCTGAAGCTTCGGCTGGCCGAGCGCCAGGCGGCCAACAGCCGCTACTATGATGAAGCGCGCCGGCTGGGCCGCCTCATCGCCACGCACAGCGACGATCATCGCTTCGTGGTGATGACCGGCGGCGGACCGGGCATCATGGAGGCGGCCAATCGCGGCGCCCACGACGCCGGCGCCGCGAGCATCGGCATGAACATCGTTCTGCCCCACGAGCAGCTCCCCAATCCCTACATCACCCCGGATCTGAACTTCCGCTTTCATTACTTCGCCATCCGCAAGATGCACCTGGTCATGCGGGCCAAATGCCTGATCGCATTTCCCGGAGGCTTCGGAACCCTGGATGAACTCTTCGAGACCCTGACCCTCATCCAGACGGGCAAGGCCCGCAAGATCCCGGTTCTGCTCTTCGGCAAGCCGTTCTGGGAGCGGGTCATCAATTTTCAGGCCTTGGTGGACGAAGGCACCATTTCGGACCAGGACCTGAGTCTTTTCACCTATGTGGATACGGCGGAAGAGGCCTGGGAAATCATCGCCCGATGCGGCGCCGCCCCGGAGTGTTGACGCGGTAAACCGGATGGGACCCGGCTGCGTCCAATCAGTCAAATGCTGCCGAAACCGATACCGTTGAGCTCGCAGATGGACACGATGGCTTTTGGGAAAAGTCGAATGCTCTGGGCCGGCCTGATTCTAGCGATCCTGATCTGCCATCCGGCCCAGGCCGATATCTACCGTTGGAAAGACGCCAGCGGCGTGACCCATTTCAGCAACGAACCGCCTCCGCCGGGTGCGGCCGTTATCGAAACCATCGAGGAGGCGCCCTATGACGCCGAGGCCGACCGCCGGCGGATCGAGGACGAGCGGCAGCTCAGGCTGGAGCGCCAGAAGCTGGAGCTTGAGGAGCGCAAGGCCGGCCTGGCCGCCCGGGAGCGCGAGGTGCAGAACCGGCTGGATGAGGCCGAGCGCCGGATGAACGACGCCCGCTCGGTTCAGCCGACGCCCTCGGAGTCTTTCGATGGCGATGAGGACTGCGACCCGGATTACTACCTTCGCTACGGCAGCTGCGGCTACACGGTTTTCGGCCCCCGCTATTTCCGGGGGCGCCCCGGGAGCCCGAATCTCTACCGCGGATACTACCGCGAGAACAACAACCTCTACTACAAAGACCCTCACCGTCGGGGTCATCCGCCGGGGCTTCAACCTCCTAACCCGCCGGGTGTGAAGCCCGCTCCCAAGGCGGGCAGCCCTCCGAATTCCGCCAAGGCGAAAAAACCGCCCGCCGCGGCGGAAGAGCCTCCGCCAAAGGGAATCCCTTCTCCGCAGGCCCCGCCCGCTCCGAAATGAGGGGAATCCGTGGCCGCTTTCCGGATCGAGGCTGAACGCGCCTGATGCGCATGGTGATGCGTTCAGCGGCGCAAGGCAAGACACAAACCGTCTCTTTCCGGGGAATGGCCGGGCAGAAACGCCAAAAGGGAAACCGGCCGCCAGCCGGCATCGCTGAAAATGGCGCGGTTGAATTCATCCGCGTCGGGAAACGCAACGTTGTCCGCTACCAGCAGCCCGCCCGGCCGCAGCAGCCGGTGGCAGTCCCCCAGGGCGCGGGCGTAGTCGATCTTGTCGATATCCATGAAGATCAGATCAAAATAGCCTTCCATTTCAGACAGCCGCGGCAGCGCTTCGCCGCAGATGACGGTCGCATGAGGCGTCAGCCCGGCCCGTTCCAGGTTTTTCCGGGCACGAGCGGCGAGACTCGGGTCGATTTCAAGAGTGGTCAGCCGGCCGGCGCTCACGGCGCAGGCTCGCGCCAGGAAAATGGCCGAATAGCCGGCTGCCGTTCCCAGCTCCAGGACGGCCTGGGCGCGCATGGCCACGGAAAGGATGAAAAGCAGCTCCCCGACCACCGGCCCGATAATCGGAATTTTTTCGGCTTGGGCTTCACGCTCCAACTCCCGAAGCAGGGGGTCGTCCCTGCGAACGAACTGACTGAAATACGGTTCCGGCTGATCGACGATGCATGACATGGCGCCTCCCTAAAACAGCTGGGTCTGATCGCGCGACTGGGCGTCGAGGTGGGCGATGAAATAATCGACCTGGCGTTTCAATGTGTCGATCCGTTCCAGGTTAGCCAGCTTCCAGCGATAGAGCTCGTTCTGCAGCCGATGTCCGTCCCCGGCCAGGGCATCGATCAGCTGAGCGCGCGCCGGCTCCCAGAGCAGGAAGGCTTCCTCCGGACTCAGGCCGATCCGGCGGAAATTCCATCGGCAGTAGCGCTGCCACCACGGAGACGGATGCTCGGCATTGGTGTCGGCCCCCTCGAAGTAGTAATAGCACCACTCCAATTGGGGCAGTTGCATGTGAAGGTCGCGTGCGACGTCGCTGAGCGCGCGCTGGCCTTCGTTCGTATGGCGGTCGAAGACCACCCAATAGGGGAAAGCGGAGGCTGGCGATGCGGCCGGTTGCGGGCCGGGAAGCGTTCCGCTCAAGGCCAGGTAGGCGGCGGCCTTGACGACCGCTCCATCATGGGGCCGGCCGCCGTCCCGGTAATGGCGGGCGTTGGCAATCAAAGCGGCCTGCGGAGGGTCGACGGTCTGGGTGGAGATCCATTCCCAAAAATCATCCGGCTGCCGCACGGCCTTGGCGATCAGCCGGACGATCCGGTCATCCGGATCTTGCTCCAACACGGTTTCGTCTCCATGGGCCAGCGCGTATCCCAGGAACCCCAGGCCGGTGGCATCCCGATATTTGGTCGCCTGGGCCACCCGGATCAACGCGGCGACTTTGCTGTGAAATTTCCGGGTGAACGCCAGTTCCGCGCCGAGCGGCCAGCAGTCCCCGAACACGATGAAAGCCGTGCGCTTCTCGAACCACGCTTCCGTGTGGATGGAAAGATGTTCGATGAGTGCGCTGGCCGCGTAAACCCACTCGACATGACCGCGGCGGACCGCTTTCTGCAGGAGCGAACGGTAGCGGTCATCAAAGGGAGAGCGCGCTTTCATCGGGATGCCGGCCATCGGACGGAATTCTTCGAGAGTGATGCAGCGTGGCCGAAGGTCGGCAGCCGGTCGGCCGAAGGCGGGTTGAAGTAACTATATAGCGGATGCAACTCGCTCCACCCCACAAGATTTTGTAACGTTTCATCTTCGGGCGGTATCTATACAGTCGGTTTAAAAGAGATGACCGCCGATCACCGAGGCGGTTGTTATCCTGGGCAGCCCGTTTTACACCTCCTTTTAGGTCTGCCCAGGACTTTTAAACCAAGACGCGGTGAATTATCTCTCTCCTCCGTGAACGGGATGGCTCTGCTCGGCAACCATCCCGTTCTCTTTTCAGACGGACGGCGTTCGATCAGGATAGGCTGTCGCAGATTTCCGGCTGAGCGTCCCTGCCGCTGTTCAACAGGTCGGCAAACGTGATCTGGTTCAGCCGCGCGAACAGGGCGTTGGAGGCCTCCAACCACAAATAGCGGGTGGGGCATTTATCCGCCCGGCTGCATTCCTCCGGGTTTTTGGAGCAATGGGTCAGGATCGAGCCGCCCTCCAGCAGGGCCACCACCTCACCGACGGTGATCTGGTCGGGGGGTTTGTTCAGCATATGGCCGCCTTTTGACCCGCGGAAGCTCTTGATGTAATGGGCCCGTTTGAGGGGCCGGATAATCTGTTCCAAATACTTAAGAGAAATATTCTGCCGCCTGGCAATCTCCCCCAGTTGGATGGGGGTCTTGCCGTGGTGCTGGGCCATATCCAGGATCAACCTCGTTCCGTACCTGCTGCGCGTGGATAGCTTCATTGACGTTCGGCCTCCCCGTCCATGCCGTTATGGACTGAATCGGTTTTCTTGCAGCGTATAGAATTCGTTCAACGCCGTCAAGTAAGACCTGACGAGGGGATTCAGGGAATAGCCGGCTCAGGCATTCGGCGTGAAAAACTTCGAAAGAATCTGCATCAGACGCTGCAGGAAAGGCCGGCTCAGGCGCACTTCCAGGAAAAGGTCGCCGGCGCCCCCGCCGGCCTTGCCTGCATGGCCCATGCCCGCGAGCCGAATGCGCTGTCCTTCGCGCACGCCGGGCGGGATCTGGACGATCAGCTTCTTGGAATGCGCCCGATGGTAATAAGCGTATGCGCCGCCGGCCTCGGCGCAGGAAGGGGCTAAGTAGATGCGGTCCTGAATGTGGGCTCCGGATGCGGGCAGCTCAATGCCGCTCAGCTTTTGCAGGGCCGAGCGGGCGATGCGGTTGAGCAGGCCGTTCGCTGGGGCGGGGGGCGTTTGCCTGCGGCCGGGCGGAAACGAATGCTTGAAAACAAATCCACGAACGGAGACTCGCGGCCGCCTAAATTCGAAGCGTTGGTATTCTGGTCCGTAGAAATCTCGGAAAATGTCTTCGAAACCCCGGAAGCCGAAGGCGCGGGCCATCTCCTCGAACACCGCATTGATGTCCGAGCCGCTGAAAATCTCCTGTTGGCTGTGGGCGTCGCGGTACCGGCCGTGGCCCAGAGATCCAAACTGCTGCCTCAGGGCATCGTATTCGCGCCGCTTGACAGGGTTGGACAGGACCGCATAGGCCTCGTTGAGCTGCTTCATGATTTCGGCCGCGGCGGGATGGTCGCGGTTGCGATCCGGGTGATGTTCCAAGGCAAGGCGCCGGTAGGCCGCCTTGATCTGCCGCGTGGACGCCTGCGGCCCTACGCCCAGCCGGGTATAGTAATCGCCTGAATGCATGGTAGGCTTAGTCACCACATCGACCCAGATAAGTCAACCTGGATGGACAGGCAGACCTGGGGGGATTAGCTTTTTGAAGCTGTGAGAAGACCACGGAATGATTGAAAGCTTGAAAGGAGAATGAACGCCATGCCGAAAGATACTGCCGAAAACATATGTCCGGGTATCGAGATGATATGCCCGGGTTGTCAACGGCCTCTGAAAGTTCCCAGGATTCAAACCGACCCGGACAAGCCGCTGGTTTGCGGCGGATGCGGCCAGCGTTTCGATTGCAGCGATTTGTCGGCTCTGGAACGACCCGGCGGAGCTTAGCGCGGCGCATCTCTCGGCTGCTATCAGATGGCGCCCGTAGCGGCAAAGCCGGACAGCACCAGCCATGCCTTGGCATCGAATTTGAGTGCCGGGTTGCCGCACAGGCGTCCGGCTTCTTCCGGCGACAGAAGCAGCACCTCGATCAGCTCCGAGGTGTCGTTGCCCGCAGCGGACGGGACTCCCTCGCACTCCACATGCACCAGGACCATGGACTCATCCGTCATTCCTGCGGAGGAGTAGAGGCGCGGGCTCGTCCGCAATACCCGGGCCGCCTTCAGTCCGGTTTCCTCGAACAGCTCGCGCCGCGCTGCGGCTTCGAGAGATTCGCCCGCCTCCACCAGTCCGGCCGGGAAGCCGTATTGGTAATCCGCCAGCGCCACCCGGTATTCGCGCGTGACGACGATCCGCAAGCGCTCCCGATGGTAAGCCACGATCATGACGGCGTCCGGCGTCTCGAACCGGCCGCTGATGCAGCGCGGGTGTTCATTGCGGGTGGCGACCACCCAGGACCGATCGGCGCCGTCTGCGAAGCGGTAGTTCACTCTGAACAGACGCAACCAGCGGGCATCCGCCAGAACCTCCGCGGCGATGATTCCCGGCGTTGGCTTGGCCATAGCTGGAATAATCCTCCCTTCTCGACGGTGGCCCACTCTAAGGCCAACCACGGCCAACGGTCAAGAAGAGACATTCGGCTTCAAGTATTGCCTTGCAGCGGCCGATATGGTTAGAGTGGCTGCTCTGGCTTCGTAGAACCCTTGCGGTGGGATTTTTCGATTGGGGACCGGGGCGAGGCAGATCGTGTCGGCTGGAATCCGCCAGCGGCGTGACAGGAAGGAATCGGTTCCATTTTGACTCAACGCATCGATCGTGAAGCAGTCCAGAAAAGCGTTGGCAGCCAGGACAGCGAGTCGCGCGTCGGCGGTGACCGGCGCCGCCGGGTGCTGCCGCCGCTGCGCTACCTGTTCGCCGGCGGCCGGCGTCGAGCGGTTCGCCGATTGGAAGACAGCCATCGCATCGTTCTTCTGGACCGATACAGCCCCAAGCTATTTGCCGCCATACTCGGCATCCTCTGCCTGAGCCTTCTCGACGCGGTCCTGACGCTTTACCTGGTCGAACATGGGTCTACCGAGCTCAACCCGGTCATGGATTATTTTCTGCGCAAGGGCCCGCTCATCTTCACCGTGGCCAAATACATCCTGACCTGCATCGCCGTGATCATTTTCCTGGTTCTGGCCAACAGCGTCGTGCCGCGGTCCAACTTTCGAGCGAAAAAACTCTTCCCCTACGCGCTGCTGGCCTTCGGGGTCGTCATCGTTTGGGAGCTCATCCTGATCTTCTTCCTAGCCACCCGGATTTAGGAGATCTCCCCGCTCCGCCGCACGCGTGCATTCAATCTGGACTCGGCAATGCCATCGGTGGTCTTGTCTCAGCTTCCCATCCCCCGCCAGAACTTCGGTCGACGGACGGGCAACATTCCTTTGGGAGCGGCCTGTCTGAAACAGGCCGCTCGGGACCTGCCCGACGCGGAGATCCGGCTCCTGCCGCAGGATCTCGCGTCTTATCTCGGCGACGCGGCCCTGACCGAACATCTTATCGGCTCCCGAGCGGACATCTACGGGTTCACGGTATTCAGCTGGAATCTGCAACGCAGTCTGCATGTTGCGGAGAAACTGAAAAGGGCCGGCAAATGCCGGATTGTCTTCGGCGGCCCGGAAATAACCCCCGACAACGATTTCGCCCAATCCCCGTTGGTGGACTTCTATGTCTACGGCGAAGGGGAGGCGGTTTTCCGCCGCCTGCTGCAGGATGCCGATGTCTGGTCGGCCGGCAGCGGCGCGCAGGCTGCCGCGGAATGGTTTCAGGCGGCCGAGAGCCCCTATCTCGGCGGAATGATCGATCCGGCGATCGAGAACCTGATGCTGCTCGAGACCCAGCGCGGCTGCCCATACCGCTGCGGGTTCTGTTTCTACAACAAATCACGCCAGGGGTTGGTCTTCGCAGAGACGGAGCACCTGCTGCGCGCGGTGGCCTGGGCCGCTGAAAGGCGGATTGCGGAGATCTATCTCCTGGACCCTTCCCTGAACGCCCGGCCGCGTCTCAAGGAGCTGCTGGCCGAGATCGCCCGACTGAACACCGGCAAAGGGATCCGGCTGTTCAGCGAAATTCGGGCGGAGGCGGTCGATGACGAGTTGGCGGACCGGCTGGCGGCGGCCGGATTTTACTGGTTTGAAATCGGCCTGCAGAGCACCAATCCGAAGGCCCTTCAGTTGATGAACCGGCCGACCGATCTGCGGCGCTTTGTCGAGGGGGTGAAGCGGCTCAAGGCGCGCGGGATCACACCGAGCATCGACCTCATCATCGGGCTTCCCGGCGACGACCTGCCGGGCTTCCGGCGCAGCGTCGATTTCGTGGCCGATCACGAACTTCAGGACGACGTGCAGATTTTTCCGCTTTCGGTCCTGCCGGGCACCGAGTTCCGGCGGCGCCATCGTGAATTGGGACTGGTTTTCGAAACCCATCCGCCCTATGCGGTGACATCGAGCCGGGGGTTCAGCCCCGAGGATTTTCTGCAGGCGTATGATTACGCCGAGAGCCGGCTGGATGCGGTGTTCTTTCCGTTGCCCGACCTGGACCTGTCCTGGCGCGCAGATGCGTCCGGCGAATTCGACGAAGCGGTTGATCTGCGCGTGAGGATCGGAGGCCGCCCCTACGTGGCCAAATTGATCCTGAACCGCGAGCGGCCGCTCGACGAAATCCGGCGCCTGGCCGGACAGCTCACCCAGCCTTACCAGCTGCTGGTGGGAGCCGGCGTCCGTGCCGCTTACTTGAAAAAGGCCTTGGCAATCGTCACCGCCGAAAACCCGTTTACGCCTCTTGAAATCGTTTTCTTCGAGCCGGCCGCACGGCCCCGGACGGCCGAGCTCCTCGCAGCCGTCCGTCTGCAGCGGCCGCACTACCTGGACAACGACCTGCGCTTCCTGTTTCCTCGGCCCGGCAACCGCGCGGCTTTGTTCACGCTGGTTGCGGCCGAGCCCGCCCACCGGTTTCAGGGCGATATGGAACGACAGGTCTTCTGGTGGCGGCTGCCGACGCTGCCGGAGATGAACGATCTGCGGGGGTTCGAGGAGCTGGACGGAATCCTGATCGACGCGCCGGTTCCGCCGGCGCAGATCCTTGCCTGGCAGGATCGCCTCGGCCGGCAGGCGGCTGAAAGACATCACATCAGCTTCGCCGATGCGCGTTTGCAGCGGCGCTGGCTGGTGCTCGCCAACCCGGATGAATATGCAGAACGGGTGATGAGCTGGGAAGCCTGACCCTCGCGGTCACGTGCTTTCGGAACGGGGAGATGGCGAAACCTAAATTGAGCGATTTTATTAGCTGACAGCGGAGTCCGCCGGGGTGTGCGCCCCGCCGGGCCGCCGCAAAAGACGCCCAGGCTTCGTCAACGCCCCCGGGGTTTCTCCCATGGCTCCGCACCGGCAGCGACGGCCGAGTCGGCCGTGAGCGCTGCCGTCCGGGGCTATCTGGGCCTATCTGAGCGGGATGGCTGCCGTCGAGACGGCTACTGAAAAAATGCGGCGGCCCGGCGGGGCGCACACCCCGGCGGACCGTCCCATAACCATCCATTTAATAATCGCTCAAGCTATGTGCAAATACTCAGCGCGGAAGGTGCGATGGAAACGGATGAATCCCATCCGCCGGGTTGACTTCGCTGGATCTGAAATTAAAATAAGGACGATTTTTTCGTTGAGGAGAACGCGATGCCGATCTACGAGTATCAATGCAACGCCTGCTGCCACTGTTTCGAGGAGCTGGTCTTTTCGACGAACGCTCCGGCGCCCCAATGCCCGAAGTGCGACTGCGCGGACGTCAAAAAGCTCATGTCCGCCGGCTGTGTGCGCCCTGAAGGAATCCCGACGGGATCCGGCGGCTTCAAGGCACCCGCCTGCCGGCCTTCCGGCTGACGGATCTGATTTGGCTCCCCGGTCCGGGGAGCCCCGTCCTCTGAAAACCCCGCATGCGATAAAATCGGGGCGGCCTGCCGCGGCAGGCCGCCCCGGCTTCACACTTCGATCGTATCCCCCGGCTTCATCACCGCGACTTTGGCTGCGGTTTCCTTTTCCACGCGCGCGGCCCAGACGTTGGGATCCTGCTTGATCACATCGAAGGTGTTGTAGTGGATCGGTACCACCTGTTTGGGCCGGATCAGCTTGACGGCCCGCAGGGCGTCGTCCGGACCCATGGTGAAGTTGTCGCCGATGGGCAGGATGGCCAGATCGATGCCCTCTTCGCCGATCAGCTGCATGTCGCCGAAGAGCCCGGTGTCGCAGGCATGGTAGATTTTCCTGCCGTCCAGGTAGAACAGAAAGCCGCAGGGGTTGCCGCCGTAGGATCCGTCCGGCAGGGCCGAGCCGTGCAGGGCGAGGGTCAGCTTGACCCGGCCCCAGGGATAGTTGAACCCCCCGCCGATGTGCTGGGGGTGGACGTTTGGGACGCCCTGGGCCACCATCCAGTTTTGGATTTCGAAGTTGGAGATGACGGTCGCACCGGTGCGCTTGGCGATGGCCACCGTGTCCCCCACGTGATCGCCGTGGCCGTGGGAGACCAGGATGTAGTCGGCCGGGACCGTGTCGGCCTTGACCGGCGCCAGCGGATTGCCGGTGAGAAAGGGATCGATCAGCAGTTTGGCCTTGCTGCTCTCGATCAAAAAACAGGCGTGGCTGTACCAGGTGGCTTTGACGGTCATGGCGCCCTCCTTTCGGGTTGAGGTTCTTTCACGAGGCAAATCCCCGGCCGGCCGGCCGGGGTCACCGGTCCTTTCAGGATCACGTTGGCGGAGATGATCAACCGGACGACCGCGCCAGGCAGGTGCTCCGGCGCCATGGCTGCGGATGGAACGCCTTTCATGGGCGTCGTATAATACAAGCGCTGCAACCTGTCAAAACCTACAAATTTGTTTAAAATAACTTAAAAATCTTACAGCCCTGTAAAAAACTGTGAGAGCCGGAAAGCCGTCTTGGAATGCTCGGTTCCGAATCAACTATTTGAGATAAAACCTAAAAAAATAAATATGTGCAGTTGGCGGCCCAAATGGCATGAATTTTGATTTATTCAAGTCCACAACCGGTAACTGACGTAAGCAGTCCAGGAGCGTATATGAAAACTGAAGTGGTTGTGAAAGATGCAGACAAGAGCGCCCGAGAGATCGTAACGTGCAGCTGCTGCGATCGGGTTCTGACGAACCCTAAAGATTCCGTGCGCAGCCGAAACCGAGTCGTGTGCGTGTCCTGCTACGAAAGCCTGTTGAACCCGTTTCAGAAATCCTGCTGCAGCGATGCCTTCATTTAGACGACCGGCGTAGAGGGTATCGAGTGAGGCTATCGCCGTTACCCGCGGAGCCGCGGGTTTTTGTCTTGCCGGGTGATGTTTTCTTCGAGGCATGACTGCGTTTCGCCGCAGAATTGCCCTGCGCTTGAAATCTCCGTATTTTCCAAACCGTTCTCCGCTATGATTGTACCCCTTTGCTTTGCTCTCTGTGAAACCGTATTTTAACGCAGGACTTATACCAAACAAACAGTAAGGCCTTAAAGTTGCGAAGCATGCAGCCGAACGCCTAAATCCGATGCCGGAGCCTGTGCCAATGTCCGTAAAATATTTCAATAACGATCACTCGCTTTACATGTTTGATCCCGAAACGTTTCAGATTCATCTTTATCAGCATGGAACCTGGGTCGCAACGGACGACTCCACGCTGCGCGAGGACATCCGGTTCCGTTCGGTTGAACTCAGCCACGGCCAAGCCCTGGAGCTGAGCCGGACCTGAGGCCGGCGCCGATCAGGCGGCCGTTCGGCCCGGGAACAGCGACTGGAGTTTGAGCAGAAGCGACAGATCGCCTTCGGCCGTGTAGTCGCCGCGCATGAAGGCCTGCTGGCCGTCAAGGTCGCCTTTGGCGATGGCCATCCAGACTTCGCCGGGGGTGCGGATCACGACCCCCGGAGCCTCGGCCGATCCTTCGTAATAGCGGCAAGTCCCCCCGCTGATTTTCAGATATGCCTGAAACGCATCCTCTCCGGTCACATCGAATTGATACACCGCCTCCGTCGCCTGGGCCGCCTCCGGATCAAAGCCGAGCGGCATCATCTTTAATAACTCCCGGCAATTGGCCGGAGGTCCCGCCGTGGCGGCCGGAGCGGCTTTGCGGAACTCGGTTATCCCCATCTCGCGCTTGGCCTTGTGCCGGGTGATCATTTCCCGTATCCACGCCTTGCGGATCTCGGGGTCAAATGATGTGTCTTCTTTCTTCTGCTGGATGTAGGATTCGAAACCGCCGAATAAACCCTGGCGCTCCCAGTGGGCATAGTCGTCGGCCATTACGGAATCCTTATGGCGTTGCACCAGGTTCCCCATGAACTGGTAGAATCTGAGATCCATGTCGGTGGCGGGATAGCGCCGCTTTTCCCGAACGGCTTGCGCCAGGTCGCGGGCCAGATTGCGGGCATGGGCCTCCACGGCATCACGGCCCACAAACTCACCCGGCGAGGTGGCTATGGCCGTCAGGCGGCCGACCGGGAAGGCGCCGTATACCCGCAGAAGCCCCGCCAGATACTCGGCCGTTTGGGTTTCCCCCATGCCGGCCGAGACGCTGACCGCCAGGCCCGGCTTCCAGGAAGGCCTGGGTTTGTGGCCCCATGCGAGGCTCCGGTCGAGAAAGGCTTTCATCTGGGCGGTGACGTGCAGGAAGTAGACCGGAGAAGCTAAAATGACGGCGTGGGCTGCCAGCAGGCGCTCTACGATACCGTGATGGCCGTCCGGGATCCAGCATTGGCCCTTTTCCATGCAGAGCCCGCACCCGACGCAGAATTCGATCGCGTGTTCGCAAAGCGTTACGATCTCAAGCCCGCAGCCCTGCTCAGCGAGGGAGGGCCGCAGCATGTCAAGCATCAAAGCGGTGTTGCCGATTCCGGCGTGAGGCGATCCGTTCACGGCGACGACGGTGAAGCGGCTGTCCATGGTTGTCTTCTCCTTTTGTTGGATGCCATTGCCGGCACATAGCGCATCAGTCGATCCAAGGATCCGGATCCTTCCGCTCCGGCCGCGGCGTCTCTTTGAGGTCCTTCATGGCCGCGACGCGGTGCTGAAACAAACGGTCGATGACATACGCCCGGCACATGCGGGCGTTTTTGACCATCTGGATGGTGGCCGCCGCATCCTCTTGGTAGGGCAGGCGGCCCGTCAACCGTTGGCGCAGCTGCATCTCGCGGTCCACGATTTTTTCACCCAGCTCCGCATAATAGGCCAGGTCGTCCGTCCGGATGCCGAAGTCGAACGCCCCCAGGTACATCCGGCCCATGCCGACGTCTTGCGCATCGAACCGCCCCTGTTCGAGCGGCAGGAGGAGCCTCGTCTGCAGCAGCTCCTCCAGTTGGCCGGCGCTCAGGCCCGTTTCGCGGCAGAATGCCTTGGCGTCGAGCAGCCGCCTGGGTTCGAGGGAGCCGAAAATCTCCTCATCGAGCTCGAGATAGACCCCGAGTTCGGGGCCCCGTTCGGAGTCGTCCAGGCAGCGTTTGATTTCAGACAGCGTCAGCCGGTGGCGCTCCTGCATTTGTTGGATGAGCTTGATGCGCTCGATGCAGGCCGGCTCGTAGTAGGCCATGTTGCGGCTGGTTCTGCGCGGCTCCGGCAGGAGCCCCTGGGAAAGGTAGTAAAGAATGGTGGACTTCGGAACGCCCGTGGCAGAGGCAAGCTCGCTCATCCTCAGCCCGGCGGGCGAACGGGTCAAGTTGCGACGGGTGAGACGCTTGGTCATGGCAAAACCGTCTGTTCAAGAATAGCGGATGTCTGTCCAGGCATTCAACAAGAATAAGCGCAGTCAGAATAAAATAAATAGGCATTAAGTGTCAAGTAATACTTTACACTCAATGCCTATTTGAGGTTTGCCGAGAGGCCGATCGTCCTGGAGCGTTTACGATTGCCTATGACTGCTAGATGGCCGGTGTTGGCAAGGCCATCCGCTTGAAATTATCCAGGATGGTACGGGCGTCCTCCCAGGTAGGCTGCGGCGGCAGCTGGGCCATTATTCCAAGGCCTTCGCCGGCCTCGTGGAAGGCGTCAGGAGGCAGCGCGCTGACCACCACGGTGTTGATCATGGCGTTGATTCGCAGCAGCCGGCGCACCAGATCCATCCCTGGCATGTCGGGGAGGTTCTCATCGATGACCACCCCGATCGGCGGGTGCCTCATGACGTCGGCCACCGCCGCCTGCCCGCTGTCCGCCCACGATAGCTGGACATCCTGGCTTTGCTCAAGAAATCCGGCAAACCCGGCCCATGGTTTTCGGTCGTTTGTGACGATCAGAATCCGATGCATGTCGATTATCCTTGGGGCCTACGCCCGCAGCAGGAGCCGGGTCCGGCGCAGCCGGCCTCGGCCGGCCGGCTGCCGCAACAGCCGTGGTCGCGGGGGCCGGGCGTATGATGACGGGTGCTGCCGCTGAGCGGACTGCTGGGCGACATTTGTTTTTCCGGTTGAGCCCCGCCGCAGGATGGGCACCTGAGGGGCTCGCCGGACGACAAAACCAGCACCTCGCCCCGGTAGCCGCAGGCGGGGCAGTGGATGTCAAATATGGGCATCGCTTGGTTTCTCCTCAATGGTTGGGCGGTCCGCAGGCGGCGAAAGCGCATGTTGCCGGTAGCAATCGGCAATGGCTTCCCCCAGGGTGTTGACGGCCAGACGCGCACAGTGCAGGTGGTCCTCCGGCAGGCCGCCCAACTCGGCTTCCACGTCCTGCGGAGAAATTTCTAGAGCATCCTCCAGCGTGCGGTGGCGGGCGAGTTCGCTCATGGCGCTGGCGCAGGCGATGGTGAAAGCGCAGCCGCGGGGCCGGCAGCGGATGTCGGCGATCCGCTGGTCCATGACCCTGAGCGTCACCTCGACCGAATCCCCGCACTGGCCAACCCCCAGGGCGCGCCCTGATGGAAGCTCGATCACCCCCAGGTTGGACGGCACGTTGACGTGCCGGATGAAGCGATCGTCAAGCTTGCTGAAATCCATGGCAGACCTCTGTGTCCGGCCGCTTCACCGCAGGCTCGGCTGGTGCCCGCCGCCGCCGCAGGTGTGCTGCTGGCCGAATTCCGGCAAACGCCCTTCGCTGAAGGCCTGCACCGCTTCGCCGACGGTCCGGGCCGGTCCGCAATGAAAGACCTGAATCCCCATCTGCTGGAACCCCATGAGCGGCCGCATGCCCATGCCGCCGGCCAGCAGGACCCGCACCCGGTTCTGGGCTAGATGGCTCACCGGCGCCATGCAGCCGCCCTGCTCGTGCGGGACGTTCGGGATGATGTTGACGGCGGAAATCTTCCCGTCATCGAGGGTGATGAGGGTGTAAAGCTCGCAGTGCCCGAAATGGGCTCCCAACCCGGCATCCAGGCCTCCGGGGGATTCGGACGGTACGGCAACGATAGTGCTCATTTTCCAAACTCTCCTTTCACGTTCGATGGGTCTTGGAATGATGTGGTTTTGCGGCTGCCCAGGTCCAGGATTCGGCGCCAGGTGCGGCGGATGTTCCTGGAAAGCCCGTCGGCGCTGAACTCGGTGACCGCCTGGCGCTGGACCATGGCCTCGGTCACGGCCGGGTCGTAGGGCAGCGCCGCCAGAAATTCGGTCCGAACCGATTCGCACCAGTGCTGAATATCCTGGGTGTTCTCCGGGTTCAGGTCCGCCTTGTTCACGATCACGCCGGTGGGTATTTTAAAATGCCGGCAGAGATCGGCCACGCGTTCGAGGTCGTGCCGCCCGGACGGCGTGGGCTCCGTGACCAGGACGGCAAAATCGGTTCCGCTGAGCGAACTGATCACGGGGCAGCCGATTCCAGGAGCACCGTCGGACAGAATCAGACTGCGCCCGGATTCCCGCGCCAGGTCTCTGGCTTTTTGTCTCAGGAGCGCCACCAGCCGTCCCGAATTTTCAGCGCCCGGAAACAGCTGAGCGTGCACCATCGGGCCGAAGCGGGTGCTGGAAATGTACCATTCGCCGCAATGACGGTCCGGAAAGCGGATGGCGGCCGCCGGGCAAAACTGCACGCAGACCTTGCAGCCCTCGCACTTCAGCGGATCGACGCGATAGCCCGTCGGCGGGTTGGAGACCGCCCCGAAGCGGCACATTTCCGCGCAGAGCCCGCACCCCGTGCAGGCCGCCGGGTCGATCACCGCTTCGTGGCCGGAATGGAAGTCTTCGCGAACTTTGATCTCGGGCTGCAGGAGCAGATGCAGGTCCGGCGCGTCCACATCCAGGTCGCAGATGACGGCATCGGCCGCCATGTGCGCGAAGGCCGCGGTCAACGATGTCTTGCCGGTTCCGCCCTTTCCGCTGATGACGATGATCTCAGGCATGGGCGGCCGCCTTCCGCTGCGGCGAGGCTTCGGCCAGCCCGCGCAAGGCCGTCATCAACTCCGTGAAGACCGTGCGCAGGTTCGGCAGGGCTTCGGCGAGGACTTGCCCCTTCGAGTAGGCTTCGGCCAGGCGGCGGTCGAACGGAATTTCGGCCAGAATGGGCAGCTGCCGGCTGCGGCAGAAATCCTGAACGGAGCGGTCGCCCAGCCCGGACCGGTTGATGACCGCCGCCATCGGCTTTCCGAGCGGGGCAAAAGCGGCGTGGGCCAGCTGAAAATCGTGGAACCCGAAGGGGGTCGGCTCGGTGACGAGCAGGATCAGGTCGCTCGGCAGCACGGCGCTGATGGCCGGGCAGCTGGTGCCCGGCGGAGCGTCGATGATGACGTCTCCGGCCGTCGGATGAGGGGTTTGCGCGATCTTCGCGATGACGGCCCGCATCAGGGGCGGGCTCATGGCCTCGCCGACGCGCAGCCGCCCCATGAAGAAACCGATCCGGCCGGCGGCCGTTCCCCATGAGACCTCGCCCAGCTCGCGGGAGCCCGGAGACAGCGCCTTCTCGGGGCACACGGCCAGACAGCCTCCGCAGCCGTGGCACATTTCCGGAAAAGTCAGCAATACCGATCCGAGCACGCTGATGGCCTTGAACTGGCAGAGATCGGCACAGGCCCGGCAGTAGGTGCATTTGGATTCGTCGGCCACCGGCACTTCCATGGCGGCGGTTTCGCGGCCGGTGATGTCCGGTTTTAAAAACAGGTGCAGGTTGGGCTCCTCGACGTCGAGATCGACAGCCGCCACCGGCCGGTCCCACACCCATGCGAGGGAGGCGGCCACGGTGGTTTTGCCCGTGCCGCCCTTGCCGCTGGCCACCGCGACGATCATCGCTGCCCTCCGGCGCCGCCGCGGTTGGGGCCCCCGGCCATGGGCACCTGGCCGGTCTTGTATTGTTCGACCGCCTGGCGCACCGAAAGCTCCTCGAGGTTCTGGCCGATTTTGATGCCGGCCGCCGAGAGCGCCTGAAACGCCTTGGGGCCGACGTAGCCGGTGAGAACCACGCCGACGCCATGCCGGGTCATGAGCTCGGCCGTCTGGATGCCGGCGCCCTGGGCCATGCCCTGCGAGGCGGCGTTGTCCACATACTCGCTCGCCATGGTGTCCGGGTCGATGATGACGAACCCCGCGGCTCTCCCGAACCGGGGATCGATCGGGCCGTCCAGGTCGGGGCCCTCGCTGCTGACCGCTATTTTGTGCATTTCTTGTCTCTCTCCTTGTGATTTAGGGATGGAATCGCGCACGGACGCCCCGGGGTGCCGGCAGGTCGCCAGGGGCGCCGGGTCGCCGCCGGCGGTGCGGTAATCGCCGCCCTCGATGCGCAGGACCAGGCCCTTGACGATGGTCTCCGTTACCGCCCGGCGGGCTTCCGCTAGGACGCGGCCGAACGTTTGACGCGAGATTTTCATGCGTTCGGCCGCTTCGTTCTGGCGCAGGCCTTCCAGGTCCGAGAGCCGCAGGGCTTCGTAGCCTTCAAGGGACAGATAGATCTCTTCCAGCTGCCGCGCCGGGATGCCCTGGGGCTTGAAAAGCCGCACCCCGGGAGCAGAATCGACCATCCTGCACTTTTTGGGTCGTGCCATGCGGTAACCTTTTTAAATGAGCTGACGCTCATTAATAAGTCCTACGGCCAATCTTGTCAAATGCTAATTTATGGTCTTTTTCCCATAAATAGCCGCTCAAGCCGGCTTGGTCTCGACACCGGCCTCCCCCATACCGGCCAAACGCTGTTCGATGGCGTCCAGCCGGCGCCGGAGTTCGGCGGCTTCCGCCTCCAAGTTGGACTTGGCCAGTTCCGGCGGAGCCGGCGTGGGGGCCCAGTGCGCTCCGTAGCCGAATCCGCCGCGCCCGCGTCGGAAGAAGCAGAAGCCTCTCCGGAGGCCGCGCCCTCCGCCACGCCCGAATCCCCAGCCGTATTTACGGACATCGGTTTCCCCATCCTGTGCGGGAGCTCCGCAAACCCCGAATCCGCCTCCGGTCCGAGGGCCCTGGCCCCATGGTCCTGTGCGATCGTATCCTGGCATGATGACACCTCCTGTTGATCAGATTTTTTTGGGGGGTTCGGCCGCCGGCTCGGCCGGCGGCCCGGTCAGCGCCTCCACCGCGGAGGGCGCTGCCTTTTCAACGGATGCCCCCGTTCCGTCCGCTGACATTGGAATGCCCCGGCCGGTCCGCATTCGATCCCCGCCGGCGCCCCTTCGGCAGCGCCGCCGTCCCGGCAAACACGGCGGCGCGTCGCCGGCGAACTGGTAGTTGCCGCCTTCGATGCGGATCGCCCACCCGTTCGCGAGCGCCCGCGCCACGACCGTGCGGGCTTCCGCAAGCAGGCGCGAAAAAGTGGGACGCGAGATGCCCATCAGCTCCGCGGCCCGTTCGTGTTCCAGCCCCTCGGCATCCGCGAGCCGCAGGGCTTCCAGTCCGTCCAGGGTCAGTGTGACCCCCCGCAGGCGGCCGAAGGGCACCCCGTGGGGTGCGTAAAAATGCGCCAGCGGTTGGTGGCGAATCCAGCGGTTCATTCTAGGGCGTGGCACAAGTTCTCCTTGTTATGAACATTTGTTCAAAATAATAAGCTCCCGTATTTTCAATGTCAATAGTTATTTTGAACATAATTTCATAATTATTTGATTCGCGGAAATCGCTCATGCAGACACCATTCCGGATGCCAACGGTTTTTCTTTTTCAGGAAGTGTGATATGAACCATCATCTTCTGGTCAGTTTGCCTTCTTCCGCATTCGACCTTCAGGCTCCGGCCGGAATCGCCGCGGTCCAGCCGGTCGAGGAGACAGGGCCATGTCCGAAACCTGGGCCATCGTCCTCATCGACGACGAAGAAGACATCCGCGACGTCATGTCGCTGGCTCTGGCGGATGCGGGCTATGACGTCCGAACGGCCCCCGACGGCGAAGCCGGCCTGCGGATGTGCACGGACTCCCCGCCGCAGATCGTCATCACCGACATCCGCATGCCCGGCATGAACGGCCTCCAGGTCCTGGAGCGCGTCAAGCATCAATTCCCGGACACCGAAGTCATCGTGGCGACGGCCTTCGGCGAGATGGAGCTGGCCATCCGCGCGCTCCAGCTGGATGCCTCGGACTTCATCACCAAGCCGATCGGCAGCGACAACCTTTTTCTGGCCCTGCACCGCGCCCGGGAGCGCTACACCTCACGCCGGCGGCTGAAGGACTACACCCTCCTTCTCGAACGGGAGAAGGCGGAGACCAGCCAGCAGCTGCTCAAGACCATCGCATTCCAGCGCAATCTGATCGAAAGCTCCATGGACGGCATCCTGGGATTGGACGAGCAGAAGATCGTGGTGATCTACAACCGCAGCATGGAGCAGCTCATCGGCATTCCCCGGGATCAGGTTTTGCACCGCATGCCCTTCTCCCGGTTCTTCCGCCCGGACGAGGCCGTGCGGTTCGAATCGGAACTCCGCAGCGAGCGCTTCGGAGGCCATAACCGGCTCTTTCTTTTCGAAACGCTCTTGAAGACCGGATCCGGCAGGGAGATACCCGTGCAAGTCTCGGCCGCCGTCTTGTCCGACGACGGGCGCGAAAGCGGGCTGGTGGTTTTCTTCCGGGATTTGCGGGAATTCCGGCGGCTGGAGCGCGAGATGGCGGATCAGGCGCGCATTCTGCACCAGGACAAGATGATGTCCCTGGGACGGCTCGCGGCCAGCGTCGTTCACGAGATCAACAACCCCTTGTCGGGCATCCTGAACTACCTCCGACTGATGTCCCGGCTCCTGCAGGAAGGCGCCTTCACGGATGAGCGCCGCGACAAGTTCCGGCGCTATCTGGGCATCGCCGAAACCGAAACGACCCGCTGTTCGCAGATCGTTTCCAACCTGCTCAGCTTTTCCCGCCGGTCGCCGGAAGCCTTCGCGCCGGTCGACCTGGCCGAGCTTGTGCGGCGCTGCATCCTGCTGAGCCAGCATAAGCTGGAGCTGAGCCGCATCCAGCTCGAGTCACACGTTCCCCCGGGCCTTCCGGCCGTGGAGGGCGATTTCAACCAACTGCAGCAGTGCATCATCAATCTGATTTTCAACGCCATCGATGCCATGCCCCAGGGCGGCCGGCTGACCCTGGACGCCGGGGCCGGTGATTCGCCGCAAACGGTGGCCATCCGGGTCCAGGACACGGGGCCGGGGATTCCGGACGAACACCTGTCCAGCATCTTCGAGCCGTTCTTCACCACCAAAAGCGAGGGGCATGGCCTGGGGCTGGGCCTGTCCACGGTCTATGGGATCGTGGAACGGCATCATGGAACCGTCGCAGCCCGCAATCTCGAAGGGGGCGGAGCGCTGTTCGTGATCACGCTCCCGGCCGCCGGGTCGTCCTGATCGACCGGCCGGCCCGGGCTGCCAAGGATGTTCGGCATGATTCGCACGCCAGGGTTTTCCGGAAAAACCATCGCCTGCCAGGATTGGCTGGCGATCCTCGACGAGCTCAACATCGCCGCCTTCATCGTCGGCCGCAACCGGCGCATCGAGGCGTTGAACCTGAGCGCCCAGGCCATGATCGGCCTGCGGGGCAACGACGCCGTCGGCCGCGACTGCCGGGAGGTTTTTCTCGGTGTGCCCTGCCTGGTCTCCTGCCCGTTCAAGGGGCTGGATGAGCCGAAGCAGCGGGAGCCGGTGCTGCGGCTTCCGGGCGACGGCGATGAAAACTATCTGGTGACCCGCATCGCCACGCCCGTGTACGACGCGGCGCGGCAGATCGTGGGGTGCCTCACCATCCTGCAGGACCACGCGCCCATCGCCGACCTCGTCAACCGCATCCACTACGAAGAGCGCAGCCTGAAGATCATTCTCGACAATCTCGAGGTGGGCATTTTCACGGTGGACCGCGGGGGGGTCGTCACCTTTTTCAACACCGCCGCCGAGAAAATCACCGGCTTCAGCCGCCAGGAAGTGCTGGGGCGGCCGTGCGCCGCGATTTTCCGGGGGGACTCCGCCGCCGACCTGGATCTGCTCAAGGAAACGATCACGAGCGACAGCCCGCGCAGCGGCATCGAGAGCCGGATCCTCACGCGCGAGGGCGTGGCCTTGCCCATTCGGGCCACCTACCTGCCGCTGCGCAACGAAAACGGTATCGCCGTGGGGGGGCTGGCCACCTTCAGCGACCTCACCCTGGTCCATCAGCTGAAGCAGGCGATCGAGGACCGCTATACCTACTATGACATGGTCGGCAAATCGCCCGCCATGCAGCGGATCTTCGAAAACGTCCAGGTCGTGGCCAAAACCGATGCCACGGTCTTGATCGAAGGCCCCACCGGGACCGGCAAGGACTTTTTGGCCAAGGTCATCCATTCGGCCAGCCGGCGCAGCGCGAAGCCGCTGGTCAAGGTGAACTGCGCGGCCATTCCGGACACCCTGCTCGAATCGGAAATGTTCGGCTACGTGAAGGGAGCGTTCACCGGGGCGGTCCAGGACCGCATCGGACGGTTCCAGGCGGCCGACGGCGGCACCATCTTCCTGGATGAAATCGGGGACCTGCCGCTGGCGCTGCAGGCCAAGCTGCTGCGGGTGATCGAAGAGAAGGTTTTTTTTCGTCTGGGCACCTCGCAGACCACCAAAGTGGATGTGCGCGTCATTTCGGCCTCCAACCAGAGTCTGGAACGGCTCGTTGCCCGCAAGCAGTTTCGCGAGGACCTGTATTACCGGCTCAATGTCTTCCGCATCGAGCTCCCCAGCCTCAAGGACCGGACGGCGGACGTCCCGCTGCTGATCGGCCACATCCTACGCCGGCTGAGCACCTCCAAGGGCGTGGCGCCTCCGGAGGTCTCCGAGAACGCCATGCAGGTGCTGCTGAACTACACCTACCCCGGAAACATCCGTGAGCTGGAAAACATCCTGGAGCACGCGCTGATCCTCTGCCAGGAGAGCGTCCTGCGGCGCAAGCATCTGCCCGACTATCTGCGGCAGCGGCCGGAGGCGGCCGGAGGGGGGCGCGAGCGGGGCGAGATTTCCGGTTCATCCGAACGAACCCGCATCCTGGCAGCGCTGCGCCGGCACAATGGAAACCGCTCCCGGGCCGCCCGCGCCCTGGGCATGGACCGCAGCACCCTGTGGCGCAAGATCAAGAAGCTGCAGCTGTTGTAAACATGTTGCATTTCAAGCTACTGCAACACTATAACCAATTTAAATTGATGAATTTTTAACTAGATAAATCGTTTCATTTGTTGCAACACTCTTCCTTCTGCCGCCCCCGCGGCTGCACACCGTTGCATATCTCAACCAACCGTATCCATAGCTAAAAATCAAAACTGGCAGGCTTGGTACGTTCCGTGCTCAGGCATTGACGGCGAGCACCGGCAGGACCTCTGGAGGGACATGAAAAAACCAATCAAGGTTCTGATCGTCGACGACGACCCCGACATGCAGTTTTTTCTCTGCAACCTCCTGGGCGGCTGCGGCTACGCCACCATCCCAGCCGGGGACCGCCGCGACGGCCTGCGCAAGGCCAAACGGGAGCGGCCGGCCCTGATCATCCTGGATGTGATGATGCCCAACAAGGACGGGCTGCAGCTTTATCGCGACCTCAAGGAAGATCGGCGCCTCAACGGCATTCCGGTGATCATGGTCTCGAGCATCGGCCGCAAGACGTTCCTGCAGTACCAGAGGTCGTACTGCACCCTGCCGGAGGCCGACTCGATCACCCCGGTCGCCTATTTGAAAAAACCTTTGAACGCGGAAGAGCTGATCGGCTGGGTCCATTCGTTGACGGCGGCGGCACCGTCGGCTTGATCGATTACCTTACAAGGTGAAGGCCATGGCCATTCGCATCGGTTTTTACATCTGTCACTGCGGGATCAACATCGCCTACCGGGTCCGGGTGGAGGAGGTGGCGGCCTTCGCCCGGCAGCTGCCGAACGTGGTCGTCGCGCGGGACTACAAGTTCATGTGCTCCGACCCCGGCCAGGAGATGATCGAAAACGACATCAAGACTCAGGGGCTGAACCGGGTGGTGGTGGCCTCCTGCTCGCCGCGTCTCCACGAGAAGACGTTCCAGGCCGCCTGCCGGCGGGCCGGCGTCAATCCGTATTTTTTCCAGATGGCCTCGGTGCGGGAGCAGGTCTCCTGGGTCACGGCCGACGAGGGCGACGCGACCCGCAAGGCCAAGACCCTGGCGGCCGCCGCAATCCAGCGCGTCAACCGCCACCACGCGCTGGAAACCCGCGAGGTGAAGGTGCATCCCGATGTGATGGTCGTCGGCGGCGGCATCGCCGGCATGCAGGCCGCGCTCGACATCGCCAACGGCGGCCACAAAGTCTACCTGGTCGAGAAGCAGACCACCATCGGCGGCCACATGCTGCAATTCGACAAGACCTTTCCCACGCTCGACTGCGCGGCCTGCATCGGGACCCCCAAAATGGTGGAGGTGGCCCAGAACCCGAACATCACGCTCTTCTCCTTAAGCGAGGTCAAGGAGGTGAGCGGGTTCATCGGCAATTACACCGTCAGCGTGCGGCGCAAACCCCGCTACGTGAAGGAGGGAGTCTGCACCGGCTGCGGCGAGTGCGCCAAGGTCTGCCCGGTGTCGATCCCGAACGACTGGGACGTCGGCCTCGGGACCCGCCAGGCCATCGGCCGCGCCTTCCCCCAGGCCATTCCGATCACGTTCAACATCGAGAAGAAAGACCGCGCCCCCTGCATCGCCGCCTGCCCGGCCGGGATCAACGTGCAGGGGTACGTGCAGCTCGTCGGCCAGGGCAAATACCGGGAAGCCTTACGCCTGATCATGGAGCGCCTGCCGCTGCCGGGCGTCCTGGGCCGGGTCTGCCCGCATCCCTGCGAAAGCCGCTGCCGGCGGGCCGAGGTGGACTCGGCGGTCGCCATCCGCAATCTGAAGCGGTTCGCCGCCGACCACGTCGACCTGGAAAGCCTTCCCGTGCCGGCGATCGTCGAGCGGCCGCAGCGCGTGGCCGTGGTGGGTTCCGGGCCGGCCGGGCTGACGGCGGCCTACTATTTACGGCTGCGAGGCTACGCGGTGACGATCTACGAAGCCCTGGACCGCCTGGGCGGGATGCTGCGGGTGGGCATTCCCGACTACCGCCTGCCGCCGGAGGTCCTCGATCGCGAGATCGCCTATCTCCTCAAGACCGGCATCGAGGTGCGAATCGGGCAACGGCTGGGCAGCGACTTCACGCTGGAGAGCCTCAAGGAAGAAGGCTTCGACGCAGTTCTCCTGGCGATCGGCGCGCACCTGGGTTTGGCCGCGGGCATTCCCGGCGAGAATGAGAGCCCGGGCGTCTGGAACGCCGTGGACTGGCTGCGCCAGGTCAACTTGGGCGACCGCACCTGCCCCGGCCGGAGGGCGGTCGTGATCGGCGGCGGCAACGTGGCGGTGGACGCCGCGCGCGTGGCGCGGCGGCTGGGCAGCGAATCCGTCACCATCGTGTACCGCCGGACGCGCCAGGAGATGCCGGCCTACCCCGAGGAAATCGAGGATGCGCTGGCCGAGGGCATCGACATCCGTTTTCTCACGGTGCCAACCCGAGTGATGGTGCGCGACGGCGCGGCAACGGGCATCGAGTGCATCCGCACCGAACTCGGCCCGCCGGATGACAGCGGGCGCCGGCGGCCGGTGCCGGTGGCCGGCTCCGAGTTCGTGATCGACTGCGACGCGGTCATTCCGGCCATCGGGCAGAGGATCGATCTGACCGGTGCCGGCGGGCCGGAGGGGATTAAAACGACGCCCCGCGGCAGCCTGGCGGTCGATCCGCGCACGCTGCAGACCTCTCTGCCGTGGGTCTTCGCCGCCGGGGATGCGGTCAGCGGCCCGGCCACGGTGATCGAAGCCGTCGCCGCCGGACACCGGGCGGTCGAGGCCATCGACCGGTTCCTGCAGGCGCAGGACCTGTCCGCCCTTGAGGCGCCGCCCCGCGGCTGCGAAGCCGCAGATGGCGACTGGGCCGCCATCCCTGCGGACATCGGCCGGCAGGAGCGGGTGCGCGGCGGGCACCTGGACGTATCGGCGCGGGTGTCCGGATTCGAGGAGGTGGACCTCAATTTTGCGGAGGCGGACGCCCGGCGCGAAGCGGCGCGCTGCCTCAACTGCGGCGTCTGCTGCGAGTGCATGGCGTGCGTGCGGGCCTGCGAGGCCAAGGCCATCGACCACGGCATGCCAGCCGAGGAACTCGAGGTGAAAGTCGGCAGCATCATCCTGGCGACCGGCTACGACTTGATGGACCCCAGCCCCATGCGGCAGTTCGGCTACGGCATTTATCCGAACGTGTTCACGAGCCTGGAGTTCGAGCGGCTCTCCAATGCCACCGGCCCGACCGGTGGGCGCATCCTGATCCGCGACGAAAACGGCCGGTTCACGCGCACCCCGCAAAGCGTGGCCATCCTGCACTGCGTCGGCAGCCGGGATGTGAACTACCACGAGTACTGCTCGCGCGTGTGCTGCATGTACGCGCTGAAATACACCCATCTCATCAAGGAAAAAGTCGGCCACGCCACCCAGGTCTACGACTTCTACATCGATCAGCGCTGCTACGGCAAGGGCTACGAGGAGTTCTACCGCCGCTGCCAGGAGGAGGGCACGGTGTTCATCCGCGGCAAGGTGGCCGAGATCACCGACCAGGCCGCCTCGGCCGCGGAGCAGGGCAAGCTCATCGCCATCGCGGAAGACACGCTCTCCGCCACCCGCCTGCGGGTGCCGGTGGACATGGTGGTGCTCTGCGCGGCGATGGAGTCGCGGCGGGATGCGGCCGAGGTGGGGCGGGTCTTCGGCGTCAATCAGGGGGCGGACGGGTTCTTCCTGGAGGAGCACCCCAAGCTGGGTCCGCTCAACACGGCCACCGACGGGGTTTTTCTGGCCGGCGCCTGCCAGAGCCCGAAGGACATCCCCGACACGGTGGCCCAGGCGTCGGGGGCCGCCGTCAAATCGCTGTCGCTCGCCAGCCGCGGCAAGGTCGTGATCCCCTCGGCCATCTCCTGGATCGACCCCGACATCTGCTCCGGCTGCCAGACCTGCATCGGGCTCTGCCCCTATTCGGCCATCGAGTTCGATGCGCGGCGCTGGGTTTCGGTGGTCAACGAGGCCCTCTGCAAGGGCTGCGGCAGCTGCGCCGGCGGGTGTCCGAGCGGCGCCGCCCAGGTGCGGCATTTCAAAAAAGAGCAGCTCTTCGCCGAATGCGACGGGATCATGAACGCCCTCAAGGCGGTCGGAATGTGAGAGGAGGAGGCATGCCGGACTTCGAACCCACCATCATCGCCTTCGTGTGCAACTGGTGCACCTACACGGCGGCCGACCTGGCCGGAACCTCGCGGCTTTCCTATCCCAAGAACGTGCGCCTGATCCGGGTCATGTGCACCGGCATGGTGGACCCCCAGTACGTGATCAAGGCGCTGCTGCAGGGGGCGGACGGCGTCCTGGTGAGCGGATGCCACCCGGGCGACTGCCACTATATCAACGGGAATTTCAAAGCCCGCCGGCGGATCAAGCTGCTTCAGGAAATCCTGCCGCGGTTCGGCTTCGAGCCGGAGCGCCTGCGGCTGACCTGGATCGGGGCCAGCGACGGAATCCAGTTCGCCGAAATCATGCGCGAATTGGTCGCGCAGCTTAAAGCGTTGGGGCCCAGCCGGGCCCAGCTGGCGATGGCCGCCGGTTGAAAGCAGCCGGCCGGTCCGGCGGAGATCGCCGCCGGTTGGCCACCGACCGGTTTCAAGGATCAAGGGCTGCCGGATCAGCCCAACATGCACGGGGAGAGCGTATGGGCAGCACATTCCGTCTCGAGATGAACCACGGCGACCGGGTCGCAGCGATTCGCAGCTTTTTACAGCAGCTGCTCACGAAGCAAGCGGTGGCGGCGGTGCTGGTCGCCCAGCACCTCCCGGGCAAATCCATGGCCATGCCGACCCTGGTCACTGCGGCCGAGCGGCTGGATGGGGCCGATCCGCTCGCGCCCTGCTTTCCGATCAACGCCGCGCGCATCGCCTCCCGCCTCGCCCGCAAACCCATGGGGGCGCGGTGGGCCGCGGTGCTGCGGTCCTGTGAAATCCGGGCGTTTCTCGAACTGGTGAAGCTCAAGCAGGCGCGGACGGAGGAAGTGGTCCTCATCAGCTTCGACTGCCTGGGGGCGTTTCAAAACAAGGACTTTCAGCGGTTTGCCGGCGCCGAGCCCGCTGCGGCGACGACGGGTTTCCTCAAGCGGGCGCTCGCCGGCGAACGTTTCGACCCGGATCTGGCGCCCGCCTGCCGGGCCTGTGAGTTCCCGGTCCCGCCGCACAGCGACATCCACATCGGCCTGCTGGGGGCGGATGAAAACGGCCCCCTGATGGTGGAGGAGCGCTCGCCGGCCGGCCGAGAGCTGATCGACGCGGCGGGCCTGGCCGGCTGCGAGGCGCCCGCCCACTGGAAGTCGGCCGCGAATGCACTGGCCGCAGAGCGCGCCGCCTACCGGGACGAGATGGTCAGCCGAACGGAAGCCGCGATCGGCGGCATCGAACCGGCCGGGGCGTACTTCGGCAATTGCATCAACTGCTACAACTGCCGCGTGGCCTGCCCGGTGTGCTATTGCAAAGAATGCGTTTTCGTGACCGACGTCTTCAATCACGAACCGTCGCAGTATCTGCAGTGGGCCGGCCGCCAGGGGGTGCTCAAGATGCCCACCGACACCCTCTTTTACCATCTCACCCGCCTGGCGCACATGAGCACGGCCTGCGTCGGCTGCGGGCAGTGCTCCAATGCCTGCCCCAACGAGATTCCGGTGATGGAGGTGTTCCGAACCGTCTCCCGCTACACGCAGCAGGCGTTTGGCTACGAGGCCGGCCGGAGCCTGGAGGAGGCGCCGCCGCTGTCGGTGTTCAAGGAGGCGGAGTTCCCCGAAGTCGTCGGAATCGGCCGGCGGCAGGAAGGCGCCGGATAATCTGCCCGGCCGAGAGCGCATGGTTCGTTCGAAGGTTTAGGGTCGGAGGACAACATGAAGCGTCGAATCGGCACCGCCGTGGTGGTCGGCGCCGGGATCGCCGGCATCCGCGCCGCCTTGGATCTGGCTGAATACGGATACGGGGTCACCCTGGTGGACCGCGCCCCGCATCTGGGGGGCATCCTGAGCCAGCTCGACTACCAGTTCCCCACGGACCACTGCGGCATGTGCCGCATGCTCCCGCTGGTGCAGCGCGACGCCGCCACCCAGCACTGCCTGCGCCGGGGGCTTTTCCACGAGAACATCACCATCCTTCTGGGGACCGAAATTACCCATATCGCCGGGGAGCCCGGGAAACTGCGACTGACGTTCAAGCAGCAGACACCGTGGGTGGACCCGGAGCGCTGCATCGGCTGCGGGCGCTGCACGGCGGCCTGCCCGGTGGAAGTCCCCGACGAGTTCAACGCCGGCCTCACCCGACGCAAGGCGGTCTACCTGCCGGTGCCGCACAACCTCCCCAACGCCTATGTGCTCGATGCGGCGGCCTGCACGCGCTGCGGGGCCTGCGTCCCGGCCTGCCCGACCGAGGCCATCCGCCTGCCGGAGGCGGAGCGCGGCAAATTCCGGATTCTGGTGGTCGACGACGAGCTGGTGGTGCGCGACTCCCTGAAGGAGTGGCTGGAGGCCGAGGGATTCACGGCGGCCATGGCCGGGTCGGGGGGGGAGGCCCTGGCCGCGCTGGAAGCCGAGGCCTATCACCTCATGCTGCTGGACATCAAGATGCCGGGCATGGACGGGGTCGAGGTGCTCGAGCGCGCCCGGCAGCTGGCGCCGGAGCTCACGGTGATCATGATGACCGCTTATGCCACCGTGGAGACCGCCGTGGAGGCCATGAAGATCGGCGCGATGGACTACCTCATCAAGCCCTTCGAAGTGGATCGCCTGATCCCGAAAGTGGTGCAGGTCTTCCAGCGGCTGGAGGCGGCCGAGGCGCGCCAGCTCGAAGCCGGCGCGGTGGTGCTCTGCGGCGGCACGTCCTTCTACGACCCGTTGCCGGGCAAGAACCCCTTCGGCTACGGGGTCGTGCCCAACGTGCTGACCCAGATCGAATTCGAACGCCTGCTGAGCGGCACCGGTCCGACCGCCGGCCGCCTGATCCGCCCGAGCGACGGCCGGCCCGTCCGCCGGGCCGCCTGGATCCAGTGCGTGGGCTCGCGGGATGTTCAGGCGGATGCCGATTTCTGCTCGAACATCTGCTGCATGGTGTCCATTAAGGAGGCCCTGCTCGCCAAAACCCGGGCCGCCGGCGATCTCGATGCGGCCATCTTCTACATGGACATGCGCACCTTCGGCAAATCGTTCCAGCGCTACCGCGACGATGCCGAAGACCGCCACGGGGTGCGGTTCATCCGGTCGCGCCCGCATTCCCTGACCGAAGATCCCTCCGGCGCCGGCGTCGCGATCCGCTGGCTGGACGCCGGGGGCGCCGCGCATGCCGAGTCCTTCGACCTGGTGGTCCTGGCGCTGGGGCAGCGCCCGGCACCGGGCTCCCGGGAGCTGGCCGCCCAGCTGGAGCTTCCGCTCAACCCGTGGGGATTCATCGAGACCGAGCCCTTCTCGATGAGCCGCACCCGGAATCCCGGAGTCTTTCTGGGCGGCGCCTTCAGCTGCATGAAAGACATCGGCGAGGCGGTGATTCAGGCGTCTTCCGCCGCGGCCAACGCCTCGCGGGTCATCCATTCGGCCGGGGGCAGCCTGGCACCGGAAGCGCCCCGCCCGGACGGGGCCCTGCCGGAGGGTCTGGACCGAGAGCCGCCCCGGATTTTGACCGTGCTCTGCCGCTGCGGACGGGCGGGCGCCGGCCCGCCGCCGGAGTTCATGGTGCACGCGCTGCGCCGCGACCCGGCCGTGGCGGCGGTCGAAACCATTGAGAATCTCTGCACGGCGACTGGATGGGAGCAGCTGGCGGCCTGCGTCCGCAGGGCGGCGGGCAACCGCCTGCTGATCGGGGCCTGCCTGCCCATCACCCATCCGCGCAAGCTCAAGGACCTCGGCCGCGAGGTGGGGATGAACGCCAGCCTGATCGAGGTGGTCGACATCGCCCCCTGGTCCGGCGCTCCTGCAGACGAGCCGGCCGGCGCCGCCGCCGCGCTGGCGGAGCTGCGCGCAGGGCTCGCCAAGCTCAAGTGGGCGGAGCCTCATCCGGCCGCGGAAATCCAAGTCGCCCCCCGGGCGCTGGTCATCGGCGGGGGCGTCGCCGGCATGACGGCTGCGCTCGCGATCGCCGACCACGGCTACGGCGTGGATCTGGTCGAGGCCGGCGAACGGCTGGGCGGCAACTTGAACTGGCTCCACCGCACGCTGGAAGGCCACGACGTTCGCGCGCTGCTGAGCGACATCCTGAAACGCGTCGATCAGCATCCCCGCATCCAGGTGCATACCGGGTCGCGCGTGATCCAGGCCCGCGGCGAGGTCGGCTCCTTTTCGACCATCATCGAAGGCCCCGACCATCACGTCCGCCCCGTGGACCACGGGGTCGTCATCCTGGCCACCGGCGGCACGGAAGCGCCCGCCCGGGAGTTCGCCTGGGGCGCCAGCCCGGCCGTCCTGACCCAGGCCGAGTTGGAACGGCAATTGGCCGACGGCCGCATGGATGCCCAGCAGCTGGACACGGTGGTGATGATCCAGTGCGTCGGATCCCGGCAGGAGCCCCGCCACTACTGCAGCCGGGTCTGCTGCGCCGCCGCCCTGAAGCAGGCCTTCGCGATTCGGGAGCGCCATCCGCAGGCGAGCATCTATGTCCTGCACCGCGACCTGATGACCGCCGGCTTCACCGAAGCGGCCTTCACCCGCGCCCGCCAGGCCGGGATGGTCTTCATCCCCTATCGCCTGGATCGCCGGCCGGTGGTTGAGCCGGTCGAAGGCGGCCTGACGGTAACGGTGGAGGAGCCGATCCTGCAGCGCACGCTGCGCATCGAGGCGCAGCTCGTGGTGCTGGCCACCGGCATCGTCCCGGCGCTGCCGCGGGAGCTGGCCGAGGCCTACGGCGCCCACCTCGATCCGGACGGATTCTTCCAGGAGGCCGAATCCAAGTGGCGCCCGGTCGACAGCCTCAAGGAGGGCGTGTTTGCGTGCGGGCTGGCCCTGGCCCCGCGGGCCATCCCGGAGTCCATCGCCACCGCGGAGGCCGCCGCCCAGCGGGCCCTGCGAATCCTCGGCCGCGAACGGCTGGCGACGGGGCGGGTCGTGGCGGGCGTGCGCCACAGCCTGTGCAGCCTCTGCGAGCAGTGCATCAACGCCTGCCCGTACGGCGCGCGCACGCTGGAGGCGGATCTTGGGCAGGTGCTCGTCAATCCGGCCATGTGCCAGGGCTGCGGGGCATGCGCCGCCGTGTGCCCGAACGACGCGTCGTTTCTGGAGGGCTATCCCGCTCAGCAGATGCTGGCGGTGATCGATGCGGCGGTGAATTGAAACGAAAGGGTTCAAGAGGTCGAGGAGTCAAGGGTTCGAAGGATTAGCAGCGGGAGGAATAGGCATGAACGCTCCAACCGGCAATCCGGCGACGGTAGCGCCGCCGCAGGTACACCACGATCTCGAATCCGTGCGGAAGATGGTGCAGAGCTGCATCCAGTGCGGCACCTGCACCGGCTCCTGCCCCAACGCGTTCGCCATGGATCTGACCCCGCGCCAGCTGTGGCGGTTGGTGCTGCTCGACCAGCGCGAGGCGGTGTTTCAGAGCCGCACGTTCGTGCTGTGCTCGGCGTGCTATTTCTGCACGCTGCGCTGCCCGCGCGGGCTTCCGCTCACCGAGGCCATGCACGCACTCAAGCAGGCCGCATCCCAGGAAAAAATGGAACGCTACCGGCCGGTCACGGCTTTCTACCGCCGCTTCATTGAAAGCGTGCGGCGCCACGGCCGGGTGAACGAACTGGAGTTCATGACCGTTTATTTCGCCGAGATGAAGAACCCGATGCTGCCTTTGCGCTATTCCGGACTCGGCCTGCGGCTGGTCGCCAAAGGCAAGCTGCCCCTGCGATGGCCGGCGCGGCCGACGCGGCCGCTGGAGGCGCTGTTCCGCAAAGTGGCCGAACTGGAGGAGGCAAGATGAAGTATCACTATTACCCCGGCTGCTCGCTCGAGGGCACGGCGCACGAATACGACCTGTCCACCCGGGCGCTGCTGGCGGCGTTGGGCGTGCAGCTGGTCGATATCGAGGAGTGGACCTGCTGCGGGGCCTCCGCCGCCGAAGCCACGAGCGCTCTGCTGGCTCTGGCCCTGCCCGCGCGCAATCTGGCCCTGGCCGAGCGCCGGGCCGACTCCATGGATGTGCTGGTGCCGTGCAGCGCCTGCTACCTGAACCTTAAAACGGTTGAAGCCAAGATGCGGTCGGACGCGTCCCTGGCCGCGCAGATCCATACCGTGCTGGGTGCGGAGCAACTCCGGCTGCACGGGCGGCTGCGGGTGCGCCACCTGCTGGACGTGCTGGCCACGGACGTGGGAGCGGCGGCGATTCGCGCCAACGTCGTGCGGCCGCTGGAGGGGCTGCGGATCGCCCCTTATTACGGCTGCCAGTGCCTGCGGCCCTTCGCCGGCTTCGACGACCCCGAAATGCCGACTTCGATGGAACCCTTGATCCGGGCTGCCGGGGCCGAGGTGTTTCCCTGGAAAATGGGAGGGCGCTGCTGCGGGGCCTCCCACATGAGCACCCAGCGGGAGGTGGGCATCCGCCTGGTGACCGGCATCCTGGAGGCGGCGCAGGGGGCGGACGCCATCGTTACGGTATGCCCGATGTGCCAGATGAACCTGGAAGCCTTTCAAGGCCCTGCCGGCCGGGCGGCGGGCCAAGATCTGCATATCGACTTATTGTACCTGCCGCAGCTGATCGGCCTGGCCATGGACCTGGATGCTGCCGAGCTGGGAGTTCCGATGAATCTGGCCTTCGATGGCGCGCTCAAGCGAAGGATCACTGCCGCGGCTTAGGGCACCGGTTTTCCGAAGCAGGTCGCAGCGCGGCGGCGCGGATCAACGTCCCGAAAGGGTTGCCGGCCGGAAGCCGATGCGGCGGTCGGACCGCCGCGTTTTTAGGGGTGCCGGGGAACGTATGCAAATCAAATCCATCATGGACCTCAGACATCGGCTGGCCGCAAAGCTCATCTTCACCGTCGGTGTCACGTTGCTCGTGGCCATCTCCACGTGGTCCTACTTCAGCATGAACTACCAGAAGCAGAAGCTGATGGAAAACGTGGTGGCCGCCACCGACCGCCTGAGCACCACCATCCGGCTCGGTACCCATTACGCCATGATGCTCAACTCCCGGGACGACATCAACCAGATCATCAACAACATCGCCCGGGTCAAGGAGATCCAAAACATCCGGATCTACAACAAAGAGGGGCAGATCAAATATTCCAACCAGGTCTCCGAGGTGGACAGCCGAACGAATATCAAGGCGGAGGCCTGCTACATCTGCCATCGCACCGAGCCGCCGCTGGTGGACATCGCATTGGATCAGCGGACCCGGCTTTTCACGGGCCGGGAGGGCTACCGCCAGCTCGGCGTCATCAGCCCCATCGGAAACGAGCCGGGCTGCTCCTCGGATGCGTGCCATGTACACCCTCCCGACAAGAAAATTTTGGGCGCCCTGGACGTCGTGGTATCTCTGGAAACGGTCGACCGGGAAATCGGGCTGGCGGAAACCGCTGCGATCGGGCTGGCCGGCGTGGTGTTTCTGATCCCGTCCGCCATCATTTTCTTTTTCGTCCTGCGTTTCGTCAACCGGCCGGCCCGCATGCTGATCGAGGAGACGCATCTCATCGGCCAGGGGTTGCTGCCCAGCCACCTCGACCTGGGCCAGGACGATGAAATGGGACAGCTGGCCAAAGCCATCAACCAGATGAGCGCCGAGATCGCCCACAAGCAGGCCGAGCTGAACAAGCAGCGGGACGAATACCGAACCCTGGTCGAGCGCGTCCCGTGCCTGATCACCGTCCAGGACCGCAACCTGAGGCTGCTCAGCACCAACGGCGAATTCCGGCGCCGCTTCGGACCGGATCCCGGCGAGCACTGCTATCATGCCTACAAGGGCCGGGATGAAAAATGCAGCCACTGCCCGGTGGAAAGAACTTTTGAAGACGGACAGCCGCATCAAGGGGAGGAAACCGGTATCAATCGGGACGGCAGCAAGGTGCACTGGATTTTCAGGACCTCTCCCATCAAGAACAACGACGGCCAGATCGTCGCGGTCTTGGAGATGAGCCTCGACATCACCGAACGCAAAGAGTTGGAAGAGAAGCTTGAAAAGTCGGAGCGCAAATACCACGAAATTTTCAACCAAATCCCCAACCCCGTGTTCGTGCTGGACCGGGCCACGCTGGAAGTGGTCGACTGCAATCAAAGCGTCACGGCCGTCTACGGCCTGAGCAAGGAGGAAGTGCTCGGGCGATCCTTCCTGGATCGCTTCCTGCCGGAAGAGCGCCTGCATTTCGGAGAGCTCATGCGTACCGCCACCGAGCTCAACCAGGTGAAGCACCTGCACCGGGACGGGAACCGGCTTTTCGTGAACATCCGGATCTCGCCGGGGGAATACCCCGGACGCAACGTCTTGCTGGTGACGACGAGCGACATCACCAAACGGCTGGAGACCGAACAGAATTTGATTCAGGCCAGCAAGATGGCCACGTTGGGGGAGATGGCCACCGGCGTCGCTCACGAGTTGAACCAGCCGCTTTCGGTCATCAAGACCGCCAGCAGCTTTTTCATCAAAAAGCTTGACCGCCAGCAGACGATCGACGAGGGCACCCTCGAGGTCATGCTCAAGAAGATCGATGCCAACGTCGACCGCGCCACCCGCATCATCGACCACATGCGCCAGTTCGCCCGCAAAACCGACTTGAAGCTGGAGCGGGTCCAGCTCAACGACGTCCTGCGGCGGGCCTTCGACATCTTCAGCCAGCAGCTCAAGCTGCGCAGCATCGAGGTGGTGTGGGAGACGGACCCGGATTTGCCGAAAATCGATGCCGACCCCGGGCGGCTGGAGCAGGTTTTCATCAACCTGCTGATCAACGCGCGGGACGCCATCGAGGAGCGCTGGGGCGCCGCCGAAGCCGAGCCGGGGCAAAAGCGCATCATTCTGGCGACCCGTGTCGCGCAACCGGTCGTGGCCTGCGAGATTTGCGACACCGGCATCGGGATTCCCGCAAACATCTCCGAGAAGATCTTCGAGCCGTTCTTTACGACCAAACAGGCGGGCAAGGGGACCGGCTTGGGGCTTTCGATCAGCTACGGCATCGTGAAGGACTGCCGCGGCAGCATCCGGGTCAAGCCGCATGCCAGCGGCGGGGTCTGCTTCCTCCTGGAATTTCCCGTTCCGGAAACGGAAAGCGCACATGGAAAAAACCATCCTGCTGGTCGATGACGAAAAGGACATTCGCGAGGTCCTGCGCCTGCCCCTTGCCGACCTCGGCTACAGGGTCATCGAAGCGGAAAACGGCGCGGATGCGTTTCGCCTATTCGAGCGTCTGCAACCGCCGATGATCCTCACCGACATCAAGATGCCCGGGATGGATGGGCTCGAACTGCTGCAGAAGGTCAAGCACGCGAACCCGGAGGTCGAGGTCATCATGATCACCGGCCACGGCGATATGGAGCTGGCCGTCAAGAGCCTCAAATATGACGCCACGGATTTCATTACCAAGCCCATCAACGTGGACGTTCTGGAGATCGCCGTTCAGCGGGCGGCCGAGCGGATGATCAACCGTCAGAAACTCAGAGAGTATACCCTGAACCTCGAACGCCTGGTGGCCGAAAAAAGCGAACTGCAAAACCATCTGTCGTCGCTGGGTCTCATGCTGGGGTCCATTTCACATGCGCTGAAAGGACTGCTCACCGGTCTGGACGCCGGCGTTTACCTGGTGGATGGCGGGCTGGCCAAAGGGGATACGAGGCAGTTGCGCGAGGGCTGGGAGATCGTCAAGCAGCGATTCGACCGGATCCGCAAAGTGGTCCTGGACATTCTTTTCTACTCCAAGAAGCGCGAGCTGAAGGCGGAACGCGTGAACGCCGCCGTTCTGGCCGAAGAGGCTGCGGCGGCGGTGGCGGGCAAGCTCACCGAAACCGGCATCCTCTTCGTAAAGGATCTCGACCCTGGCAGCGGTGAATTCGAAGTGGACGCCACCTACGTCCAGGCGGCCCTGCTGAACATCCTGGAGAACGCCGTCGACGCCTGTCTGGCGGGCGAGACCCGGCGGGCTCCCAAAGTGGTATTCAGCCTGCGACGCCGGAGAGACCGGCTGGAATTCGACATCCTGGACAACGGCGTCGGCATGGACGCGGGCACGCTGGAAAAACTCTTCACTCCATTTTTTTCGTCCAAGGGCGACAAGGGCACCGGCCTTGGGCTGTTCATCGCCAACAAGATCGTCGAGCAGCACGGCGGCGAAATTACGGTCTCCTCCGCCCCGGGTCGGGGCAGCCTTTTCCGCATCAGCCTGCCGGCGGCGAGCCATGCCGCAGCGCCTGGAAACGAAGGTGGGAAACCCGGCACGGAGCACCCGCGCCCCGCTGAAGCTCCAGCAGTCGAAAAGGCGCTAACTTAACTGGATACCGGCATCAACGCCTCGGTCCCATCATCAATATCCTTCCGATCGGCGACCTCGATTTTCAACTACTCACCGTCAGCGGATTGAAGTTGGTTTGCCGGTCATAGTGATCCAATTTCTCCGCCCGCTTGAGGAAATGGACCGCGATATAGGTCAACGGCGTTGCCAGAATTTCGTATAACGATTTGAACAGCCATTGGGCCGCTGCCAACTGAACAATGGCGGCCAGGGGCAAGATGCCGGTGAAAGCGATGGCGATGAAAATACCGGAGTCGACTAACTGGCCCGCCAAGGTCGAGGAGATGGTTCGCAACCAGAGCCATTTGCCGTGCGTGACGACTTTGAGCTTTGCCAGCACGAAAGAATTCAAAAATTCACCGAAGAGGTAAGCGGTCAGGGATGCCAGCAGCAATCGAGGGGTGAAACCCAAAATCGCTTCGTACGCCTGCTGGGCAGCGTCCGGAGAGCTGTACGTGCCGGCCGTCCAAACCGGTGCGGCGGGGAGCAGGCCGCCTAGCCAGATGGCCGAAACCGCCAACGCGTTGCATCCGAAGCCGATCCAAATAACCTGCCGCGCACGAGCATAGCCATAGACCTCCGTCAGTACATCACCGAAGATGTAGGAGAGCGGAAAAATGATTACGGCGGCCGGCAGGGTCAAAACCCCTATCACCGGCAGGGTTCCAAACGAAACCAGCTTGACGGCCATTATGTTGGAGACGATCAAACAAGTTACAAAAACGGAAGCCACCAGAGGAAAGAAGCGATAGTTTGCCACGCAGAAGCCTCCCGAGGGCATTTTGAATTCACGATGGGACGAGCGTGTTTAAAATGCGGATGGCGGGGGTCGAGAAGTCGTGCCGATCAGCCATTTTTGCGCTTCGGCTTTTTTTCGTGTGATGCAACCACCGTGATCTCAATCCCGCCGCGGACCCCAAAAGCGCCGGTAACCTCAATCCAGTGAGGGTCCAGAACTTTGGAAAGGTCATCCAGGATGGTGTTAATCACATGCTCATGAAAGACCCCCTCATTTCGGTAGGACCATAAGTACAGTTTGAGCGATTTGGACTCAAGTATGCATTGATCGGGAATGTATTTGATCGTTATCGTCGCGAAGTCTGGCTGCCCCGTGGCGGGGCACAGGCATGTGAATTCAGAGCTGGCGAGGGTCACGGTGTAGCGGCGCCCGAGGTGATGGTTCGGGAAAACCTCCAGCTTTTTACTGGGCTGTGCGTTGCGGCCCAGATGGGTCAAGTTGGCAAGGTCGTTCTTTGAGGTTGGCATAACAGAAGATATTTTAAGATCACCTGATCCACGGTGCAAGGTTTTTCTGATATTTACAATAATATAACAAAAGATTTACATTGACATTTACATTTTACTGGCTAAAATAGGCAACGAACACCGAACGAGCGGCTGCTGTCGGCCGCTTTCGACACCCCGGGAAGCGCTGCCATGTATGAAATGCCGAACCAACTGACTTCCACCCAGCAGCGCCTGATGGATTACCTGCGGCACAAAATCGCGGCGGACGGTCGAGCGCCCAGCCTGCGCCAGGCGGCGGCCGACATGCAGGTCAGCCACACGGCCATCGCTCGGACCCTGCGGGTGCTGGAATCCAAGGGGCTGCTGAAGCGCGAGGGGCGCTATGGCCGCACGGTGCACCTTTTAACCCCCCCCCGGGAGAAGGCGGCGTGGCTGCGCGGCCGCGACGTGCCGGTCATCGGGCGCATCGCGGCGGGTCTGCCCATGTATGCCCAGCCGGAATGGGACGACTGCATCACCGTGGACGCCGAGCTCTTCCGCGGCCAGAACCTTTTCGGTCTGCGAGTGCGCGGGGACTCCATGAAGGAAGCGGGCATTCTGGAGGGGGATATCGTTATCTGCGAGCCGCGCCAGTACGCCCAGAACGGCGAGATCGTCGCGGCATTGATCCGCGAGGAGGCCACCGTGAAGCGCTTCTTCCGACGTGCCGGCCACATCGAGCTCCGCCCCGAGAACCGGGACCACGCGCCCATGCGTTACGGTTTCGACGAAGTTCTCGTGCAGGGGAAGGTGGTGGGGCTGGTGCGCACCATGACGGGCGGGCCTCGGGAGGCGTCGGGACCGCCGCCGGGGCGTTTCTGACGTCTCAACGCGTTATCCAGGCGCTACATGAACCACTCCACCCGAGAACTTCGCGGCTCCGTCGGTCCCATCCTGGTGGGCACGAGCGGCTACTCATACGCCGATTGGACGGATGCCGGGTTTTATCCGCCGGGCACCAAGGCCGGCGACATGCTGTCCCTGTATGCCAGCCGGTTCGGCGTTACCGAGCTCAATTTCACATGGTATCAGATGCCTCGATCCCAGGCTGTCGAGCGTATGGCCCGTTTGACGCCGCCGGGCTTCCGTTTCACCGCTAAGCTGACCCGCACGCTGACCCACGAAGTCGATTCCGGCCAGTGGCGCGGCCACGCAACGCTCTACCGGGAGGGAATTGCCCCGCTGATGCAGTCCGGGCAGCTCCGGGCCGTGCTGTTGCAGTTTCCGTCCGGCTTTGTCCGCAACCCCGGCAACCGCCGGTATCTGGCCGAACTGCTGGATGGGCTGGAGGGCCTGCCGCTGGCGGTGGAGTTCCGTCATGCATCGTGGGCGGCGGATCGGGTGTTCGCCGAACTGGAGCGTCGCCGCGTTACCCTCGCCGCGGTGGACGCTCCGATGCTGCCCGATTTGTTCCCCCGGCTCGACGTGGTCACCAACCCCGATCTTTTCTATGTCCGCTTCCACGGCCGCAACCGCCGTGGCTGGCGCTCCGGCAACCTGCAGAAGCAGTTCGATTATGACTACAGCGACGATGAGTTGCGCGAGTGGGCCGCCGGCCCGATTCCCCGCATGGCGGCCCGGGCCGCGCAGGGGGTGATCTTTTTCAACAACCACGTTCGCGCCCAGGCTCCGCGGAATGCGGTGCAGCTCATCCGGCTGCTCGCGGCGGCTTCGTAAGAGGCCCAATGCCGGCGTTGCGCTTCGCCCCGCGCTCGCTGCGGCGTACGGGGGGTACGCCTCGCTCGGCGGGGGCTTGCGCGCCTTGGCCTTGGGCCTCTTACGAAGCCGTCTGATGCGGACATTTCAGTTGTTGTGGGAGAGGCTTCCAGCCTCGATCATCGCGGCAAGATGCCGCTTCCACAAAAAAGACGATTGTGGCCAGCCGCCGGCATCCCGTATCCCGTATGGACCGCAGCATCATCCATCTGAACGTCGTCGACTTCGCCGTGGCGGTGGAGCGGGCCGTCGACCGGCGGCTGGCCGGCCGGCCGGTCGTCGTCGCCCCGCTGGGCGCCGCGCGGGCGGCTGTTTACGACATGAGCGAAGAGGCCTACCGGGCGGGCGTCCGCAAGGGCATGGCGCTCGCCCGGGCGAAGCGCCTGTGCCGGGACGCCTGCATCCTGCCGCCGCACCCCGAACGCTACGAGCAGGCCATGCGTACGCTCCGGCAGCATGCACTGACCTACTCGCCGCGCATCGAAGCCGGCGACATCGACGGCCACCTCTTCATCGACGCGACCGGCACCGGCCGCCTCTTCGGTCCCCCGCAAGATGTGGCCGCGCGCCTGCGCCGGGAGATCCGCTCCCGTGACCGTCTGGGCCCCATCTGGTCCGTGGCTCCCAACAAGCTGGTCGCCAAAGTGGCCACCCGGCTGGTCAAGCCCGAGGGGGAATGCATCGTCGCGGCGGGCCAGGAGCGGGCGTTTCTCGCCCCTCTCGACCTGGAGTTGATCCCGGGCATCGAACGCGATGACCTCGTCCGCCTGCGCGAGTTCAATCTGCGGCAGGCTCATGAAGTGGCGGCCCTGCGCCTGGAGGACCTGCGGGTATCGTTCGGAAGCCGCGCGATGTTGCTTTACGAAGCGGTCCGCGGCATCGACGCTTCCCCCGTGCTGGCGGTCGGAGAAAAACCCCCCGCCATCACGGCCGGGCACACGTTTGCCGCCGACACCAACGACGCCGCTACCCTGCTGGCCGCCCTTTACCGTCTCATCGAGCAGGCCGGGGAGGGGCTGCGCCGGCGGCGTCGGGCGCCGCAGCGGGTGGCCGTCGTGCTGGACTACTCGGACGGCGTGCGCTGCATCCGCCAGGCCGCGGTCCGACCCGCCACCGCGAACGACATCACCCTGTTTGAAGCCGCCCGCCCGGCCCTGGTTTCGGCCTGGGCGCGGCGGGTGCGGGTTAGGCGTCTGCGGCTGGTCTGCGACCGGCTGGTGTTCCCGCCGGCCCAGCTCGCCCTCTTCGACGACGACCGGCAACTCCCGGAAAAGCGCGAGCGCCTCATCGGTGCGATCGACGCCGTCCGCCGGCGTTTCGGCCGGGATGCGGTCACGGTCGGCCGGACGGTTGAGCCCGTTGGCCCGTGCGCCCGTTGGCCCGTCAGCCGTTTCGGTTTTTCCCGGGTCAACGGGTCCACGGGCGAACGGGTCCACGGAGCCCCATGATTCCGCTCATCGTCCGCTCCCACTACTCGCTCATGTGGGGCACGGCATCGCCCCGGCAGATCTGCCGCGCCGCGCGGCGGATGGGCTACGATCGCCTGGCGCTGACCGACACCGACAATCTCTATGGGCTCTGGCCGTTTCTGGCGGCCTGCCGGCGGGAGGGCATCACTCCCATCGTCGGCGCCGAAATCACCGACCCCGGGAGCCGCCGGCGCGCGGTGTGCCTGGTGGAAACCGATGCGGGCTACCGCAACCTCTGCCGCCTGCTCACCCGCCGGCACCTGCAAGCCGAGACGTTTAATCTTGAAAACGATCTTCCCGCCCGCGCCGCCGGTCTAACGGTGCTGACGGCGCACCCCGGCCTGCTCGAAGCCGGGCACGCCGCCGGGGCCGCGGTGGCCGCCGCCATGCCGCGCCGCATGCGTTTGGCGACTCACCCGCTGCGCACCGCCACCCGGCGGCTGGGGGTGGCGGCGGTGGCCGTCCCCGGCAGTTTCTTCCTGCAGCCGGAGGACGCCGCCGTGCACCGCATCCTGCGCGCCATCGCCCGCAACACTTGTCTTTCGCGGCTTGAAGCAGGGGACTGCGCACCGGCGGATGCCTGGCTCGCTCCGCCGGCGGAATACGAGCGGCGGTTCGCCGCCTGCCCGGAAGCCGTGTCGGCCGCCGCGGCGATCGCCGAGCGGCTGTCCTTCACCGGCCCGCGTTTCGGCACGGTGCTGCCGCCGCTGTCGGGGCACGACGCAGATTCGGCCGCACGGCGGCTGCGCGCGGAGGCCTACGCCGGCGCACGCCGCCGCTACGGCGCGGAGCTCGGCGAGGCCGTGGTGGAGCGCGTCGAGCATGAGCTCGGCCTGATCGCGCAGATGGGCTTCGCCGCCTATTTCCTGATCGTGCGCGACATCGTCGCCCTGAGCCCGCGCACCTGCGGCCGGGGTTCCGGGGCGGCTTCGCTCGTGGCCTACTGCCTCGGCATCACCAACGTCTGCCCCCTCAAGCACAACCTCTACTTCGAACGCTTCCTGAATCCGGGCCGCACGGACCCGCCCGACATCGACGTCGACTTCGCCTGGGACGAACGCGACGCCGTTCTCGAAACGGTGCTCGCGCGCCACCGCGGCCATGCCGCCATGGTGGCCAACCACGTTCTCTTCCAGCCGCGCATGGCCGTGCGCGAGGTCGCCAAGGTCTACGGCCTGCCTGCGGCCGAGATCGACCGGGTGTCCCGGCGTCTGCCCTGGTACTGGCGCGCCGAGGAAACCCAAGCCGACTTCCTGAGCGAACTGAAGCGCCGGCCGGAAATCAAGGCTCTCGAGTTCCCGCCCCCCTGGCCGGAGATCCTCGACCTCGCCCGGCGCATCGTCGGCACCCCGCGCCACCTTTCGGTGCACCCCGGCGGGGTCGTCATCACGCCCCGGCCGATCGACGAGTATGTGCCCGTCGAATGCGCCCCCAAAGGCGTGCCGATCATCCAGTGGGAGAAGGACGCGGCCGAGGACGCCGGGTTGGTGAAGATCGATCTGCTGGGAAACCGCAGCCTGGGGGTCATCCGCGACGCCCAGGCCAACCTGCGGGCGAACGGAGCCGGGCTGGACGAGACCCGCTGGGAGCCCGAGGACGATTTCGCCACGCAGCAGGCCGTGGCCCAGGGCCGCACCATGGGCTGTTTCTACATCGAAAGCCCGGCCATGCGCCTGCTGCAGCAGAAGTCCCGGGTGGGCGACTTCGAGCACCTCGTCATCCACAGCAGCATCATCCGGCCGGCCGCCAACGACTACATCCGCGAGTACATCCGCCGGCTGCACGGCGGACCGTGGGAGCCCATCCACCCGCTGCTGGCCGAGGTGCTGGAGGAGACCTTCGGCATCATGGTCTACCAGGAGGACGTGTCGCGGGCGGCCGTGGCGCTGGCCGGGTTCACCCACGCCGAAGCCGACGGCCTGCGCAAGGTCCTCTCCAAGAAGGACCGCGAGCTGCAGCTGCGGGACTATGCCCGGCGCTTCCGGGAGGGCGCCCGGGCGAAAGGAGTTTCCGACGATCAGATCGCGGCGATCTGGGACATGATGATGAGCTTCGACGGGTATTCCTTCTGCAAGCCCCACAGCGCCTCCTATGCGCGGGTTTCGTTCCAGGCCGCCTATCTCAAGGTCCACCATCCGGCGGAGTTCATGGCGGCCGTCATCAGCAACCAGGGCGGATTCTACAGCGCGTTCGCCTATGTGTCCGAAGCCCGGCGCCTGGGGCTGGAGGTGCTGCGGCCGGACGTCAACGCCAGCGAGGTGCGCTGGACCGGAAAGGGGGCCGCCCTCCGGGTCGGCCTGCTTTCCATCAAAAGCCTGTCGGCCCGGACCGCCGAACGGATCGTCGCCGCCCGCCGGGAGCGGGCCTACGCCGGCCTCGGGGATTTCCTGGAGCGGGTGCGGCCGGATGCGGACGAGGTGCGGGCGCTCGCACACAGCGGGGCGCTCGACCGCCTGGCCCCCGAGGGGAGCCGCGCCGAACTCCTGTGGGAAGCGACGCGCCTCCTGGCGGCGTTTGCGAACGCCGGGCGATCCGCCCGCAACCGGCCCTTGTTTGAACCCCCGGCGGCCGGGAAGCGCGCGCCGCGCCTGCCGCCGGACGACGCCCGCGAGCGCCTGCGCCGGGAGTTCGCCGTCCTCGGCTTCCTCTGCGACCGGCACCCGATGGCGCTCTACGCCGACGCCGTGCGCCGGGCCGGTGCGGTGACGGCGGCCGAGCTCCCGCGCCGCGTGGGGCGGCGCGTTCGCTTCGCCGGCTGGCTCATCACCGGCAAAGTGGTCGAAACCCAGTGGGGCGAACCCATGGAGTTTCTCACCTTCGAGGATGAAACCGGGCTGGTGGAAACCACTTTCTTCCCCGAAGCCTACCGACGATTCCGCCATCTGCTGGACCGCGAACGGCCGTATCTGCTCACGGGAAAGGTCGAGGAGGACTGGGGCGCCGTGACGCTGACCGTGGAACGGGCGGCGGCCATGCGGCCTTGACCGTATCGGCGGGCCGGGCGCGCTCCACCGAAAAAATTCTTTCGCTTTCGGAATCCAGCAGCTAAGATGCCAAGCATGCTCAGGCCCATTCAGCAGTTCCCGGCCGACGTCAGCCGGAACGTCCGCTACGTGCTCACGGACATCGACGACACCCTGACCATCGACGGCCGGCTGCCGGCCGCGGCGCTGGCCGCCATGGAGCGGCTCGAAGCCGCCGGAAAGCACGTCGTTCCCATCACCGGCCGGCCGGCCGGCTGGTGCGACCACATCGCGCGCATGTGGCCGGTGGCGGCCGTGGTGGGCGAAAACGGGGCCTTCTACTACCGCTACGACCGCGGGCGCCGCCGGATGCAGCGGGTCTATTTCAAGACCGACGATGCCCGCGCGGAAGACCGCCGCCGGCTGGAAGAGCTGAAGGCGGGAATTCTGGCCGAAGTCCCGGGCTGCGCGGTGTCGGCCGATCAGGCCTTCCGGGAGGCGGATCTCGCCATCGACTTCTGCGAGGACGTGCCGCGGCTTTCCCCGGAGAAGGTGGACCGGATCGTCCAGATCTTTGAGGCGGCCGGCGCCCAGGCCAAGGTCAGCTCCATCCACGTCAACGGCTGGTTCGGAGCCTACGACAAGTTGACCATGACCCGGCGGCTGTTTCGCGAAGCCTTCCAGGAAGACCTGGAAGCGATCAAGACCCAGGTGGTCTTTGCCGGAGACTCCCCCAACGACCAGCCCATGTTCGCGTTTTTCCCGAATGCGGTGGGTGTGGGCAACATCAGGCAGTTTGTCGGGAGCATGCAAGCCCTGCCGGCGTGGGTGACCCGGCATGACGGGGGCCTTGGGTTCGTGGAGATGGTCGAGATGCTCATGTCTTGACGCCTTTCACGGCCCGGTACACCCGTCGCGCAACGGTGCCGGCCGCCGGCTGCAATTTGCTTGCAATCTTATTTTTTACTTCCTTAATTTGCCCGGCCTTTTCATTTGACTTGTAGGATCGAGTCCGATAGGTCTTCGAATTGACATGCAGAAAAAATCCGGGCGGCATCGGTTGTTCGACGATGCAAGTAGCGGTTTGAGCCGGGGGTTCCTGGTGGAATCCGCACCGCATCCTCAAAACCATCCAAAGAGGGGAGGTCAAAATGAAAAGGAACAGCTTGGATAGAATGGTGTTCACCGCCCTTTCGATCACCCTGTTGCTCGTTTTGTCATTCTCTTCAAACGCGCACGCCGCAGACAAGCTGGGCTGGGTCGGCCCCATTTACAAGGAGCTGGCTGAGAGTCTGACCAAGGGTTTCAAGGAGTTCTACAAAAAGACCTATGGAAAGGACGTCGAAATCACCTTTGTTCATCCGGGCGGGTGGCCGGTATGTGTGGACAAGGTGAGAACTTGGGGAGACAAACCGGATGCCGACATCTTTTTAGGTGCAGGGGCGCCGGCGCATGAGGTTTTGAAAAAGGAAGGCCGCGTGGTCCCCTACAAAGCAAAAGACTGGGACAAAGTGCCGGCCGAGTGGCAGGGGATGAAGGTCAAGGATGAGTATTGGACCTGCTTCTCGCCCTGGATCGTCACGAACCTTTACAACGAGAAGGTGTTGAAAGCCCTGCGGCTGCCGCCGCCGAAGACCTGGAAGGATCTGCTCAATCCCATTTACCGGGGCAGCGTCGTGCAGACCCTGCCCTACGCTTCCGGAACGGTGCATGAAGTCTTGGAAATCATTCTGCAGGGATTCGGCGAGAAGGAAGGCTGGGCCTACAACCGCCTGCTGGCAGCCCAACTGGCCCGTTTTTCAACCGGCAGCACGGACACCACCCACATCGTCAGCCGCGGCGAGGTTCCCATCGGCATCGCCCAGCCCCAAATGAACGCGATGGTGGCGCGCAAAGACGGCTATCCCGTGCGCGATCTGCTCCCGGACAAGACCATTCTGGCGCCCGAGGCGGTCGCCTTGCTCAAAAATGCGCCCAACGAAGCCATCGGGAAGATCTTCTTGGATTGGCTGTTCAGCCTCGAGGGGCAGATGGCCGTGTTGCAGGGAGGATATTTCCCTGCCAGAACGGACATCCAGTTCTCCGCGTGGGAAAAGGAAGGCTTGACCATGGCCAAGCACGCCAAGGACGCGCTGGGCGTCGACAATTTCTGGGACCTGAAAGTCGGTTTCATAGAATACGACCTGGCCCTCGCGACCAAGCGCTGGGACGAGGTCAATCGCTACTATGAGTACGAAATCTACCGCAAATGGGGCGAGCTGAAGAGCAGTCTTTTCCTGATTGAAGAAGTCGAAGGCGAAGTCAATTCGGCCAAAAGCAAAAAAGTGAACGTGACGAAAGCCGAGGCCAAGATCAAAGAGGCCCGAACGCTCTTTGAAATGAACGGCGATTACGCGGCGGCACGGCTGGCAGCCTCCCAAGCCCGCGGTCTGCTGGCCAAACCGTAACCGCGTTGCCCTGCAGGTTCGGCTGCAGAATGCCTGCGTGTGGTGATTTCGGCTGCAGCGATCCACACCGCCCAGCGTCCCGAGGTGTCAACGGCTCAGCTCGGGGCGCCGGGCGCTTCGAGAGGGCAAGGGATGTCTCGGGGAAATTTAGCCATATCGGCCTTTCTTTGGTTCATCATCGCGCTGTTCGTCATTTACCCCCTTTCGATTCTGGTGTTGGAGAGCTTCAAAATAGCCGGAACGGATCGCTGGGGCATCCAAAATTACCTGGAGTTCTTCCAGGACACCTATTATATCAAGACCTTTGCCAATACCCTGGTGCTCAGCGCCCTCGTCCTGCTGACAACCACCCTCTTCGGAATCCCGCTGGCGTACATTCTGGCGCGGTATCGACAGCGGGGCAAAACCGTTTTCACGGCGCTGATCCTCCTGCCGATCGTTCTGCCGGCCTACGCCGGCGTTTTTGCATTCATTATTTTTTTCGGAAAGTTCGGAACCGCCAATCTGCTCCTGATGAAAGCCGGGCTGATCCAGACGCCCGTCAATTTCATCTACGGGCTGCACGGGCTGGTATTCGTCCAGGCCCTGCACATGCTGCCCTTCATCGTCCTGAGCCTTTCCGCCGGCTTCACCAACATCGATCCGTCATTTGAAGAAGCGGCCGAGGTGGAAGGCGCAAGCGGATTCCGGCGGTTCTGCACGGTCACCTTGCCGCTCTGCACCCCCAGCTACCTGGCCGGCGCCGTCATCGTTTTCTTGTGGCCGTTTACCGATTGGCTCACTCCGATGATCCTGGGACAGGTGGATTTTTTGCCTTCGATCGCCTACATCAACATCGCCTATCATTTTACCGATATGCATCGGAAGTACATGGGGATCGTTGCAGTGGTCCTGTCCTCGACGGTGTGCATCGGGCTTTTTTTGCTGGCCCGATGGTGGGTCGAGAAGAAAAAGTACACCGGTCTCTCCAAGGGGACCACCTCCGAGGGGCGGGTGATCGAACCGGGCCTCCTGATCAAATCGGGTTCGTACCTGTACATGATCCTTATCGCCGCTCTGGTGCTGCTGATCCCAGTGGTTTTGGGTCTGGCTGCGTTCTCCAGAAGGTGGGTCTTCGAGCCGTTTCCCGATTACTGGACCCTTGAAAATTTCAGGGCCATTCTTGTGGAAACGCCGCTTTTGATTCAAAACACGTTCGTCTTCAGCGGACTGGCCCTGATCTTCGGGGTCGTCTTCGGCCTGCCCGCGGCCTACCTCATCGTTCGAACCCGGGTTCCGGGTAAAGATGCGCTCGACTTCATGATCACTCTCATGCTCGCTTTTCCGGGAATGGCCGTGGGGGTCAGCTATCTTCTGGCTTTCTGGCAAGGCATTCCGCTGGCCACGCATTGGATCATCATGCCGATCGCCCTGTTCACGAGGCGGCTTCCGTATTTTCTGCGCATGGCCCATTCCTCCTATCTTCAGCTGGACGTCTCGCTGGAGGAGGCCTCGGAAGTCTCGGGTGTCGGCAAGTTCAGGACCTTCATGAACATTTCGCTGCCGCTGCTGCTGAAGGGAGTCCTTGTCGGGGTGGTCATGTTTTTCGTCATGGCCTTCCAGGAAATCTCAACGGCGATATTCCTCTATCGCGGCGGATGGGAAACGCTGCCCATCGGGATTTTCTTGAACTGGCACCGCGGCATGGAGTTCGGTATCGCCGCTGCCATGGCGTTTCTGATGATCGTGATCACGTTCATATTGTTGTTGATCATCGCCCGCATCAGCGGGGGCATCCTCAAAGCGGCCTGGGGTCCCGGTGGCACCTAAAGGTTGAATCGTCCGGCCGCCCATCCGACCCACTGCCGCTGAGGTTGAGGGAGGGAGATCGATTCCATGGCCTTTATCGAAATCAAGGATCTTTTCAAGTGCTTCAAAAAAGTAACTGCGATCAATCACATTAATTTGGAGGTACAGCAGGGAGAAATGCTGACGCTTTTGGGACCCAGCGGCTGCGGTAAGACCACCACGCTGCGCTGCATCGCCGGGTTGGAAAAACCGGACGGGGGGGAGATCCTCATCGACGGCAAGTCGATGATCGCGCAGGGATTCGTGCAGCCCTCGAACCGCGGAATCGGCATGGTTTTCCAAAATTACGCGGTATGGCCGCACATGAAGGTCTATCAAAACGTCGTCTATGGGTTGAAAGTTCAGAATCTGCCTCGGCGGTCCCTTCAAGAACAAGCACAGCAGGTACTGGATGTGGTGGGCTTGAAGGGCTTGGAAGACCGCTACCCTTCCCAATTGAGCGGCGGCCAGCAGCAGCGGGTGGCGCTTGCGCGGGCGCTCATCCGCAACCCGAAAGTGCTGCTGCTGGATGAGCCGTTGAGCAACCTGGATGCCAAGCTCCGGGAAAAAATGAGGTTCGAAATCAAAAGCCTGGTGCGGCGGATGGGCATCACCTCGGTCTATGTCACTCACGACCAGGCTGAAGCGATGGTGATCTCCGACCGGATCGTTGTTATGAGCGCGGGCAACGTCGAGCAAGTCGGAAGGCCGGAGGAAATCTATGCCCAGCCGGCCAACCGGTTTGTCGCCGATTTTATCGGGGCCATGAATTTCATCCCCGGCGAAGTCGCCGAGGTTCAGAAGGATTCCGAAACGGTGTATGTTCGCACCGTATTGGGCGAGAAAATCAGATGCCGAAAAGGACTCGAGCCGACGTCAACCGGTCAAAAGGTCTTTGCATCCATTCGACCGGAGGATGTCGCCGTTGCAGAGAGACCGGTGCCAGAAATGGTGAACCAGTTCAAAGGCGCTCTGGCGCATAAAGCATACTTGGGCAATTTTTTATATTATTTCATCAACATCAATGACGTCATGATCCGGGCACAGGTTTCCCATCAACTGACTCGGGAAGAAGGGGATGAGGTCTACTTTTATTTCAATCCGGATAAGTGTTTGATCCTGTCATGATTTGAAATCTTATCCGGTTTGAGAAGCACGGCCTGCCAATAAAAAAGGCCTTTCAGCTTTCAATGCTGCAAGGCCTTTTTTTAGCGTAACGCGGCGTTAGCTGACCGTCGTGACGTTCACGGCCGCGGGGCCTTTTTTGCCCTGCGTGATGTCAAAGGTAACGCGGTCGCCGTCTTTCAAGGTTTTGAAACCGCTGCCGTTGATGCCGGTGTGGTGGACGAAAATGTCCTGACCGTCTTCCGATTGAATGAAGCCGTAACCTTTTTTGTCGTTGAACCACTTCACAGTTCCGTTGGCCATCTTTGCACCCTCCTTTCATAAATTTCTCATAGTCTCATACTAAGGGTGCCACCATCGGAACTGGGTTTCCCTTAAGTCGAAACCGGCCTCTCATCGCAAGGGCCATTTGATGATTGTCACTAGTTTATACCCTCTTTAAAGAAAAAATCAAGGGGTTTTGCAGGGAGAACCGACAGCCGGAGCCTATCCAGGCGTGATGAGCCGACTGGGCATACACGCCCGGCAGGACCCGGAACGCACCCGCGCCGCATCCGAGAGCGACAGAACGCCGACGGCCTGGAGCGGATCTCCGGAATGCACGAACAGACGCTGGACGTCCTTCAAGAACATGTATCGGAGCGCTTCCCATAGAAAGGCGTCCTGGTCCCAGGTCACCACCGGAGCGGTCATAATGCCGTCCGCCGGAGCGTCCAGACCGACCCCGTGGTGGTAGGCACGGATCAGATCCGTCTTGGAGATGACCCCCATCGCCGCGCCGTGGGCGCTGCAGATCAATACGGCACCGAAGCGATGAGCCATCAGGCCTTCGATGACCTGCGCGACCCGGGCGTCCTCCGGGAAGGATACGACCGAGGCGGTCATCACGTCCTTGACGGTCAGACGCCACTCTTCATCCTCCGGCTTCGCCGCGACCACCTTCCGGGACGTGCTCTTGGGGCAGGACCGGCAGTAACGGTAGAGCAGCGCCACCACGTCGGTATACGACAGCGTTCCGACCATGCTCGTCGGCTCCGCACCGGTGACGTACAAGCGGTGCACGCTGTGGGCGCGCATGCGATCCAGTGCGGATTCGATCGCGTCGTCCGGATAACAGGTCAGCGGCGGGCCGACCATGATGTCGCCGAGGGGGGTGTCGATCGGCAGGCCGGCGTAATAGGCGGCGATGAGGTCGGTTTTCGAAACCACTCCGGCGGGCCGCTGGTCGGCGGCGGTGATCAACAGCGCATTGACCTTAAACTTGAGCAGGTGATTGATTCCCCTGGATACGGCCGCTGCGGCCGGCAGTTGGACGACTTGCCGCCGCATGGCTTCGTTGACGAGCATCCCGCTCAGGATATGGCGCGGTTGAACGACCGGCATGGGGTTAAAAGAATTTTTTCAGCAGATGGTTAAACAGGTCTGAGATATAGACGATGCCGACGATCTCCTGGCCCTCGACGACCGGCAGCCGCCGGATGTGGCGCTTGATCATCACGTCGGCGATGACCATGGCGTGGGTGTCCGGCCCGATGGTGACGACGTCGGTGGTCATGATGTCGGAAACGCGGATGCTTTTCACCCGGTCCAGCAGTTCGTCGAAGGCTTCCTCCAGCGGCAGGTCCTCCAATTCCCCCCAAAGCCCGGCGTGCTTGGGGCGCACGAACAGCAAGATGTCGTACATCGACAACATGCCCACCAACCGGTTTCGCTCGTCGGTCACCATGAGCCCGAAGATCTTCTTATGCTCGGTCGCGCCGGCATGGTGAAACATTTTAACGGCCTCGGCAATGCTCTGACCGGGTCGCAGCGTGTGAAAGCGGGTGTCCATGATGTCGCGGGCGCGCATGCGAATGTTCTTCCTCAGCGATTGCGATGCCGGCCGCAGGCCACAAGAAGAGAACGGTCCCAGGAGAGCAGTAAATGAAGGGCCGGCGAATGAACCAGGATCCGTTTACGTGGTTTCCGCCGGAAGGGCAAGCGTTTTTCGAGGGTCGGGCAGGCCTTCAGCCCTCGAACGGTGTTCCGAAAAAACGCTTGGCATCCGCAGACATAGCATGTAGGTTTCCGGAAGCCGGGGAGCGTCAAGCCCTGAACGGAGCAGGGCCGTTCATCCGGCAACCAACTCCCGGGAGGCAGCGCGGTTTATGGGCAAGAAGAAGCGCGCCTGGCGCGGTTCCAGGCCGATCGTGATTTGGGACCTTCCGACCCGTCTGTTCCACTGGCTTCTGGCGGCGCTGGTCGCGGCGGCTTTTGCGTTCGGCAAGGTCGGCGGCAATGCCATGCTTTACCATGAGTGGTGCGGCGAAGCGATCCTGACGCTTCTTCTTTTCCGGGTGGCGTGGGGCTTCATCGGCAGCGGCCCGTCGCGCTTCAGAACGTTCCTCACCGGTCCGTCAACCGTCCTGGGATACGCCCGGACGCTTCGGCGCCGCGACGCCGACCATCGCCTCAGCCACAATCCGCTGGGCGGATGGTCCGTGATGGCCATGCTGCTGGCGCTGCTGATTCAGGCCGGCACCGGTCTTTTCGCGAACGACGACATCGCCACCGAAGGCCCGCTGTACAAATGGGTCAGCAAGGCCGTGAGCGACCGGCTGACCTCCATCCACCACTTCAACCACGATGTCATTGTCGTCCTGGTGGCCGTCCACGTCGCCGCGGTGCTGTTCCACCTGATCTACAAGCGGGAAAACCTGATCACGCCGATGATCACCGGCAGGAAATCGTGGAAGGGCCCGCCGAAGGCGGACATGGCCCAGGCTCCGCTTTGGCAAGCAGCTCTGGTGGCAGTTGGAGCGGCGGCCGCGGTTTACCTGCTGGTGCGATAAAAAGGCCGGGCGGTCCGCCCGGCTTTATTCGACTCCAGGAGCGCGCAACGGTATTCAGCCGTCGGCCGTTCTATTTGTTTCGAAACGCGTCATGGCACGCCTTGCAGCTGGCGCCGGCGGCCCCGAACTGCGGTTTGATGGCACTGAGATCGCCGGTCTTAGCTGCGGTCAGGAGTTTTGCGACCTCCGCCTGGTTCGCCGCCGCCAGTTTCATGAAATCGTCTTTTTTGGAAAGCGCATCGGCCTTCATGCCGCTGCCCTTGGCGGAGCCGGCTACCATGAAGGCGTCCCAGGGCAGGGGGATCAACGTGGCCACCACCATGGCGTTCTGTTCGAACCCCTCCTTGGCGTAAGGCGCCTCGCCCTTGACGACCGCCCCCATGCGGGTGAAATGCTGGCCGATTAGAAACATGGCTGACTGGCGGTACTTCACGGCGTCCTCGGTCTTGGCGAATTGAGCGAATGCCGCTCCGGTCAACAGGACCACGACGGCCAACGATACAATTCCGATCATCTGCTTTTTCATAGACCCTCCTGATGAGAATGGTGGATAGCCGACCAGCCCGCAGCGCCCGGTCTCTCGATCGACACAGCCCGCCAGCTGCCCGGCCAACATGCGGCAATGACACTTAAAAACTCTCACAAGCACTATGCTCGCCATCGCATTGAATTCAAATGAGGCCGAGTCTTATCGGCCGCGAGTCGGGTCCGCCCGGCTCGCTCGGCGGCTCTGGCCGCCTCACACCGAAAGATAGCGCGACTGCACCTCCTCGTTGGACAACAAGTCCGCCCGGGCGCCGGCGTAGCGGATGATCCCCTTGTCGATGACATAGCCGCGGTCGGCGATCGCGAGCGCGAAACGGGCGTTCTGCTCGGCGAGCAGAATCGGCATGTCCGACTTCAGTCCGGCGATCACTCGGGCCAGCTCCTCCACAATGACCGGCGCCAGCCCCTCGCAGGGTTCATCCAGGAGGAGCAGGAGCGGGTTGCCCGCCAGCGCGCGGGCGATGGCGAGCATCTGCTGCTCGCCGCCGGACAAATTGCCGCCCCTGCGGGTTTTCAATCGCGCAAGCAGCGGAAACGTGCGGTAGATGCGGTCGAGGTCCCACGGGGTTTGGCCGGTGCGCGGGGGCAGCATCGCGACTTCCAGATTCTCGTCGACGGTGAGGCCGGAAAATATGCGCCGGTCCTCGGGCACGAAGGCGATCCCCCTGCGGGTTTTTTCGTAAACCGGCAGATGAGTGATGTCCTCCCCCTTGAATGAAACCCGGCCAGCCCGGGGAGGGTTCACGCCCATGATTCCCCGCAGGGTGGTGGATTTGCCGGCGCCGTTGCGGCCGAGCAGGCAGACGATCTCCCCGGAGCCGACCCGGAGCGAAACTCCCTGGAGGACATGGCTGTCGCCGTAATAGACTTGGATGTCATCGGCTTGCAGCATCGAGGCTGCCCCCCAAGTAAGCCTGTTTTACGTCCGGATTGGCCCGGATCTCCTCCGGAGTGCCTTCGGCCAGCAGGCTCCCCTGATTCAACACAAAAATTCGTTCGGCGACCGAAAAAACCACTTTCATGTCATGCTCGGTGATGAAGAACGTCGTCTCCGAGCACTCGGAGAGTTCCTGGATCAGCCGGATCATCCGATCGGTTTCCTCGGGGTTCATGCCGGCCGTCGGCTCGTCGAGCAAAACCAGCCGCGGCCGGCGCGCCAGCACGATGGCGATTTCGATCAACCGCTTGTCGCCATAGGCCAGCGTCGAGACCACCCGGCGGGACTGCCCGGTCAAGCCCACCCTCGACAGGATCTGCTCGGCCTCCTCGGCCAGACCCCGGTGTTTCGCGATGGATCCCAGGCAGGCGAAGCTTTTGCCGTGGTGGACCACGAGCGGGACCAACACGTTTTCAATGACCGTCAGGGCCGGGAAGATGTTGGTGATCTGAAACGACCGCAGCAGCCCCATTTCCACGCGGCGGTGGGCCGGGGCGTGGGTGATATCCCGGCCTTCAAATAAAACCCGTCCGCCGGTCGGCCGGTAGCGGCCCGAGACCACATTGTAAAAGGTGGTCTTCCCGGCGCCGTTCGGTCCGATGAGGGCGCAGAGCCGACCGGTTTGAATCGTAAGCGACACGTGGCGCAGCGCTTGAAACTTCCCGAAGCTCCGGCTGACCTCTTTGACCTCGAGCAGGATCGGTTCCGTCATGCCGCCGGCCCTCTTCGCCCGCGGGTCAGGCGGTCGATCACACTGCCCAGCACCCCTTTAGGAAAAGCCAGGACCAGCACGACCAGAATGGCCCCAAGAAAAATCATCCAATTGGTGGTGTAGGCCGTTATGACGTGTTCCAACACGAAAAAAAGGGCGGCGCCCACGGCCGGTCCGAGGAACACGCCGGAGCCGCCCAGGATGGTCATGAGCACGGCTTTTCCGGAAAACGACCAGTGCAGCATTTCGGGCGAGGCGATGCGGTTGAAAAAGGCGAAGAGCGCGCCGGCCAGCCCGGCCAGGGTCCCGGCCAAAATGAACGCAAACAGGCGCACCGTGCGGACGTTGGCGCCGACAAAGGAAACCCGCAGGCTGTTTTCGCGCGTTCCGCGCAGCAGCAGGCCAAAGGGCGAGCCGACCACGCACCAGAGCAGCAGGGCGCCGAGGGCCGCGATCACCAACACCAGGAAATAGAAACTGACCGGGTGAAACAGACTGACGTCATGGCCGAACCAGTTGAGGCCGGGCAGGGTGAAATTGCCGAGGCCGTCGCTTCCGCCGGTCACCGAGCGCCAGTTGTGGGCGATGGTAAAGAGCATCATCCCGAAACCCAGCGTCAGGATCGCGAAATAAATTTCGTCGAGCCGCACGCACAGCCAGCCGATCACGGCCGCCAGCACGGCCGAGCCGATCACAGCCGCGGCCAGCGCGGCCCACAGCGATCCGGGGCCGTGGATCAGCGTCAGCACGGCCAAGTAGGCTCCGGCGCCGAAAAAGCCGGCCTGTCCGAAGGACAAAAGGCCCGTGTAGCCGAAGAGCAGATTGAAGCTCAAGGCGAACAGGCTCATGGTCAGGATTTCCGTCAGCACGATGACGCCGTAGATGGAAAGGAAAAACGGCGCGGCGACCAGCGCCGCCAAAACCAGGAGGGCCGCCGCGGCGCCGCGCCACCGGTCCGTCCTCATGTCAGGCCTCCGCTCCGAAAAGCCCGCGGGGGCGGGTCAGCAGGACCACGGCCAAGAGGATGTAGGGCAGCGCCATCTGCACATCCGGCAGAAAAGTGGTGCCGAAGGAGTTGAGCATCCCCAGGATGAGGGCTCCGACGAACGCGCCGGGGAAGCTGCCCATGCCGCCGATCACCACCACGATGAAGCTTTCGATGATGATCCGCTCGCCCATGGCGGGGCCGACGCTCTGGTGGGGAGCCGCCAATGCGCCGCCCAGGGCGGCCAGCCCGGCGCCGAATCCGAAGACGGCGGTGAACACCACCGGCACCCGCACGCCCACGATCTCCGCCATCTGCCGGTCCATGGCGGCCGCGCGCAGGATCTTGCCCCAGCGCGTGAAGGCGAAGAAGGCCCACAGGGCGATGCCCACCAGGGGGCCGAGCGCGACGAGAAACAGACGGTATATCGGATAGCTCTGCGAGAAAAGGGGGATCACCTTGGCCAGGATCGACGGCGGGTTGACCACGTGATAGGCCGCCCCCCAGATGAGCCGCACGCCGTCGTCCAAGAACAGCATGACGCCGAAGGTGAGCAGCAGCTGGAAGCTCACGTCCCGGCCGTACAGGGGCCGCAGCAGAAAGCGCTCGAGCAAAATCGACAACGCGCCGACGACGGGGGGGGCCAGCAGCAGCCCGATCCAGAAGGAATCCACCCAACGCACGAACTGCATGCTGAGATAAGCGCCCAGCATGAACAAGGAGCCGTGGGCGAAATTCAAGACCCCCATCACACCGAAGATGGTCGTCAGCCCCATGGAGATCAGAAACAGCAGCATTCCCCACGACAGGCCGTTCAGGAAGTTGGCCAGAAAAGCTTCCAAGGGTTGTCTCCGAGGCTAAACCCCAACGCCGGGAGGCGGACGCCGCGGGCGCGTCCCGCACGGGGGAAGCCGCTTCGGCCGGCTCCCGGCGGTGGTTCTTGCCTTACTTCATGGTGCAGCCGGTCTCGGCCGGCGGCGGGGTGATGTCCTGGCCGGCAAAGGCCCGGATCGGCTTCAAGCCGCGAATGGGCATCCGGGGGTCGGCGGCGGTCTGGCCCCACACCCCGTCGGTCACCGCCTGGTGGTCTTCGGGACGGATCGTGATCCTTCCGACCGGCAACTCGATGGAAAGCCCCTCGAGGGCGCCGACGATCTTTTCCTTATCGGTGGATTTGGCCTTGGCGGCCGCAGCGGCGTAAGTTTTCACCGCTCCGTAGGCGCCGTGGGCGTTGTAGGAGGGATAAACATTGTAGCGTTTGAAGTAGGCGTCCACAAAGGCCTTGTTGAGCGGGGTGTCGTTGGCTGCGAACCAGTAGCGGGTGCCCACCCAGATGCCCTCGGGCATCTTTTCCTTCAGGGCGTACAGCACTTCGGTCGCTGCACCCAGCGTCATCAGAATCTCGCGTTTGCCGTCAAAGAAGCCCATGTCCGCGGCCTGGCGCACAAAGTCGATGAGATTGCCGCCCCACAGCGAGATCAGCACCCCGTCGGCTTTGGAGTTCAGGATCTTGGTGATGTAAGCGGAGAAGTCGGTCGTGGCGGCTGGCGCAAACGCCACCTCCGCCGCCGGCAGGAAGGCCGCGTCGGACTTTTTTTGGGACAGGTACTTCTGGAAGTACTCCCAGGACTGGTGTCCGAAGGAATAGTCGGGGCCGGCCGTGGTCCAGGTTTTGGCCTTCAATTCGGCGGCGATGGTGGCCGCCATGGCGATGTTCTGGTTGATGTTGAGCGAGACGCGGAAGGTGTAGCGGTTGCAGTTGGTGCCGGTGACATCGGGCGTCGCCGCGTGGGTGATGATCAACGGCGTCTTCAACTCCTTCATCACCGGAGCGACCGCAGAGGCGACCCCGCTCGAGTCCAGCCCCATGACCACATCGACCCCGTTTTCATAGACCAGCTTGCGGATGACGCGGATGCCGACGTCGGGTTTGCCGGTGCTGTCCTCGAAGAACGCCTCCACCTTGCGGCCGTCGATGCCGCCGGCCGCGTTGATCTCGGCGATCGCCAGCTCCGCCCCCTGCTTGGCGAACTGCCCGTAGGTGGCGAAGGGGCCGGACATGATATAGACGAAACCGATCTTGACCGGCTTGTCGGCCGCTAGCCCTGACAGCACCATCATCCATGTGACGCCTACGGCCCATACCACAGCAAGGCTTCTTTTTTTCATCAGGCTCTCCTTTCGCAGGATCCTCTTGGTGGTCGTCCCGGCAGGGGGACTTGAAAGAACGTTCGGCGGGTCATCTCCCGGAGGGATCCATTAGTCAAAAACCCCGGTGGATGCAACTGGTTTTCAAGACCTGCACCGCCGACCCCGGCCGGCCGTCAGCGGTGCGCCGCCATGGCCGCCTCCATCAGCGTCTCGGCGAAGGTCGGATGCCCGTGGACGGTGCCGGCGATGTCCTCCAGGCTGGCGCCGAATTCGATGGCGAGCACGGCTTCGGCGATCATTTCGGCCGCCCGGGCGCCGATGATGTGCGCACCCAGAAGGCGGTCGGTCTTTTGGTGGGCGATCAGTTTGACCAACCCCTCGGTGTCTCCGAAGCACTTGGCGCGGCCGTTGCCGGTGAAGGGGTAGACGCCGGTGACGTACGGAATGCCGCGCTCCTTGACCTGCTCCTCGGTGAGTCCCACGCTCGCCACCTCGGGCGCGGTGTAGACGATGGCCGGAATGGCGTCGTAGTTCACCTCGCCGAATTGGCCGGCGATCGTTTGAGCCGCAGCCATGCCTTCGGCCGAAGCCTTGTGAGCCAGCATGGGGCCGGGCACCAGATCGCCGATGGCGTAGATCGTCGGGGCGCTCGTGCGCAGGGCGGCGTCCACCGGGATGAAGCCGGTTTTGGGGTCGGGTTCGATTCCGGCTGATTCGAGGCCCAGTTCGCGGGTCAGGGGCCGGCGGCCGACACATACCAGCAGTCGATCGAATTCGAGGGCCTCGCTCTGGCCTCCGGCTTCGGTCCGCACATGGACCTTTCCGCCCTCGACCTTCGCGGAGACCACCCGGGTTTCCAGGCGGAAGGTGAACCCCTGTTTCTTCAGGACGCGCAGAAGCCGGCGGCCTACCTGGCCGTCCACGGCGGCGACGATGTCGGGCAGCATCTCCATCACGGTGACCCGGGCGCCGAGCCGCAGCCACACCGAGCCGAGTTCGATGCCGATGTAACCCCCGCCGATGATTCCGAGATTCGGTGGGACCCTGTCGAACTGCAGGGCCTCGGTCGAGCTGACGATCATCTTCCCGTCGAACGGGAGCCCGGGAAGCGCCACGGGCTCGCTGCCCGCGGCGAGGATGATGTTTTTGGCGATGAGCGCGCGGGGGGGGTCTCCGGCAACTTCGACCCGGTCCCGTCCGGCCAGTTTGGCCGTGCCGTGAATGATGTCGACCTTGTGCGTTTCAAGCAGCTTGCGCACGTTGTCGGTCAGCTCGCGGACCACCCGCTCCTTGCGCGCCATCAATTGGGCGATGTCGATGCCGGCTTCGCCGGTGCGGATGCCGTGCTCGGCGAACTGGGTTTTGGCCAAATGGAAGAATTCGCTGGAGTCCAGCAAGGCCTTGCTGGGGATGCAGCCCACGTTGAGGCACACCCCGCCCAGCCGGGGCCATTTTTCGACGCAGGCGGTTTTCAGCCCGAGCTGGGCCGCCCGCACCGCCGCCGTGTACCCGCCGGGTCCGCCGCCGATCACCACGAGATCGTATGTGCTCTCCGCCATCGCTCATATCTCCATCATGATGCGTTCCGGGTTTTCGATGCATTCCTTGATGTGCCGGAGAAAGGTCACCGCCTCGCGGCCGTCCACGATGCGGTGGTCGTAGCTCAAGGCCACGTACATCATCGGCCGTATCGCCACCTGGCCGTTGACGGCCACCGGCCGAGGGTCCACCCGGTGCATGCCGAGGATCCCGCTCTGGGGGGTGTTCAGGATGGGAGTGCTGAGCAGCGAGCCGAACACCCCGCCGTTGGTGATCGTGAAGGTGCCGCCCTCCAAGTCGTTCAATCCCAGGCGGTTTGCATTGATTTTGGCTACGAAATCGACGATCGCCTTTTCGAGCTCGGCGAAGCTCAGCTGGTCGGCATGGCGGATGACCGGCACGACCAGTCCGCGTTCGGAGCCCACGGCCACCCCGATATGGTAGTAGTGGTGGTAGATGATGTCGCTGCCGTCGATATAGGCGTTGATTTTGGGGGTGGCCCTCAAGGCCTCGACGCTGGCCTTGATGAAGAAGGACATGAAGCCGAGCGACACCCCGTATTTTTTCTGAAAGGATTCCTTGTAGCGCCTGCGCAGCTCGATCACGGCGCTCATGTCGATGTCGTTGAAGGTCGTGAGCATGGCCGTGTTCTGGCGCGCCTTGAGCAGCCGCTCGGCGATGCGCCGGCGAATGGGGGTCATGGGCCTGCGCGAGATCTCCTCCTTGACGGTTTCGCAGGGCGGGCAGACGGCCGGCGCCGCCGGAGCCGGCTCCGCGGCGGACGCGGGGCCTTTCTCCGCCTGCTCGATGTAAAGCAGCACGTCGCCCTTGGTGATGCGCCCGCCCGGCCCCGTGCCTTGGATCCGGCCCACGTCCAGGCGGTGTTCGCCCACCAGCCGGCGCACCGAGGGCGGCAACCCCTCCAGGGCGGCACGGGCTTCCGCCGCTGCGGCCGGTATGGGGGCAGCAGCCGGGGGCTTTTCCACCCCAGCCGGTTCGGGCACAGAGGCTTTTGGTTGGGGCGGGTCCCCTTCGGCCGCCGGCCGTTCCATTTCCGCGGCGCCGGCCGCTGAAATGATGCCGACGATCGCTCCGATCTTGACCGTGGTTCCGGCCGGAACGACGATGCTCAGCCGGCCGGCCGCCTCGGCCGTAACTTCCAGCGTCACTTTGTCGGTTTCGAGCACGAAGAGCGGTTCGTCCTTGCGGACCGCGTCTCCGTCTTTTTTGAACCACTGAGCCAGCAAGGCCTCGGTGATGGATTCCCCCACGCTGGGGACTTTGACTTCGATCTTCATGAGCGCTTGCTCCCTAAAAACGTTCAACCTGATTTCGGGCCGATGGCGCGATCGAGGATTTCAGCCTGCTCGCGGCGAAAGACATGCGGAAACCCCGTGGCCGGGGTCGGCGACTCGCGGCGCCCGATGTAGGTCAGCGGTTTGCCGACGACGGCTTCCAAGCGGGGCCGGATGAAGCGCCAGGCGCCCATGTTCTCCGGCTCTTCCTGAATCCAGAAAAATTGCTGAGCCTGTTTGAAGCGCTTGATCACCATGCGGAGCTGACTCTGCGGGAACGGATAAAGCAGCTCCAGGCGCACGATGGCCACCTGCGGGCGGTTCAGCTCGCGACGGCGCTGGAGCAGATCATAAAAGATCTTGCCGCTGCAAAAAAGCACCGTGGTTGCGGCGGCATCGGCTTCGGAATCCTCCATAACCCCGCGAAAGGTTCCCTGGGACAGCTCGTCCAGGCTCGAAATCGCCAGGGGGTGGCGCAACAGACTCTTGGGGGTCATGATGACGAGCGGCTTGCGGTACGCGGCCTTAGCCTGGCGGCGCAGCAGGTGAAAATACTGGGCCGGGGTGGTCAGATTGCAGACCTGCATGTTCTCGCCGGCGCAAAGCTGCAGGAAACGCTCCAGGCGGGCGCTCGAGTGCTCAGGTCCGAGACCCTCCAGCCCGTGCGGCAGCAAGAGCGTGATCCCGCTCAGGCGCTGCCATTTGGCCTCGCCGCCGGCGATGAACAGGTCGATGATGCCCTGGGCGTTGTTGGCGAAATCCCCGAACTGGGCCTCCCACAAGACCAGGCCTTCCGGGCGGGCCAAGGAGTAACCGTACTCGAAGCCGAGCACCCCGGCCTCGGAGAGCGGGCTGTCGTAGACCGAAAAAGCCGCTTGGTCCGGCGTCAAGGCATTCAGCGGCACATGGCCGTTGCCGGTCTTCATGTCGATCAGCACGCTGTGCCGCTGGCTGAAGGTGCCCCGGCCGCTGTCCTGTCCGCTCAGACGCACGGGATGGCCCTCGGTCAGCAGGCTGGCAAAAGCCAAGGCCTCGGCATTGGCCCAATCGATGCCGTCGCCGGCCTCGACCGCTTCCAGGCGTTTAGCCAGCAGCTTGTCGAGTTTGGGGTTGCGGTTGAACCCTTCGGGAAGGGAGTTGAGGCCGCGGGCCAGATTCACCAGCCGGTCGCGGGGCAGGCCGGTCGCCAGCGTCACCGGTGAATAGATTCCGCTGTAATCGCGCCAGCCCTCGTAGAAGGTATGCTCCGGGAAAACACAGACGCTGCCGTGGATGGCATCGTAGTCGGCGTTCAGCCGGTCGCGGCGATCGGCCGCCAGGGCTTCGACCGCCTCCGGGGTCACCACCTTTTCGTCGAAAAGTTTTTCGGCATACACCCGGTCGAGGGCCGGGCGCTGGCGGATGCGTTCGTACATGAGCGGCTGGGTGAAATAGGGCTCGTCGCCCTCATTGTGTCCGAAGCGGCGGAAGCAGACCAGGTCGACGACCACATCCTTGCTGAATTCCCAGCGGTACTCGGCTGCCAGACGCATGACATGCACCACGGCTTCGGGGTTTTCGCCGTGCACATGGAACACCGGCACCATCAGCATCTTGGCGATGTCGGTCGAATAGCGCGAGGAGCGCGCGTTTTCGGGCAGCGTGGTGTAGCCGATTTGGTTGTTGATGATGACGTGGATGGTGCCGCCGGTCGTGTAGCCTTCCAGCTGGGACATGTTCAGGGTTTCGGCCACCACCCCCTGGCCGGCAAAGGCGGCGTCCCCGTGGATCAACAGCGCCAGGACGCGCTTCCGTTCGTCTTTTGCAAGAAGGTCCTGGCGTCCGCGGGCAAACCCCTCCACCACCGGATCCACCGCCTCCAGGTGGCTGGGGTTGTTCATCAAATAGATTCGCAGCGGCCGCCCGTCCCGAGTTTGGATGTCGCCGAGGTAGCCGTTGTGATATTTCACGTCGCCGGCGCCGACGAGCGCCTCCGGATCGTAGCAGTTCTCGAACTCGCTGAAGATGTCGACGAACGGTTTGCCGAGGATGGCGGTTTGGACGTTCAGGCGGCCGCGGTGGGCCATGCCGAGGAGGATTTCACGGCAGCCCAGGCCGGCCGCGCGCTCCACGAGGAAGTCCAGCCCTGGGATGAGGGCGTCCCCGCCCTCGAGCGAGAAGCGCGTCACGCCCCGATACTTGGTGTTCAAGAACTGCTCGAACACGCTGCTGTGAACGAGCTTTTCCAGAATGCGCTGCTTTTCGGCCGCGTCCAGCCGGGGGGCGTTGCGGACCGGCTCCATGCGCTCGATCAGCCAGCGCCGCTCCGCCGGGTCCTGCAGATGCATGAATTCGACGCCGATGGAGCGGCTGTAGGTCTCGCGGAATCCGGCCAGGATCTCGCGCAGCGGCGCTCTCACGTTTGCCGGGCCGTCGGGGACGATGAAGGAGCGCTCCAAGTCCGCTGCGGTTAGGCCGACGGTTTCCAGGCTGAGCAGCGGATGGTCGATCGGGCAGGCATCCAGCGGATCGAGGCAGGCGAGCAGGTGGCCGATCTCGCGGAAGCGGTAAACCAGGGCATGCACCCGCGCCTGGCGCAGGGCCAGATCCCGGTCTCCGGATTCGAACCCGTCCGCACGGCCGGCGTATCCGAGCTCGAACCCCTCGAAAAAAAAGCGCCAGTCCGTAGAAAGCCGATTCGGATCGGTCTTCCAGAGGGTGAACTGCTCTTCGATAAAGTCCCCATTCAGCGTGATCAATGAATCCATCGCGCCCCCGCCAAGATGCTTTGAGAGCAGAGAACCCCTGCATTGGAAGAAGGCTGGAACCCTCGGCCATGAATTCGGATCGGTTCCCGCCGGGATCACTCGAGGAACACGTGCGCGATCCCGATCGGATAATAGAGAAAAAAAGCAACGGGTGTCAAACCATAAATGGCTTTCGGCGGATGCCGCAATCGATCCCCGCTGCTCAAATTTCGTAATTGGAAATTGGACTTAAACATGATATTTTTTCTTATTACCCAACCAAGCGAGGGAAGAAATCACTCATGGCGGCAAGCCACTCCAATGACGATTCTGAAAGCCAGCAGCTGACGGTTGAAGCGGCCATGCTGGCCGTCGCCCTGCTGGGCGAACGGGATGCGCGGCTCAAAGCGCACTGTGAACGGGTGGCCAATCGGGCGGCCGCCTTCGCCGAAGCCCTCGGCCTTTTCAACGAAGACGGACCGCAATTCCTTTATCTGGCCGGATTGCTGCACGATACCGGCTACCTAGCGGCCCCTGAAGGCCTTTTTTCCAAGATCCCGCCACTGTCGGACGAGGATCGGCTCGCCATCAAGAAGCATCCGGTGACCGGGGTCACCATATTAGCGAACTATCGGCGGTTCGAGGCGCTTCTGCCGATGATCCGGCACCATCACGAGGCATTTGACGGAAGCGGCTGGCCGGATGGCAAGAGCGGGGAGGCGATCCCGTTCGGCGCCCGCATCCTGCATCTCTTTGATTATTTCGACCGCATGACCTTCGGCCGCCGGGAGACGGAGCGCCTGAGCATGGATCAGGCGCTCGCCGACATCCAGGAGAAAGCGGGATCCGAGTTCGACCCGGCGCTGGTTCCGAAATTCATCGAATTCATGCAGTCCACCTCCGGCGCCGCCGAGGATTTCCTTCTCAAGAAGCAGACCGCCTTCATCAAACAGGCTTTTGCCGGCATTCTTCAAAAATTCAGCTCCGGCAAACTGGTTCCGCCCGCCATGCCCCAGATCGTCTTTGAGCTGCGCAACATCATCAAGCGCCCGGATTCCTCGGTCAAAGACCTGACGGAGGTGATCGAGCGCGATCCGGTCATTTCGCTGCGGCTGATCTCGGTGGCCAAGAGCCCGGTCTACAAAGGACACGGGGATGTCAAGAGCGTCCAGGCCGCCATTCCCCGTCTAGGGTTCAAGGAGACCATGGGCGTCGTCGTGGCCATCGCGAACAAGAGCCTGTATGAAGTCAAGGTTCCTCAGTTTCGGGTGCTCTTGGACAAGCTCTGGGTGCATTCCCTGGTGAGTGCGTATGCCTCCAAGCTGATCGCACAAATCCTTGCCTTGAACGATCCGGAAACCCTCTTTCTGATGGGGCTCACCCACGACGTCGGCAAGGTGGTGCTGCTGAGAGCATTCGCCGAAATTCCTCAGGAGGAGAAGCTGAAGGCCGAAGCGATCATGCCCGCCATCCAGGAGGCGCACCAGAGCGTCGGCAACATGCTGCTCAAGCGTTGGGGGTTCGGGGAGGAGTTCGCCCGGGTCGTCGCGCTTCACGAGGGCGCCAATTTCTCCGATCAGACCAACAAGGAAATCCTGATCGTCCACCTGGCCAACCTGATGACGCGCCAAATGGGATTCAGCTTCTTCGAGTGGGATGGAAGTGATCCCGCCGAGCTGACTTCGGCGCAGCTGCTGGGCTTGTCATCCGACGTCATTCAAAAGGTCGCAGAAAAGGTCAGGGACATCATCAAGGACGTGGCCCACCTTTTCTAAAGAGGTATCCCTCATGACCGAACGAAGCATGCCCCGGTCGCCCAGCGAGACGCGGGAGCTGACCCTGCAAGTCGCGAACACCCTGCTGGCCGTCATCGAAGAAAAAGACCCCCATCTCCGCCAGCACTGCGAGCGGGTGGCCAATACCTGCGCGCATTTCTGCGAGAAGTTCGGCATCGTTCCTCCCAAAGAGATCGACGCGATTTATTTCGCCGCCTTGTTGCATGATCTGGGTCTGGTATTCGGCCCGCCCGAGCTCACGCCCGGCGCCTCGGAGCTGGATGACGAGGGGCGGGACGCCGTCCAAAATCACCCCGTCCTGGCCGAGAAGATCCTGGCCAACCTCAGCCTGCTCGCCAAGGCGCTGCCGTCCATCCGCCACCACCACGAGGCCTGGAACGGAAGCGGTTATCCGGACAAACGCAAGGGGGAGGAAATCCCGCTCGGGGCTCGGCTGATTGCGCTCTTCGACCGCTTCGACTGGCTGACGTCCCCCCGCTTCCCGCGCAAAGGCGTTGACAACATGACCGCCCTGGAGCAGATCATCCAGGATTCCGGAACAGCGTTCGACGGGGCGCTGGTGGACCAGTTTGCGCAGTTCATCGAAGCCACCTCCGGCGTTTCCAAAGAATACATGCCGACCAAAAAGAAGGAGACCTTCAACATCAAGGAAGTCTTCGCTCAAATCCTGCAGAAGTTTGCGAGCGGCAAGATTGTCCCTCCGGTGATGCCTCGGGTGGTCCAGGAACTCCAGGCCGTCGTCAATCAGCCGAATGCCACCGCCGATATGCTGGTGGCGGTGATCGAAAGGGAACCGGTCGTCGCGCTGCGCTTGATTTCCATATCCAACAGCCCGGTTTATCGTGGGATCAAGGAAATCCGAACGATCCGCGATGCCATTCCGCGGCTCGGCCTCAAAGAAACCATGAACGTGGTCATGGCCATCGCCAACAAGAGTTTGTACGAAACCAAAAATCCACACTATCGCCTGCTGATGGACCAGCTCTGGGGGCACTCCATCGCCACCGCGTTCGGCGCCAAGCGGATCGGCCAGCACCTGAAATTGGGGGACGTGGACACCCTGTTCCTCATGGGGCTGACCCATGACATCGGCAAGACGTTCCTGTTGAAGGCTTTTTCCGAGGAAGCCGCGCTCAAGGGTATGGACATGAAGCTGGTGGTCGCCAACATCCAGGAAGCCCATCTCGGAATCAGCCACATCATGCTCAAGCGATGGGGGTTCGACGAAGGCTTCATCCGAGCGGTCTCCCTCCACGAAAAGAACGAATTCGACTCTGCGGTCAGCGTGGACGGCTTGGTGGTCAACTTGGCCAATATGCTGACCCGCATGATCGGATACAGCATCATGGAAGCCGCCCGGATCGAACCCTCCGATCTGCGCTCCGCCGGCCTTTTAGGGATCGGCCCCGATACGGTTCAGAGACTCGGGGAAGAAACCCAAAACCTTGCCAGCGAGCTGTCGCACCTGTTCTGAAGCCGGCGGGTTATCGTGCCGGCGCTCTGCTCCGCTTCCGCTTCGATGGAACTTGCCTTGTCTTCATTCTTATTTTAGAGTCTACCGTCACTTCGAGAGGGCAGATGGGTATTCTCTCCGATATCGCCAGATTCGGGTGTTCGCGGGCCTGCCGGGGGTGGGTTTTGGCGGGCTGCTTGTCGACGCTCGCGGCCCAGGGTTTCGCCCAGGAAAAACCCAAGGGGCCGCCGCCGTCGCTGGTGGCGGTGGCCGCCGTCCGGTCGGGCCAGGTTTCGCCGCAGGCGGAGTTCCTCGGCACGGTTCACTACGCGGAAGTCTCGGATGTGGCCGCGGAAGTCGCCGGCATCGTGGAAGCGGTGAAGATCGAGGACGGGCAGCGGGTGAAGGTCGGGCAGCCCCTGGTGGAGCTGCGCACCGATCTCTTGGCCAAGCGGCTCGACGCCGCGCGATCCAGCCACGAGCAGGTGCTGGCCGAATTGAAAATCGCCGAGATCGAACTCGGCCGCCGGGAGAAGCTTTTCGGGAAGGGCTCCATCTCGGAGCAGAACTACGACGACACCCGCTTCCGCGCCCGGGCGCTGGAGCGGCGGGCCCATTCGCTGAAAGCCGAGGTCGAGCGCATCGAACTCGAGATCCAAAAAGCCGTGATCCGCGCGCCCTTCGACGGAGTCGTGATCCGGCGCAGCGTGGACCGCGGGGAGTGGCTCGCCGAGGGCAAGACCGTGGCGGTGCTGGCGCGCGACGACGTGATCGACGTCATGGTCGAGGTTCCGGAGAGCTACATCCGCCAGGTCCGCTCCGGAGCCAGGGTCCGGCTCAGCATCGGCGGCAGCGAGCTCGAGGGCACCGTGGCGGCCCTGATCCCCCGCGGCGATGCGGCCACGCGCAATTTCCCGGTCAAGATCCGTGCGGCCAACACCCAGTCCTTCATCGAGGGGATGTCCGCCATCGTTTGGCTGCCCACGGCCAGGACCCAAGACGCCCTGATCGTCGCCCGGGACGCGCTCATTTCGGCCGCCGGCCGCACGGTCGTCTTCGTGCTCGAAGGCGCCAAGGTCCGCGCGGTGCCCGTGGCGGTGGTCGCCTACGAGGGCCTCGAGGTCGGCCTCGCCGCCGAAGGCCTCCAGGAGGGCATGCAGGTGGTCGTGAAGGGCAACGAGCGCCTTCGGGACGGCCAGGAGGTTGTGGTAAGGCGGTAAGCAACCGATGGACATCATCAAGACCTGCATCGAAAAGAAGGTCAGCGTGTTCGTGGGCATCATCCTGGTGGTGCTCTTCGGCTACATCGGGCTGATCCGCATGCCCTACCAGCTCAGCCCCACGGTGATCGAGCCGGAGATCTCGGTGAGCACCACGTGGCCGGGGGCCACCCCTTACGAGGTCGAGCGCGACATCATCGAGGAGCAGGAGAAGGTGCTCAAGGGCATCCCCGGCCTGATCGAGATGGAGAGCTCCTCGTTCAACTCCCAGGGCACCGTGACCCTCAAGTTCGCCATCGGCACCGACGTGAACGACGCCCTGCTGCGGGTCTCCAACAAGCTCGACGAGGTGCCCTCCTACCCCGAAAACGTGGAGAAGCCGATCATCACCGCCACCGGCGCGGCCACTTCGCCCGTGGTATGGATGGTGCTGAAATCCGACCCGGACAACCCCCATTCGATCTACACCTACCGGACCTTTTTCGAGAACAACATCCGGCAGTATCTCGAACGGGTGCGGGGCGTGGCCGATCTGTTCATCGGCGGGGGGACGGAAAAGGAGCTGCACGTCGTCGTGTCGCCCGAGCGGCTGGCGGCCCACGGTCTGACTATCCCCCAGCTCATCGAGATCCTGCGGGCCGAGAACGTCAACATCTCGGCCGGCACGCTGGGGGTGGGCCGGCGCGACTACCGCATCCGCACGACGGCCGAGTTCAGAAGCATCCCCGATGTGGAAAACTTGATCATCGCCTCCACCGGCGAGCGGCGTATCCGGCTGGGTGAAATCGCCGGCGTGCACTTCGGCTACGACAAGCTCGCCGCCGCCACCATCCATCTCGGCCAAGAGGGCATCGCCATCGGCATCAAGCCGGAGCCGGACGCCAACATCCTGGATCTGACCGACCGGCTCGAAGCGGTGGTCACCTGGCTGAACGAGGAAAAGCTCCAGCCGGAGAAAATCCGCCTGCACTGGGTCTACGACCAGCGGCCGTATATCCGCGGCGCCATCGACCTCGTCGGCCAGAATATCCTGCTCGGCTCGGTCCTGGCCGTCGCGGTGCTCTTTGTTTTCCTGCGCAGCCTGGCCTCCACCCTCGTGGTGGCCGCCGCCATCCCCATCAGCGTCATCGGCACCTTCGTCTTCATGCACCTTTTCGGCCGCACCCTGAACGTCGTCAGCCTGGCGGGGATCGCCTTCGCCGCCGGCATGCTGGTGGACAACGCCATCGTCGTGCTCGAGAACATCGACCGGCACCGCAACCTGGGCAAGTCCTCCTTCAGGGCCGCCTACGACGGCGCCCGCGAGGTGTGGGGCGCGGTGCTCGCCTCCACCCTGACTACCATCGCCGTCTTCCTGCCGGTGGTGTTCATGCAGGAAGAGGCCGGCCAGCTCTTCCGCGACATCGCCATCGCCATCACCTGCTCCATCAGCCTGAGCCTGCTCGTGTCCATCCTCGTCATCCCCATGCTCTCGCGCCTCCTTTACCGCCTGATCCGGGAGGGGGCGCTTTCGCACGGCCTGAAAAAAGCCCTGGGAAGCATCGGGACAAGCCTATCGGGGGGGCTGATGGCCCTGGTCGGCCTGGCCACACGCAGCGTGGCCACCCGCCTGCTGACCGTCCTGGGGTTCACCACGGCCGCCGTCGTCGGCAGCATCCTGCTGTTTCCGAAGATGGAATACCTGCCCCAGGGCAACCGCAACCTCGTCATCAACCTGTTGATTCCGCCGCCCGGGCTCTCCTACGCCGAACGCAGGGCCATCGGCGAGCAGATCTTTGCGGCCACGCGCGATTACGTCGGCAGAGACCACGAGGGCTACCCGGGGATCCAGAACATGTTTTTCGTGGGCTCCGAGCAGATGATGCTCTTCGGCGCCATCAGCCTGCACGAGCAGCGCGCCGGCGAGCTGATCCCTCTGTTCCGGCGCGTCATCGCCTCCATCCCCGGCATGCTGGGGGTCAGCCTGCAGGCGGGGGTCTTCCAGACCAGCCTCGGCCGGGGGCGCACCATCGACGTGGACCTGAGCGGCGAGGACCTGAACCGGCTGGTGGCGGCGGCCGGCACGATGTTCGGAACCATCCTGCAGGAGATCCCCGGCGCCCAGGTCAGGCCGCTGCCCTCCCTGGAGCTGCTCTTCCCGGAGGTCCGCCTGATCCCGGACCGCGAGCGCCTGCGGGCGGTGGGAATGAGCGCCCGGGACTTGGGGATTTCGGTGGACGTGCTCATGGACGGGCGGGACATCGGGGAGTTCAAGCAGGAGGGCGAAAAGAAAATCGACCTCAAGCTCAAGGCCTCCGAAGTGGGCATCGCCACCCCGGAAATCCTCTACAAATCCCTCACGGCCGTCCCCGGCGGGCGGGTGGTGCTGGTGTCCTCCCTGGCGGACCTGGAGCGCACGACGGGCATCACCCAAATCCGGCACCTCGAACGCAAGCGGACCATCACCCTGCAGGTGACCCCGCCGTCTTCCATCCCGCTTGAAGCGGCCATGGAGATCATCCAGGCGCGCGTGGTGCCGGACTTGAAAACCCAGGGCCTGCTCAAGGGAATCGACGTCGACCAGAGCGGGGTGGCCGACAAGCTGACCGAGGCGCGCCAGGCGCTGCAGTGGGATTTCGTGCTGGCGGCGGTGATCTGCTACCTGCTCATGGCGGCACTGTTCGAGAACTTCTTCTACCCGCTCGTCATTCTGTTCACCGTGCCGCTGGCCTCGGTCGGCGGGCTGGCGGGCCTTAAGCTGGTGAATCTCCTCATCGCAGAGCAGCCGCTGGACATCCTGACCATGCTCGGCTTCATCATCCTGGTGGGCGTGGTGGTCAACAACGCGATCCTGATCGTGCACCAATCGCTCAACAACATCCGCATTTACGGCATGCCGCAGTGGGAAGCGGTGCGCGAATCCACCCGCACCCGCCTGCGGCCGATCTTCATGAGCGCGCTCACCAGCGTCTTCGGCATGCTGCCGCTGGTACTGGTCCCCGGGCCGGGCTCCGAGTTTTACCGGGGGCTGGGCAGTGTGGTGCTGGGCGGCCTGATGACCTCGACCCTCTTCACCCTTTTCGTCATTCCCTCGCTGCTCCTGTTCTTCATCGGCCGGGAGACGCTCCGGCCGGCCGCCGAACAGATGGCGGGAGAGGAGCCCTATCCCGAGTGAAACGCGGCTCGCCGTTTTCAGGCGTGCGCCCGCCGTCTGCGGCGGTTGCGGCATCTGGTCCAACGGCTGCAGCGCCGCTTGGCCGGGCGATGGTCCCTTTGACTCGGCCGGCGCCTGCATTATGTTCATGGCAATCCGGTTTGGACACCCCGGCTGGAAATGGCCGTCCGGCCCAAACCCATCCACGGGAGGCAAAGATGCTGGACCAGAAAACCCTTTGCGACAAAATCAGGCAGCTCTACCCCGACATCGGCGAGTGCGGGATCGACGTAGAAGTGGATTACGACCCGGCGCAAAAATCCTGGGTCGTGCACCTGAAGAAGGACAACCTGAAACTCAAGACTTTTCTAGAGGACGGCGACGCCGAGAAATGCCTGCTGGGTCAGAAGTGCGTGGGGCTCGGCATCGAGATCGCGCAGCTGAGGGCCAACATCGAGCGCATGAAAGAGGCATGACCAACTTCCGTGCAGAAAAAGACAGTATGGGGGTCGTGCGGGTCCCGGAGAATGCTTACTACGGCGCCCAGACCCAGCGGGCGGTGGACAATTTTGCGATCGGCGATCTCAAGCTGCCCATCGAGTTCATCCACGCGCTGATCCTTATCAAAGCGGCCGCCGCCGAGGCGAATCGGCACTTGGGGCTGATCGATCCCAAGCTTGGGGAGACGGTGGCGGCCGTCGCGCGGGAGGCGCTGGCGGGCAAACTGGACGATCAGTTCGTCGTGGGCGTCTTTCAGACGGGTTCGGGCACCTCCAGCAACATGAACGTCAACGAGGTCCTTGCCTCCCGCGCCAACGAGCTGCTGACCGGGCAGAAGGGCGGCAAATCGCCGGTGCATCCCAACGACCATGTGAACCTCGGCCAGTCGAGCAACGACGCGGTCCCTTCCGCCATCCACATTGCGGCGCTCCGGTCCCTGCGTCAGCGGCTGGTTCCAGCGCTGCAGCGACTGAACCAAGCCCTGTCGGCCAAAGCCGATGAGTTCGCCGCCGTGCGCAAGATCGGACGCACCCATCTGCAGGATGCCGTGCCTATGACCCTGGGGCAGGAGTTCTCGGGTTACGCGCGGCAGGTGGAACTGGGGATCGAACGGCTTGCGGCCGTTGAGCCGCGGCTGGCCGAACTGGCCCTGGGCGGCACGGCGGTGGGGACCGGGGTGAATGCCCATCCCGAATTCGCCGCTGCCGCCATCGCCTGGATTTCGCGCGAAACCGGCATCGAATTCCGCAAGGCCCGCAACTCCTTCGAGGCCCAGGCGGCCCGGGACGCGGCGGTGGAGGCAAGCGGTGCGCTCAAAACCGTGGCCGTGAGCCTGGTCAAGATCGCCAACGACCTGCGCTGGCTGGGATCGGGACCGCGCTGCGGCATAGGGGAGATCACCCTGCCGAGCTTGCAGCCGGGGTCCTCGATCATGCCGGGCAAAGTTAATCCCGTGATTCCCGAGGCGGTGCTCCAAGTGGCGGCCCAGGTGGTCGGCAATGACGCCACGATCACCGCCTGCGGCCAGGGCGGCAACTTCGAACTGAACGTGATGCTGCCGGTGCTCGCCTATAATTTGCTGCAGTCGATTGGATTGTTGGCGGACGCGGCGGTGGTGTTCGCCGAGAAATGCGTGGCGGGTATCGCCGCCAACCGCCAGGCCTGCGCGGCCTTCATCGAAAAAAGTCTGGCCTTGGCGACGGGCCTGGTGCCGGCGATCGGCTACGATCGGGCGGCGGCGGTGGCCCAGACGGCCTTCGACAGCGGTCGGACGATCCGCGAAGTGCTGAAGGCGGAAGCGATTCTGCCCGAGGAAGAGATCGACCGATTGCTGGACATTTAAACTTAGAACGGGAGGGTGAAAGCATGGCGAAGGAAAAAAAGCGTTACACGGTAAAAGGCGGCTGTCCGCAATGCGGCTGCAGCTTCACCACCGTATTGACCAAAGAGGAATTGCAGGAACGCTACGGCAACGTACCGAATTTCGACCTGGAGTGCAGCGAGTGTATGGCCAAGTTCTCTGCGCCGGCGAAGGACGCCTGCCCGGAATGGGACCAGGAGTGCCGCATGAAGCCATGAGCTGCGGCGCTCAAATCCAGGCGTTCAGCGCTTTGCGCAGGAGCATGGCGGCCATGTACAGCATCAGAATCCCGGCGATGATGTCGGAGGGCCGGCGGTAGCGCCGGAAGACGGCGGAGGCGCCGGTTCCCAAGAGCAGCAGGCCGGGGGCGGTCCCGGCCGCAAATGCCAGGACCAGAAGCGCGCCGGCGGCCGCACTGCCGGTTCCCAGGGCTTGGGCAAATGCGCCGTAGGACAAACCGCAGGGCAGGAGTCCCAGCAGCAGCCCTAATGGAAAGAACACCCTCTGGCCATTTGAGTCGCTGGCGTTGGCAAGCGCGCGCTTGAAGCCGGGGATGCGTTCGGGATTCAGCCGGGCAAACCAGCCGGGCTCCTTCAACCATCCCAGACGGATCAGGCCGAGGACCCCCAGCAGGACGGCGGCGAAAAATCGCAGCCCGGTTTGAAGGCCAGCCACATCGGCTTTCGTTTGCATTCCGCTCAGCCCCGTCAGCAAGGCGCCCACTCCGCCCAGGATCGCGCCCACCGCGACATAGGTCGTCACCCGCCCCAGGTGGTACCAAGCATGGGACATGAAACGACCGGTGCGGCCCGGAAAAGCGAAAATCAGGGGCCCGCACATCCCCACGCAGTGACCGGTTCCGAGCAGTCCCAGCATGAACATTCCGATCAGATCCACCCGTTCCATTTCCGCCTGCTGACAGCCGAAGCGAATTCGGCCGGTTGAATATCCCTCGGGTTAACGCCCAGGCTTTGAGACAGAACTCTGGGCGCCGGGCCGCTCGCCATTCCTGGCGGGAGGCGCTCTTTAAGGCCTCCTTGGAGCGTCTAACGGTCGATGGCCGCGCCTTGACGCCGGCGCAATGCCCATGTTAGACAGAGCTTACTTCTGAACCAATCCTTATTTAAAACCCGCCTGCCCTTTTTGTCAAAGGGGAAGCGGAAGGGAAAGAGCCGATTCGTGGCCGAACCGAGCGTTCAGTGCGAATTCAACGGGATCAGCCGCCTGAAGCTTTTCTGGGCGCTTTCCCGAACCCCCCACGGGCTGCTGGACATGTGCACCCCGGCGTTTGCGGCGCTGCTGGCGCTTGGCGCTTTCCCGCCGATAGAAATTGTCCTGATCGGGCTCATCACCACCTTCGCCGGCTACACGGCCGTATATGCCCTGAACGACGTCGTCGACTACCGCGTGGACCAGGAAAAAGTCTCCAGCGGCGTCCTGGCCGCCGCCGGGTGCGACCTCGACGGCGTCATCGTGCGCCATCCGATGGCCCAGGGTCTGCTGAGTCTCCAGGATGGGCTGTTGTGGGCCGCCGGGTGGGCGGCCGTTGCCCTCGTCGGGGCTTTCATCCTCAATCCGGTCTGTGTGGCCATATTTCTGGGGGGCTGTGCGCTGGAGGCGATTTATTGCCGGCTGTGGCGCGTCAGCCCGTTCCGCACGCTCGTGAGCGGAGCGGTCAAGACCTCCGGGGCCATGGCGGCCGTATTCGCAGTGGAGCCCCATCCGTCGCCGGTGTTCCTGGCCGCTCTTTTTGGCACGCTCTTTTTTTGGGAGCTCGGCGGACAGAACATCCCCAACGACCTGTCCGACCTTGAGGAAGACCGCCGCCTGCAGGCCCGGACCCTGCCGGTGCATTGCGGGGTTGAACGGGCGGTGAGCCTCGCGGCGGCGGCGCTGGCCGGGACGCTGGTGCTCAATGTTCTGACCTTCCAACTCAGCCGGCTGCCGCACGCCCCCTTCTTCGCCCTGCTGGCGCTGGCCGCTTCATGCTACCTGATGGTCATCCCCGGCCTGCGCCTCATTCAAGCGAAGGAACGCTCCGCAGCCATGCGGTTGTTCAATCAAGCCAGCTACTATCCGGCGGCTATGCTGGCGGTGGTATTGCTGAGCCTGTTGATTTGAGAAGCGATCATGCGAACCGTTCACATCCAGCGAGAGAGGCCGCAATGAGGGAGTTCACCCCGGAAGAACTGGCGCAGTACAACGGCGAAAACGGCCGGCCGGTCTATGTGGCCCATGCGGGCAAGGTTTATGACGTCAGCGCGAGCAAGATGTGGAAAACCGGCACCCACATGAAGCGCCACCGGTCCGGCCAGGATCTCACCACCGATATCCAGGGCGCCCCGCACGCACCTGACGTTCTCGAGCGCTATCCGCAGGTGGGCGTGCTGAAGCGGGCGGAGGATGCCGCCGACCAGCGCATTCCAGCGGCGCTGGCGGCGCTGCTGAAGCATTTTCCGTTCCTGCGCCGGCACCCTCACCCCATGACGGTGCACTTTCCCATCGTGTTCATGTTCTCCAGCACCGCCTTCAGCCTGCTATACCTGATCACGGGCGAGAAATCCTTCGACGCCACGGCGTTTCACTGCCTGGGTGCGGGGATTCTTTTCAACCTGGTCGGAATCTCCACGGGCTTCTACACCTGGTGGCTGAACTACATGGCCAAGCCCCTGAAACCGGTCAAAATCAAAATCCCGCTCACCCTCGCCATGCTCGCCACCACCATCGTCCTTTTCGTCTGGCGCCTGAAAGTCCCGGACATCCTGGACTCGCTCAGCGGTGCCGGGCTGCTCTATATCCTGCTCGTGCTGTCGCTGTCCGTCATGGTGACGATCGTCGGCTGGAACGGTGCGTCGATGACCTTCCCGGTGGAAAAAGAATAACCGCTGCGCTTCAATCCGGGAGCGGTTCCTGCAAGTCGAGGGTTTGAAAGAACGGGAAAAGCTGAGAACCGCCGTTACGGATAGCCGGTTTTCCGATCGTCGAGTTGGTGGTGATGGTCCGCCATCTTACCGGTTGGCGGTGGCGGAAGGGATTGGATATGCACGGAGTCGACGCTCATCGAAAAAATCTGGTTGGAACTTGCCGATGGCGCCGGTTTTAAATGCGGGTCATGCGCCGCCGGCCATCCCGGATCCGGCACCCAGATGTTGAGGTGAAAATTCATGGGCCCCGCCGGCACATGACGGGTGTCGGTCCGAACCAGCTTGCCATCGACCCACCAGGACACTTGGTGGGGTTCCCATTTGATTTCGTAGGTGTGGTAGTCCGTTATCGTTCCGGACGCAAACGCTACGAATTGCACGTTTCCGGTGCCCAGCTTTTCGTTGCCATAAATGTTGGTTTGGACCCCATGCGGCAGATTGGTGAGAAGCTCAAAATCGATTTCATCATGATCGGTGCTACTTCCAGGCTTGAGGGCATAGAGGAAAATACCTCCGACGATGCCCGGCGTGACCGTATTCATTTTGGCGCGCACGGTCAGGTGGATCCCATTCCCCACGGCGAACGATTGATTGCTTCTTAAATCCGTACCGTAAAAAGAAAATGCGGTTGGATTAAACGTCTCAAGCGCGATCATCGCGTTGCCGTTATCGGCCTTCGGAAGCGAAGACGCTTGAGCAAATCTGAACTGAGTATGGCCGACGACGGTTCCATCCGTTGGCGACACCCAGGTGGGGATATGCCACCTGGCGGAGCTCACCATGTCCCCGTCAAAGTCATCATAGAGAAGGGTCTCCGCCGATATGGCAGCAGAGGGCGAAATTACGAGAAAGCCAACTGCGATGCAAAAGATTAGGTTTCCCATGATTCCGATTTTCGGCCTGCCTGGAGCGCTCGCCAATGATGAGACGGTAGTTATAAAATCCCTACATATAGACAATGGTTACTTGACCGCCAGGTGGACCACGGCAATGCCGTTGGTGAAGCTGCGGTAATCCACCCGGCTGAATCCGACCTGCCGCAGCATGCCGGCCAGTTCATGCGGCAGCGGGAACATGCGGATGGATTCCGGCAGGTGGGTGTAGGCCTTGCGGGAACCGGCGATCAGCTCTCCCAAAAACGGCATCATGTAGAACGAATAGAGGTCATAGAGCCAACGGAAAACCGGCCAGACCGGCCGGGAGAACTCCAGGCACATGAGCCGGCCGCCGGGTTTGAGCACGCGGTGCATTTCGGCGAACCCCTGCCGCATGTGGACGACATTGCGGATGCCGAAGCCCACCATGGCGGCGTCAAAGCTGCGATCGGGGAAGGCGATCATCTCGGCGTCGCCCTGGACATGCCGGATGGGGGCGCTCTGCGACCGGCTCCCCACTTTGTGCATCCCGGCTTCGAGCATGGCTCGGTTGATATCGTAGATGACGACCTGTCCGCGAGGCCCGAGCCGCCGGGCGGATAGGATCGCCAGATCGCCGGTCCCCCCGCATACGTCCAGCACGCGCTCCCCCGCCTGCAAGTCCAGCATGCGCACGCTGGCGCGTTTCCAGGCGTGGTGGATTCCGAAGCTCAGCAGCGTGTTCATGAAGTCGTAGACGGCGGCCACCGAGTTGAAGTGCTGGACCACTCGTTCGGCCTTTTCATGGGCCGGAACGTGTTCGAAACCGAAGAAGACCTCCTCGGCGGCTGCCGAGTCCGGGCCGGCCGGGTCGATCTGGCGCCGCCGCCGGTCATCGTCAAGCCACGTCTTTCTATTCGGGGTCATGGGTGCTACCGATCCGGTCCAATCCAATGCGCGCTGCCCGGTCCTCTCAGGCCGCCGGCGCCGGCGGGGTATCGGCCACTTGGGCCATGAGCTGCTTCAGTTCATCGCCCTCGATGGTTTCCTTCTCGAGAAGCACGGCCACCGACTTTTCCAGAATGTCGCGCCGGCCTCTGAGAAGGTTCAGGGCGCGCTGGTACTGGCCGCCGATAATTTCCTTGATTTCAAGATCGATCTCCTCGGCCGTGGCCTCGCTGTACTCCCCCGGCCCCTCCGGTATGGGGCTGAGAAACTGAGCGCGGCGCTGGGGGGCGTAGAAGACCTGGCCGACCCGGCTCATGCCGTATTCCTTGACCATGCTGCGGGCGATGTCGGTCGCCCGCGACAAATCGTTGTGAGCGCCGGTGGAGATGTCGCCGGACACGATCTCCTCGGCGGCGCGGCCCCCGAGCAGCGTCGCGATCTTGTTTTCCAGCTCGGTCTTGCTCATGAGGAAGCGGTCCTCGGTGGGCACCTGCATGGTGTAGCCCAGGGCCGCGATGCCGCGCGGGATAACGGTAATTTTCTGAACCGGATCGGTTCCCGGGAGCGACATCGCCACAATGGCGTGCCCTAGCTCGTGGTAGGCCACGATCTTCTTCTCCTTGGGGTTGATGACGCGGTTCTTCTTCTCCAGCCCCGCCACCACCCGCTCGACGGCTTCCTGGAATTCGGACATGCCGGCCTGCTCTTTGTCGCGCCGCACGGCCAGCAGCGCGGCCTCGTTCACGATGTTGGCCAGGTCCGCACCGACCATGCCCGGGGTCATGTTGGCCAGCTTCTCGATGTCGAGGCTCTCGTCGTATTGGATCTTCTTGAGGTGCACCCTCAAGATGGCCTCGCGGCCCCTGCGATCGGGGCGGTCCACCAGCACCTGCCGGTCGAATCGCCCCGGGCGCAGCAGGGCCGGGTCGAGGATTTCCGGACGGTTGGTGGCCGCCAGCAGGATCACGCCCACCTGAGGGTCGAAACCGTCCATCTCGACCAGCAGCTGGTTCAGCGTCTGCTCGCGCTCGTCGTGACCGCCCATGCTGCCGATTCCCCGCGCCTTGCCGAGGGCGTCCAGCTCGTCGATGAAGATGATGCAGGGCGCCTTGGACTTGGCCTGGGTGAACAGATCCCGCACCCGTGCGGCGCCCAGGCCGACGAACATTTCAACGAACTCCGAACCGCTCATGCTGAAAAAGGGCACGCCGCTCTCGCCGGCCACGGCTTTGGCCAGCAGGGTCTTGCCGGTCCCCGGCGGCCCGACCAGCAGAACCCCGCGCGGCATCTTGCCGCCGACCCGGGTGAAGCGGTCCGGCTGCTTGAGGAACTCGATCACTTCCTGGAGCTCCTGCTTGGACTCGTCCACGCCAGCGACATCCTCGAAGCGCACGCCCACCTCGTCTTCCATGTAAATCTTGGCCTTGTTCTTGCCCAACGACATGAAACCGGGCTGCTGGCCCTGCATGCGTTTCATGAGGAAGTACCAGACGCCTACGAAGAGCGCGATCGGAAAGATCCAAGAGAACAAATCGCGCATGAAGGTGGATTCGATCTCGCCCTTGAACTGAACATTGTGGCCGGACAGGAGTTCGGAGAGTTCCTGGTCGACCCGGATGGTCCGGAACGGCTGCCCGGCTTCGCTGGCGTCTCCGGGAACCTTCATGCGGCCTTGGATGATGTTCGAAGTGATGGCCACTTCGGTCACCCGGTCTTCGTTCAGCGCCTTCAAGAACTCGCTGTAGGAGATGGTCTTGATGGAAAACGCCGAGAAAATCGCGTTTTGAATGATGAGCACCACCCAGACGCCCAGCAGGACATACCACATGGAGAACTTATGGTGTTTTTCCATCGATCCTCCTCTGCACTCGCTTTCGATTCGCAGCCTCGGGAAATGAAGCCTATTTTTACGTTACGCCTCCCAAATAATCAAATGAAAACCCATCGCAACGACCGCGGGCCGCTCGCGGCCACTTCGTCAAGAGGTTCCGAGTTTCCGCTCAAGTTCCGTCGCGGTGTTGCGATATCATATACAGATCGAGAGGGAATCCAGCGGGTTCCGCCAGAACGGCGGAAAAGGGGAGGCCGGTATGGTCCACGGGGAGCGCATCAATTTCTGCCGGTCCGAGCAGATGTCCTTCTGCACGGCCGCAACGCAAAAAGAGCAGCCCGGCTGCAGCTTCTATGAAAAGGCGCGGCGGGCCGACCGCTGCATGTACTTCATCTTTGGCGAATATTGCGACTGCCTGCCGGCCCAGCTCAACGCGGCGGTGCGCGTGGCGCCGCCGGCGGTCTGAGCCCGGCGCCGTTCTTTCACGCGGCGAATTTTCGCGCCAGGTCGTTGTCGATTACGTAGATGCAGACTTCCTTGGCGCCCTGCTCGCTGTAGCGGTATTTCTTGCCCAGATTGGTGATCAGGTAGGCGACATCCTCCCGGATCTTGTTGTCGTAGGTCTTGAACGCCTCTTCATTGAAATCCTTGATGCCGCGACGGAAATTCTCGTTTTCAAGCAGCGGGTCCAGCACCTTCTCCTTGAGGTTGTGCACGTAACGGTCGTGCAGATCCAGAAAGAGACGGGTGCGTTGAATCGGCGCTCGTTCCACCAGGATTTCCTGGGTGAGGGTGCGCCGGGTGTATTCGCGCTGGGTCTCCCTGCGGAATTCGAGGCGCTGGAAGCGCGTGGCGGCGGAGCCGATCAGGCGGTATTCGATTCCGCTCAGAAACTCCTCGGTGATCTCCAGGCGCTCGCCGGTGTAGGTGCAGGTCACCGACACGCCGGGCTCGAAGTTGATGCCGAACAGGTAGTTTTGGATTTCCCGCGCGATCTGCTCTTCGTTGTAGTAGTAAAGCGATTCCTTGACCTCCTGCAGCACGGTGTAGTCGTACATCCGCAGCAGAGAGTCCAGAAAGCCCTGGGGGATGAGATCGCGCACCTCCTTGTGGACCTTGACGAAAAATTTGCAGAGGTCCGACATGTTGATCAGCTTGTCCCCCTTGGCGTAGGTCGAGAAAAACTCGTTGAAAATCTTGATCGAATCTCGGCCGGAGATCCCGAAATCGCCCTCCGTTTCGGAGTCCGCGATGATGCTGCGCCGGCGTTTGGCGGTGAGCCGCTTGCGGTCTTCGTCCGACAGCCATTTGGGGATATAGCCCGTGTAGATCTCCATCTTGAGCAGCTGCAGGTTCTCGTCGCAGTAAAGGCGGTATTTCTGCGGGTCGTTGATCCACTCCAGCATGACCTCCGACCGTCGTTTCAGCCGCGAGGACAGGATCACCCGGGCAAAGTTGTGGAGCACCCGCGGCAGGAAGCTTTCGTCGATGTGCCGGCCGAAGATGTTTCGGTAGATCTCCACCTCGGTGTTGAGATCCATGACGTAAGGAATGTTGATGTACTCCACCCGGTCCAGGAAGCTCTGGAACCCCTCGATGTTCTTCTGGTCTTCCGGGTTCATGACCGCCAGCAGCAGCGAATTGACGTTCTCCTCGATGTCTTCGACCTTGTGAAGCCCCTCGCTGATGATGTTGTGCAGCTCGATCAGCCGCTCGGCGTTGTGCGATTTGACATCCATCAGGGCGTAGATCCCGTTGTTGGTCCGGGCGTAATGCGAGAAGAGGTACTTGACCGCATGGCTGTCGTTCAGAATCCGGTTGAGCTGCTTCTGGATGACGGGGTTGCCGATCACCGGCTGGCGCAGCGGACGGTCGCCGGGGCTGAAGACGCTGATGCCCTCGCCCAGCCGGCGGTTGAAGCGGTAGGGGCGGGCATACAGACATTCGAAAACCCGGCGAGGACTTTTCAGGCGGTAGAGCAGCGCGTCATAGAGCGAACTGCAAACCGTGCAGGGGTTGTCCTTGAAGACCCACTCGTACTCCTTTTCGGTGGCCAGCTTGTATTTGAACCGGTCGTTCTTGAACAGGTCGTCGAAGAAATCGCGGCGGAAGGCCTTGGGGATCATCAGGATGGGGTTGTCGTGGCTCGGGCAGGGGATTTCGATGGTTTGACCGTTGACATACGCGGCATCCCGCAGGCTGCCGCCGGGGTCCGGTTCATCGCAGACCGGCGCCGTTTCCGATTCGTTGCGATGAAAGGTTTCGAGCAGGTGCGCCAGCCGTTCGATCACCGGATGGTCGTTGTCGGCCGCCATGGCGCAGAACTTGCGGCGGTCGAACCGCCAGACGACGTCGTAGCGGCGGCCGGCCTCGGTGTTGGTGTAGGTTTCGAATTTTTTCAGCAGATTGTTCAGGAAGGTGCTTTTGCCGCAGCCGGGGGGGCCTCGAAAGATGTAGATCTTATTCTGCTGGGCGCCGCGCTTCATGGTGTCCACCAGGCTGACCAGCCGGTTGGCAAACAGCCGGTCGGCGAAGAACGGGTGGTCCACGTCCTCGACAAACAGACGGTTGCAGTCGTAGCTGACGTAATGGATCGACTCGGGGTCATCCGGGTATTCGTCGACCCCCTCGCCGACATACGCGGTCACCATGTCGTGGAACACCTGAAAGATGTTGCGCATGACGATCGAGGGGTTGGCGACCAGATGCCTTAAAAACTCCCCGAAGGGGATGGGCAGGTGCGGCTCCAGCATGCCGACCGCCTGGCTCAAACTGCGCAAGGCGGATTCGACGGGGTCGGTTGGCTGGGTGGGGTCGTTCGTATGATCGCTGTGCGGGTCCATGGCCTTAGAGTGTTTCGCGGCTGAGTTGGCGGTTCTGCATGGTATAGAGCACCCGCTTCCATTGCATGGGCTGCTGCTCGCGCTCCTCGCCGAGCGACATCTGCGTGCCGGGCAGCGCCGCCGGGGCGGGGGTCGGTTCGCCGCGCACGACCTCGCTGGTTTCGAGCTGCACGGGCTTGCCCCAGAGGTATTCGATGCCCAACAGGGTATTGGCGATGAACTCCCGCACCAGGGGTTTGCCCTCGAAACGGTGAACGAGATAGAGCGCGCCGTTGCCGGTCTTGGGCCGGTCGACCTCGATGCAGGGCGGGTGATAGAGGTTGTTCAAGAGCATGGCGCGATAGCTTTCGGCCGAGCGGCTTTTGACGTAAATCTCCCAGACCCCTTTGGGCTGGTTCAGCCGCCGGCCGGCGACAAACAGACGGAAGCGGTTGACGAAGTCCTGATCGACGAACGCATTGATGAACAGGAAGTCGTTCAGGTTTTCGCGGACGTTGAACAGGAGCGCCCGGCCGCCGCCGGCCTGGCGGTCGTACTGCTCGCGTTGCTTGCTATCGGTCAGCTTGCGGAAATCCATGCTGTACCGGCCGGCGTCGCCCAGATCCTGGAGGTATTGGAACAGCCGCATCCCCAGCGCATAGGGGTTCAGGCCGACCCGCGGCATGGCGGTGACGCCGGCATGCGTGCGCGCGAAATCGATCTCATGCCCGCCTATCCGGTCGTCCTGCAGAAAGAGGCGCTCGTGCCAGTAGCTGGCCCAGCCTTCGTTCATGATCTTGGTGCGGATCTGCGGCTGGAAAAACAGCGAGGTTTTGCGCACGACTTCAACAACCGGCTTCATCCACCGGTTGCGTTCCTTGTTCAAGAACTCGGAGTGCGTGAGAATGAACTGCATCAGGTCCTGCCGGCCGGCCGGCTTGGCTTCAAGGCTTTTTTTAAAGTGCGAATCGAACTCGGGGTATTTCCGCAGCACCTCCGCAAAGAAAGCCTGCTCCCCCATCGCCGGAGACTCGCGCAGGCAGGCATTGTAGCGTTCGATTTCCTTGATGTATTCATTGGGTTTCAGCACGCGCACGGTTTGCAGGAAATGGTCGAAATAATAGTCCAGCATGCGCGAACCGGAGATCGCGGGCGCGCGGTTCAGGCGGCCCAGCTCGGCGTGGAACCCCACCAGGTTGTCGATGCCGCGCGCGAATTCGATGACATAGTCGACCCAGCGGCCTTTCTCGGACCGCAGCTGGGCGATCATGCGTTTGTCCGAGAGGGCCTGGCCGGTGAAGTCGTAGTCCCAGGTATGGCGGAAATAGAGGTTGTTCTGGAAAAAGTCGATGTGGGCCAGGACGTGATAGAAGATCATCACGTTCATCCAGTCCGGATTGTTGTCGTTGTAATAGGAGATGGCCGGCCGCGTGTTGATGACGGTCTCGTAAGGGTTGCTCGGGTAAAGTTCGTAGCGCCCCTTTTCCCGGAGCACCTCCACGTCGTGGACCCAGTAATCATAGAGCGTGGGAATCATCAGCTTGGGCGTGAGTTCCAGGAGGTCCCGGTTCGTCACCAGATATTCCAGCGTTTCCTCGTCGAACCGCAGGCCGGCGTCGAGGGCGCGCTGCTTGCAGCCCTCCATGATTTTCTTGGTATGTTGGCCGATCAGTTCCATTATTCGGCGATCAGCGTCTTGATGCCCTCGATCAGCCGCGGCTCGTCGGAGTCCTCGCGCAGGACGTCCATCCGCAGCAGCTTCGGCCGGTCTTCGAGCAGCCCGGAGCTACGGATGTATTTTTCGACTTCGGTGCGCTGGCCTTCCTCATGCGCGTGCTGGGCGATGGTGATCCCGACGCGATTGGCGTAGCTCAGCATCTGTTTGAGCTGCGGTATGGTTTGAGACCCCTCGTGGTCCCAGTCGTCTCCGTCCGTCCCGTGGAATACGTAAATGTTGTAATCGCGCGTCAGGTTTTCGCGCTCGACGATGTCGTTCACCAGCTGGTAGGCGGAGGACACCTGGGTGCCGCCGGCGACCTTGGAGTTGTAATAGGTATAAAAATCGGGAACTTCCTTAGCTTCGGTGTCGTGCAGGATGAAACGGGTTTCGACCTGCATCGCGTACTGGTAGACCAGCCAGCTGTAGATCATGACGTGCTGGGATACCACCAGCACGGTGGCCGGCCCTTCCATGGAGCCCGAATAATCCCGCAGAAAGAACACCATGGCTTGGGATTCGTAATCCTTCTCCGGCGACAACACCCGATAGACTTTGTCGTCGGGCGCGACCAGAAACCGGCTCGGATCGATGCAATCGACGTCCGGGACGTTGCCCAGGTGCAGATTGGTCTCCAGGATCTTCCGCAGCGTGGCCTTTTTGTCGAGGAGCTGCCCGAACCCACGGTGGCGGTCCGTCAAATCGTAGGTATACCGGGTCAACGACCGCTTCTTGCCTTTGTCTTTCAGATTGGGGAGCTTGAATTTTTCGGTCAGGATGCGGCCGAGGTCATAGGCGTTGGACTCCATTTCATGAGCCCCGCCTTCGCCCTGCCCCGGTCCGGCGCCACCCGGCTGCTGTTCTTCGCGCACGGGCTGCTCGCCGATCACCTCGCCTTCCTCCCCGTCTCCGGCGCCGCCCTGAGACGGTTCCTCCTCCCCGCGGAAGGACGTGTCGTGCAGGAGTTTTTCCTCCACGGTGGTCGGCACGATCACCACTTTTTCCTTGCCCCGCCGGCCGGGCTTGATCAGGCGGCCGACGCGGATCTTGCGCGGAAAGCCGTCCTGCTCCCGCTGCCGGTCGCGTTCCAGCAGCTCGTCGATGGAGCGGATGCTGGCGCTGGCCGAGCT